>NZ_CP061171.1:5178098-5825361 GCF_014692875.1 Pedobacter riviphilus | reverse complement strand
TGCGATTTCTATAATTTATTGGTTTACAGTGCCTATTCGAATTAAAGGGATGGTCCGTTTAGGGACTACGAATATTGAGAAAATTATCAACATTTTAAACAAAAATTTCAAATAAATCGTAACGTACTGATAAGGAATATAGTAGCCCGCTTAACCTCAATTTTTTATGTTGATAACTATTTATTAACACTGGTTATCCACATTAACCATTATTTAACGTCAAAATACCCTCTCCACTTCGAATTGCTGTTAAAAAAGCAAAATCTAAGCCATTTTAGGCACTAGTTAAGCGTTTTAGCCTTTTTTAATCTCGAATAATCTGAAAATCAAAGCCATAAGATAAATAAATTAACATCAATTAATACAGATCATTTAAATTATTTCAATAAACTTTGTTATTGTATGAATTTTACGACACTTTAACCCGTTAATTTAAGGTCAGTGAACAAGATTTCTGTTCATTTTATTAAGCCCTTATTAAAACCAAGATACCTTTAATTTAATCTGGAATAAAGTACAAAACAAGGGTACTTAAATTTCCTTAGTAAACGCCAAAAACTTCCCTAAACACATCTGCAATTTCGCCAAGTGTAGCATACTTTTCAACCGCATCTATAATTAACGGCATCAGATTATCTTCGCCTTTAGCCGCCTCATGCAACCTCTGCAGTGCTTTTCCTACAGCATCGTTATCGCGGGTTGTTTTTAAATCTTCCAGTTTTTCAGTTTGCAGCTTGCGTATAGAATCATCAATATTAAAAACCTCCGTCAGCCCCTCTTCCTCTTGGGTAAATTTATTTACACCTACCGAAATCCTTTCGCCATTTTCGATTTCTTTTTGATATTGATAAGCTGCATCAGCAATCTCATTTTGCATATAATTGCTTTCGATGGCATTAACCGAGCCTCCCATTGCATCTATCCGGTCGATATAAGTCCAGGCAGCAGCCTCTACTTCATCGGTTAAGCTTTCTATAAAGAACGATCCAGCCAATGGATCTACGGTATCGATAACGCCGCTCTCGAAGGCAATGATCTGCTGGGTACGTAAAGCAATTTTTGCAGCCGATTCGGTTGGAAGCGAAAGAGCTTCATCATAACCATTGGTATGTAGGGATTGAGTTCCGCCAAGAACCGCAGCCATAGCCTGATTGCTTACCCTGATTACATTGTTTAACGGTTGTTGCGCTGTTAAGGTTGAGCCTCCGGTTTGGGTATGAAATCTTAGCATCTGTGCTTTTTCGTCTGTGGCACCCAAATCTTTGGTAATTTTCGCCCACATCCGCCTTGCAGCCCTAAATTTAGCTATTTCTTCAAAGAAATTATTGTGGCAATTGAAGAAGAACGATAACCGTTTCGCAAACACATTAATATCTAAACCTTTATCCAGCGCTGCTTTTAGGTAGGTTTTACCGTTAGCTAATGTAAAAGCAAGTTCTTGCACAGCAGTTGATCCAGCTTCACGTATGTGGTAGCCAGATATAGAAATGGTATTCCACTTCGGAACTTCTTTGCTACAAAACTCAAAAATATCGGTAATCAAACGCATAGATTGCTTTGGCGGGTAGATATATGTGCCTCTTGCAGCGTATTCTTTTAATATATCATTCTGTATCGTCCCTGAAATCTGTTTTAAATCTGCACCTTGTTTTTTGGCCAGTGCAATATACATGGCCAGTAAAATTGAAGCCGTTGCATTGATCGTCATCGAAGTGGTGATATCTTTCAACTCAATACCATCAAATAAAATTTCAATATCCTTTAGCGAATCGATAGCCACCCCTACCTTACCCACCTCTCCGTCGGCCATTTCATGATCAGAGTCGTAACCAATTTGAGTTGGAAGATCAAAAGCAACAGATAAGCCCGTTGTTCCCTGGGCCAATAAATAATGATAACGTTTGTTTGATTCCTCAGCGGTTGAAAAACCGGCATACTGCCGCATAGTCCATAAGCGTCCCCGGTACATATCTTTCTGGATTCCCCTGGTAAAAGGAAATTCTCCGGGCAGCTCTTCCATTGGCCTTGCTTCGGTATACAGCGCCTTTATTTCAATACCTGAAGTGGTGGTGTGCTTTTTTTCGCTCATAATTGGTTAGTTCATTAGTTCAATAGCCATTGATTCATTAGGCCAGCTAAGTTGGTTAACTATTAAAACTGGTTACACCTTGTCAAAAAAGCTGATGAATGTCCTTTTTAATCAGCTCAATGGTTAGATCGTAAGGATTTTCATCAATGCTAGCCATGTGCTGTAAAATTGCTTTACTCAGCTCAATTCCGTTTGCATCTGCGGGTAAACCTTGCACCGCATTATTAATCATTGCTATGGTATCATCTTTCAGTTTACGCACCACATTCCAGGTTACACTATCTACATACAGTTGCTGGGTAATATTGTGCTGATATTCGGAACGCACTTCATTTAAGATCCCTGCTTGTAAAGTTGCAATGGCAATTCCTTGCTGGTGCAGGCGAACAAGCAAATTTGCAGGGTTAATGCGATCGATAAATATGATTAAACGTTCGTGCGCCTGTAACCTCAAGGGTAAAATGTGCGCCCGGCTTTCTTTATTGAGTTCAATGGTTTTCAGGCTAAAGAAACGCTGGATATCGTTCTTTAGAATATAATAAACAGCCACTAGTGCAATGAAAATGCCTGCAAATAAGATCACTATATCAACTAAAATTTGTTGGGTATTCATAAGTATTGTTTAATTACGGTAATATTAACGAACCGTTAAAAGCAAAAATGTGCATTATTATTTATATTTGTAACAGATAAAATTTAAATAACATGAGCACAACAGTTGATACAGCATTTGCACCGGTTACTTTTTCAGAAGGAGCAGCTAAAGAGTTATATAAATTAAAGGATCAGCAGGAGATTAGTGAAGATTATGGATTGCGTGTTGGCGTAGAAGGTGGTGGCTGTGCCGGCATGAATTACGTTTTAGGTTTCGATCAGAAAAAAGATGGTGATCAGGAATTTTTTATAGATGGCATCAAGGTTTTCATGAACAAAGCACACCAGATGTACTTAATGGGCATGATGATCGATTGGCAGGATGGATTAAATTCACGTGGTTTTACTTTCGTTAATCCTAACGCAACCAGCACCTGTGGTTGTGGTACGAGTTTCTCGGCATAAATAAAATATTATTGTAACATATAGTGCAGTCCCCTTGTCTAAACATCGGGACTTTTTTTATTTTTACAAGCTTTGTCCGCCAAACGCTTACCGCAATACTAAATGAATTACAGAGAAAACATCAGACTGGCATTAGAATCTATTAAAGCGAACCGCTTGCGTACAATGCTTACCGCCTTAATTATTGCCATTGGTTTAATGGCTTTGGTTGGGATTTTAACCACTCTAGATGCTGTAAAGAAAAGTATGACTGATGCTTTTAGTAGCATGGGAGCCAACTCTTTCACCATTAGAAACCGCGGTACAGGAATTAGAATTGGAAATGGTAAACGCCCAAAACCTTTTAAAGCCATCCGCTACGAAGATGCCGTTAAATTTAAAGATAGCCTGAATACCCCTGCAACTGTTGCCGTAAGTGTTTTTGCCAGCGGTGGTTCTACGATAAAGTACGGGAGCTTAAAAACCAATCCAAATATTAATGTTCAGGGGATAGATGAAAATGGTTTAGCCTCTCAGGGATTAAATTTATCGCAAGGAAGAAATTTTAGTGTTTCTGAAATACAACTCGGGAGCAATGTTTGTATTGTTGGTGGCGAAGTGGTTGAAAAATTATTTAAAGATTCTGATCCATTAGACAAACTGATCAACGTAGGTAATAACCGCTTTAAAATTGTTGGCATATTAGAGAAAAAAGGATCGAGTATGGGCTTTAGCGGCGATAGGGCAGTTTATGTGCCTTTGCTAAAAGCCAAACAGATTAACGCCAATGCCAATCCATCTTATACCATAACGGTAATGGTACCCAGCAATGAGATGCAGGAAAACATTATCGGCGAATCTACTGCGCTATTCAGAAATATCCGGAAAGTAAAAGTGAATGAAACCAATAATTTCGAGATTACCAAGAGTGATGCTATTGCTCAAACATTATTCGAAAATTTGGCCTTTGTGGCTATTGGTGGTGTTGCCATTGGAATTATTACCCTAATTGGAGCCTCAATCGGCCTAATGAATATCATGCTGGTTTCGGTTACTGAACGTACCCGTGAAATTGGTATCCGTAAAGCCATCGGCGCAAACCCAAAGGTAATCCGTCGCCAGTTCTTGATTGAGGCAGTAGTAATCTGTTTAATGGGTGGGGCTTTAGGTATTTTCCTGGGAATAGTTTTAGGGAACCTCATCTCCCTCGCAATGGGTGGTGCATTCTTAATTCCTTGGTTATTTATTATTGGCGGTTTTGTATTATGCGTGTTTGTAGGAATCCTATCTGGATATTATCCTGCTAAAAAAGCATCAAAACTAGATCCTGTGGAAGCCTTGAGGTACGAATAATGTTAAATCGGTTAATTGTTTAAACTGGTTAACTGCAAACCTACAATTGGCTTAACATATTTCATAAAACAGTTAACCAATTTATACAGTTTAAACAATTAACCTTTCTACAGCAATGCGTTACTCAATTGAGACTGGGTAAGCAGTTGTTGCATTAAGGGTATGCTAAGGCTATCTTCGAGCGCTGCAGCATGTTTTAAATGGTGCATATCGCTGCCTACAAAATCAATCATGTGGTTTTCGACCATTTCTCCTGCCACTTTTTTTGCGCCACTGCCATAATAACCGGTTAAAGCAATACCGTTTACCTGCAGCAAGCAGCCGGTTTCCCTGATCTGATGATAGCTTTCAAAAGAGTTGTAGTAGTAAGGGTAACGCTCAGGATGCGCCAATACAGGCTTATATCCGGCATCCTGCATCATCTTTATAAAATCGATCAGGTTCTGAGGGGCGTTTATATAAGATAATTCAAACAAAAGATAATTATTTCCAAAAGTTAAAACCTCTTTCTGTCTAATTTTTTTTTCTAAGGTTTCATCCAGATAATATTCTGCAGCAGCATCAACTTCCAGATCGAGTTCGATTTCCTGTAAGCCTTTTCTTAACGTGTCTAATCCACGGTTAATGGTATCGGGCGTATTCCGAAAATAATCGGCCATGATGTGCGGAGTTGCAATTAGCTTCTTATACCCCAAATCTTTAAATTTTTTGGCCAAAAGAAAAGAATCTTTAAGCGTTTGTGCACCATCATCAATCCCTGGAATAATGTGCGAGTGCATATCTGTGCCAATACCGGAGAAATTAAATTCGGGTGCTATTTTTTTCTTTTTAAATAATCCGAACATAATGATAGATCATAGTTTTAACTTATCTCTTTTGGCAAATTGCTTGCCTCCGCTGCATCAGCTAATTTAGAGGAATAGATTTTATCGAGCAAATTATTTAAGTCTTCACTTAAATCAAACTGAAGGTCTTCATGCAGCTTTTTAAATTTATTTATGGTTACCGCGACAGTTTTTAAGTAAAATACACTAAAAAGCATCATAAAATCGCGGTAACCAAAAATTGTTTTCTTATAATCAAAAGGAATGGCATTGAGGATAAACAGTTTCAATTCTACCTCACCAACCGGATCTTTAGTCACTTTATAAAAATGATTAACCGAGGTGATCATCTTCCGAACCTTTACCAATGCCTCTTTGGCATTTAGTTTTTTCAGTTTCAGAACCTGTTCTTCCACATCGGTTTTAATCCTTTCCTTCCGATCTTCCAAATCGGTTTCATCTTCTAATAATTTGTAATGAAGATGCTCTGTAAGCACTTTATCTTTGGCCACCAAACGGAGTAATAGCTTGTCTTTTTCTTTGACAGGCAATTCTGTTATAGCAGCTTTTAGATCCTTGTGCTCCGATAACTTCATTTAAAAAGGGTTAGCCTTAATGTATTTTTCCCACTCCCATGCAGAGCGCATCATTTCGTTGATATCAAGATTAGCTTTCCAGCCCAGTTCGTTATTCGCTTTTTGTACGTCGCCATAAATCTGAACAATATCACCTGCCCTTCTTGGACCGATTTTATACTCAAGTTTTTCTCCGTTCACTCTCTCAAAAGCAGCAATAATCTCTAAAACTGAAGAACCTTTACCCGTACCAATGTTGAAAACATCGTAATTACCGTTAGGGTTTCCTTCTTCTAATTTTTTGATGGCTGCAACGTGTGCTTTAGCAAGATCTACCACGTGGATATAATCGCGGATGGCAGAACCATCAGGAGTATTATAATCATCACCATAAACGGTAATCGGGCCGCGCTTGCCAATGGCCGATTGCGTGATGAACGGAACTAGGTTGGCAGGAATACCATTTGGCAACTCGCCAATTAAAGCGGTTTCATGCGCTCCAACAGGATTGAAATAACGCAAAGCGATAACATTCAGGTCAGGAGTTACTGCAGCAGTTTCTGCCAATATTTCTTCGGCAATCTGTTTGGTATTTCCGTAAGGAGATTCGGCTTTCTGTACTGGTGCAGCTTCGGTTACAGGTAAAGTTTCTGGCTGGCCATAAACGGTGCAAGATGAAGAAAACACAAAATTAATCTTCCTGTTAAACGAGGTTAACAGGTTAATTAAACCATAAAAATTGTTTTTATAGTATTTTAAAGGCTGTTCTACCGATTCGCCTACAGCTTTTGATGCGGCAAAGTGAATAATCCCATCAATATCGGTATGGTTTTCTGCAAATTCCTGAACAGCTCTGTCATCCTGCAGATCTATTTCATGAAAATCGAACCATTTGCCAGTGATGGCATGAAGCTGGGTTAGAATTTTGATATTCGAGTTAGAAAGGTTATCAACAATTACGACTTCGTATCCTGCGTTGTGTAACTCTACTGCTGTGTGCGAACCTATGTATCCTGTTCCGCCAGTAACTAATATTTTTGCCATTTTAACGGTTAAATGTGGTAAAATCTTTATGATCTATCTTCTCCAAAGCCTCTGCAGGCAATGATTTAAAATATTCGTATGTAATCTTCAATCCTTCGGCGCGACCTATCTTAGGCTCCCATCCCAATATCTCTCTCGCTTTGGTAATATCCGGTCTGCGCTGTTTAGGATCATCCTGCGGAAGTTCCTTATAAACGATTTTCTGCGTAGTGCCTGTAAGTTTGATAATTTCCTCACAGAATTGCTTGATGGTAATTTCATCTGGATTACCAATGTTTACCGGCTGTGCATAGTCGCTCATCAATAAACGATAAATCCCTTCAATCAGATCATCAACATAACAGAAAGAACGTGTCTGACTTCCGTCGCCAAAGATAGTTAAATCTTCGCCTCTTAAAGCCTGGCCGATAAAAGCAGGTAAAACACGACCATCATTCAGGCGCATTCTCGGTCCATAGGTATTAAAAATCCTAACGATTCTTGTTTCTACGCCATGGAAAGTATGGTAGGCCATAGTAATAGCTTCCTGAAAGCGTTTGGCCTCGTCGTAAACACCACGTGGACCAACCGGATTTACATTGCCCCAATATTCCTCTGGCTGAGGATTTACATTTGGATCGCCATAAACTTCAGAAGTTGAAGCAATCAGCATTCTTGCATTTTTATTACGGGCCAAACCCAAAAGGTTATGCGTACCTAACGAACCTACTTTAAGTGTCTGGATCGGGATTTTAAGGTAATCTATCGGACTTGCGGGTGAAGCAAAATGTAAAATGTAATGAAGTTTACCTGGAATATGTACAAATTTGGAAACATCGTGGTTATAAAACTCAAAATTCTCCAGCTTGAACAGGTGTTCGATATTTGCCAAATCGCCCGTAATCAGGTTATCCATTCCGATAACATGATAACCCTCATTCACAAAACGATCACAAAGGTGTGAGCCTAAAAATCCGGCTGCACCTGTAATCAATATTCTCTTCTGCCCCATTTTAATCTATTAATTTTCTACCTATGCTGTTATAATAATAGCCAAGATCGATCATTTTTTGTAAATCGTATAAATTTCGGCCATCGAAAACCACTTTATTTTTTAAGATGTTGTCGATTTTCTCAAAATCAGGATTACGGAAAACCGACCATTCAGTCGCAATCAGCAGTGCATCAGCACCTTCTAAAGCTTCGTATTGGTTTTTGGCATAGTTTACCTGATCGCCGATAACATTTTTAACATTTGTCATTGCCTCCGGATCAAATACGGTAACGGTAGCACCGTTTTTAACCAATGCGTCGATAATATATAAGGCCGGTGCCTCGCGGATATCGTCGGTTTCTGGTTTAAAGGCCAAACCCCAAAGTGCAAAATGTTTGCCTTTTATATCACCTTTGTAATATTTAAGCACCTTATCAACAAGGATTGTTTTTTGTCTTTCGTTAACCTCCATTACCGATTTCAGGATCTGAAAATCGTAGGCATAATCATCAGATGATTTTACCAGTGCCTGAACATCCTTCGGAAAACAAGAGCCACCGTAACCTACGCCCGGAAAAAGGAAACGTTTACCGATACGGTCATCAGAGCCTATGCCCCTTCTTACCGAATCAACATCAGCACCTACCAGTTCGCAAAGGTTTGCGATTTCGTTCATGAACGTGATTTTGGTGGCAAGGAAAGAGTTTGCCGCGTATTTAGTCAGTTCAGACGAACGCTCATCCATAAAAAGAATTGGGTTTCCCTGACGTACATAAGGACCATATAATTCAGTCATCAGCTTTTTCGCCCTTTCGCTTTTAGTTCCTAAAACCACACGATCAGGTTTCATAAAATCGTCAACAGCTACACCCTCCCTTAAAAACTCAGGATTGGATACCACATCTACTTCAATCGAAGTATTTTCGGCAAAAACAGCCTTTACTTTATCGGCCGTTCCAACGGGAACAGTTGATTTATTTACGATGACCTTATATTCGGTAATCAGTTTGGAAATATCCTTTGCAGCGCCTAAAATATAAGAAAGATCAGCAGCGCCATCTCCACCTGGAGGCGTTGGCAAAGCCATAAAAATAATCTGCGCTTCTTTTACGGCATCTGCAAGGTTCGTTGTAAAGGTTAACCTTTCCTGTTCTATATTTCTATGGAACAAAAGATCTAAACCGGGCTCGTAAATCGGCACTTCACCAGCCTTCATTTGTTTTACCTTTGCTTCGTTAATGTCAACACATATTACATCATTTCCTGTTTCTGCTAAACAGGTTCCGGTAACTAAACCTACGTATCCGGTACCAATAACGGCTATCTTCATCTGTTAATTTATTAAACAATTAAATTGTTTTTCATCGGTTTTTAATGAGCTCGCAAGCTCGGTTATTTTAGCTGCAATGGAGCAATCATAATCTGTCTATTTATTGTACTGAATAATAGGGCAAATCGTGAGGCTTCCATATATTTTTAAGCTTTTTAAATATATTCGTTTTATCTTGGCACGAAGATATGAAATTACACTAATGCTTTTGCTTTACATAATCGGAATTCGGCTTTACACTTTGCTTATCAGGATATTTTCCTTATTCAATCCTAAAGCGAAGCTGTTTATAAATGGTCGTAAAAACGTCTATACACAAATTGCTCAGAAAATTAATCCGAGCGAAAAACATATATGGTTTCATTTTGCCTCTTTGGGCGAATTTGAACAGGGCAGGCCAGTTTTAGAAAAGCTAAAAGCCCTTTATCCTGCTAAGAAAATCGTAGTAACTTTTTTCTCTCCTTCGGGATATGAAATCAGAAAAAATTATGCCCTGGCAGATGTATTTTATCTCCCCATTGATACCCCAGCTAATGCCAAACGTTTTATAGCAAGCATTAATCCTGAAATGGCCATTTTTACCAAGTACGAATTTTGGCATTTTTATTTTAAGGAATTAAAAGATCGGGGCATTCCTTTATATGTGATTTCTGGGATTTTTAGAGAAAGTCAGGCATTTTTTAAATGGTACGGTAGTTTTTACCGCAATATTTTAAAATCTGTTACTTACTTTTTTGTACAAAATGAAGAAAGTAAAAATCTTTTAAAATCGATCGGGTTAAATAATGTAACCATAAATGGTGATACCCGTTTCGATCGTGTTTATGAAAATGCGCAATCGCCAAAACAGCTTGTCCTGATCGAAAGCTTTATCGGCAACTCCCCTACATTCGTTTGCGGAAGCACCTGGCCTGAGGATGAAAAAATATTATCGGCTTTGCCTGAAAAATATCCCAACTGGAAGTTTATCATTGCGCCACACGAGATCCACGAAAGTCATATCGAAAGTATCGAGAAACAGTTTTCAGTTGGCAGTGCACGGTTTTCAGTTTTCAGTACGCAGTTGACAGATGAAAGTTCTCAAATCTCGGCTCTCAAATCTCAAATCTTAATAATTGACAACATTGGTATGCTCTCTTCATTATATCAATATGGAAATGTAGCATATATTGGTGGTGGTTTTGGAACGGGAATACACAACACCTTGGAAGCTGCAGCGTTTGGCTTGCCTGTAATTTTCGGCCCGAAATACGATAAATTTCAGGAAGCAAAAGATTTAATTGCCATAGGTGCGGCCAAAAGCATTTCTACTATTGAGGAATTGATTGATGCATTTGAGGGTTTTGCCAAAAATGAAGATGCCGCAAAGCAAGCCAAAAGATATGTTACAGATAAAAAAGGAGCAACCGATCAGATTATTTCGATGATTACGAAATCAGATCGGTCTTAACAATTTCTGCTATGATTTCGGGAATGCTCTGATCAATTGAAACCGTTACTATATCCCGTTCATCAGTTTGTGGCTCTTCCAATGTTTCAAACTGACTTTTCAATAAACTACTTGGCATATATTGATGAGAACGTTTAATAATCCGATTGTGAATTAAATCGAAACTTCCTTTTAAATAAATAAAGCAGATTGATGCATTATCTGTTCTCAGCAAATCGCGATAAGATTTCTTGAGTGCAGAACAAGCAATAATACAGCTTGTACCATGGGCAACATGTTCGCGACCAACTTTCGCAATCAGCTGTAGCCAACCCAAACGATCTGCATCTGTTAACGGAATTCCGGCAGCCATTTTATCTACATTACGTTGCGAATGCAGGTTATCGCCATCTATAAATTCAGCATTTATTCTCGGGGCCAAAGCTTTACCAACTACTGTTTTACCACTTCCCGAAACGCCCATTAAAACAATAAAGCTCGCCATATTTAAATTATTTAACCATTCCGGCCAAAGCCTCGATAAATATAGGACTATCGTTCAAGCTTTCTACCAGCTGAACATGTTCGCCACCCAAAGCCTTAAACTCTTCATGGTATTCTACCGTAATTTCGTAAAGTGTTTCTAAACAATCGGCTACAAAAGCAGGACTAAAAACCAAAAGACGTTTTTTGCCTTCGGCAGCCAATTTCTTCAACACATCAGTAGTGTAAGGTTGTACCCATGGCTCTTTACCTAAACGAGATTGGAAACAAACGGTATATTGGTCTTTTGACAGATTTAATTCTTTCGCAATTAACCTGGCCGTATCATGTCCTTGTGCAGAATAACAGAATTTATTGGTATCATTTAATGTCTGGCAGCAATCGGCACTTTTTAAACAATAACTTCCGGTATGGTCACACTTTAACAATTGACGTTCAGGTAAGCCATGGAAGCTAAACAATACGTGATCATAGCTTTCTACATGATGTTTTTTGGCATTTTCTGCAAAAACTTTAATCATCAATTCGTTATCATGGAACGAATTAACAAACGATATTGGCGGGACAGTTGGCCACTTGCCCACCAATTCCATTACCAATTGTATTACTGAACCTGTACTCGCAGAAGCATATTGTGGAAACATCGGTATTACCTGTATACTCTCTACCAACCCCGCTTTTAAATTGGCTAACGCCGATGCAACAGATGGGTTTTGGTAACGCATGGCTAGTTCTACGTGGTATTCATCACCTAATCTTTCTTGTAGCATTTTAGCCTGCAACTTGCTATAATACAAAAGCGGCGAACCGTTTTCATCCCATATTTCGCGGTACAATTTAGCAGTTTTAGGGCTACGGAAAGGAACAATAATCCCTTTAACCAATAGTGTACGGTTCAGTTTAGGAATATCGATTACCCTTTCATCCATCAAAAATTGATCAAGATATTTTTTGACATCAGCTGTTGCCGTACTATCGGGCGTTCCTAAATTTACCAGTAAAATTCCCTTTTTGCTCATTGATATTAAAATATGTTTTTTTTGCGCAAATATCGCGTATTTATTGTTTTTAACCTATGTTAAAAAGTGATGAAAAACATTTTTTCGTCAACGGAAAATAATATTAATGGCAATTATTCCCCACTTGTTTAACCTTACTTGTTATGATGCAGTCAAATTCTGGAATCATTAAATCTGATTTACCAGATTAGATATGACTGACACCATTAATAGTTTTTATTTTGTCTTATAAAGCTGCCACCAGGGTACGCCTGGCTTTTGATGATGTTCTAAATGATAACCAAAAAAGTAACAGGTAAAGAAGGCAACAAAATGATTTTTCTGCAAAGTTGAAGAATGATATTCATTATCGTGTTCTCCTTTATGAGGCAAATAGGTTCCAAAATAAAATAACTGAAAAGTGCTTAATAGGGATGGCAGTACCCAAAACAACAGCAGGTTCTTTTCATCGATCCAGATTTTCAAAACATTATAGGCTACGGCCATAATCACTAATTGAATTATCGTAACATAATTTAGCATGAAACGTAAATACCATTTCCAAAAGCCATGTGGCGCAAAATCAGGATCGTTTTCGGTATGTACATGCTGATGATGCTGGTGATGTTTCACATACAAACGGTTATAAAAAAAACCTGCGTAGAGAAAAACGGAAAGATAGCCAATAAAATTATTTGCTTTTGGGTAAGGAGATATCGTTCCGTGCATAGCATCGTGAGCGGTAATAAACAAGCCGGTGTACAAATGCATTTGAACAACAATCATCAGATAAACCAAAGGATTACTCCAGGCAAAATCCCATGTAAGCAAGAAATAAAGGGAAACCAGCCAACAGGTAATTACGGTTAACGCAACCAGAATTCCGGTATGTGGTTTTACAGTTTTCAATGGCTTTTATTTATTTCGTCATGCTGAACTTGTTTTACAAGTAGAAATATTATTTTCAATTGCCTTGTAGCTACTACGTGGTTAGCATCTTTACTCGGTGTACAGACCCTGAACTAAATTACTTCGTAGCTTTCCGCTACGCTACAGGTCAGGGCGACGCCTCTCATGATAAATCTAGTATTTTTCCAAAGCGGCTTTAACCTTTTCCATCAGCCACATTGGTGTAGATGTGGCACCGCAGATACCAACTTTATCATTTTCGTTAAACCAGGTTTGATCTAACTCTTCAACATTTGAAATGAAATAAGAATTATCATTGTGTTTTTTACAAACATCGTAAAGCACTTTACCGTTAGACGATTTCTTGCCCGATACAAAAACGATTTTATCGTAATGACTTACGAAATCTTCCAGCTCTTCGTAACGGTTAGATACCTGCCTGCAAATGGTATCGTTAGCCTTAACTTCATAACCTCTGCTCAATAACTCATCTTTAATGTGATAGAATTTATCGGTGCTTTTGGTGGTTTGGCTGTATAGGGTAAATCTAGCAGGCAATTCTACATTATCCAGCTCGGCCAGATCCTGAAAAACAATCGCCTTACCATCAGTTTGGCCCTGTAATCCGATTACTTCAGCATGCCCATGCTTACCAAAAATAAGTACTTGCTCATCATCGTCATGCGAATTTTTAATCCTGTTCTGCAATTTCAGTACAACAGGACATGAAGCATCTATTAAAGTCAGGTTATTTTCTAAAGCCAATTGATAGGTTGAGGGTGCTTCACCATGTGCCCTGATTAAAACCTTTTCGTCCCTTAAGTTTTTTAATACTTCGTGATCGATGATTTTTAATCCGCGATTGGTTAAACGCTCTACTTCTTCATCATTATGCACAATATCGCCAAGGCAATATAAATAACCTTCGTTATCCAGAATATCTTCGGCCATTTCTATAGCATACACTACGCCAAAGCAAAAGCCTGATGATTTATCGATGTTGACCTGTAAGTTTAAATTGCTCATTTTTTCTCAGGATTAGTTATTTATCGTGGTAATGTCCCTTTGCAGAAATTACAAATACAGTAATAATCTCTTCATCGATTCTATAGACTAACCTATCTTTTTTATTTATTTGTCTTGACCAATAGCCAGAAAATTCAAATTTTAATTTTTCAGGTTTACCTACACCTGATGCCGGATGAATACTTAATTCTATAAAAATTTGCTGGAGTTTTTTAATGGAAGCTTTATCGCCTGATTTAAGGATCTCAGCCAATTGTTTTTTAGCTTGATCCGTAATGTCTACAAAATACTTTTCCATATATCTTGAACATCCTTAACCCTTGTTAAACGTCCATTTTTCACATCATCCTCCCCTTTAGCTATTTCACTTATAAATTCAGGGCTATAGCTTTTCTCTTTTTTAAAAGATACATTCAATGCTTGTAACACGGCCTCAACTGCCAAAAGCTGTTTTTTATTTTTAGGCTGTACGATTAGTGTTTCCATCATATTAAATTAATTAAACAACCTCACAAAATTAAGCAAAAATATTTGTTCCAGCTGTCATGTATAAGACAACAAAAAAGATTAGCTGTGAGGCAAACATTGCAACCCCAATATATTTCTGTTGCTTTAAGCCTAAAGCATAGTAAAACTTTAACAAAATTACCGAAACAATAAACCAGGCTACGTAATTCTGAACAGGAATTTCATGCCAGTCCCACTGCCAATAATTAAATTTCATGGCTACTGGCTCCAAAAAGAAATCGAACCCTACCAGTATAAAAGCACCAAAAACCGAAGCCAAAATACTATGCCTGATTTTCATACTTTTCATCATTTGCCCCACACTGAAAATAAGAATTACCCAATTTACACCCATTAATAATGGAACCGCAGCTACTTTATATCCCAATGTATCGCCATAATAATAACTACCAAATATCTTTCCGGTATGCACACCCAATACCTCGACTAAAAAACCACAGAGAAATACACCGGAAACCAGCAACAATAAACGTTTAACATCTGCATTGTACGAAAAAACAATTACGGCAAACATCAACAACAAATGAAAGGGAACTAGTTTGATAAAATAAGGCTGAATGGCTGGAATTAAGAAGCCAAGCAAGCCAACCACATGAAAAACGACAATTATTGCAACCGCAAGCCTTTTAATCTTTAAATCGTTTTGATCGTTCTGCCCTTCCATGTGCTCGTTTTAAAAATATGTTTTATTATAGAAATGAATGAAATAATTAAGAAGAACAACATCTGTAAAGGATGTAAAATCAGATTTATCAAAACATTTTGCCCCGATAAATAAGAGATCATCATTCTGCTTAATATGATTAAAGTTAATGGTAATACAAGTAAAGCAATATTAAAGTTTAAGATTAAAATTACTGGTCCTATGGTTACCAAAAGCTGGTAAAATAATAATATTATGATGTTATTACCAAAACCTGCCAATAAATTTTTACTGAAACCATTTAAGCTTTCGCCTAAATTCTTGTACATCCTGCAATAGATCAATCCGTTGGCTAAAAGGGCTTCGGCATTAAATTTTTCTTGTTTTACCAACTTCATAATCTCCACATCTTCTACAACCTGGTTTTTAACCCGTTCATGCCAATGGTTTTCTTTGTAATTATTGGCATTAAAAAACATACATTGCCCACTTGCCGCTGCAAATGCCGGATTTTTTGAAAGCCTGACCAAACGCAAAGGCAATAAATTTAATAGGATAAAATGCATTAATGGAACAGTTAACCGCTCGCCTATCGATTTTATAGTTTGGTTGGTAAAAACACTTAACAAAGCCAGACCTCCAATTTCCATCCGATTGATCAGGCTATTAATCAATCCTCTTTTTACTGATTCGTCCGCGTCGATAAACAAAAGATATTTCCCTGTAGCCAATTCGCTAAGCTGGTGGCATGCATAGTTTTTTCCAAGCCAATTGCTTGGGAGTTCTTTTCCTTTTACCACTTTGAACTGTGGGTTGTTAAGGCAAAAATTTTCTACCACCTCGAATGTATGATCATCACTGTTATCGTCTAAAACAATAACCTCATAATTGGTGTAATCCTGATTTTGTATCGAAACGAGCAATTCCAAAATATCCGCTGCTTCATTTCGCGCAGGAATTAAGATTGAAACCTTATCATGATAGTGCTTAACCACTCTCGGCAACTTTGGATTGGAAAGGAAATTGAATACAGTAACCGAAAACCGGATGACCAGAAAAATTAAAATGGCGTAAATAAAAATTGTCATTCAATAAGCTGATTTTGTTTAACAACCGATTGATCGTAATGTTTATTGTAGGCACTTTTTAGCAATTGCAAACTCACATACTCCTCATTCTCCCAATGCTGTAGATAAGTATAGGCCGTTGGTTTTCTTTTCGCAAAATAATCGATAAAGGTAGCAGCAAAAATAATATTGATTTTTTTCTGACTGGCATTAATTATCTGCATCACTCCTTTTTCGAAGCTGATATTTTTTAGATGGTTCGAATACAATTTACCCTGGGGGAATACAAGCACCAAATTTTGGGGGTTATCTAACAGTTTTCCTGCATAATTAAGGGTTTCTAAAACATCTTTACCTTTATTTTCGGCAGCAAAAGCACCAAGATACTTCAAGAAACCTACTTTATTATAATTTTCTGCATTTACCAAAACATGAAATTGTTTTTTAAATACTTTTTTATTGATGTAAAAGAGAAAAAAACCATCCCACCAGCTGAAATGATTGGCTAAAATCAATACCGAAGCATCGGATTTAACCTCCAATTGATCATAATTAAATGCCGAAAAGTCTTTTTTGATGATAAATTGGATGTACCAAGAGAAAAAACTGAAGACCAAATTATTTTTTCTGGGCGGATACATTTGGGGAAATTGCAAAAAAATGAGCTGAATTGCAAATATCCTTTTATTTACAATGGTTACAATACTCGTTTGTTACAAACGATGCCAACTCTTGCTTAACTCAAATAAACCCGATCTTCTTCACCTTCTACATCCATTACTACATCTACATGTTCTTTTAAGATGGTAGCGAGTTCAAGACCAACAAAATCGGTGGCAATAGGAAAAATTTTATGGCTTCGATCAACCAAAACTACCGTACGGATTTTTTTATGTGGGGTATTTAAAAAAACACCTAAACCGTAAGCAAGCGTTTTACCACTGTTCAATACATCATCAACAATAATAATCACCTTGTTTTTCCAATGGCTTTCATCAAGATCTGTTGAAGCAACCAATTTGCTGCTTTCCTTTTGGAGGTCGATACGCAATAAAGTAAGTTTAAAGCCAGAAATTTTTTTAAGCACTTTTTCCAACCTTAGCGCTAATTTGTAACCACGGTCCCAAATACCAGCGAGCACCACTTCTTTCTCATTCAGGTTATCTTCCAAAATCTGATAAGCGATACGATCTATTTTCTGCTGAATTTGTTTCTTGTTAAGAATAAGTAATTGCGATGCCATTATATAAAAAGGATTGAATACAAAAAGAACGATTTTAAGAATGAAATTCAAACTATTTGAAAAATAATTTCGATTGTTTGCAACGTTTTCGCCAGAGATGCGTCTAATCTATAACCAAAACACAAAATCGAAGCCCTTGTTGCACAATATAGCGTAATGATAGCTTCAGAATCATTTAACGAAAAAACAACTATGAAAATCCTTATCAAATCATCCGCCATTTTATTTATCGTGGTAACCAGCTATATGGCTAAAGCACAGGAAACTAAAAGTTTCACGGTTAAAAACTTCAATAGCATTGGGTAAGCAGTGGAATTGACTTATACTTAACCCAAGGGGGAGTGAAAGTGTGAGTATAAAATCGGATTCTGAAACATTGAAAGATATCATTGTTGAGCAAAGTGGCAGCAATGTTACCATAAAATTTAAAGACGGTATCAACTGGAGCGGCATGTTTAAAAACCGTACCATTAAAGCTTATGTAAGTTTTAAAACCCTAAATGCACTTGCAGCATCAGGAGGTTCGGATGTTTTTACGCAAAACCAGATCAAGACAGATAAGCTTGCCATTCGCTCTTCTGGTGGATCGGACTTAAAACTTACCATTGTTTGCAACGATTTATCGATTCAATCAAGCGGGGGCAGCGACCTCGATTTAAAAGGGAAAGCAGAAAATATGACCATCCAATCTAGCGGTGGTAGCGATATCGATGCTTATGGATTAATTACAGATTATGCAAAGGTACAGGCTTCTGGAGGCTCTGATGTAAGTCTTTATGTAAATAAAGGTTTAGAGGCGAGTGCAAGTGGTGGTGGTGATGTAAGTTACAAAGGGAATGCTTCACTCAAGAAAACATCAAGCTCAAAAAGCGGAGATGTGCACCACGTAAATTAAAGTTTAGTTTAGTTAATAATACGCGCTGCTTTGTGGATGCAAAGCGGCGTTTTTTATAGAAGGATTTCACAGATTTAGGAACTTGGCTAAAGCTAAGAAACCCTAAACCCTACCCTTTCTATCCTCTTCCCTTTTTGTAGGGATAATAAATAAAGTTGGCACCTTCTGGAACAATTACAAACACGCACATAAAATCTTCTGGTTTTTTATAAACTTTTAAGAACGGCTCTTTTTTCTCCTTACTAATAATTCCTTTTTCTACAAACTCTTCCAATGTAGAGGCCTGTATTGTCCAATCGGTGTTAAGCTCTTCTTTATTTAAGATAAGTTCGCCAATGTTTACTTCATGTTGGTGTGCAATAAAAATTGGATGGGCAGAAATGCCTTCAACCATAATCTCAATTGCAACTTCTTTAATTGCATCAGCATAGAACTCCAGGTCTTTTTCTAAACTTACCAGCGGACTTTCCTGCTTTTTTTTTGGTGTTCCGTTCTCTTCGGGCGTTGCGCCTAATAATTCTTCTCTATCCATACCTTAACTAATAATTGAATTTTGAATGAGTGAATAGTTGAATGTTAAAGGCAAATTGCCCCCATTCTGTCATTCAATCTTTCTCTCATTCAATCATTTTATTACTTTAACCTTAACAATACTACATTTTCTACATGCTGCGTGTGTGGAAACATATCTACAGGTTTAATGCGTACCACATCGTATTTCTCTTTCAATAACTCTAAATCTCTTGCCTGTGTGGCTGCGTTACAGCTTACATAAACAATTTTTTCAGACTCCATTTCCAGTAATCTTTGTACTACATCTGCATGCATACCGGCACGTGGCGGATCTGTAATCACTACATCTGGTTTACCATGGGCCAGAATAAATTCTGAAGTGAGAATATCTTTCATATCACCAGCATAGAAAATCGTATTATCGATTCCATTCAGTTCAGAATTGAATTTAGCATCTTCAATAGCAGTTGGCACATATTCTACCCCTACTACCCGCTTCACATTTTTGGCAATAAAATTTGCAATAGTTCCTGCTCCGGTATATAAATCATAAACCAGCTCATCACCTTTAAATCCTGCAAAATCCCTGGTGATTTTATATAATTCGAAAGCTTGCTCAGAGTTGGTCTGATAAAAAGATTTCACCCCAATTTTAAAACGGATGCCATCCATTTCTTCGAAAATATGATCGCGACCAGAGAAAACCACCACATCCTGATCGAAAATAGTATCGTTTTTCTTTTGGTTAACAATATACAACAAAGCGGTAATCTGCGGAAACTCATTTTTAAGAAAACCCATCAAACCATCAACTTGTGCCTGTTCTGGATAAGCAAAAACCACCGCAACCATCACCTCTCCTGTGCTAGAAGTACGGATAATGAGGTTACGCAAAACACCTTCATGGTTGCGCAGGTCGTAAAACGACAGGTTATTTTCTAAAGCATATTTACGGACAGCGTTTCTGATTGAATTAGATGGCTCATCCTGTAGATAACAATGCTCGATATCTAAAATTTTATCGAAACGTAAGGGTACGTGAAAACCCAGTGCGTTCATATCAAAATCTTCATCGCGTTCTACATCAGTTTTTTCTAGCCAGCGTTTGTTCGAAAAAGTAAATTCTAATTTATTACGGTAATATCTGTTTTTTTCTGAGCCTAAAATCGGTTCGGTTCCCGAGGTATCTATTTTACCTAAACGCTGTAAAGCCGCCTCAACATTTTTCTGTTTAAACTTTAATTGAGCATCGTAACCCATGTGCTGCCACTTGCAACCGCCACAAGTTCCAAAATGAGGGCAAAAAGGATCAGTGCGCAGTGCTGATTTTTCATGAAGCTGATCGATGATTGCTTCAGCAAAATTCTTTTTCTTTTTGGTCAACCGAACATCCACTACATCACCAGGAACGGCTTTATCAACAAAAATGACCAATTCGTCAGCCTTGCCAACACCTTTTCCTTCTTCAGCAATATCGATTATATGTACATTTGGAACAATAGTTACCGTACCAGGTTTTCTTCTACTCATTATTTTGCAAAGATAAGGCTAAAAGCTGAAAGAGGAAAGACCAAAGGCTAATGACCCGAGTTGAGACCTAAAGTTGGAATGAATATAAATAGTTTGTCAGAAAGATTAGGCAATATTTTTCCGCTCAGCTGATAACAACTGATTCAGCATATTTTTGATATTAAAAACTATTTTCCAAAAAATTTAAATGCTGCACCCCAGAAACCATCCAGCCAGTTAAATTTTAGGTCAAATTTTTCATCTACCTGTACAGAAAATTCAAGTATTTCTTTGCTCATGATAAAAAACCTATCTATTTAAGCAATAATACAAAATTCAGACCAAAAACCAAAACGGTATAGTTTAAATTTTTGTTAATTTTACATGAGATGGTTAAATCTCTCTGTTGATATCATTACCTCTACCACGTTGTGCTATTTTTTTGCTAATAAGATCGGAGGATTTACAAAAAAAACTACATTTTACCCACCTGAGCTAGATTTAACAATCTTTTTGCCCTGAAAATGACGGTCAATTTAGGTACTTCATAACGTCGACGACCTTATATTCTGGACTTGCGGTAAAAATTTGATTGAGCAGGTACATATGGGTGGCACCATAAATCACAAGTATGCGTTCGTGTTTTCCATTGGTAATGCGTTGTACATTTGAATATATCCTAACATTCCTATTGAAATAACGCGTGATAAACCCATCGGCTCCTATAGGATGTGGGTTATCTCCTTTTTTTGTCGTGATGAGCCACATTCCAATGCTCGAAGCCCTTTTCTGAGGTGCATTTAAATATTGCAAATATTCGTTTAGCGGCAAACGAAACTTAAGGGTATCTTGAAAACGTTTTTCAGAATCATATTTTTTCTGCCAATAAGCATAGGATGTATCCCTCTGGCTGCTGAATTTTTCAAAGGTCAAAACCGAGTCCTGAGGGCTTAGCTTAAAACGGAAGGGCTGCGCATCTATGGGGTAAATTTTTTCATGGCCGAGCATCTTTGCAAGCCTAAAACCCAATTGGAATGTCTCATCTGCAGTATCAATACCTTTCCCCGCTAATTTATGCCCTAGTTTATATTCAGAATAAAGAGAATCGTAATATTTTTCTCTGGTAGGCGACACCTCGATGGCAATTTTGGTTGGCCTAAACGCTGATACCCTTGTTACAAGCCGTTGGATCTCATGCTGTCTTTCATCACTAAGCATATTTATCCTCAGGTTTTCAGGAGTGGTATTCTCATCAACCTTTTCGCCAGCAAAATGAAACGTACCCAAGAGCAAAACTTCGGCCACAGGCTTATTTCTTTCCAAGATTTCATCCAATCGCTTAACAGCTTTTTTAGTTGCTGCTGATTGAGCAAAAAGTTGCGGTGCAGAAAGTAAGAAAAGAATGAGAATGGTAGGTTTAAGCAATATCATAAACATTATTGATCTGCCATAAGAGACACCTTAAATCTTCATTAGTTGCTCGTAACCAGATATATAATTTTAACGTTTTTACCGTTTCAGAAGAAAAGCATCAGTTTTGCTCTCCACTCGTTTACAGAATTTACCCAAAACCCTTTCACTCCCTCCAAGGCGTCTTGTTTCGGTATTTTTTACTCCATAAATTATCAAGGCAGCACCCTTGAATATTTTTTGCCAACGATAACCTTCAATGGATATCAATACAACGTTTTTTGTTTTCGTTTGAGCCTGTGATCGCCTGAACGCAAAAAAATGATTTCAGTTCC
Organism: Pedobacter riviphilus; assembly: GCF_014692875.1. Taxonomy (NCBI): domain Bacteria; kingdom Pseudomonadati; phylum Bacteroidota; class Sphingobacteriia; order Sphingobacteriales; family Sphingobacteriaceae; genus Pedobacter; species Pedobacter riviphilus. Next base: position 5,803,126 of record NZ_CP061171.1, on the reverse strand, counting down.
TTATTATTTGATAAATAAATATAATTTCCGTAACTTAAGGTATCATTCACATAAAAATGGAGGTTCATTATGAACGTTATCCGTAAAATTGAACATTGGGGAGATGTTCATCACTCAAAATGGCTAGATTATCTTCGGATTGTACTCGGCCTGATCATTTTTGGAAAAGGTGTTTCTTTTGTTAGCGACACTTCGGTTCTTCAGAATATGATTACTCAAAACAACGTATTTGGTTTTTCGGGCATGCTCATCAGTGTCGCCATTCATGTTGTAGCATTTGCGCATTTGGTTGGGGTGTGTTTTAATTACTTTAGGTTTGGTTACCCGCTTTGCCGTGGTCATTCAGATTCCAATCTTATTGTTTGCTGTGTTTTTTGTTAACCTTACACCGGGTTTCTCCACACCCAATTCAGAATTGTGGTTTTCGGTATTGGTACTGTTTCTACTCATCATGTTTTGGGTAGTAGGCTCAGGCCCATTATCGGTTGATGAAGGATTGAAAAACAAAACTGGCAAACGGTACGCCTAACAACATTAAATATTCTTAGTATCTTTCGTTTTTACTAACGATCATGAAAACGAAGATACTTTTTGCACTGCTTTTTGCGGGATTGGGATGTTACGCACAAAATTCGACAGGTGAATATTTCAGGCTCACGCGCGCGGGCTTTGTCGAAAAAAATGCTTACCAGACCACTGCTTTTGTAGAAAAATACTTTCGCGTACCCGGTAACAAAGGCTTTAATGCCAGTATCCATTATGTAGAAAATATTCTTAAAAAGGCTGGTTTTATAGAACAGAAGCAGAATGAGTTTGAAGCCCCTTTAACTTATCGCATCGAAAAAAGAGCGATGAAAAACAACACTTGGGAACCCGTTGATGCTAATATTGATATTGTTGGAGAAACAAAACCACTCATTTCTTTTAAAACCAACCGCAACATGATCCCCATCAACTGCGGCTCAACTCCTGCAGATGGCGTTACGGCCAATGTGGTTTATATCGAAAAAATAGTTCCAACGGAAATAGAAAAGATGGATTTAAAAGGGAAAATTCTGTTTTCGGAAAATAATCCATCACGTTTACTTCAAATAGCGACCAAAGCCGGAGCGATTGGTGTTTTAGGCTATTCCATGCCAAAATATACCCAGCCAGAAATCCATCAAACTTCCATCCAGTTCGGCAGCATGAAAGCCAATAGCGAAGTATGGACATTGTTGCTATCGTATGCAGCGAAAGAAAAATTAAAAGCCGCTTGTCTAAAAGGTGAAGCCAAATTGAAAGTGAATATTCAGACTAAAATTTATCCTTCAGAAGAATTAACCATTATTGCAAATGTTAAAGGAAGTATAAATCCTGATGAACGTTTTGTATTTAGTGCGCATGTTCAAGAGCCTGGCGCAAATGATAATGCCAGTGGCGTTGGCACATTAGCAGAAATGGCAAGATTAACAGCAGCATTATATCAGGCAAAAAAGATAAATCCGAAGCGTACACTCACTTTTTTATGGGGCGACGAAATTGTATCCACAAGAAGATACATTACCGAAGATACCACCCGGGCCAAAGGCATTATGTGGGGAATGAGTTTAGATATGGTTGGCGAAGACACTAAAAAAACCGGTGGTTCATTTCTGATTGAGAAAATGCCCGATCCATCGGCCATTTGGACAAGGGGTACTGATAAACATACCGAATGGGGTGCAGGGGATGTTAGTGAAAAAGATCTTTTCCCACATTATTTTAATGATTTTACTTTCGATATCTGTAAGGCACAAGGCAAATTTGCGAACTGGACGGTTAACTATAATCCTTTTGAAGGTGGTAGCGACCATACACCATTCTTGCAAAATAAAATTCCGGGACTACTGATGTGGCACTTTACCGATGTGTTCTACCATACCGATAATGACAGGATTGATAAAGTTTCGCCAACCGAAATGAAAAATGTTGGGATAAGTGGTTTAACGGCTGCTTATACTTTAATTTCTGCAGACGAAAACACAGCTGCGGCTACTGTTTCGCAAGTTAAAGCAGATGCTTTGAAGCGCTTAAAAACCGAATTTGAGTTGAGCAAAAAAGCAATTGCGAATGGAAAAGCAGCAAACGATGAAAAGCATATTATCGAGGTTTGGTGCAAATGGTATGTTGATGCGCTGGCAACCATTAATAAAATGCCAGTAAAAGCAGAAACCACCAGAGTTGGTTCGGCCATTAAGTTTGCTACCAACGAGATCGAAAAACAAACCAAAGTGTATTTAGCGGAATTGAAGTAGATTAATGCCTAAACCAAAAGCCATAATTATCGGTGCCGGAATTGCGGGAATTGCATGTGCCATTCGCCTCGCGGTAAAAGGTTATGATGTTGATGTTTTTGAAGCTAATTCAAAACCTGGGGGTAAGCTAGGGGAAATAAAAATGAATGGTTTTAGGTTTGATGCCGGCCCAAGCCTCTTTACTATGCCGCAATATGTGGACGAACTTTTTAAACTGGCAGGCAAAAATCCTGAAGATTATTTTGGATATCTAAAACTAAAAGAAATTTGTCGTTATTTCTACGAGGATGGCCTAAGGCTAAATGCAAGCGCAGATCTGGATGAATTTGCTAAGGAAATAGAAGAAAAAACCAATACAACCGCAACGGAAGTTCAGCGATATTTAAAAAAAAGCGAAACAATCTATGAAGTTACCCATCGGGTATTTTTAGAAAGAAGTCTGCATAAAATTAAAAGCTACCTACATTGGGATACCTTAAAATCTATATTCCGTTTTGGCCAGATTGATGCTTTTAGAACGCAGGCAAAGGCTAACCAATCATTTTTTAAAGACGAAAGGATAACACAGCTTTTTAACCGTTATGCCACCTATAACGGATCTGATCCCTATCAGGCACCGGCCACATTGAATGTAATTCCACATTTCGAGTATCATTTTGGCGCTTTTCTTCCCAAAGAAGGAATGTATGGCATTGTTAGGGCTTTGATCAAATTGGCTGAAGAATTAGGTATAAGGCTTCACTACAATCAAAAGGTGGAAGAAATTATATATTCTAATAATCCTAAACCCGAAGTAAAAGGTGTAAAAGTTAACGACAAAACCTACAAAGCGGATGCAGTGATCTCTAATCTTGATATCTGGTTTACGTATAAAAACCTACTTAAAGGCATTGCTGAACCTAAGAAATTATTAAATCAGGAACGTAGCAGTTCAGCGTTGATTTTTTACTGGGGTATGGATGGCAGTTATAGTGACTTAGGCCTGCACAATATTTTCTTTACTGAAGATTATCAAAAGGAATTTAATGCCATTTGGAAAGATAAAACCATTAGCAACGACCCAACAGTGTACATTAACATCAGCAGTAAGCATATCAGGGGTGATGCACCTATTGACAATGAAAACTGGTTTGTAATGATAAACGTTCCTGCCAACAATGGCCAAAATTGGGATCAATTGATTAAGGTAGCGAAAGCGAATATTATTAAAAAGGTGAGCCGAATTTTAAACAGAAATATTGAAAAAGATATTATCTGTGAGCAGATTTTAGACCCAAGAAGCATCGAAAGCAAAACCGGTTCTTATCAAGGTTCTCTGTATGGTAACAGTTCTAACAATCAGTTTTCTGCGTTTTTACGACACTCTAATTTCAGCTCAAAAGTTAAAAATTTATATTTCTGTGGAGGTAGTGTCCATCCAGGCGGAGGAATTCCCCTCGCATTGTTATCGGCGAAGATAATTGATGATGGGTTTAGGGTTTAAGAGAAATCTTATCTAAAGCAGATTGTTTTATTAACGATTCTTCTGAATCGCTTCCGCTAACTTCTCCCCATCCAGATCAAATGCATCTACAATGATCTTTGCCTGGGTGTAAAAAGGATCGCGTTCTTCGAGTTTCTCTTTAATAAACAATAAAAGCTGTTCATCATCTAAATCTTTAATCAACGGGCGCTTTTGGCGATTATGTAAACGTGAAACCAAAGCAGCAGGCTCCATTTGCAGGTAAACCGTTTCTCCATGCGCATTCATCCATTCCATATTATCAAAAAAACATGGCAATCCACCTCCGGTAGCCACCACACAGGTTTCAGGATAATCGTATGTTTTAAGCATTTCGCTTTCGTAATTCCTAAAACCACTTTCTCCATATTCAGCAAAGTATTCGGCAATGGTTTTACCGGTTTTCGAAACAATTTCGGCGTCAAGATCTATCACAGGGCATTCTAAACGGTGTGCCAATTGCTTTGCTTTGGTGCTTTTGCCGCAGCCCATATATCCGATAAGGAAAATTTTCATCTGAAGTTCTTATAGTCGACCTATAATAAATGGTCGCGTTTTAACATAATATAATCGGTTACAGGTGGTGTAAAACCTGCTTTTTTAAATAAAGTTACAACCTGTCCGCGATGATAAGTAGAATGATTAAATAAATGAAATAAAATCTCATCTATCCGGTTTTCATATTGATCGCCGCTCGAATTACTATATAAAATACGTTTATCTAAAGGATGATGATTCAATGCCTCCCTGAGTAGTTTAAAATTATCCGAAGAAAGGCTTTCAAAATCTTCTTTTGGGTGAATATCCCAAACGCCGTAGAGTGGTTTTTTGCCCGAAATCCGTTGCGCCCAAATGTGCTGTGCATTAAGCACATGACTAAATAAGCGTTCCGCATCTGGCAATTCAATTGTTGCCTGTTTAAATATTTCGACAATCCGGCCATCAGCAAGCTCGGTATAATTGATGATTTCTTCTTCTTGCATCGTTTAACTTAATTTAACCCTGGGATCGACATAAGCATATAAAATATCAACCAGAATGTTGATGACTACAAACACGAAAGCGATAAAAAGAATAGATCCCATTACGACCGGAAAATCGGACATTTCTAAGGCCGTTACTGTTGTCCTTCCTAAGCCATTATAGCCAAAAATATACTCTACAAAAAAAGAACCAGCCAGCAACGAGGCGAACCACCCTGAAATGGCTGTAATTACCGGATTCATGGCATTCTTTAAAGCGTGTTTATAAATTATAGTATTTCTACTTAAGCCTTTAGCTCTGGCAGTCCTGATATAATCCTGTGCCAAAACATCCAGCATTGCACTTCTGGTTAACTGTACAATAATAGCCAAAGGCCTTAAGCCAAGGGTAATCATCGGCAACCACAGGTTTCTTAAAGTTAATACTTCACCATTAAAGGGATCGTAAGAATATAAGCTGCCGCTCATTTTTAGGCCTGTATAGTTGCTCAACACAAAACCAAACAGCCAGGCAATAATAATCCCAGCAAAAAAGGAAGGTGCAGATATGCCCAGAATGGCAAATGCATTAGCCGATTTATCGATCCACGAATCTTTATAAACTGCTGAAAGCACACCCAAAAAGACACCAATTATTGTGGCAAAAATCATTGCTGTTAAAGCCAGGATAAAAGTATTCGGTACTGTTTCCGAAAGTATAGCAGTTACATCGCGTTTGGTCTGGTAAGAACTACGGAGATAAGGCCATTTAATCACCAGTGCCTTTTTATCCAAAGTCAGCAGTTTTGCATAATGATATTTCTGTTGATTGGTGCTATCATTATCCAGAATACTAATTGGCGATAAATCGTTAATGTATAAAACAAACTGAACAGGTTTGGATCGGTCTAAACCAAATTCTTTACGAACGGCTTCGAGCGATTGTACATCGGCTCTTTGTCCCATCGTCATCCGTGCAGGGTCGCCAGGCAAAATATTAAACAGCACAAAAACAACCAATATTACGCCGCCCATTACCAGCAGCCCATACATCAGTTTTTTTAGTGCGTATCCGATCATATTTATTTATCGAAATATTTTCGGCTGAGTTGGTCGAAGGTGGGAACGTTATGAAAATGCCATTTATTGATCACGACTCCGTTCTTCATCAATAAAACACCAGGATTTGCCCTTACCATACTTTTTAAAGGTACGGCATCGGCATAAAAAACCTCCGAAAACAGGTTGTTCTTTTTGATAAAGGCCTGTGCATCCTGAGCCGAATTGGAAGTAAGCAATACCGTACGGATATTAAACTGCTGTGTAGCGTTTAAGGCCAAGGCGTTTAGTTTACCAATAGCGGCTTCATTGGTTGAGTGAAGATCGTAAGCCACAAAAATTAAATTGTAGTATGGATTTTCGATCAGTTCTTTGGTATAATCAGTGCCCGAAGCATCAGTAATGTTCAGGTCTTTGATTTTAGGCTCAAAGCCTTTTTTAACGAGTCTTTTAGCCGGTTCACCTATAATTTCCCAATTGTTATCTTTCCAGATCTCTGTTTTAAGATAGGCTTTATCGCTCATATCTTTCTCTTCATTGGTTTTCTTGTTCTTGAGGTGATACATGATCTCAAATTCATCTGGTTTTTCTCCAGGAGGAATCACCATTAATGATGGAAGATGTGCACCAACCTTATAAGGCAGAAAATCGATAATCGGCAAAACATTGTAAGTATACAAGCCAAAACCTAATGAAACAGCCGTTACGGCAATAGCAATATTTCTTTGAATAGTTTCTTTTTTGAATAAAGGCTGGATCAGGTTCTTGTTTAAGAAAATAACAATGATCAGCGCCAACAGGATCAGGTCTTTACTGAACGATTGCCAAGGGGTAAGTGGAATGGCATCGCCAAAACAGCCACAACTGGTCACTACTTTGAACGCTGCAGATATGAATGTTAGCAAGGTAAAAAAGATAATGAGAAGCAATAAACCCCAGGCTACTTTTTTACTCCAGAAACCCAATAGCAATAAGGCGCCGAGAACAATTTCTAAAGTACAAAGTAAAATGGCAATACCAGTGGCCATCCCACTCAGGAAATTCATGTGAAAAACTTCAAAATATTCCTGTAGTTTATAGCCAAAGCCAAGTGGATCGTTCGCTTTAATTAGTCCTGAAAATATGAATAAAGCACCGACAAAAATCCTGGAGAATCTTAAAAGTATGTTTCGCATCTGTATGTATCTAATTTTTTAAAGGCTATTACGCTATTTATTTAACACCGAGTTTAATCAGCGCGAAAACCGAATAGTTCAGCATATCCTGATAATTCGCATTAACACCTTCTGAAGCCAGGGTTTGTCCTTCGTTATCTTCTATCTGTTTAACCCTAAAAATTTTCATCAAAATCAAGTCTGTTAATGAGCTAATGCGCATATCGCGCCAAGCCTCACCATAATCGTGATTTTTGGCAAACATTAAATCTTTGGTTTCAGTTACCTTTTCTTCAAACCTTTTTTCAACTTCGGCATAAGGCATTTCATTCGGGTCATTTTCAGTCAATTCGAGCTGCATCATGGCGATAATACAATAGTTTACAATTCCGATGTATTCAGATATTACACCCTCTCCCACCTTGCTCACTTTTTTTTCCTCCAAAGTACGGATGCGCTGCGCTTTAATAAAAATCTGATCAGTGATCGAACTTGGCCTCAATATCCGCCATGCAGTGCCATAATCTTTAGTCTTTTTTAAAAATAATGATCTGCAAACTGCAATCACTTCATCAAATTCGGTAGAGGTATTTGTTTGTGCCAAAGCCAATAATTATTTAGTTTTTAGTGTATTTTTGTCCTGAAAAAACAAAAGCTAAAGATACATTTTTAAAGCGAAACCCAAATCCCGAAAGGGTTTATTATGGCAGAAAAAAACTTTTTTGAGCCCAGACAAAGCTTAAACATTAAAGGTAAGCTTATCGATTTAAGCAGCCCAAAAGTAATGGGTATTTTAAATATCACCCCCGATTCTTTTTACAGTAATAGCCGCACAAAATCGATTGACGAAGCTTTAACCAAAGCAGCCCAATTTCTAGATGAGGGTGCTACATTTATTGATATCGGCGGATACTCATCAAGGCCTGGCGCCAAAGATATTTCTACCAATGAAGAGGTTGACCGCTTGGTACCTGTGGTAGAAAGTTTAGTAAAAACATTTCCGGAAGCAGTTATTTCTATCGATACTTTCAGGGCGAAAGTTGCTCAGGAAACCATTTCTGCCGGAGCGCATATCATTAACGATATTGCCGCTGGCGACATGGATGAACAGATGTTCGAGACAGTAGCCAAGCTGCAGGTACCCTACATCATTATGCACATGCAAGGTACGCCTCAAAATATGCAGCAAAATCCAGTTTATAACAATGTACTGCTAGAAGTAATTGATTATCTGGCGAAAAAAGTTGCCGCCCTTAAAGCCCTGCACGTCCATGATGTAATTATCGACCCTGGTTTTGGCTTCGGAAAAACGATCGAGCATAATTACGGACTACTTAAACAGCTGGAGGCTTTTAAAATTTTCAAACTTCCTATTTTAGTGGGTTTCTCGCGTAAAGGAATGATTTATAAAACGCTTGGTACTACAGCAGCAGAAGCGCTGAACGGAACCACGGTACTTAATACTATTGCGCTGCAGAAAGGTGCCAGTATTTTGAGGGTACATGATGTTAAGGAAGCGGTGGAGTGTGTGAAGTTAGTTGGGATGTTGGGCTAGGCGGATATGTGGTTAATCGGTTAACTGTTTGAATTGGTTAATCGTACAAATAACAAATTGCCTACGTCTGGTAACTTCAATAATTTGTTAAATTGCAATTGCGCTTCTGTCCTTGATATAATCTAAACTTAATTGTGATGCATATTTACTCATTTGAAAAATTAGAGACCTGGCAAAAAGCCAGGTTGCTCAGAAAAGACATTTATAATTTGACCAGGAAATTCCCAAAGGAGGAGGTATTTGGTTTAACAAGTCAGATCAAAAGATCTGCAAGCAGTATTGGAGATTGCTTAGCAGAAGGTTCAGCGAGAATTACGCCTAAGGATAAGGCACATTTTATAACAATGTCTTATTCAAGTGCAATCGAAACCATCAACCATGTTATTGGTGCATATGACCTTGAATATATCAATGAAGAAGAATATATTTCATTTCGACTAAAACTTGATGAATTAACCAACAAATTAAATGCTTTGCGCAAATCGATATTAAAAAATTAGGTTCTCTCCACCAGCCCTACAATTAACCATTTAAACAGTTTAAACAGTTAACCGCTTTTCAACCCATTTAAACAGTTAACCTATCTTGCTTGTAAACTGAAAACCGTTTTACTATCTTGCCAATAATGAAAGGATTAGATTTTGATTTTGTAAAATTCACCATTACCGATGTGGTTGACATTGTGCTTGTGGCACTTTTAATCTATTACGTTTATACCTTAATCCGCAATACCTTAGCTGTTAACTTGCTGGTTGGAATGCTTATTATCGCAATATTCTATCGTATTGTTGATGCTTTGCACATGAAGCTACTTACAGCCATCATCGAGAAATTTATGAGTGTGGGGATTATTGCTTTGATTGTGATCTTCCACCCAGAGATCAGGCGTTTCCTTTTACTGATCGGAAAAAATGCTTTTTTACAAAAGAATAAAGCCTGGTGGGGATATTTATTTGGCCGAAAAGAGATTGAAAGAAATAATTTAGCCCGTATAAAACCAATTATCGACGCCTGTAAAAGCATGAAGAAAACGCGTACGGGAGCATTAATGGTATTTGTTAAATTTTACGATGAGCAGTTTTTTGCCAATAGCTGTGAGCTTGTTGACTCCAAAATATCGAAGCGCTTGTTGGAAAGTATCTTTCAGAAAAACAGTCCGCTGCATGATGGTGCTGTAGTTATTTCTGAAAACAAAATTAAAAGTGCCAGTTGTATTTTGCCTTTAACGGATAACGACCAGTTACCTTCACAGTTTGGTTTAAGGCACCGCGCGGGTATTGGTGTTTCTGAAACAACTGATGCTGTTGCGGTAATTATCTCAGAAGAAACTGGAGAAATATCTTATGCCAAACAAGGCAGGGTAAGAATGAATGTTTCTTTCGGAGAACTAGAGAAATTGCTCAATAAGGATTTTTAGTAATCACACGTGACGATTAAGTAGAAGATAACTAAGTAAAACCCAATCATCTTCACAAGCCCCATAAACGCAAAATGGTGAATGTTTCCATCCACCATTTCATATAACTTAGATACCTTCTTATCGGTGTAATCCAATAATCTATGTAATCAATTTTTAGCAGTATTGCTCAAAAGCACCGATCAGGTTATCAGCGATCATTTGTGCTGGTCTGCCTTCAATCTGGTGACGCTCGATCATGTGAACCAATTTACCATCTTTAAATAAAGCCATTGCCGGAGAAGATGGAGGAAAAGGCATCATGTAATTTCTTGCCTGATCTACTGCTTCTTTTTCCATTCCTGCAAAAACAGTAACCAATTTATCAGGGTGTTTTTCGTGTGCTGCTGCTGCTCTAGCCGCTGGTCGTGCATTTGCTGCCGCACAACCACAAACCGAGTTTACTACTACCAACACAGTTCCTTCGCCTTTAATAGCTTGATCTACGTCTGCTGCGTTTTTTAATTCTTGAAAACCAACGTTGGTTAATTCCTTACGCATTGGTTCTACTAAATATTCTGGATACATTATCTTAGTTTTTTATTTACAATATCAATGCTACAAAAATAAGAAAATCGAATGGCATGCACCATCCGATTTATATTTTTAAGGTAAAATTAATTATCTATTTCATGCCTTTGATAAAGTTATCAAACATCTGAGGATTAGCGATTGCTCCAGCGATGACTAATATAACCATTACGATAAATAATGCACTTAAAATGGTTGCAATCATTCCACAGATCTTGCCTGCTTTTGCATTTTTATATGATGATTCTGTATATAAACTCGGATTGAACCGATATTTTTTCATATCACCAGCACCTAATATCCAAGCAATTACGCCAAATATCAATCCAAATATGCCGTAAAAACAGCACGCGGGTATAGCCAAAATACCCAACACAAGAGAAGCTGTAGCATTTGGTAAGTTCTGCTGACCAAAGCCTCCTCCTCCAAACTGGCCAAATGGCGGCGGTTGTTGAAAGGGTGGCGGGGTTACTGGCCCATTACCCAAGGGCTGAAATGGCGCAGGTTCTGGTTTTGGATCGTTTGAAAGATCAATCGGTTTATTTTCCTGAGGAGTTTCCTGTTCTTCTGACATAGCTGTATTTAGATCAATTGGTGAGTGTATATTTTGTAAATGTAATTGATTAAAATAATTACTGCAACTCCTGCAAAAACGATTTTGATGAGCTGCGCCCCAAACTTAAAATCGACTTTGAGGTGAACAATGGTAAATACTATGACAAAAATGAGTGGAATTGTTGCAGGATAAAACTTAAATGATGCAATTAAGTCGCCCCGAAATAAAGCCAGTACCGAACGCTGAAAGCCACAGCCTGGGCAATCGAATCCAAAATGGGCTCTAAACGGGCAGGTAAAAAGATGCTCGCCTATCCAATCTAGAAAACTATGTTGCGGTTGAGCCATCTATATCACCAATAAATTTTCCCTGGGTATCTTTCCAGGCTTTATATTTCTCCAGGTCTTTAATCACTTGTCTGTACACCAGGTTTAGGATATAAATATCATCAATAAAGCCCAGAACCGGCACAAAATCCGGAATTACATCAATAGGAGATAAAAAGTAAATCAGTCCTCCTAAAATAGCAATGATTGATCTTTTAGGAATTTCGGTATAATCGCCGTTCACATAATCTTTAGATACAGCGAACAGCAATACCAGCTTGGCCCAAACCCCTTCTAAATCGCCTTTATTGGTTACCGCCTTACCAAGCGCATCTTTAATCGTATTACTGGCTTTGGTTTTATCACTTAAGATCACCGAAGCTTTGCTTTGCGATTTTTTGAAGAAACCCAATATTTTTTCCCTGTTCAATTTCATAGTTAATCCTTTACAAATTAACGGCCAAAAGCATCATAATTGTCTTCCGCGTATTTAGTAAAACGGTCTAATAACTTGATATTTTTATTTTCTATCGATGTTAAATCATTATCAACGTTGTTTTTAACAGGAACATACCATTCTACAGGATCGAAAAAATTTCTAAAAGTTTGTTTTTTAAAAGCATAACCATGTCTGGCGAAAATGGTATTTTTAATAATCTGCAGATCTAGTTTTCTTAAATTTTTTACATCTTCTTCTTTGAGCATAGTGGTTGAAGCATTTAATTTAAAAATCTGATCGGAAGCACTTCTGTAAAAAGCATTTGCCTCTAGGGTATCTATTTTTCCGTCTTCAGCAGTATCCACTCTTTTTATCATTTTATGATCGCTCCAGTCTACATAACTGCTTTCGCTTGGCAACATTAAGTTAGCATTGTAAGTAAATGCCTTTTTAACGAGTTTAAACTGCCTTTCGGGCCATTTCAATTCGGTTTTATAGGCGTTCCATTTGCCGATTAGGGTATCGCCAACTAGAGTGATTTCAAACTTCCCATCGTACTTATCGCTGCCAGGTTCATCTAACACAAAAGTGATTTTCCCACCATCGTCAGATAGTTTACCCAATAATGGGCGGCTGTTTCCCGAAACCACACTTTGTGCAATCACCGTATCTTTGGTTATCTTTTTTATGTTGATATTCAGTTTTTTGACAGCATCAGACATATCTCCTTCGTATTCCGACTCATCTATTGTGTAAAAATCGCCAACCCAAAAGCCATAGAGTTCCTTGTGGATTTCCGGTTGAGCTACCTCAACAGCCTTTTTTTGTTCATTTGTTTTTTTAGTATCCCTACAAGAGAGCATCAAAAATGGGAACAGCGCTAATAATAAGATCCTTTTCATCAATTAAATTATTTTCCGTTTAATGAGCCATTCGGCAATTAATAAATTGGGTATCCAGCCTAACCAAGCTATAATCTGGTAAACATCCATTGGTGCCGGATGAAATAAATATACTAAAATAACTTTCCACAACCTTAAGGTGATGGCTGAAGTTGCCAAAGCAAAACTGCGGTACATAAACTTTTTATGGTCAGAGATCTTCCGTTTCAAAATAAGAAGAACCGCCTTTAAGGTAAACCAGAACCATAAAACACCTAAAATAACAAATGAGGTTTTAGCTATTAAACCGCCATTTGCAAACCAGCCGATAAAAACGCCAGATGGTGCGGCAAGTAACAACACAAAGCCTGCATACAAGTAGCCCAGCCATTTATGTACTTTGGGATATTTAGCTAAAATTTTAGGATTAAACTGCGTAAAACCAGCCAGCAGCACAAATATGGCACTATAGACATGAATGTAAAATATGGGAAGATAAGCTTTGATCCCTGAAACTTCGGTCTGTTTAATCTGCAGAAAAGACACTTCACTATTTAGTGGGATATACCGTAAAGTAATCTGCACCATTAATATAAAGAAATAGGCAAAAAACAGTAGCCAGGCCACACGTTTATAGCTAAAGCTTTTCATCTATTTTGTTAAACAGTAATAACTCATGATCCTAAGCGTAAATAAGATGAGGATGTTTTTCATTATTGAGCAGCGTTATCAAATATACTAAAGTCACATTGAGCTTTGTTGATTGCCTTTATAAGGTCTTCGACAGGCTCAGACTGACATGCCTAAATGAGATTTATTAAATTTAAGAAGACTTCATCATCTCCAAAATATCATCAACATATTTCCGCTCATTAGCCAGGCGTGGCACTTTATGCTGCCCGCCGAGTTTATCTTTTGCCTTTAGCCAATTATAAAAAGTATTGGCAGGTGCATTATGCACTTTAGGACGGGCCAAAGCCATATCTTTAAAACGTTTGGCATCGTAATCAGAGTTAACCTCACGTAAGGTCTGATCCATTACATCAACAAATTTTTCAAAATCATTGGGTTGCTTATCGAATTCGATAATCCATTCGTGCCCACCCGCTTTTTCATCTTTAAAGTAAATCGGTCCGGCGGTATAATCTTTTATTTCGGCACCGGTTTCCTGGCAAGCTTTGGTTAAGGCCTGTTCTGCATTGTCTATAATCACTTCTTCGCCAAAGGCATTGATAAAATGTTTGGTACGTCCGGTAATTTTAATGCGGTAGGGAGAAAGTGAAGTAAATTGAATGGTATCGCCGATCATATAACGCCATAAGCCACCATTTGTAGAGATTACGATAGCATAATTTTTATGCAGTTCTACTTCGCCCAACAATAGTGCTTTAGGATTTTCTTCACAGATATACTCCATCGGCACAAACTCATAGAAAATACCATAATCGAGCATCAGCAACATTTCTTCTGAGTTATCCTGATCCTGAATGCCGAAAAACCCTTCGGATGCATTATAAGTTTCCAGATAATACATCTCAGCAGATGGGATGAGCTGTTTAAACTGTTCACGATAAGGTGCGAAGTTTACCGCACCATGGATATACAATTCGAGATTTGGCCAAACTTCCAATAAATTCTGTTTCCCGGTAAGTTCGAGCACCTTTTTGGCCAGTACCATGGTCCAGGTTGGTACGCCAGAAATGCTGGTTACGTTTTCAGTGATGGTGGCCTCGGCCATTCTATCCATCTTGATTTCGTAATTATCCATTAAAGCGATAGACATATCAGGCGTGCGGTAATATTCGGCCCAGATTGGCAGATTTTTGATCAGTACCGCCGATAAATCACCATAGAAACAATCTTCGTTTAACTGATTAACCTGGTGGCTTCCCCCTAAAACCAAACCTTTTCCGGTAAACATCTGGTTATCGGGGCGGTTATTGCAGTAGATAGAAAGCATATCCTTGCCGCCTTTAAAGTGGCATTCTTCCAATGATTCTGGAGAAACGGGGATAAATTTACTTCTGTCGCTTGTGGTACCCGATGATTTTGCAAACCATTTGATATCAGAAGGCCATAGAATATTCTGTTCGCCATTAAGCATACGCTCAATGTAAGGCTTTAGAGTATCGTAGTTTTGGATCGGAACACGCTCCTTGTATTGTTGTGGAGTTAAAATGGTTTTATAATCGTACAGTTTGCCCCATTCGGTATTTTCTGCACTATCAATCAAATTATGGAACCACTCTTCCTGAACATCGTATGGATATTTCATAAAAAGCTCGATCTGGTGGATCCGCTTTTTCATTAACCAGGTAAAAATTGAATTTACAATTGCCATATTAAAAAATAAACAGCTGATTTTTACCACAGATGTTGACAGATAAACACGGATGTTGTTGTTTTTGTTGCAACAATAATCTGCCCTCTTTACCTGAAATAGTTTTAGCTGAGTTTATCATCTTTATTTTCGAAACCTGTGATAAGAACTGGTTAATATTAAACATCAAATTTCTTACGTTTCAGCACAAAGTTCGATCCAAGATAAACTTTTCTTACCATCTCGTTCTCGGCAAGCACTTCGGGAACCCCCTGTTCTAGAATTTTACCTTCAAAAAGCAGATAAGCCCTATCGGTAATCGAAAGTGTTTCTTGTACGTTGTGATCGGTAATTAAGATTCCTATATTTTTATGTTTCAGTTTGGCAACAATACTCTGGATTTCCTCTACCGCAATTGGATCTACACCAGCAAAAGGTTCGTCCAATAAAATAAAATTGGGATTGGCAGCTAAAGCACGGGCAATTTCGGTACGGCGACGTTCTCCACCTGATAATAAATCGCCACGGTTTTTACGCACTTTATGTAAACTAAACTCGTTGATTAGTTCTTCAAGTTTATCACGTTGTTCTTCCTTGGTCAATTTGCTCATTTCTAAAATGGCCAGGATATTATCCTCAACAGTAAGTTTTCTAAAAACCGATGCTTCCTGAGCCAAATAGCCGATGCCTTTTTGTGCCCTGCGGTACATCGGATCTTCTGTAATGTCTTCTTCCTCTAAAAAGATACGCCCCTCATTTGGTTTGATCAGTCCCACAATCATGTAAAATGATGTTGTTTTTCCAGCCCCATTAGGACCTAAAAGACCAACAATTTCCCCCTGACTTACGTTAAAGGAAACATTGTTTACAACAGTACGCTGTTTATATTTTTTAACGAGATTTTCGGCTCTTAATATCATATATCGATTCATCCGTCATCCTGAATTTATTTCAGGATCTTCAATTTTAGATGCTGAATCAAGTTCAGCATGACGATTTATTTTATAGTTAATTAACTTTTATTCCTTTAATGTTTAACTGCAAACGTTTCTTATCTCTCCATACGTTTTCTTCTAACGTATAACAAATTGAAAATGGCACTTTTGGTTGTAAAAGATTTTGAAATTCGGCCAACCCGAATGCAATGCCTTCAAAAATAGGCGAATTTTGTTGTTTTATATTAATTTTTAAATGATTTTGACCAACTGCCATGGCATGTTGTGCGAGATATACATTATGGGTAACAAATATAGGCGCCATATTTTCAGGACCAAATGGTCCCATTTGTGATAAAACCCGATAGAATTTACCATCTATCTGCGCCAGTTCGATTTCAGCATCAATCCTGATCATCGGTGTAAGTAGCTCTTCCGTAATACTTGCCGATACAATTTCTTCAAATTTTTTGGCAAAGGCATCTACATTATGTTGCTGCATAGTTAGCCCTGCAGCAAATTTATGCCCGCCATATTGATCCAATAAATCTGCGCAACCGCTTAAAGCTTCGTATAAGTCAAAACCAACTACCGATCGGCAAGAACCTGCTACATGTCCGTTAGACTTTGTTAATACAATTGTTGGACGATAATATTTTTCAGTTAAGCGCGATGCTACGATTCCGATTACGCCTTTATGCCAGTTTTCGTTAAATACAACAGTCGTTTTTTTATTGATCAGGATATCACTTTCGCCAATTAAAGCCAAGGCCTCGCGGGTAATGTCCTGATCGTAAGTTTTACGCTCAGTATTTTTAAGGTTTATTAGTTCGCTTTGCTCTAGTGCGTTTCCATCTACCTGGCAAAGTAACATGGCAACCGCATGTTTGGCATGGTCTATCCTTCCGGCGGCATTAATGCGTGGGCCTAAGGTAAAAACTACATCGGTAATGCTATAGTTTTCGGTTTTACCCGAAACTTCCATTAGGGCACGCAAACCTTCGCAAGGGTTGGTATTTAATTTTTTTAAACCGTAATAGGCTAAAATTCGGTTTTCGCCAACAACAGGAACAATATCGGCAGCGATGCTCACCATCACCAGATCTAAATATCGCAGGTAAGTTTCTTTGGGGAGCTGATGTTTTTGAGCATAGGCCTGCGCTAGTTTAAAACCAATGCCACAACCGGCAAGCTCTTTAAAAGGATATACGCAATCTGAGCGTTTAGGGTCTAAAATAGCAATGGCCTGAGGCAATACATCCCCTGGTAAGTGGTGATCACAGATAATAAAATCAACACCCAGTGTATTGGCATAATCGATTTTATCAACTGACTTTATACCACAATCTAACGCTATAATCAGAGAGAATCCATTTTCACTCGCATAATCAATACCTGCAGTAGAAATACCATAGCCCTCTAAGTAGCGATCTGGAATGTAATATTCTATATTTTCGGTAAGCTGCGAAAAGAAACTAAAGGCCAGTGCCACCGATGTTGTACCATCTACATCATAATCGCCGTAGATCAGTATTTTTTCCTGCGTGGCCAGAGCCGTTTCGATACGGGCAATAGCAACATCCATATCCTTCATTAAAAAAGGATTATGGAGATGATCAAGATCTGGTCTAAAGAAATCTTTCGCCTGATCAAAATCGCAAATATTCCGCTGCACAAGTATCTGTGCAAGTGAGCGATCTATGTTGAGTTGTTCTGCTATTTTAATTACCGTGGCATCATTACAATCCGATGCCAGCACCCATCTTTTTTCCATTTAATTCTGTCTCCGAACAGTAAATATACATTTTAATTGGATATGGTAGCAATCCTAACTCGGGTTGTTTCCCACAGATTTTGCAGAAAAGGCACATAGATTATTGGAACTTAAATAAATCCCATTAAATCTGCGGAAAAAAATTAATAAAGCCACTAAGAACTAAAATCAAATTTATTTAGAGTCCCCGGGATAGGCCTGATAAAGTTTCATCAAATGTGCTTTCTGATTGGCATATTTTGCATCATCAATTAAGTTTACCCGCTCTGCCGGATCCCATGATAAATTGTAAAGCTCGCTCAGCTCCTTATCATCCTTTTTAGTAATCCTCAATTTCCAATCGCCATCTTTTACACCTTCTAAAACATAATTATGATAGTAGATTGGGCGGTGCTTTTTATGATCATTTTTGTTGGTTAACAAACCAGAGATAGACTCGCCATCATATACTTTCTGCGGAAGTTTAGTCTTGGTCCATTCGGCCAACGTAGGAAAAACATCGAGATTAGAAATGGGTTTGGTTAACTGGGTATTGTTAAGCGTATGACCTTTCCAATAAACAATAAACGGCACACGGTGACCACCTTCATAGGAGATGCCTTTAGATCCCCTAAAAATTCCTGCAGAACCTACATGGTAAAATTTGGTAAAACCATCATCGTACATGCGCTGTGGTGCATTAATCCATGGGCCATTATCACTGGTAAAGATGAAAATGGTGTTATCGGCCTGGCCAGAAGCAACTACCTGTTTCCATATTTCCGCTAAACCTGCGTCTATATCTTCGATCACATCGCCCAATTCGCCTCCTGCAGAAGGTCTTTTTCTACTTTTTTGCGCGGCAAAAGCAACAGGCAAATGAGGCATATTTTGCGCTAAATAAAGAAAAAACGGTTTCTTCTCCGCGACACTTTTTTTAATAAATTTAATCGATTCTCGAGTATAAGAACTAGTTAAAATGCTATCGTGTGGTTTATAAATTTCTGGTTTGGTATTTCTGAAAATCTTGATTGTGGTATCGGTTTTTACATAAGGTGCTCTATAATCGTGGCTATATAAAAGGCCGTAAAATTCATCAAAACCTTTTTTATTTGGCAACGATACCCCATAGTCGCCCAAATGCCATTTGCCAACCAAGGCAGTGGCATAACCCGATTGTTTAAGCAGCTGTGCAATGGTAATTTCATCTTCGGGTATTCCGCGTTTATCGCCCGGACCAATAGGCCATGGTAAATCCATCCTGCTGCAATACCTACCTGTTAGTAACGATGCCCTTGAGGGTGTACAGGTTGGCGAGGTAGTTACAAAGTTTGTGGCTTTTATTCCTTTCGCTGCCATTCCATCCAAAAACGGTGTTTTTATCAACGGACTTCCATAACATGAAATATCGGCATAGCCCATATCATCTGCTAATACAATAATTACATTTGGTTTTTGCTGTGCTTTTAACGATGTAGAAAAACTGATAGCCAGCAGCAGAATTAAGATTCGAAGATTCATGCTTGAAATTTAAGCATCATATTTTACAAAAAAAGGAAGTATCCAAGCTTTTACTAAAACAAATACTCAATTTTAGATTGTTACCTTTGTACAAACATTAAAGATTTACATTTTGCAAGTTTACACCTTATTCGAAGGAACCTATTCTGTTGATGCAACAAAGAAATTTGTGCCTTTCGACCCAGCTATACACAGTTATAAAGACAGGCCCGCATCGCTATTTATCAATGTTCAGCCATTTTTAGTTGAATTAAAGAATGATCTGATTCTTTTTGATACGGG
Organism: Pedobacter riviphilus; assembly: GCF_014692875.1. NCBI lineage: Bacteria > Pseudomonadati > Bacteroidota > Sphingobacteriia > Sphingobacteriales > Sphingobacteriaceae > Pedobacter > Pedobacter riviphilus. The sequence continues at coordinate 5,783,619 of NZ_CP061171.1, read as the reverse complement.
TTTAGGATTTAGTGATGACCATGGGGAGCTGATTTTACATAAAAACATCCGCAATGCAGGTTTCGATCCAACCGATGTAACCAAGGTTTTAATGTCGCACTTACATTACGACCACTCAGGCGGTATGATCCACAAACAAGGCAACAACAAAGTGGAATTAAGTTTCCCCGATGCAGAGTATGTTATTAACCGAGGCGAATGGGAAACGGCTTTTAGCAGCACTTCTTCTTCTTACCATAGCGATATTTTCGATTTTGTGCAGCGCAACGCACAATTAAGATTTGTAGAGGGCGATGGCGCATTGGATGAAACCATTACTTACGAATTTACAGGAGCACACTGCCCTAACCACCAGGTTTTCCTTTTAACCGAAGGCAAACAGAAAGTATTTTTTGGTGGCGATGTATTGCCAGAACCTGAAGAACTGGTTAAAAACTTTATTGCCAAATACGATTTCGACGGTCGCAAAGCGATGGAATTAAGAAAAGAATTTGGAAAAAGAGCCGCAGAAGAAAACTGGGAATGTTTGTTTTACCATGGTAAAAGTGCCGCAACAGGATTTGTAGATGAAGTTGAAGGTGGGTTTAAGATAAGATAAGTCTACCCGTTTTTTACCGCAAATTACGCAAAGAGGAAACGCAAAGTACGCAGAGTTTCTTTTTACCACAAAGATTACAGAGCTGGGTGCTTATAACTATAAAGCCTCTGTTTTCCTCTGTGTAAAACTCAATGCACTCTGCGGTAAAAGCTTAGCGCTCTTTGCGTAAAACTCTGCATACTTTGCGGTTAAACAAAAAAAGCCCAGACGAAAGTCGAGGCTTCTATTTTCCGAGACTGGAAAAATTATTTTTTAGCTACCAATTTAACAGCTAACTCGAAGTTATCATCAATTGCTTTGTCGCCAATGCTATCGAAGAATGATTTAGAACCATATTTGATGTCATATTTAGTTCTATCAACAACGATTTTACCAGCTAAAGCCGAAACTGTACCATCTGCATTAACGGTTACGGTTGCAGGGAAGCTCAATGGTTTAGTAATACCTTTGATGGTTAAATTACCTGTTACAGTTACGTTTGAACCTGAACCAGCAACTTTAGTAATTACGAAAGTTGAAGTTGGGAATTTAGCTGTACCGAAGAAATCGTCTGCTTTTAAGTGACCTTCTAATTTTGCGCTGCCATCAGCATCTTTAATTGAAGCCATATCAATTACAAATGTACCACCAGTTACACTTTTACCATTAACGGCTAAAGTACCTGATTGTAAAGCTACAGTTCCGTTGTGAGAACCTGTTACTTTTTTACCAACCCAAGTAATGGTCGATTTTGCTGCATCTACAGTATAAGTTACTGGTTTAGTTGGGTTTTTAAAAGCTGACAATGCTACTACTGCCACTAATAAAAAAATTGAGCTAATTTTTAATTTCATTTTCTGGTTTTTTTAAAATTTGATACAAATATAGATGAACTCCCGATCTCTTGTTGTTGACCTATGTTAAGTTTTTCAAAAATAATCGGATTTATCTAAAATCATTCTATTGACTGTAGAATTGTAACAAAGGTTTAATTTGTTTACTTTTTTATGTGAATTTGCACTAAAAGTGGAGGATAAAAGATTTAAAGCATAGGGTTTCCTTACCATTGTTTAAAAAATGCAAATATTTACTACTTACCTATCATGCTTAATTTTATTTTATAATATTCATAGAAAAAATAATATTATATATTTAGAAAATAATATTAAACGCTTATGAAAAATAGAATTTACGCCTCGTTATATTTATTCAGCTTATTATTTATTGCAACAGGCTGTAATTTCAACAGTACATATTTAAACCGCGAGGAAGATAAAAAAGAAGGGGAGAAAGTAGCCGAACAGTTTTACGCTTTACTTCAGCAAAAAGATTTGAAAAAATTAAGTCCGATCCTTAGCAATCAATTTAAAGCAGTAACCAGCACACAAAAGTTAAATGACTATTTAACCGGAACTGTAAACAAGTTAGGCGAAATAAAAAGCAAAAAATTAGATCACTGGGAAACGAAAGTAATCAGAGGCTCAAATCCATCTGCAAATTATGTACTATATTATGTGGTAGAAAGGGCAAAATTTCAGGCAAAAGAAACCGTTACCTTAACCGCAGAAAACGATCAGATTAAAGTTTTAGGTTATAATGTTAATTCTGAAGGTTTATTCAAATAGGAACGCCGCTTATGTGTTTTTCTAGTGTAACCTTAATTAATAGCCTATTCTGAATAATGGCTAGGATAAAAGATACCTGGTAAAAGTTAATATCCTACAATGAAAAGCAAACAATTTTATTTTCAATAATGTTAATTTTTCTTTTAGCAGGATGTAGTAAAAGAGTAATTTAATCTAAAGAAGATCGGATTGATAAATATTACAAACGGGGCTTTGTGGTTAAACTAAATGATGTCATAATCAATCCAGAATTTTATTTTTTAGATAGGAATAACATTAAAAAACGATTCTTTTAAAACGTCAGAAAACTATTTTGGTTAACCAAAATGATACTGCTAGAAAGTATATAGAACTTGCCAAAATGGTTACAGAAGTAAATTCTACAAAAGAGATTAAAATGATTGTTATAAATGGCATTCCATTTTCAACTGATAACTTCAACGAAATTAAAATTGAAAAGAATAGCATCAAAAATATTCATCATTTAAAGATTGACAGTCTCGGTATTCAATTTTGTTATGGTGCATGAGGTGATATCTTATTGATACGTACTAACTAGAATCTGTTAATTCAATTAATGACGTTTGCTCCTGTTCTTATTGGTGATAGCAACCATTTATTTTATAAATTTATACCATGGCTAAGAAAAATTTACCCGATAATTTAAAAAATGGCATTGAAGCACTTTCGGGCATTTCGATGGATAATGTTCGTGTTCATTTCAATTCTGATAAACCTGCACAATTAGCTGCTTCGACCTATGCACAAGGCGCGGATATTCACATAGCTCAAGACCAAGAAGAACATTTACCACATGAGGCATGGCATGTAGTAGAACAAAAACAAGGTCGGGTTAAAGCAACAGTACAATTAAAATCTGACACAATTGTTAATGACGATGCTGGTTTAGAAAAAGAAGCAGATGAAATGGGGTCAAAAGCGGCTAAATTATAATTAAATAAAGCAACAGCTTAGTTAAATGCCCTTCCTCCATCCCTAAACCTAAGAGACAGCAGCTAAAATCCTTTTTTGTTTACACTTACAGTAAAAAATTGTTTCGTCGTGGCTCCTCGCAATGGCGATAATAAGGTATCCACAAAACAAAAAAATGAAACGAATGACAGGACCACAGCCGCCGATGAAAACCGACACTCATTTCCAAAAAAAATCTGCAAGTTTTATGAAATGAATCCATAAAACTTGCAGATGATTTATCTAAATAGATTGCCACGTAGTTCCTCCTCGCAATGACGAGAAAGGCAAACTACGGAACGATCTCTTCTAAATAACTCTCAATCGGCGGACAAGCACAGATTAAAGCCCTATCGCCATGGCTATCATTAACACGACCAACTGATGGCCAGAACTTGCGCTCTAACACATAAGGAAGTGGGAATGCAGCAGTTTGACGGCTATAAGCATGATCCCATTCGTTAGCCGTAATTACCGAAACCGTATGTGGAGCATTCTTTAATGGGTTATCAACTTTATCGAAAGTACCGTTTTCTACCGAAGTAATCTCGTTTTTAATGGCGATCAAAGCATCACAGAAACGGTCTAACTCGTGTTTAGGTTCTGATTCTGTAGGCTCAACCATCAAAGTGCCGGCAACCGGGAATGAAACGGTTGGCGCGTGGAAACCGTAGTCCATTAAACGTTTTGCAATATCTGTAACTTCGATTCCGAAAGCTTTGAACGAACGGCAATCTAAAATCATCTCGTGTGCGCAACGACCCTGAGCGCCTGAATAAAGCACCGGATAGTGTTGTTCTAAACGCGCTTTCATATAGTTAGCGTTTAAAATGGCATATTTAGTAGCATTAGTTAATCCTTCAGCACCCATCATGGCGATGTATGCATGAGAGATAATCAAGATCGAAGCCGAACCCCAAGGTGCAGATGAAACGGCAGAAATAGATTTTCCTTTGTCGATATCAACCACAGCATGGCCTGGAAGATAAGGTACCAGGTGTTTGGCCACACCGATAGGGCCCATACCCGGACCACCACCGCCGTGAGGGATACAGAAAGTTTTGTGCAGGTTTAAGTGACAAACATCGGCACCGATATTGGCCGGACTAGTTAATCCAACCTGTGCATTCATGTTTGCACCATCCATATAAACCTGTCCACCGTTAGCGTGGATGGTTTCGCAGATTTCGATAATACTTTCTTCGAATACACCGTGAGTTGATGGATAAGTTACCATTAAACACGATAGGTTGTCTTTATGTAATTCTGCTTTTGCTTTTAAATCTTCAACATCAATGTTACCGTTTTCTAAAGATTTAACCACCACAATTTTCATATCAGCCATTGCTGCAGAAGCAGGGTTAGTTCCGTGCGCTGAAGCAGGAATTAACGCTACGTTACGGTGGAAATCGCCTCTATCGTGGTGATAAGCACGGATAACCATTAAACCAGCGTATTCGCCCTGAGCACCAGCATTTGGCTGTAAACTCATGGCTGCAAAACCAGTAATTTCGCTTAACCATTTATCAAGCTCGTTGAAAACCGAATAGTAGCCCAATACCTGATCTGCAGGTGCAAATGGGTGGATGCGACCGAAGTGAGACCAGGTAACTGGGATCATTTCTGCGGTAGCATTTAATTTCATGGTACAGCTACCCAAAGCAATCATCGAATGGCAAAGCGATAAATCTTTTGCTTCCAATGATTTGATATAACGCAACATTTCATGTTCTGAATGGTGCGAGTTAAAAATTGGGTGTGTTAAATAAGCTGAAGTACGTTGTAAAGCAGTCGGGATAACGGTTTCTACATTTTCGACCACTTCAACCTGATCGGCAGCGATAGCTTTAACTTTTGCAAAGATTTTAGCAATTAAAGCCACATCTTCGAAAGTGCTGGTTTCGTCGAATGAAATAGTTACAACATTACCAACATAGTTTAAGTTGATTTCGTTATCGATACACGCTGAGTGGATACCACCTTTTAAATCGCCTAAATCGAAACGGATAGTATCGAAGTAAGCAGAATTTAACTGCTCAAAACCTAAACCTTTTAAGGTAGAGGCTAAACTGATGGCCAAACCGTGTGTACGTTCTGCAATTGCTTTTAATCCTTTCGGACCGTGATAAGCAGCATAAAAACCAGCCATAATAGCTAATAATGCCTGTGCAGTACAAATGTTTGATGTTGCTTTATCTCTACGGATGTGCTGCTCGCGGGTTTGCAAAGCCATACGCAAAGCGTAATCGCCATGGCTATCGATGGTTACACCAATAATACGGCCTGGGATATTACGTTTATATTCTTCTTTAGTGGCAAAAAATGCTGCGTGCGGTCCACCAAAGCCCATTGGGATACCTAAACGTTGTGTAGTACCTACTACAACATCAGCCCCCCACTCGCCCGGAGGCGTTAATAAGGTTAAGCTTAAAATATCGGCAACAACCGTTAATTTAATGTTTAAATTGTGTAATTCAGCAGCAAAGTTTTTGTAATCGAAAACCTCACCGTTGCCTGCAGGATACTGAACAATAGCACCAAAGAAATCTTCAGTAGCTACGAAATCCAAATGACTGCCGATAACCAGTTCGATACCGTAAGGATTGGCACGTGTTTTTAAGATATCGATCGTTTGAGGGAACAGTAATTCCGAAACGAAGAATTTTTTAGCCGCCTGATTTTTACGCAAGCTGTACTGCATAAACATGGCCTCGGCAGCAGCAGTACCTTCATCCAATAAAGATGCATTGGCAATTTCCATTCCGGTTAAATCGATAACCATAGTTTGGAAATTTAACAAAGCCTGTAAACGGCCCTGTGCAATCTCTGCCTGGTAAGGCGTATATTGTGTGTACCATCCCGGGTTTTCAAATACGTTACGTAAAATTACCCCCGGTGTAATAGTATCATAATAACCTTGACCGATAAAGCTTTTGAAAACTTTATTCAACAATGAAGTTTGTTTTAAAGCACCAAGATATTCAGTTTCAGATTTCGCTGCAGGCAAATTTAAAGGTTGTTTTAACCTAATTGCTGTCGGAACAGTTTGTTCAATCAGCTCATCAATAGAATTTACGCCAACAGTTTGCAACATTTCGGCTGTATCAGCCTGATTAGGAGCAATATGACGATTTTGAAAATCTTCCTTGTAGTGGATATTTAAGCTCATGCGGTATGAATAATAAATTTGCGTGCAAAGGTAGCAAAAATGAAGCTGTATTTCACTATTAATCAGTGTAAAAAAGGCGTCTTATTTATGCTTAAAAGCGACAAAATAGGTAGATTTTATGAGCAAAAGGAAAGACAAACGTTTGTTCAATTTTTAACAAATAAGCGATTATTTGGAAAGCAATGGTTGTGCTAAAATTTAAGTTTGTTCCCGTCATACGTTTCAATCTTTTTGTTACTTCCTGTAATGCTGAGTTAATGCCAACAAAAAGGATTTTCGCTACCACGGATTTAAAAATGTCGGGTACTACAAGAAACATAGGTTGAAAAGCGCAATTAGGTATACGCTTTTATCTTTAGTCTTTCAACCTATTTCTGCACCTTCCAACCTTCATCTTTACTCAACTTTAATTTATAAGTCTTGGTAATGAAATTGCTGTTTTTATTGGCATCCTTATCAAATGGTTCGAAATCGGTTGTATTCATTTTAAGTGATACAGTAACTTTTGCAGTGCTCGAGTTTACCTGAGAAAAATCTACAGGCTTTTCATCGGCTAAAACATATTCTACAACTTTCACTGTTGCTTTATCACCATCCTGCTTTAAAACCAATGGGCTTGCTTTGTCGGTTAAGGTAATCTGGTAAACGAAACTGCTATCTTTTGAAAGGAACTTTTTTTTAGCCGCTTTCAAATCCAATGTCACCAAGCCTCTACTTGCTAAAGTTTTATATTTACCAAGTTCAAACATATCGTTTGTGCTGTTAAATTTTATTTCCCCGAAGTTGAAACGTGTAGTTTTATATTCAGGGTTAGCTTTTAAATAATTGGTGATTACCTCTCCGGCCTCATCCTGATTGATGGTGGTTTTGGTTTTACATCCGGCTAAGCCAATGATGATAAAGGACAAAATATAAATAGTAAGTTTTTTCATGTGTAAATGCTTTAAGCTTTTTAAAGATATTTAATTTTAGTTTAACCGCAAAGAACGCAAAGTTTATTAATCTTTAAGGCTTAAACCACAAAGGCGCTAAGAACGCTAAATTTGCATTCAAGGCACAACAATAAATTTCAAAAGCCCTGTTTTGCGTCCTCTGCATCTTCACGCTGTTTCCTCTGCGGTAAAAAACTAGATTAATCTCGCTTTAAATATTTCAGATTTGGCAAAACCATTGCCGATAATATCACCACTACCCCAACCCACCTTAAAAACGATACTTGTTCCTGCAGCACAAAACCCGCCATCATTACGGCAACAGGCAATTCTGCAGCACTTAAAATAGAACTAATGGCCGTTCCTATTCTCGGCACGCCTTCGGCATAAAATAATGGCGGAATAACCGTACCAAAAACCGAGATAATCAATCCCCATTTCAATAAACTTCCGCCCAAGGCACCATTAAACAAAAATACTGGCGGGAAGATAATGAAGATCAATATACAGGCACCGGTAATCATTAAGGCACTTTTTTGCAATGGAGCATATTCATTTCCAATCCGGCCACTCAGCAGTAAAAAGCCTGCATAAGAAATTGCAGCCAATAAACCGAAACCAATTCCTTTTAAATCCATGCTTTTGATACTTGTTTCCGCCATTCCGCTGGCTAAAACAGTTCCACCTAATACCAATAAGATTGCCAAGAGCTGCAAGCCTGTGGGCTTCTTTTTAAAGATGAGGTATTCTATTAAAATACTTATCCAGATAAACTGCATCAATAAAATAATAGCAACAGAGTTAGGTACAAGTTTTACGCATTGATAGTAAAAAATACTGACCAGACCTGTACAGGCGCCTGAAATTATCATTAGCCACCAGGGTGTTTTAGCAGGCAGCGCTTTAGCTTTGTAAGTTGCGGTTCTACTTTGGAAGAAAAATAATACCCATAAAATTACGGCCCCAAAAAAAGCCTGAGCGCCTGTAACATCGCCTAAAGTATAACCTTCATGGTAAGCGAGTTTAACAAAAGTAGAGAGGATACCAAAACTACAGGCACCGAAAAAAACAAGGAGAATTCCTTTTAACATAAATTTTAATATTTAACCGCAAAGGACACAGAGCATTTCGCAAAGCTGCGCAAGATTAATTAAAATCTATGCACATGGCTTCGCGTTTCTATGCGCCCCTTTTCTTTGCAGTCTTTGCGGTTAAAAAACTAAACCAATTGTTGTAAATATTTCTGAATGGTAGTTTCTAAACCTAAGTAAAGTGCATCGCTTATTAAAGCATGACCGATAGAAACTTCCAGCAGGCCCGGAATACTTTGAGCGAAATAATGCAGGTTGTGCAGATCAAGATCGTGGCCTGCATTAATTCCCAAGCCCAATTTGTTGGCATGGTGTGCAGCAGCAATATAACTCACTACAGCCTTTTCGCGGTCGGCAAAATAATTATGTGCATAAGCCTCGGTATATAGTTCAATCCGGTCTGTTCCGGTTTCCGCAGCACCTTCAACCATTTCTACCACAGGATCTACAAAAATTGAAACACGGATACCTTCCTTTTGAAAAACGGCAACCATTTCTTTCAGGTAATCTTTATGTTTTAGGGTATCCCAGCCATGGTTTGATGTAATCTGGCCCTCTGCATCGGGCACTAAAGTAACCTGCGCAGGTTTGTTGGCCAAAACCAGATCAACAAATTTATCTTCCTTACAATTTCCTTCAATATTAAATTCAGTAGCAATAACTGCTTTTAAATCGTAAACATCCTGATAGCGGATATGTCGTTCATCTGGGCGTGGATGCACCGTAATGCCCTGTGCACCGAAACGTTCACAATCCAATGCAACCTTAACCAGATCAGGATTATTACCGCCACGGCTGTTGCGGAGTGTAGCAATTTTATTGATATTAACCGATAACTTTGTCATACAGCAAAGATAATGCTTTGCCCCTGTTAATCTTAAACCTTGAAAAAATTTGACTTTTTTTTGCTCATATTTGCTTCCTGTAAATGGATTTGAAAGACACCGCCTTATATAAAATTTTAATTGCCCTGATTGTACTGGTTAGTGTTTTGGCGCTTTTTGGTGGCGTAATGGAACCCGATTCTGCGCTTTATGCATCTATAGCCAAAAACATGGTACTTAGGAACGATTGGGTAAATATTTATGTACGTGGTGCCGATTGGCTGGATAAACCACATTTAACCTTTTGGTTGGCCGCAGCATCATTTAAAATTTTCGGCATTACAGCTTTCGCTTATAAACTTCCATCCTTTTTATTCGGATTATTAGGTGCCTGGTATGTCTACAAACTCGCAAGAGATATCTATGGCGAAAAAACAGGATTAATCAGTACACTGATTTTTTTAAGTTCGTTGCATATCCTCATTTCTACTTTTGACGTCAGGGCAGAGGTTTATATCACCACATTTACGTTGGCGGCTATTTATCATTATTATAAAGCACATTACCACGCTTTCTGGCATATTGTTGCAGGTTCTTTTTTCGCAGCCTGCGCCATTATGATTAAAGGCATATTCGTATTGATTCCTGTTTTTGGAGGTTTCATTATCTATTGGCTATTAACCAGGCAGTTTAAACAGTTGTTGAAACTAAAATGGTGGCTGGCCATTGTACTGATTTTCATTTTTATTATTCCAGAGCTATATACTTTATACGTTCAGTTTGACTTACATCCCGAGAAAGTAGTATTCGGAAAAACCGGCGTTTCCGGCTTAAAATTCTTCTTCTGGGACAGCCAATTCGGTCGTTTTTTCAACAATGGCCCAATTAAAGGCAAAGGAGATATTTCATTCTTTTTACACACTACACTTTGGGCATTTTTACCATGGAGTATACTATTTTATACAGCAGTGGTAAATCTTTTCAAAAAGAGAAACAGGATTGATTTACCAGCTGAAAGCATCATGATCTGGACCAGCGCTGCGATAACATTCCTATTGTTTTCATTATCCAAATTTCAATTACCGCATTATATCCTGATTATCCTGCCTCAGTTTGCCATTATTACGGCATGGTATGTACAAAAGCTTAATGGAAAGAGTTTAAGTATTTTTTCGAGCATCCAAACAACATTATCCGTTTTAATTGTGATATTATTGAGCATTTTGGCCATATTCTTTAAATTTCAGGATTACCTCTTGGCTATTGCAATCATTATCATTGTGCTTGTTACCTCTTTTATCCTTTTCAAAGGATTAAAAACGGAAACACTGATTGGCCGCTCCTTATTAACTTCGGTAGGTTTAATGATATTTCTTTCATCTTTCTTTTATCCCGCACTTTTAAAATACGAAGCTGGTATGCAAGCAGGTTTATGGCTGAAAGAAAATTATCCGGGTACAAAACCCATGGTACTTATTTACAGCGACGCATACTCCTTTGATTTTTACGCCAAAGATGAGCCTAAATATTTCTGGAGTTATGAAGAACTGGAGAAAGTTAATCCAAAGGGATTAATTCTATTTGTTGATAAAAGGGACATAGACAATGTAAGATTTAAGTATCCCGCAAAAATATTACAGGATTTTAGATATTTCCATACAACTAAATTGACACCAAAATTTTTAAATTCAAACACAAGAGAAGAAGTACTAGAACATTTCTTTCTGATTAAAATACTTTAACGTGATGGATTTATTTTTCCGCATCTTAAAATTTGGATTAACAGGTTTCCTCGGGATGGCGATTGATTTCGGTGCCACCTGGCTGTGCAAGGAGAAAATCAAGATAAACAAATATATTTCTAATGCCATCGGTTTTACTTTAGCCGTGACCAATAATTACCTGATTAACCGGGTTTGGACTTTCGAAAGCACCAATACGCATTGGGCAACCGAGTTTAGCAAGTTTTTAGTGGTAAGTTTAATCGGCCTAGGGTTAAACACCTTTATCATTTATCTTTTTCATCAGCGGAAAAACGGAACCAATTTTTACTTAGCCAAATTCTTCGCCATTGTAATCGTCTTTGTTTGGAATTTCCTCGCGAATATGTTGTTTACTTTTAGATAGAAAAGTTTTGGTATACTTTCAAAATAGATGCTGAAACAAATTCAGGACATCGCTTGACTTAGAAGAGGTAATTATGCAACTTGCACGGACTAATGAACGAATGACTAGTAAACTAATGAACCAATTTAAGCAACGTTTTTGCCGATAAAATAGAACACAACAAGCCATATTAATCCTTTAATCAGGAAGAATAGAAACCCCACTAGCCCCACCCGCTTAAACCACAATTTTACTTTTTCTTTGTTCATGGCGATGTTTGTAAAGATAATGGATTTGGCTTAAATTAGAAAGATTTTAAATAAGGAAATATGAAGTTATCTAAATCTTTACTCCTCACTTTTTTTTATATCTGCTTTTTCAGTTTGAAAATTTTCGCACAGAATTTTGATGATGTTAAACGTTATAAGGTTAATTTTGCCATAGCGTCCCGCAGTAATGAGAAACTGATTGCGTCAAGAAGTTTCACCGCAAATAATCAAAAATATTTATTGCTGGTGAATCCAGAAACTTTAGATACAAAAGTAGATCTGGCCAGTAATTATACCACAAGCAGCTTGCAGTTCCAGAATGTATTGGCAATTTTCAAAAACACGGCATACATTAAATCAATAGAAGCCGCGGCCGCTAAAGATCTGCAGCTTCAAAATGCGGGGATTGATCATGCCATTCCAAACGAAAAGGGCATTACTTTAACGATCGATCTTTGTCCATCACATAAGGCTTTAGACAGGATTATTTTTCAGGCTGTATTCGATGAATTTAAAAAAATAGAACAGCCTGCGCCACTCGCGATTTCTGTTTCGGGCAAATGGATGCTTAAACATCAGGATGACCTGAACTGGCTAAAAAGTCTGGTTGAAAAAAAAGAACTGAACATTACCTGGGTAAACCATACCTACAACCATGAGGTAAATAAGCTGCCCTTAGCTGAAAACTTTTTATTGGCACCTGGAACCAATTTAGATGTGGAGGTGTTGGAAAATGAAAAGTTGATGCTTAAAAATGGATTAACCCCATCGGTATTTTTCCGTTTCCCCGGTTTGGTATCGGATAAAACCATAGTCGAAAAAATCGAGGCCTACGGATTAATTCCTGTTGGCAGTGATGCCTGGCTGGCCAAAGGGCAGCAGCCTAATGCGGGAAGCATTGTACTGATCCACGGTAATGGAAATGAAGAAATAGGTGTGAAAGATTTTATCCAGTTACTAAAAGCGAAACAAGCTGACGTGAAGAATAAACAATGGTTGCTTTTTGATTTAAGACAGGGTTTGGAAAAGGAATTTGAATAACCTATCGCGTTTTTAACCGCAAATAACGCAGAGAAAAACGCGGAGTGTGCAAAGCTGCATTCAGATAGTTTTCAATCCAGCTCAGCGCCCCTTGCGAAAAGCTTTGCCTTCTTTGCAGTAAAACTATTTCTTAACTGGCAATAACTTTATTTCTTTGGCTTTAAAACGGTTATTCACAATTTCGCCGGTAACTTCTGCTTTGCTTACGGCATTACAAAAACCATGTTCGCCATGGGCATCGCCAAAATCATCAATCCCTTTTCCATCAACAAAATAAGATTTACCGTCAATTTTTACTGCTAACTCGCAGTCTTTACCTTTCATTTTAAACTGGCATTCGCCACAGGCAATATCTACTGTTTGTTTAGTGATTACTTTTGCTGTTTCAGTTTTTTTAGGAGCGGTTTGAGCATTTGCAGAAACTGCGAATACACCAAGAGCTAATGCAAATATTAACTTTTTCATCTCTTTTCTTTTTTCAAATGTAAGTTTTCCGCAGCAAAAGAATCACAATCTGCCATAAAATAAACCTGATGGGAACGAGCACCCCGATTCTTCCATCGGGATAAAGTGTACAGCAGGACTGAAACCTCCGAAGAAAACAGGAACCAACGTTTTCTAAAAAACAAGAAACTCACCTAAGCTTTAGTGACACCCTGCCTTGCAGCCCCCCGGGGAGAGAGGAATAAAAAAAGGGATATGCAATTTGCACATCCCTCTTCATAATATCGACTTCAGACTCTCGACTGAAGACTCAGGACTAGTACCTGTAAGTGTCTGCTTTGAAAGGACCTTCTACCGGTACACCGATATAATCAGCCTGGTGTTGATCCAAAACATCTAATTCTACACCGATTTTTTCTAAGTGTAAACGGGCAACTTTTTCATCTAAATGTTTAGGCAAAGTATATACTTTGTTTTCGTAAGCGCCAGTGTTGGTCCAAAGCTCTAATTGAGCCAAAGTTTGGTTGGTAAATGAGTTACTCATTACAAAACTTGGGTGACCAGTTGCACAGCCTAAGTTAACCAAACGACCTTCGGCTAAGATGATTACATCTTTACCATCGATGGTATATTTATCAACCTGAGGTTTAATCTCCACTTTGGTATCGCCATAAGCACCGTTTAACCAAGCCATATCGATTTCGTTATCAAAGTGACCGATGTTACAAACAATTGCCTTATCTTTTAATGCTCTGAAATGTTGTTCGCGAACGATATCACAGTTACCGGTAGTGGTTACTACAATATCTGCTTCTTTAATGGCATTAGCCAGTTTTTTAACTTCATAACCTTCCATTGCAGCCTGTAAAGCACAGATCGGATCAATTTCGGTAACAATAACACGTACACCTTGCGAGCTTAACGATTCTGCTGAACCTTTACCCACATCACCATAACCACAAACAACAGCCACTTTACCAGCCATCATTACATCAGTAGCACGACGGATCGCATCAACCAATGATTCACGGCAACCGTATTTGTTATCGAATTTAGATTTGGTAACCGAATCGTTTACGTTAATTGCAGGTAAGTGCAATGTTCCGTTTTTCATTCTTTCGTATAAGCGGTGAACACCGGTAGTGGTTTCTTCTGATAAACCTTTAATGTTCGCAATTAATTCAGGGAAACGGTCGAAAACCATATTGGTTAAGTCGCCACCATCATCCAAAATCATGTTTAATGGTTGCTGCTCCGGACCGAAGTGTAAAGTTTGCTCAATACACCAGTCGAATTCTTCTTCGTTTAAACCTTTCCAGGCATAAACCTGAATGCCAGCTGCAGCAATTGCAGCAGCAGCGTGATCCTGAGTTGAAAAAATATTGCAAGATGACCAGGTAACTTCAGCACCAAGGGCCACCAATGTTTCGATTAATACCGCCGTTTGGATAGTCATGTGCAGACAGCCTGCAATACGCGCACCTTTTAGCGGTTGTGATGGACCGAATTCTTTACGTAAGCTCATTAAACCTGGCATTTCTGCTTCGGCTAATTCGATTTCTTTACGGCCCCATTCTGCCAGTGAAATGTCCTTAACTTTGTAAGGGATATAAGTTGTCTCTACTGATGACATAATTATTTGTTTTTAAATGTGATGCAAAGTTACCACATCCCTTTGTGAAAGCCAAATAATTAAAAGTACAAGCGAGTTTACAGATTGTAAAATAGTACTTCTATTTTTTCAACACCAGTTCCAATACTTCATGTCTTAGCTATTTTTTGAAAAGCAAGTCCTGTAGTTCTTAGCTCAGCTTCGGCCCTGCCATCCACTATAGTCCCAATTTTCAATTGAGAGCTGCCGTTCCTGTCAGGTTTAGATTACATAAAACTGTGCTCCGTTTGTAAACCCGAGAACAACCTAAAATAAAACTTTGATTTACAGCTAATTATTTCTTAAATTGTTATAACCAAATTAAGTTTTATGAAAAGCGTAAAACACTTGTTAGATACCAAACAGGTACGGATTATCTCGGTATCAGAAAATATTTCTGTTTTAGATGCTTTAAAAGTAATGACAGAAAAAAATATCAGCGCGGTATTGGTCATGGAAAATGATCGGCTACACGGCATTTTTACGGAACGCGATTATGCCAGAAAAATCATCCTTCAAGGCAAATCATCAAAAGATACCTTGATTAAAGAAGCAATGACGAGTAGTCCGATCACCATTAATTTAAGCGATAGTATTGATTATTGCATGGAACTAATGACAGATAAACACATCCGTCATTTACCGGTTGTAGAAAACAGTGAAGTAAAAGGGATGGTCTCCATCGGTGATGTGGTAAAATTTATTATTGCAGATCAAAAACAGACCATTTCGCAATTGGAAAGCTATATTAGCGGTTAATGCCGAGTTGGATTATGTTGGTTGGTGAGACACCAACCAATAGATGAGACCTACGCTTTCACCGCTACTTTATTTTCAGTTTTACCTGGTTGGTGCATTTCGAGTTTTCCATTGTATTGTGCGCCTAGCTCAATTTCAATAGCCTCTGTTTTAATGTCGCCATTAACTTTACCTGTGTTTTTTATTTCGAGGTTTTGAGTTTTTTTATTTCTGCTAGCAGCACAATTCCCCGAAGGGAAAAGGCAAGAAATCCATCAAATTATTATTTCCATCTCCACTCACCAGCAATACTCAGCGGCTCTTTTAGGTTTTGAGATTCCAAGAAAGCCCTTAATTCTTCTTCGCCCTGCACACCAACCGGAATTTTCGGCGTATTGGCTAAAGCGTAAGTTAACATGGCGCTGTAACGCACTGTATTTTTAAGCTCTTGCTCATCTACCAATTTAAAGCTATCGCCATCTGAATGATAAAATGGGCCAGAATTGTTTGGTAGTTTACCACCAAAACCACCACCTGTAGGTATCCCCTCTAACATAAATGGCTGATGATCGCTATGCAAACCTGCACCAGCATTAAACAGATTTTTGAAACCGGTATCTATTTTTACAATATCAGCTCCCCAAGCCGTAAACAAATCTTTCATTTCTGCACGTGAGGTAGAAAAACCTTTTGGATCGTTGGTCATGTCATAGTTCAACATAAACTTAACCTGGCTTAATGTTTTGTCTTTCTTAGCCTGATCGATATAAGCTTTAGAGCCTAACAAACCTTGTTCCTCACCCATAAACAGCACAAACTCTACGGTACGTTTGGTTTTTAAATTCAGTTTTTTAAAAGTCCGTGCCATATCCATAATGGCGAAAGAACCTATACCGTTATCGATTGCTCCGGTTGCCAAATCCCAGCTATCCAAATGTCCGCCCACAACAATTTTATCTTTCGGCCATTCTGTTCCCTTAAAAGTAGCCACTACGTTTCTAGCTTTAATCAAACCTGAGAAATTGGTCATGGCGATATGCGCGATCTGCGGCTGCGATTTAATTTTTTCCTTCAAAGCTGTACCATCTTCTAAACCGATACAAACTGCAGGGATTGAAATTAATTTACCCGTTACCGAAGCGGTTCCGGTTAAAAGTACCCCATCTTTTACGGTGTTGATAATAATCACCCCAATGGCTCCATATTTTGTTGCAATAGCGGTCTTTTCCGAGCGGTGCAATGATTTTGTCCCAGCAGGAGAACCGGGTAATACACCAAGATAAATCAGTGCAATTTTACCTTTAAACTTCTCCGGACTGGCTTGATAGTCTGCCTCCAATCCATTACCTGCATCTACTATTTCGCCAGTAACGTCTGCACTAACCGGCGAATGTGCTAAGGTAACCGCTTTCATTTTGGTCAGGTTGTTTTTATCGTTACCAATTTCTACGCTGATGGTTTTTCTGGCCCAGCTTTCTACTTCAAAAGGTTGAAATTTCACCTCGCAGCCATAAGATTTTAATAAATCAAAAGCATATTGCTCGGCTTTTGCGCCGTTTGTAGAACCCGTTAAACGGTGACCGATAGTTTCGGTTTCATATTTAAGTGTTTGATAAGCTTTTGAATTTTGCTGTACATCGGCATTGATCTTGGCAAAAACATCACCGAATTTATCCTGGGCATTTACAAACAAAGTGGTACAAAGAAGCGCTGAAGCGAAAAGATATTTCATTAGGAATAATAGTTTAGTTGCTGAAAGTACAAATTTTAGCCAGAGATTACTAGCTGTAACGCTTATTTTGCTTTGCTTAATGCCATTTTAAATGCCAAACCCATTAACACGCTTGCCATAAACCATTTTTGGACTTTAACCCATTTCGGACTTTTGGCAAAAAATACCGCCACTTTTGAAGCAGATAGTACAATAATTAAATTAATGGTAAAGCTTACCAAAACCTGCGTAATACCAAGCTGCAAACTTTGGGTCATAACAGAACCATATTCGGATTTTATAAATTGAGGAAAAAACGAAAGATAAAAAACTGCCACTTTTGGATTTAGCACATTGGTTAAAAAACCTATACTGAATAACTTAGACGGTTTATCGTGTGGTAAATCTTGCGGGGCTTCAAAAATACTTTTGCTATTGGGTTTAACGGCTTGATAGGCCAGGTACAATAAGTATAAAACACCAAGAATCCTCAAAGTATCATAAGCATAGGGTACTGCGAAAAGCACAGCTGTTAAACCAAAAGATACCATTACAATATGGAAAAGAAAACCGCAGATTACACCGGCCAAAGAGATCAACCCTGCTTTTTTACCCTGGGTAATAGACCTGGAAATAAGGTACAACATGTTTGGCCCGGGACTTATCACCAATATCAAAGCTGCCAAAGAAAAAACTAGTAGGTTACTGAAAGGTATCATAATGCAGATCAATTTAGCCGTGTAGGAGTAGCATTCCGATTATAAAATAACTACTGCGCTAAATTAATAGATTATGAGGAAAAGTAAAGGCTAAAAATTTAATTGCAGAAGAAATTAAAGGTTATAATGTCTTGTACATGAAAATGTAATGACAATAGCCTTAGCTATTAATACCTATAGCTTAACGTGTGCCTTTTTCTTCGGAAAAGCCAAAGAAGCCACTATACTAATCACTAAGATACTCAGAATCACGATCAAAGAATGCTCGGTAGTGAAGCCCCATTTCTCCAGATAAGTATGCCCCAACATTTTTATCCCGATAAATGCCAATAGTACGGCTAATCCGGTTTTTAAATAATGGAATTTATGGATGATATTCACCAACAGGAAGAACATGGAACGTAAACCCATGATGGCAAAAATATTAGAGAAAAATACAATGTAAGGATCTTTCGTCACTGCAAAAATAGCCGGAATAGAATCTACAGCGAATAAAAGATCGGTAAACTCAACAATCAGCAGCACCAAAAACAATGGCGTAACCAATGTTTTATGATTAATTTTTACAAAGAATTTTTTACCCTCATACTTTGGATGAATAGAAAATATTTTCGAGGCCCATTTAACCACCGGATGATTTTCGGGATCAATCTTATCATCTTCATCTTTGCTGAAGAACATTTTTACACCAGTAAAAACAAGGAAAGCACCAAACAAATAGAGGATCCAGGCAAATTTTGCAATTAATGCTGCACCAACAAAAATGAAGATGAAACGCATGATAATGGCACCTAAAATACCCCAGAACAATACACGGTGGTAATATTTTTCTTCAACAGCGAAAGCAGAGAAAACGAGTACGATCACAAAAATATTATCTACCGAAAGTGCATACTCAATTACATAACCCGTCAAAAACTCTAAGCCGAGGTTTTGTCTATAAATCGCCAAACTCCCTTCAAAATCATCAGGAACCAGCTTAATATGATGCTGATGGCTAATTACAATTTCTTTAAGATGTGCAAAATCCTTTATTCCATGGAGCTGGTGCCCTTCGGTTAACAGAATAAAGTAAAAACTGATGGCCAAAGCCACCATGACCAAACTCATTACTCCAGCCTGTTTTAAGCTCACCACATGTTCTTTTCTGCTAAAAAGACCAAGATCTAAAGCAAGAATCAGCACAATAAAAAGAAGAAAACCTAAGCTAAAAAGTAATTCGTTACTCATTATTTTTTACGTTCAGTGGTGTACAGTACAAGTTGTTCTAAACCAGTTCGTGCTTCGCCTGCCTCAAAACTGTGCAGGATATCGAAAGCTGAATGCTGGTATTCCAACATTTTCTGGTTCGCGTAATACACACCTTCATGGGCATTTACGAAATCTATAATCTGCTGAATTTTAACCGGATCGTCCTGGTGGTTTTTCACCAGGTTAATCATTTTTTTACGTTCAGTTTTTTCGGCTTTATTCAGCGCATAAATTAAAGGCAGTGTTACTTTCTTCTCTTTGATATCAATACCCAAAGGTTTGCCTACATCATCTGTCCCGAAATCGAAAGTATCGTCTTTAATCTGAAATGCAATTCCTACTTTTTCGCCAAACAGACGCATTTTTTCTATCGTTTCATCATCAGCACCTGCCGAAGCAGCGCCCGCAGCGCAACAAGAAGCAATTAAAGAAGCGGTTTTCTGGCGGATCACATCAAAATATAAATCTTCTGAAATATCCATCCTCCGCACCTTTTCTACCTGCAAAAGTTCGCCCTCGCTCATCTGTTTCACCGCTTCCGATACAATCTGTAACAAACGGTGTTCGTTATTGTTTACCGAAAGCAACAATCCTTTAGCCAACAGGTAATCGCCAACTAAAACGGCAATCTTGTTTTTCCATAAAGCATTGATAGAGAAAAAGCCACGGCGCTCGTAAGCATTGTCTACCACATCATCATGCACCAAAGTAGCCGTATGTAAAAGCTCTACCAAAGCAGCCCCGCGATGGGTTGATTCTGTAATTCCACCACATAGCTTAGCCGCAAAAAACACGAACATTGGTCGCATTTGTTTACCCTTTTGCTTTACAATATAATGGGTAATCCTATCCAGCAACGGTGCGTCGCTATGCATAGATTCTTTAAAGGTTTTTTCAAACGCTTTAATATCAGCAGCAATAGGTGTTTTTATCTGTTCGATTCCCGGCATTAAGTCGAAAAATTTTGATTGCAAACTTAAGCTAATTTCCCATAAAAAGGTAATGTGTATTCGTATTATTCAGGATTTGAAAAGCAATAACAGTAATCCTCAACATCTTTTCTCCTGCTACTGCCCGTAGTTTACGCTCTCATGCTTCGGTCTGCGGGTTATTTGGTGCCATCAGGTTTAACATTATGGACAAATGCAAACAAAAGCCCCTAGATACGATAATTAATTCCTCAAAAATATTAGTTTTATTTAATTTCAAATTTTACATTTAAATCAATATTTGGTGCCTAATATGAAAAAACGCTACAAAGTACTTATCGGCCTTTCGGCATTAATTGTTGCAGGCTACCTACTCGGGCCAAAACCCAAAAAACCAGTTTATAACAAAGAACTCACCCAGGTTCCCGATCTGGAAGATTTAGACCGTTATGTGGCCAGCATAGAATCGATGCACAAAATAAAACCGGGTAACGAAGCTGAAATCATCTGGGCTGATCCCCTGCACAAGCAAACCGAGTATGCCATTGTTTACCTCCATGGTTTTTCGGCTTCAAAAACAGAGGGAAACCCCGTTTACCTCAATTTAGCAAAAGAACTAAATGCTAATTTATATTTAGCGCGTTTGGCCGACCATGGCATTGATACACTTGCGCCTATGCAATATTTTACCGCCGATCGCCTTTGGGAAACCAGTAAACAAGCTTATGCCATCGGTAAAAAATTAGGGAAAAAGGTGATTTTAGTTGGCACTTCTACCGGTGGAACTGTCGCTTTAAAACTAGCGGCAACCTATCCTGAAATTAACAGTTTAATTTTATTGTCGCCAAATGTGGCCATTAACGATAAAAATGCCTGGCTTTTGAATAATCCATGGGGCTTACAGATTGCCAGAAAAGTGGTGGGTGGCGATGAACGCAAAGTAGACGATCGTACTGACGAATATAAAAAATACTGGTATACCAATTACCGCCTCGAATCTTTAGTAGAACTGGAAGAATTTATCGAGAGCAGTATGATAAAATCTACTTTTCAAAAAGTAAAACAACCCGTTTTAATGCTCTATTATTACAAAAATGAACTCGAGCAAGATCCTGTAGTGCGTGTAGATGCTATGCTGAAAATGTTCGATGAACTGGGTACACCGACTCATTTAAAAAGAAAAGTAGCTATCCCCAACGCAGGAAATCACGTAATGGGATCATATATTACTTCGAAAGATTTGCCTAGTGTAAATGGGGCCATTGAAAGTTTTGTGGGGAGCACGTTAAAGGTTCCGGTTCATTAATTAAATTTTATCAAGCGGTGCTCGTCACTCTGAATTTATTTCAGGGTCTATATTATTGCTAATTAGATGCTGAAACAAGTTCAGCATGACGACTGACATATTTACAAAATAAATCTAAATCACGCTCTTTATGAAAAACAAACCATTACTGCAGGAAATTTTATGGATTTTAAGCTGTACGATATTTACAATAATTATAGGTTTTGCCCTATTTGGGAAAACAATCTTCAGCGACTCTATTGATCTAAATCTGCACGACACCTATTTTGTTGTGGCTAGCCAGCACTTTTTAATCTGGTTTTTTATTGTTTTCTCTTTTATACTCTATTTCCTTAAAGAAAAGAGGTATTCTTTTAATCGAAAGTTACCATTTTTAATTTTTTCAATCTTAGGTTTAAGCTTCACGGCCTTAATAATTAGAGCAACTCCATTATTGGCTTTTCTTAATTTCCCATCACGGCGCGGGTGGAAAATTTACCCTCCGCTATCACTCCAAACAAAATCAGCCCCTGACATACTACCTGATGAGGGCTTTTTTTCTACTTTTTTAACGCCAATCAATTTTCTCATTTTATTTCAGATTATAGTCATCGCGTTAATGTTGTTTGCGGCTTATAAATATGGAAAATACAAGGGTAATTAACTTTAAAGACTTACGAAGTTATCCTACATTAATCCCCAGGCTAAACTTCGTAAGAAATTAACTCAGAATATTCTTCACAATCATTTCGGCGTGCACCCTTGAGTTTTCGATAAAAAGTTTATGGGTATCTAACCCACCGCAAACTACACCCGCCAAATACAAACCTTTTACATTGGTTTCCATTGTTTCTTCGTTGTAAACCGGACAAAGCGTTTCAGGCAATTCGACGCCAAATCTCCTCAGCATCCCAAAATCTGGTTGATAACCCGTCATGGCAATTACAAAATCGTTCGGGATGGTTTTTATTCCCTCTGGTGTTTTGATATCGACTTCACCTTCTCTTATTTCAACAAGTTCAGAATTGAAAAGTGCCTTAACTTCACCTTCTTTAATCCTGTTCTGTATATCCGGACGTACCCAATATTTAACATGAGGGCCAAGATCGCCGCTGCGTACTACCATAGTTACCTTTGCACCTTTCCGATACGTTTCTAAAGCAGCATCTACGCCAGAGTTATTGGCACCAACCACTACTACATTCTGAAAAGCATATAAATGCGGATCTTTGTAATAATGCGTTACTTTCGGTAAATCCTCTCCTGGAACATTCATCACTAAAGGCACATCATAAAAGCCAGTGGCCACAATTACATTGTTAGCTGTATAGTTGGTTTTAGAGGTATTGATTTCGAAAACATTGCTATCGTTTTTAACCACCTGCTTTACGCTTTCAAAAAGATGAATATTTAAATCAAATTTTTCGGCCACACGACGGTAATATTCAACCGCTTCATTACGGTTAGGCTTCGGACTGATGGTTACAAAAGGCACCCCTCCAATTTCTAACTTTTGAGAAGTAGAAAAGAAGGTCATAAATACAGGATAATTGAACAGACTGTTCACCAAAGCACCTTTCTCTACAATTACATAGCTTAGATTTGCTTTTTGGGCTTCAATTGCACAAGCCATCCCTATCGGGCCAGCACCGATAATTAATACGTCGTAATGATTTTGATTTGCCAAATGGTTATATCTTAGGTGTCATTCTGAGTTTGTCGAAGAACCCTAATTGTATTTCGACTACATGTCCCGATTTATCGGGAAGCTCAATGTGACAATTGCTTTCTATTAAACTTTCATTGCTTTGCTTGGGCAGGCGAAATCGGTTCTTTTTAAACCAGTATTTTTAATTGCGCCGTAACCGCCTGCAACATCGATCACATTTTCTACCCCACGCGATTTTAAGATGGAAGCAGCAATCATCGAGCGGTAGCCACCTGCACAGTGAATATAATAGGTAGATTTTGGATTGATCTCGCCAGTCCAGTCGTTAATAAAATCTAACGGGCGGCTCAGCGTAAATTCCAGATGTTCTGATTCATATTCACCTGGCTTGCGTACATCAAGTGCTGTAATTTCTCCGTTAAGACTAGCTGTTTCAAATGCCTCAGCAGAGATTGATTCAATCGTATCGATTTCCTTGCCAGCATCTGTCCATCTTTCGAAACCACCATCTAAATAACCAATGGTACTATCGTACCCTACGCGGGTTAAGCGGGTAATGGTCTCCTCTTCCTTACCTTGATCTGTAATCAGTAAAATTGGCTGCTGTAAATCGGTAATTAAAGCACCAACCCAAGGTGCAAACTGTCCGTTAAGGCCAATATTGATTGAATTTGGAATAAAACCTTTCGCAAAAACCTGCGGATCGCGGGTATCAAGCATAATTGCACCCGTTTGGTTTGCAGTATCTTCAAACTGCTGAGGCGTTAAAGCATTTAACCCTTTCTCGTAAACCTCATCAATACTTTCCACGCCACCTTTATTAATGGCCGCATTTTTAGCAAAATATTGTGGTGGTGGCAAAATACCATCTGTTACTTCTGCAATAAACTGCTCTTTTGTTTCGGCTTTTAACGCGTAATTAACTTCCTTCTGATGCCCTAAAGTATCGAAAGTTTCTTTACTCATACTTTTGCCACAGGCAGAACCTGCACCATGCGCCGGGTAAACAATTACATCATCAGCTAAGGGTTTTATTTTCTCATTTAACGAATCGTAAAGCATTCCGGCCAAATCTTCCATGGTTAAATGACCTTTCTGCGCTAAATCCGGGCGACCAACATCACCAATAAATAAGGTATCGCCACTAAAAATGCAATAATCTTTTCCATTTTCATCGCTTAGTAAGTAAGTTGTCGATTCTAAAGTATGCCCCGGTGTATGTAAAGCAGTAATGGTTACCTTTCCAATTTTAAACTGTTCGCCATCTTTAGCAATATGCGATTTAAATTCGGTTTTAGCAGTTGGGCCATAGATAATTTCGGCACCGGATTTCTCTGCCAGATCTACATGTCCGGAAACAAAATCGGCGTGAAAATGCGTTTCAAAAATATATTTAATGGTGGCCCCTGCTTTTTCAGCTTTCTTTAAGTACGTTCCTACCTCTCTTAGCGGATCAATAATTGCAGCTTCGCCGTCGCTTTCGATGTAATAAGCAGCTTCTGCCAGGCACCCTGTATATATTTGTTCTATTTTCATGATTAATAAGTATTGTGTATTAAGTATCAAGACATGACCTTACGCCTTAACCCCTACACTTTGTACCTCTTTACTAGCAAAAATAGCGCTAAATACTTATATCCGAAATGATGATGGTCATAATTGCAGAAGTTTTACTTATTCCAGGGCAGACCTCTTAGTTTTAGGATACCTCATAGGTTTTTGAAAGGTGGTTTTGCGTTAGGGATTGTAAGGGTTCAGTGCCGATCCTTCATCGGCACCGGAGCGAAGCGCAGCCCTGAAAAGCCTGCCCCTTGCGTAGCTTGGGGAACGCCCAAATCAGTTTGCTGTTTCCAATTTACAGTTTTCGGTTCTAAACTTTTCCAAACCTCACAGGTTTGCGACATTAATCTTTAGTTAGCTCTCCACGAAGCGATTCTTCCATTAATTTGCGGCTTTCTTCTACCGATAAACCTAAGCCCATAACGAACATTAATTTGGTTACCGTAGCTTCGAAAGTTAAATCGTAGCCGCTTAATACGCCCATTTTCAACAGTTCTCTGCTCGTTTCGTAACGGCCCAGCTGAACTGAACCTTTTTTACATTGAGAAATGTCGATAATAATTTTTCCATTCAAAATAGCCTGACGCAAACTATCTAGAAACCATTGTGCCGTTGTGGTATTGCCAGAGCCGAAAGTTTCTAAAATAATGGCATCTACTTTCGAATCTGTTATCGCCTGAACAGCCTGTGGCGTTATGCCAGGATATAATTTCAGCACACCGATGTTCGAATTAAAATTGGTATGCAATTTCAATTCTCCTTTTGGTGCTTTGAGAATGTAATTTCTGTAAAACTGAAGGTGAACACCTGCTTCAGCAAGTATTGGATAATTTGGCGAGCGGAAAGCCTCAAACTTTTCACTATTGTATTTTATAGATCGGTTACCCCTAAATAATTGCGCATCAAAATAAATGCAAACCTCCGGAAAAAGTGCCTTACCGTCTTCTTTGGTCGCTGCAATTTCTAAAGCGGTAATCAGATTCTCTTTGGCATCAGTTCTGATTTCGCCAATTGGAAGCTGTGAACCGGTTAAAACAACAGGTTTAGCCAGATTTTCGAGCATAAAGCTCAATGCTGACGCTGTAAATGCCATAGTATCAGACCCGTGGAGAATAACAAAACCATCGTACTGATCATATTTATGATAAACAAGTTCGGCTAATGTTTTCCATATTTCAGGATCCATGTTTGAAGAATCCAATACGGGGTTGAAGGAATGCACATCTAAATCGTAATCTAAACGGCTCAATTCAGGAACGTTTTCTTTTATCTGCTGGAAATCAAATGGAATTAACATCCCATTTGTAGGATCGTTAACCATACCGATGGTACCGCCGGTATAAATTATAAGTATTTTGGTCATTTGGTTGGGTGAAGGTTGCTCACCGCAAAGAAACTAAAAAATTACAAATGATTGGCCTATATTCTTAAATTAACAATAAAAAAGCCAAAAAACGTTAATATATTGCCAATATAATAAATTTTACACCCATATTTTACAATACAAGAAATTACACACGATCATCATCCTGATCTGATAGCTATCAGTTTTGTTTCAGAACCTGATAAGAAAGATGCCGAACTAAATTCAGTAGGACAATCACGTAGAAAATTGCAGCCGGCGATTTACCGACCAATATGCGCATTTAAATCCCGAAAATTTTCTTCGAATTCTCTGTAGTTACATCTGCAATTTCTTCAATAGGAACACCGTAAATATCGGCCAGTTTTTGGGCAACATAAATCAAATAACTGCTCTCATTTGGTTTGCCACGGAAAGGAACTGGTGCCAAATAAGGCGAATCTGTCTCTAAAACTAAGTTAGCTAAAGGAATTTCTGATAATACCAGATCCAAACCCGCTTTTTTATAGGTAACTACCCCACCAATACCTAAATAGAAATTTAAATCAATGGCTTGTTTAGCCTGAGCTAAATTGCCAGTAAAACAATGAAAAATACCACGCAGTTTTTCGTCTCTTTCGCTTTCCAGAAGTTCGAAAACCTCATCGAAAGCTTCGCGACAATGGATTACAATTGGTAAACCTAAATCTTTTGCCCAGGTAATCTGTTTACGAAAAGCATCTTGCTGAATGGCCAAGGTAGTTTTATCCCAATACAAATCGATCCCGATCTCGCCAATGGCATAAATTTTCCGACCAGAAATACTATTGTAGATTTCGTCTAATTGAGCAAGATAATCTTCCTTCACATCACAAGGATGTAAACCCGCCATTGCAAAACAATTTGCCGGATATTTCGCCACAAGATGATCTATCATGGCAATTGATTTTACATCAACATTAGGCAAAAACAAACGATTAACGTTGTTCTCGAAACAGCGTTCCATCAACTGCGCTTGTTTCTCGGCATCTTGCTCGTAATATAAATGGGTATGGGTATCGGTGAAGATCATGCTTTTTTTTTATAGTATTAAGTATCAAGTTATAGGTATCAAGTAATAAGTATCAGGTATCAAGATGGATTTGTCTGCTCTTGATACTCGGTACTTGACACCTGCACAAGGAATTCTATTTCTTTCCAGCTTTGCTTTTTTTCTGTGCTTTGACTCCAGACTCTGGACTAAGGACTTCCGACTCCTGACCGTATTCCATTTCCTTTTTCAAAAATTTCCCGGTTAAACTGATCGGGTTCTGGATCAAACCTTCTGGCGTGCCTTCGAATAAAATCCTTCCACCGCCAGCGCCGCCCTCTTCTCCCAAATCAATTACCCAATCGGCTACTTTAACCACATCTAAATTATGTTCGATCACCAAAATGGTATTTCCTTTATCAACCAATTCTTGCAATACACCTAAAAGCACATTAATATCTTCGAAGTGAAGTCCTGTTGTAGGTTCATCTAAAATATAGAAGGTTTTTCCGGTATCTTTTTTGGAAAGTTCTGTCGCTAGTTTAACACGTTGCGCTTCACCGCCCGATAAAGTAACCGACGATTGCCCTAAAGTAATATAACCTAAACCAACATCTTTCAATGTTTTGATTTTTCTATAAATGATCGGGATATTTTCAAAGAAATTACAGGCATCTTCGATGCTCATATCCAGCACATCACTGATCGATTTTCCACGGAAACGAACTTCTAAGGTTTCTCTATTATATCTTTTTCCACCGCATTCTTCACAAGGCACCTGCACATCAGGCAAGAAATTCATTTCGATTACCTTTAAACCAGCTCCCTGGCAGGTTTCGCAACGGCCACCTTTTACATTAAAAGAGAAACGGCCTGGTTTATAGCCACGTATTTTTGCCTCAGGCAATTGCACAAACAGATTTCGGATATCAGAAAACACTCCCGTATAAGTAGATGGATTAGAACGGGGTGTTCTTCCAATAGGCGCCTGATCAATTTCAATCACCTTATCAATTTCTTTCAATCCATTAATTTTCTCGTAAGGCAAAGGTTGTTTTTTCGCCCTGAAGAAATGATGATTTAAGATCGGATACAATGTTTCTGTAATCAAACTCGATTTACCACTGCCCGAAACCCCGGTTACGGCAATAAATTTCCCCAAAGGAAAATCTACCGAAACTTCTTTTAAATTATGCCCGGTGGCTTTTACGATAGACAATTTATGTCCATTTCCTTTTCTGCGGTTTTTTGGCGTTTCAATTTTCCTTTTACCATTCAGATAATCGGCTGTTAAGGTTTTCGATTTTAGGATATCTGTTGCCGTTCCTTCTGCAACTACAGTTCCGCCGTGGATACCTGCCCCAGGACCAACATCAATTACCCAATCGGCCTCCAAAATCATATCCTTATCGTGCTCTACCACCAAAACAGTGTTTCCAAGATCACGTAGGTTTTTAAGTGCATTGATCAAACGCTCGTTATCTCGCTGATGCAGCCCGATACTTGGCTCATCGAGGATGTACATGACGTTCATCAACTGCGAACCGATCTGCGTGGCCAAACGGATACGTTGTGCCTCGCCACCTGAGAGTGTACGGGCCGTACGGTCTAAAGTTAAATAAGTTAAACCTACATCTGTTAAAAAACCGATCCTGGCTTTAATCTCCTTTAAAATTTCTTTGGCAATAATATTCTGACGGTCGCTAAGGCGTTCATCAACTTTTTCAAACCACTGATGAAGATTATTGATATCCATCGATGAAAGCTCGAAAATATTTTTTCCATCAACCTTAAAATGAAGGCTTTCTTTTTTTAAACGGGCGCCATGACATTCCGGACAGGTCTTCAGCTTTCTGAATTCGTCCATATCGTCAGATGCTGATTCACTTCTCTTCTCGTTTTGCTCTTCGAGCATTTTAATTATTCCATCAAAAGTGATGTTATAATTCTGAACGTTCCATTTGTTGTATTCTACCTCAACTTTGATCAGATCAGGCGAACCGTTTAAAATGATATTGATTATCTCATCGCTTAGTTTTTCGATCGGTGTAGAAAGCGAGAAACTGTATTTTTTAGCCAAAGCTTTTAATACCTGGAACATCCAAATGTCTCTATATTCGCCCAATGGCGCCAAACCGCCGTTTAAGATACTTAGTTTAGGATTCGGGATCACCGATTCTTTGTCCACCACGAAGATATAACCCAAACCATCACAACGTTCGCAGGCTCCATAAGGCGAGTTGAATGAAAAACTATTTGGCTGGGGCTCATCGTAAGATATACCCGTAGTTGGACACATCAAAAACTTACTAAAATGCGCAACGTTATTGTCTTTGTCACTGATCTTGATTACGCCCTTACCCATTTTCATCGCAGTTTGCAGCGAATCTAGCAAGCGTTTTTTATCTTTCACATCAATAATCAAACGGTCAATCACTACTTCGATATCGTGGATTTTATAGCGATCTACCTGCATTTTAGCGGTAATATCTTTTATTTCTCCATCTACACGAACCTTAACATAACCCTGTTTGCGGATCTGTTCAAAAAGTTCGCGGTAATGCCCCTTTCTACCTTTCACAACAGGGGCAAGAATATTTACGGCTACGCCATCAAATTTATTGAAGATATTCTGCAGAATCTGGTCTTCGCTCATCCGCTCCATCTTTTCACCAGTATTGTACGAATAGGCATCGGCAACACGTGCATAAAGCAAGCGCATAAAATCGTAAATCTCTGTAATGGTACCTACAGTAGAGCGTGGGTTTTTACTGGTAGTTTTTTGTTCTATGGCAATAACCGGACTCAAACCGGAAACCTTATCTACATCCGGGCGTTCCATCCCACCCATGAACTGGCGACTGTAAGCGCTAAATGTTTCCATATAACGGCGTTGTCCTTCCGCGTAAATGGTATCAAAAGCCAATGACGATTTACCGCTACCACTTAAACCTGTTATAACAACAAGCTGGTTGCGCGGAAAACTTACATCTATATTCTTTAAATTATGTACCCTCGCACCATATACTTCTACATCTTTTTGCTCGCCGAGGTCGATAGATTTGTTGCTCATATTTTATTTAAAGTTGGAGGCAAAATCGAGTCTTTAAAAAGACAAAATTTCAATCCGCAAAAATGCTAAAAATTTTATCAAAAAGAAAGTCAAAACCAATCTTGATTAAGGATTAATTGTCATAATGTAGACTTCTATTTCTAAGGAAACCAGAGGTAAACAAGAGAGAGTAAAAGCATAAAAAAATTCGTCCTATCAGATAAACGCGGAGAATGAAGTAACTGTTTTTTATTTCTAGAAAAGATTGAGGAGACAAATTTCATATTCATTAATTAGATCAAAGACTTATATTAGCCTACAAACTAAAGTTAGATTTGGAGCAATTTGATAAGAATGAAAAAAAACAGACAAGAAAAACTTTATAATCAAAAGTCACTTGAAATTTTAGAAAACCTCAAGTGGCCTGACGAAAACGAGTACCCAACTAGTCTTATCAAAAGATGCCATGAGTATAGAAAAATACCGATAAATGAGCTTACTGTAGAGCAATTGCGAACACTAATTAGCCAAGATATAGGCTTAGAACATCTAATACCAATAACAATAGAAATCTTGAACAAAGACATTCTGGCCGAGGGAGACCTCTATCCAGGCGATCTGTTAGAATCAGCACTAAAAATTGACAATGCTTTCTGGACAAACAACATAAATCTTAAAGAGCGGCTTTCTCTTCTGATTGACTTAAATTCTGATAAGATCAGAAGCGAAAACCTTGAACTTAGAAGTTTATAAACTATAACGCAGATAAATTTTACCTTTGATTTTTTAAGCTCTTCACTCAAAGCGGGATCTACTAAACAAATTTAAAAGATCTCTTTACTCCGTTTATCTCCGCTCGAGATGACGATCCGACCCTGAACACCACGCTAACCAATGAACAAATGAACTAACCTACCACTCCAATGTCGTTTCATTCTCCGTTGGGTGCCCGGTACAAACCAAAACCCTGCCTCTTTCCAATTCATCATCGGTAAGCACTTCATTATAATCCATTCTAACACCACCTTTGGTACAATTGGCCACACAGGTACTGCATACACCCCCGCGACAACTATAAGGTAGTTTGATTTTATTTTCAAGCGCAACATCCAGAATTCTTTTTGGCCAAGGAATATCAAGGTGATAAATTTCTCCTTTAAAGTTTAAAATTATTGAGTAAGTATTTTTATCGACAACTTTTTCTGCAGAACCGTCGTCTTCATCCCGCTCATCTTCTGGCAACACAAAGGTTTCTCTTTTAATCTGTTTAATATCGAAGCCCATACCCAGCAAAGTAATCCTGCATAAATCCATATAAACGATCGGTCCGCAGCTATAAAACAGCGCATTGTTTCGATCAAAATGTAAATGCTCTTTGATTAGTTTTTCGATATAGAATTTATTTAGCCTGGCCGTCATTAAGTTCTTGCTGTTGCTAAAAACCCAAACAATCTTTAACCTTTCAGGATATTTTTTTTGCCACTCGTTCAGCTCATCATAAAACAACGCTTCCTCCATCGATCGGTTGCTATATACCAATGTAACCAACGATTTTTTCTCGCGCACCAATGCCGTTTTCAAAATCGAGAATAATGGCGTGATTCCTACTCCTGCTGCGAACAGAAAAAGATCACGCTCCAGGTTTTCATCAGGCAAATAACTGAACATCCCTTGTGGTTCTTGCGCCAACAGAATGTCGTTTACCGAAGTTTTATGGTGCAAAAATCTCGATATTTCTCCGTTTTCCACTCTTTTTACGGTAATGGCCAAAGGTTCATCCACATCAGGAGAGCTATTAAAAGAATACGAACGCCTGATTTCCTTATGTTTCCCCTGAAAAACCAACGAAATAAACTGACCGGCTAAATACTTGGGGTATTGTTGATCTACTTCCTCAAATTGAAAAGTAATATTATCGCCAGGTTGATTTATGATTTTATTAATGCGCAGTTTGAACATAACACAAAGAAAGGAAATTGATTTATTAGTTCAATCGTTCATTGGTCATTAGTTCATCATTAGGGTTTAGGAAAAATACTGGTCAGACAAATTTGTGTTTGATAATAATGAAAAACATATGATAACAACCAATGTATTTAGACTCACATGTGATTAAATGACCTTCTATTTCTTATATGGTAAAACTATTCCGTGTTAATCTGTGCTTCCGTGGCAATAAAATTCATTGGTTTATTTGCAATTGGTTCATTGGTTAGCGTGATGCGGAAAATTTCTGTGTTATCAGTAGCTCCTGAAAAGGTGATTAGCAAAAAATCCAAGTAATCCAACAATCTGTGTAATCACTTTCAAAAAAAAGCGTCCCGATTCAAAAACCGGGACGCCTTACCAAATGCTTGTCTTTATCTTAATTAGGTTATTCGCCGTTGTAGGCCAATAATACTCTCGGTTTTGCGTAACCGTAACGTTTCGGATGTTCCATAATCTGTTTCATGGAGATTACTTTATAAACATAGCCACCGGTTTCGCGGTTCAGCTTCATTTTGTAATAATTATCCTGATTTTGATTATCGATTTGCTTGCGCAGGCGTCCGTCGCCAATGTTGTAAGCTGCAGCAACTAAAGTCCAGCTTTCTAGTCCCTGATACATTTCTTTAATGTATTTGCAGGCAGCGATAGTCGATTTACGCAAGTTATAGCGTTCATCAACATTCCCGTTTACTCTTAATCCATAGGTACGGGCTGTGCCTGGCATAAACTGCCAGATTCCGGCTGCACCTTTTGGAGAAACCCCTTCCGCCATTCCAGATTCGACCAAGGCCAAATACTTAAAATCGTTGGGAATTCCGTAGGCAGCAAGAATTGGCTCAATTACAGGAAACCATTTTGCAGCTTTTGCATGCAATTTATTGGTTTGTGTGTTTCCGTAAGTGTGTGCTGCAAGGATTTTTTTCATTTTGCGTTCTACCTTTTTATCGCCTAATGGCAGGGTTTCATCTGCAAAATTTAACTGTGCCATTAAAGATAGCGGCTTTTCCGCATTTTCAACTTTTAGGCTATCAGATTTGGGTATTGTAGTGTTTAATTTTTCTTCTTTTAAAAGACTTTTTTGTGCTAAGGGCATTTGGTAAGCGAACACTTTTGCCAAGATAAATAGTGTTGCCACTACCGCAAATGGTACGATGTGTTTCTTTAACATTTTCCTCCTTTTTTTGGTGAACTTATATAAAAACGTTGGCAAAGCTAAAAAATAATAAGCACATTATCAAATAGTTACAGAATTACCTGCAAAAATCGCTGTTTAAAGCACTTTAAACAGCGATTTTCAATTTTGATTTTTAACCATTTTTTCTTACTTTAGGGGTTATTTTTTTATCCGATTTTTTCGCTCCGGAAGTTGTTATGTTCAGCTATTTTTTATAAATTTGCAGCCCGCATTTTTAATGTGGTTAAAAGCGTATCATGATAAATAAAAACAACAGGAACAGTCGGGATGACAAGTCCAAACCAGGCAGCCGGAGAACAGAAGGCAGAAGTAATTCGGCCGGATCTGACAGAAGAAGATCAGACGACAAAGACAGCAAATTCAAAAAATCATCCGATTCGAAGGATGGCTTCAGATCTAGAAGCACAGACAGTAAAGATTTCAAATCAAAATCTTTCGGAGACAAAAAAGATTTCAAACCAAGATCAGGCGGACGTGATTTCAAATCGAAAGATTCAGAACCACAGAGTTTCAAATTTGGCGATCGTGAGTTTAAATCAAAAGATACTGGTTCAACTTTAGAAGACCGCGGCTTCAAATCAAGAGGTGATGGATCAAGAGAATATAAACCAAGAACCGGGGATAGAGATTTCAAATCAAGAGAAGGAGGTTCAAGAGATTATAAACCCAGAACAGGTGACAGAGACTTTAAACCAAGAGAAGGTGGAGCAAGAGATTACAAGCCAAGAACAGGAGAACGCGATTTCAAATCTAAGGATGGAGATTCGAGAGATTTTAAACCGAGAACTGGTGGATACAAGGATTTCAAATCGAGAGGTAAATCAGATGGCTTTAAACCAAGTGCCGGAAGCTCAAGAGATGTAAAGCCAAGAGAACCGAAAGATGGCGATATCCGTCCGTTTAGAAAACGTGAAGAGGCACAGCCAAGAGATACAGAATTTAACCGCCCACAGCGTACTGTAATTACCCAAGGCCGCAAAACAAATGAAGATAAAGGCCTAATTCGCCTGAACAGATATATTTCAAATGCAGGCATCTGCTCCCGTCGTAAGGCTGATGAGCTAATTGCTGCCGGGATTATTACGGTAAACGGCGAAGCCATTACCGAATTAGGACATAAAGTTGATCCTGCAAAAGATTTAGTGCGCTATAATGGTGAACTATTGAAGCGTGAAAAGAAAGTTTACGTTTTATTGAATAAACCAAAAGATTACATCACCACTACCGACGATCCGCAGGAGCGCCGTACGGTAATGCAATTGGTTGACAAAGCGAGCCGTGAGCGCATTTATCCGGTAGGCCGTTTAGACCGTAATACAACAGGTTTATTGTTGATGACAAACGATGGTGATTTAGCAGATAAATTATCTCATCCTAAAAACGGGATTACCAAAATTTACAATGTTGAATTGGATAAATCTTTATCGCAAGGTGATTTAAACAAAATTGCTTTTGGTTTAGAGCTGGAAGATGGACTGATCAAACCCGATAACATTTCTTATGTTGCAGGCGGAACCAAAAAAGAAATCGGCATCCAGATCCACAGTGGTAAAAACAGAATTGTTCGCCGTATTTTCGAACACCTGGGTTATAATGTAGAAAAATTAGACCGTGTAGTATATGGTAATCTGACTAAGAAAGACCTGCCACGTGGCAGATGGCGTTATCTTGAAGATCATGAATTGATCCAGATTAAACACTTAATAAAATAACATAAAAAGGCAGCCAATTGGCTGCCTTTTTTGTTGCTTGCTAAAAAGAGGCCATCTTCTGGGTTTTCTGTACCTCCGTAGCCAACTTTCTTTATATTTGTCAAAATCAACATCATCGTTTCATGAAAAAATTTAGTTCATTACTTGCGCTCACCATACTATCTACCTTAACATTTGCTCAAAAAACCAACTACAACCTGATTGTAGGTACCTATACAGCACCGGGAAAAAGCGAAGGGATTTATACTTATAACTTCAATGTTTTAACAGCGACTGCTACTGTAAAAAGCATTGCAAAAAACACCGCTAATCCAAGTTACGTAGCCGTTTCACCCGATAATCAATTTGTTTATGCCGTTAATGAAACCGGAGCTACCAGCACAGTAAGTGCTTTTAAATACAATGTAGTAACTGGCGCTTTAACTTTTTTAAATAAAGTAGATAGCCAAGGTGCCGATCCATGTTTTATTACCGTTGATGCCAAAAATGTAATTGTGGCCAATTATAGCGGCGGCAGTTTGGCGGTATTTTCACGAAAAACAGACGGGACTTTAACTGACGCTTTACAAACGATCAAACATACCGGAAAAAGCATCGATCCTAAAGGCAGGCAAGAAAGCGCACATGTACATATGGTTAAATTTACGCCAGACCATAAATATTTAATTGTTAATGATTTGGGCGAAGATCAAACTTATATTTACAATTATAACCCTACCTCAAAAGAAAAAATATTAACCCTTAAGTCGGTAATTAAAACCACCGCAGGCACTGGCCCGAGGCACATCACTTTTAGTCCAAATGGAAAATTCGCCTATTTAGCACATGAATTTAATGGCCGCATAACAGTTTTCTCTTATTCGAATGGAAGCTTAACCAAAATTCAGGAAATTGGCACTACGCCGAAAGATTTTAGCGGAAAAATTGATGGTGCCGATATCCATGTTTCGGCTGATGGAAAATTTCTTTACGAAACCAACCGTGGAGATGCCAATAGCATATCTACCTTTTCAATTCTGCCTACCGGAAAATTGAAATTCATCGAAACGGTAAGCACGCTGGGTAAAGGACCAAGGAACTTCACGATTGATCCGACTGGAAAATTTCTATTGATCGGCCATCAATACACCAACAACATCGTTATTTTTAGCCGAAATAAAACCACTGGCAAATTAACCGATAGCGGTAAACGCATTGATGTTGGCGCACCAGTTTGTTTGGTTTTTAATTAATCACCTAAAATTAAGCCAATGGAAAACTTCGATTGGACCAAATTCACCATTAAGATTGCTATTAAAGCGAAACTTGAGGATATGTACAATGCCTGGACAAAAGCCAGCGAAATGGAGAAATGGTTTTTATGTGAGGCGGAATTCTCTGACGAAAACAGCGTATTGCTTAACAAAACACAAAACGTATTGAAAGGCGATAAATACAAATGGATCTGGTATCTCTATGATGATATTGAAAACGGAAGCATAACTGAAGCCAATGGCAAAGATCAGCTTCAGTTTACTTTTGCAGGCGAATGTTTGGTCGAGATTAAACTCAGAGAAGAGTTTGAATACGTAATTGTAGAGTTGACGCAAAAGAATATTCCCTTGGATGACCATGCAAAAAGAAATATTCGCTTAGGTTGCCACAACGGCTGGAGTTTTTATTTGGTTAATCTAAAATCTGTTTACGAAGGTGGCTTGGACTTAAGAAATAAGGATAACCGCTTTAAGCCCATGTTGAATAATTGAAGTGATGGATTTAGCGGTTAAGGAAAGAGAAATTCGCGAATTAGGATTTTCGGTGGTAGATGATGTATTTACAGATCAAGAAATTGAAAATATCCTAGCGGCGATTAACAGGGCAGATTCTACAAAAGAAACCTTTAGAAAATCGGACGATCTTTTTGCCATACGTCAATTTTTAAAAGAAGTTCCAGAAACAATAGATCTTATTTTCAATCACAAACTCAAACATATCTTAAAAGAGGTTTTTGGCGAAGATTATTTTCTTGTCAAATCGATCTATTTCGACAAACCAGAAACCTCAAATTGGTTTGTTTCCTATCATCAGGATTTAACAATTTCAGTTAATCAGAAAGTGGAAATAGCCGGATTTGGCCCGTACACCAACAAACACAAGCAGTTTGCTGTACAGCCTCCGCTTGATATCCTCGAAAGCAATTTCACCATACGCATCCATCTCGACGACACCAACGAGGAGAACGGCGCATTAAAAGTAATTGTCAATTCGCATAGTAAAAGCATTTACCGTCCCGAAACAATCAACTGGAATGTAGAAAAAGAAATAAGTTGCAACATAAAAAGAGGCGGGGTGATGATTATGAAACCGCTGCTCCTGCACAGTTCGGGCAGAACAACTAACAATCAAAAAAGAAGGGTAATTCATTTAGAGTTTAGCAACAAAATATTGCCAAAGGAATTAAAGTGGTCTGAATATTTGAGTTTAATGTGATAGATACTGGACAAGTTCAATACAATGGAACTCACCCGGCGATCGTCATCCTGAGTTTAACTCAGGATCTTATAGCATGATAGATACTAAAACAAGTTCAGTATGACGAGCCGAAAAAACTAAAAAAATGGCCCCGATTTTCATTGGGGCCATTCAAATACTATACTGTCGCGTATTATGCCGGTTCTGCAACCCTGGCTACATTGCGATACGGGAATTCATTAAAGATATGTCTGCGGGCAAAACGGCCTGGAGAATCGGCGTTAACCAATTTCACGTAGATCGCTTTTGGCACATCGAAATATTCGTAAGCACTTCCGTCAAAAAACTGGATATTTAAAACCTGTTGTTTGTATTCGAAGTCCTGAATATTCGATAAGGTAATAGTCTGCGTATACGTTTCGATATTCTGTTCACGTGTTTCAGGCGCAATACTTACCAGGAAATGGTAAGCTTCGATAATTTCTTTACTTCTAGCTTCTGCATCTAATTTCTCTTCTTCCTGCTGAAATTTATCAGGGTGACAATCTTTCATCAATGTGCGGTACACAGATTTAAGCTCTTTTAACTCAGCATTTTTATCTACACTCAAAAGCTTTCTGTAATCAACTATTTTCTTCATTTGGGATAACCTCTTTTTTAATTTCGTTGAAATGATTTTAAGAATCTTTATCTACCAAACCGTTTCAAGCCGCAAAGATACGATTTATAATCATTTGATTTTGAGAAAGTTTAATTTGTTAAATATTGTTAATATGCATTATCAACTAATGCAGCTCAATAGATCTCTTAATGCTCAAATTATCTACACAAAAAAAAGTTTTGCGATGCAAGCACGGCAAAACTTTTTTATAAAATTTGATATGGACTAATTAGCGGCTAATATTTAGCTTGCAAAGAGTTTTCAATTACTTCCTTATAATAGCTAACATAAATTGGTAGGATCTTTTTCAGATCAAAATCCTGTGCCCTTGCAAAAGCATTTTCTTTGAAACGGTTCAGTGTTTCATCGTCTTTTAATATTTCAATGGCATGGGCTGCCATCGCATCTACATCTCCAACATTGCTCATGTAACCACAAAATCCGTCAACATTAAGCTCTGGCAAACCTCCGGCATTTGTAGTAATTGCCGGCACTTTACAAGCCATTGCTTCTAATGCTGCCAAGCCAAAACTCTCCGATTCTGATGGCATTAGGAAAAGATCTGAAACGGATAAGATCTCTTCTACTGCATCTTGTTTACCTAAAAACCTTACATTTTCACAAATATTTAACGATCTGCAAAGCTGCTCATCGTAAGCACGCTCAGGTCCATCGCCTACCATTAAAAGTTTTGATGGAATAACAGCCTGTACTTTTTCGAAAATCCTAATCACATCAGCCGTACGTTTCACCTTCCTGAAATTACTGGTGTGGATTAAAATGCGTTCGTTATTTGGTGCAATTGCTTTTTTGAAGTGTCCTTTTGCCTGTAAACTGAATCGCGAAAAATCTATAAAATTTGGGATTACCTTAATTTCTTTCGTAATCTCGAAGTGATTATAAGTATCTTCTTTTAAATCTTCCGACACCGTAGTTACACCATCGCTTTGATTAATAGAAAAGGTAACCACAGGTTTGTAGGTTGGATCTTTACCCACCAAAGTAATATCGGTACCGTGCAAAGTAGTTACCACCGGAATATGAATGCCATAACTTGCCAAAATCTGCTTCGCCATAAAAGCAGCAGAAGCATGTGGAATGGCATAATGAACGTGTAATACATCCAATTGTTCAAAACGGACAACATCTACCAGTTTGCTGGCCAGAGCCGATTCGTAAGGCGCATAATCAAAAAGTGGATAATCTCTTACCGAAACCTCGTGATAAAACAGGTTGGCAGAAAAGAAATCGAGCCTTGCGGGCTGACTATAAGTAATAAAGTGAACCTGATGACCCTCGTTAGCAAGTGCTTTACCAAGTTCTGTTGCAACTACTCCACTACCGCCAAAAGTGGGGTAGCAAACAATTCCTATCTTCATTGTACATGTATTGTTGTTATCGCAAATGTACCCGATTTTAATCTATAATGCATGTCGGCTTATTGCAATAAAAAAGATGAGATATTGAGTAGAGATTTTATAAGAGATTAGAGGAAAATTATTGCAATCCAATTATTATTTGAGATTTCGCATTTCTTCTTTTATTACAAGGAAAAGTTCGTTAGGCCTTTGGGTACCAATAAAATATTCTAAGCCATCGCGATCGGTTAAAACAACCGCATCTTTACCAGATGAATAAAAACGGATCGTACCTTTTGTGTGCAGGTTGTAAACCGGATTATTGAAAAAATAACGGCTGTAAGTTGCCTTACGAACGTCAACAATACTGTTCAGGTCAATCTTAACACGTTTGGTTGTCCAAAGACCATCCAAGATCATGCTACCATTATCTACCACAATTTTGTACTGGATAAGGAAAAGCAAAAGCATCGAAACACCGATGATCCCGAAGCCTACAACAAGGAACAAATCTTGCGTATTGTCACGATCGCGCTCATAAACGTAGGCTGCAAAACAGAACGCAGCCATAATAAGCCTAATGAAAATACGAACATAATCACGGCCGATGTACTGTTTTTCGATATAGGCGTATTTGCTTTCCACTTATTTAATTTTGAGTTCGAATATAGCAACTTTTTTTGTTGCTGTAGTTAATTTATATCGGTTATCCTGTCGCATACCAGCAATCCAAACAATTTCGCCATTGCCGTTAACCAAAATCGGTGTAACGCTTTTCAAATGTAGGGGAACTTTCTCGTCGATAAAATAATCGCTTACTTTTTTGGGATTACGCATGCCCAATGGAATAAATTTATCTCCATTTTGCCAATTCCTCAATATCAAAGGGAAAATTAATTTATCAGCATTTACAAATGCTTTATTCGAATTAATTTCGAATTTCACTTCATCTGTAAACCTCAGCGAAATTTCATCATTGGCAAAAACAATGTTTTCTGTTGTTGGATGGATAAACTGGTTAGCGGTAACTGATGTGTTTTTTTCAACAATAACCAGATCACTTCTATTGATAATGGCCTGATGTGTGGCACTAAAAAAATGTGTACCACTTAAAGCCTTTAAACTATCTAAAATTTCCTGCACTACATTTTCGCCAAAATTAAAAGGCTTAAGTAACTCGTAAAGCAAGAGCTTTTGTGGGTTTAATTTCGAAACTTCTTCCAAAGGGATATAAATGCCATCATTCCTTTTATTTAGGATTTTATTTGAAAGTTTCTGAACCTGGATATTTAAAAAAACCTCCAACTCAGCAAAGCGTACGATATTTTCGGCAAATGTTTTTTCGAGATTAGGATTAATTTCCTGCAAATGCGGAACTACCTGCAGTCTGATTTTATTCCGTGTATAATTCGTGCTTGCGTTCGAGCTATCTTCTACAAAATTGATATTATTAATCCTTACTATTTCATCAATCTGCTGCCGGTTTAAAAAGAGTAAGGGTCTAATCAGTAAATCACGTTTAGGTAAAATACCATGCAGTCCACTAATGCCTGTACCACGGGTAAGGTTAATGAGTATGGTTTCTACCGCATCGTTCTGGTGTTGGGCCAGTGCAATATAATCGTATCCTTCTTTACACCTAATTTCTTCAAACCAGTTATAGCGCAGATCGCGTGCGGCCATCTGGGTAGAAATTTTATTTTCGGCGGCATATTTTTTGGTGTCAAAATGCGTTACATAAAAAGGTAATCCTAAATTTTTGGCCAATAGTGCTACAAAACTTTCATCACGTTGTGCTTCATCGGCTCTTAAATTAAAATTACAATGGGCCACACCAACATCAATGCCTATTGCTTTAAACAGATGCAACATTAATACCGAATCTTTTCCACCACTTACGGCCAAAAGAATCTTGTTAGCCCGAACAAACAGCTGTTGCTGTTCAATAAAATCCTGAAATTGTTTTACGGGTAACATCCATCAAAAATATTTAATTTTGATGATATAAACCCATATTGTATTTTTAATAAATATTTTTAATTTAAATCTATCAAAAATGAAAAAATTAACATTAAAATCAAATGCTTTTAGCCACGGTGAAGTATTAACAAGAGCAGAAATGAAAAAAGTTAAAGGTGGTCTTTACAAATGTTGGTGTACAGGCTCACCAGGAAGTTATTTGTACGCTAATAACTCTGAGGATGCACAGAATTTAGGTTCGGTAATGTGTGGCACCGAGGTGACCTATGAATGCGAGAACCAAACTGTATAACACTTAAATGGGTATATAGCATGGCCATAAAAAGCCCATGCTATAATTATATTTCATTACATAAATAGTTTAAGTAAATTTGGCTGTGCAAAAACTATTTATCTTTTTATTCATTCTAATCAGTCCAGTATTTTTATTCGGTCAGCAACCCGCTTCGAAGATTAAAATCATTTCTTACCAGCACATCGCAGGCGATATGAAAAAGAAGGCCACTTATCTTAATTTTGATAAAATTAAATGATTCTTGTACATTTAATAAAATAATATTTAAATTACGTAAAAATGAAAAAATTAACATTAAAGCCAAACGCCTTTGAAAAAGCAGAAGTGTTATCAAGAACTCAACTGAAAAAAGTCATGGGAGGCCTTGAAAACGGAAGTGGAAGTGGGGATTATATGTGCCAATGCGATGGTCAGGTCGCGATCTTATGGAGTGCACAAGCTTCAATTGATTGGGTAAATGCAAATTGCTCTGGACAATATCAATGCGATCAGTTACCCAATCCACAATAAAATAAATTAAAATATGCCTAGCACTCACTTTGTGCTAAGCATATCTAGATAATTATTGGAATCCCATCTAGAAACTGCAATCGAAGAAACATCCCAAATGAAATATTTGACTATTGTTCAGGATTACATTTGGAGTGTAGCCAAGCATGTTGATAAATAATTATCATTTTTTTTACGAACTACTATTAACTAGTTGGATTAATAAATAAAAATCTGATATTTGCTTAGTGCAAAAATTATTTATTCTTACTTTCTTAGTTTTTTCCCCCATAATTCTTTTCGCCCAAAAGCAAGGGAGTAAAATTAAAGTCATTTCATTTGCAAAAGTTTTTGTTATAACTAAAGATAATAAGACTCTTCTAAAAAACCCAATTTTCCAGCAAGACAATGCCACTTTAACTTGCGACAGCGCCGTATTTTATAGCGAACGGAACTATTTTGAAGCTTTTAAAAACGTTCATATCAACCAGCTTACCACCGATATTTATTCAGATCAACTGGAGTACGATGGCAATAAAAAACATGCGCATTTAACCGGAAATGTGAAGATGATCGATCCAACATCGATTTTAACGACTAATATTTTAGATTATAATACCTTAAGTAAGATAGGAACTTATACCAGCGGTGGCAAAATTGTAAACAAGGAAGTAACGCTGACCAGCAAAAATGGC
The DNA here is from genome assembly GCF_014692875.1 of Pedobacter riviphilus. Taxonomy (NCBI): domain Bacteria; kingdom Pseudomonadati; phylum Bacteroidota; class Sphingobacteriia; order Sphingobacteriales; family Sphingobacteriaceae; genus Pedobacter; species Pedobacter riviphilus. The sequence continues at coordinate 5,740,807 of NZ_CP061171.1, read as the reverse complement.
TATTATTTCAGCAACTCGAATGATGCCTATTTTAAATATGATGTAGTTGTAGTTACGCCACAGTCGACGATAAAGTCGGATACCATGAGCTACAACACGCAAAGTAAATGGACTTTCTTTTACGGACCAACCAATATCAAAGGAAAAGACGATAATCTTTACACCGAAAATGGCCAGTATAATACCATGACAGAAGATGCCTTTTTTGGGAAGAAAAACCTTTATACCCAAGGCACCAGATCTTTAAAAGGTGATAGTTTATATTATTACGGCAAGAAAGGCATTGGCAAGGCTGTAAAAAACATTGTTTTCTCTGATACGAAGGATAAAATGAAAATGTTCGGCGATTTAGGTTATTACTACAAACTAGATCAGCGGACGTTGGTTACCAGAAATGCCTATTTAGGAATAGGCACCGAAGATTCGGTAATGGTGAAGAATAAAAAAAGACCTGATAGTTTGTGGTTGGGTGCTGACACCTTAGAAACCCAAATGGTACTGCAAAAAACCTTAAAGTTAATACCTAAAATTTCCATTAAAGCCGACAATCAGGTTGGTGAAGATGATGAAGATGGTGGAAAAAAAGAAAAAGGGGAGCCAAAATATAAACCTGAAGCTGAATCAGCCCAAAAAGAAGACAGAAATAAGCGCAATGCTAGAAATAACAAGGCCGACAAAAAGAAAAAGAACAAAGGCGATGCCGAAACAGAAAACCAGCTTAACCTGAAAGATAAAAGCATTGATAGCTTAAAATCGAAAGTAGACTCACTTGGCAAGGGGCTTCCTAAGCTTAATTTGGATAGTTTACAAAAGGGCAACCTTTTAAAGGGAAAAGCCGACTCTATTATCAAAAACCTACCTAAACTTAAAACAGATAGCCTAAAAAAGTTAGCTAACAAAACCAGTTCTATTATAAAGGATGCATCGAAAACCAAAATTGATAGTTTACAAAAAAAGATAACAAAATCTGGCGTTAAAGATAGCTTAACAAAAGTTTTAGGAAACTTAAAACCCGGAGTATTAAAGACTGATACTGCCAAATTTAACCCGGCTGATACTGTTCAAACGCGTATCATTAAAGCTTACCACGGTGTTAAAATTTTTAAAACGAATATACAGGCCAAAACCGACAGTCTGTTTTATACCAGTGCCGATTCTACTTTACGTTGTTACAGCAACCCGATCATCTGGTCAGAAGGCTCTCAACAGGTTGGCGACACGATATTTGTTCAGTTTAAGAATAAAAAATTAAATAATCTACAGGCATTTAGGAATGCATTTTTAGTAAATACGCCAAAAGATTCATTAAGGTTTAACCAGATAAAAGGAAGGTTAATGACGGGTTTCTTTACCAACGGAAAATTCAAGAACCTATATGTAGATGGCAATGCCGAAAGCATTTATTATACCCAGGATGACAGCACAAAGGTGTACAAGGAAATGAACCAAACCTTAAGCAGCAGGATAAAGTTCATTTTTAAGGATAAGGAAAATGCCATCGAGGAAATTGTTTATATCAAGGGAATAGAAGGGGCTTTGAACCCCGAAAATACGATTGCAAAAGATCATGTATTAAAAGGATTTTCGTGGAAACCTACTGAACGCCCAAAATCAAAAAAAGATGCAATAGGCTCTTCGGGCAAACCTAAAGCCAAGGTCAAAACGGTTGTGGGTAAAACTGTAACTGGTGCCAAAACCACAGCGCCGGCAAATAAACCGTCAACAACGGCAACTGCAGTTAAACCGAAAATCACATTGGGAAAAGACAGTTTGAACCTGGATAAGAAGATGCCTCAAGCTAAACCGGCAGATACCACTAACTTTGGCATTAAACCCATCCTACCGAAAAAAGACTCAGTACAGGTGAAAAAAGATGCTGTTCAGGTGAAAAAGACGGGCGGTAAAATGTAGTTTTATTCTTATAGTCGTCACCCTGAATTTATTTCAGGGTCTACGTGGCCTGTAAGATGCTGACCACATAGTAGCTACAAGACAATTGAAAACACTATTCTACTTGTAAAATAAATTCAGCATGACGACACCTCAAATACCCTTCAAAAACGCCAACATCTTTTTTAGTGCAATGGCCCGATGGCTGATTTTATTCTTCTCGGCCATGTCCATTTCAGCAAAAGTAATATCATAACCATCTGGCTGGAAAATAGGATCATAACCGAAACCTTTCGAACCTGATAAGCCTGCTCTGATGGTTCCTTCTATTATACCTTCAAAAATATGGTTTTTACCCTCTTGCATTAAAGAGATCACCGTTTTAAACCTAGCTTTTCTATTGGGGTTCCCTTCAAGCCTAGCCAAAACCATTTGAATATTTTCTAAACTATCCCGGCTGCCAGAATATCGGGCGGAGTAAACGCCAGGTTCGTTATTTAAAGCCTCAACCTCCAAACCGCTATCATCTGCAAAACAATCTAAATTAAAATGTTCAACCACGTAGCTGCTTTTTAAAGTTGCATTGCCTTCAAAGGTATCAGCAGTTTCAGGGATATCAACCAAACAACCAATATCTTCCAGATTTAGCACTTCGTATTTACCTTTAAGTGCAGCGCGTATTTCTTCAGTTTTATGTTGATTATTAGTAGCAAATACAAGTTTTTTCATTGTAAGAAGGGTAAAAGGTTTAGGGTTTAAGGGTTTTGGAGCAGCATTAAAATGCCATTATCTCAGCACTTTATGCTAACTCTCCATACTTGATACGCTTGCGAAGCTGCTATTTAATTTTCTGAAGGTGCCCCCAAAGTGTTTTCTTAGCAGTTAAATCACTATCAAGATGATGGAGGTTTGGAGCAAAGATAATTCTTGTGGTTTCGTGAACGATGATTTCATTCTGCCAGGTGAGGTTCAGTTTCAGTTCGGCAATCTCTACTCCAAAAGATAACATAATAGCAGGTTTAAAAAACCGGTGCAGTTCTGCAAAATCTGTTCCGCTATAATTTGAATAATTTAGAATAGCAAAATCGGGCGTACCCAAATCAACAGCTTTAACAATTTTCCGCAACAGTTCTCTGCCTTGCTCGGTGCTTACATCATGCTCACTATCGTTTACTAAAATGAGCACAGATTTTTTATTTCCACCTAAAAATTTAAACGTTTTTTCGGGTACTGGTTCGGCCATAATATGCGGAATTTCAGGAGCTTGTGGATAAACTTTAGGTACATTTGTAGAATTAATCCCTGGAATTTGTGCTATTTCTGGTTTTAATACAGGTTCTTTTACTTCAGTAACAGAAACATTTTCGACAACCAAAACAGGCTCTGGATTACGCAAAGGCAGAATTTCTACGCTTTCATCCTTTACTAAGAAAACCTCTTCAGTAAAAAATAAACGTAAAGCGTTCGCATTGTTGGTAACCTGGTTTTCCATTCGTATTTTTGTTGGATAATAATTTCTGTTAAAATTAGTTAAATATCTTATAATAGCGTCGCTAATTGTTACTTTTATCCCTTAAAATTTATAGAGTGCTCTGCGTGAAGAAAGCTTACTGCTTATTTGTTTTTAGCTTTATTTATAGCATTTCGTTTGCGCAAAACGTTGCTGTGGTAAACGGTAAATCAATAAGCGTTAAGGAATTTATGTGGGCATACAAAAAAAGCCATAACGGAAACGTTAGTGCTGCGTACGACACTTTACAAGCCTATTTAAACTTGTATATAAATTTTAAGCTCAAGGTTTTAGATGCCCGGGAAATGGGATTGGATAAAAACGCAAGCTACCAGGAAGAAATTAAAACTTATGAGGATGCATTGGCCACACATAAAAAAGTTGGAGTCAGTAGCAAAGATCAAGATTTCTTGTTGAATGAATACCGTGAAGGGGTTTTAATGTTCAATATTTCTGAACAAAAAATATGGAACAAGGCACAGGAAGACGAGCAGGCGATAAATGAATTTTACATCAAAAACCGACAAAATTACAATAAACCTTTAAGCGAAGTTAGAGGAGAGGTAGTGGCCGATTACCAACTAAGTTTAGAAGAAAAATGGCTAAAAAGCCTAAAACAAAAATATCAGATCAAAATTAATGAAAACGAGTTGAAAAAGCTTGCCAAGTTATAACCAACCTGATTTTTTTGACCATAAGTATTAAATTTGCAAAATATAACAAATAGAATGAAGAAAGTTTTTTTAGTAGCAACCGCTTTAATTTGCCTGTTTTTAAACAGTTTCGCTCAAAAGCATACTGTAGATAAAGTTGCTGCTGTTGTAGGAAATAATATTATCCTGCTATCAGATTTAAACCAACAATACACACAATATCTTTATCAGGGAAACCAGCCCAACAATGATATTAAATGTAAAATATTACAACAAACTTTAACCCAAAAACTACTTAAACAACAGGCTGAAATCGATTCGGTAATGGTTGAAGATGGTGCTGTTGATGATGAAGTAAACAAGCGTATGCGTTACAGCATGCAACGTGCCGGCGGCCAAGAGCGTTTGGAGCAGTTCTTAAACAAATCGGTACTACAGTACAAAGATGAGATCAGGCCATCAGTAAAAGATGAGTTGATTGCACAAAAAATGCAACAAAAAATCACCGAAAACATCAACGTTACCCCAATGGAGGTTGAAAAGTATTTCAAATCTTTGGGCGATAGCATTCCAGAATTTAATACCGAGGTTGAAGTTGGTGAAGTAATTTTAAATCCACAGTTAACCAGAGCAGAAAAACAGAAGTTCCGCGATAAAATTGAAGCCCTTCGTTTGAGGGTTAAAAGCGGCGAGGATATGGGTGTTTTAGCTAAAACTTATTCTGAAGATCCAGGTTCTGCTGCCGATGGTGGTGATTATGGTTTTATCGACAGAAATACCATGGTTAAAGAATTTACGGCCTGGGCGTTTAAGCTAAAAGCGGGAGAAATTTCGCCTGTATTCGAAACAGATTATGGTTTTCACTTTTTACAGGTTTTAGAACGTAGAGGTGAGCAGGTGCACGTAAGGCATATTTTAATCATGCCTAAAACTACACCAGAAAGTTTAACACGTTTAAAATTGCATGCAGATAGTATTTACAACAATATTATCGGTAAAAAACTAAGTTTCGCCGCTGCGGCAAACCTTTATTCAGATAATAAAGAGAGTAAATACAATGGTGGTATGATGCTTAATGCCGAAAATGTACAAGCAAGAAGTACCTTTATTCCGGTTGATAAATTAGATCCATCGGTGTTTTTGGTAATCGATAGCATGAAAATTGGTGGTATTTCCAAACCAAACTTGTTTACCGCAGCTGATGGAAAACAAGGATACCGTATTTTATATTTAAAATCTAAAATTCCGCCGCACAAAGCAAACTTAGCTCAAGATTTTCCAAAAATCAGAGATGCTGCACAAAGTGATAAAATTAATCGTACTTTAAGCGAATGGTTTCAAAAACGTCGCGAAAGCACTTACATTAAAATCGACGATGAATTTAATACCTGTGATGAATTAAAAATTTGGACTAAAACCACAGCCGCAAAATAACACCAATGCAGTATAAGAACGAAGTAGAAGCTGTTGATGCCCTTCATCAATCTTTCAACAACATTAAAGCCGAAATAAGCAAAGTAGTAGTTGGACAAGATGACATCATAAAATCTGTTTTAATCGCCATATTTAGCAACGGACATTGTCTGTTGGTTGGCGTACCCGGATTAGCTAAAACTTTACTTGTACAAACCGTAGCTTCTGTTTTAGACCTCAATTTCAACAGGATTCAGTTTACGCCAGATTTAATGCCGAGCGATATTATCGGCGCAGAGATTTTAGGAGAAGACAGGCACTTTAAATTTATAAAAGGGCCTGTTTTTTCTAATATTATCCTGGCCGATGAGATTAACCGTACACCGCCAAAAACCCAGGCTGCTTTATTAGAAGCGATGCAGGAGAAATCGGTTACCGCAGCTGGGCAAACTCATATTTTACCAAAACCATTTTTTGTTCTCGCTACACAGAATCCTATTGAGCAGGAAGGAACTTATCCCCTACCCGAAGCGCAGTTAGATCGTTTCATGTTCAATATTCAGTTAAATTACCCTGCCTTTGCAGATGAATTGAATATCGTTAAAAACACCACGAGCAATAAAACCACACCACTGCAGAAAATTATCCATGCAGATGATATTCAATATTTCCAGAAACTAATACGCGATATTCCCATTACCGATAATGTTTTGGAATACGCAGTAAAATTAGCTGCTAAAACCCGTCCGAATAGCGAGTTTGCTACTGAAACGATCAACAAATACATCAGCTGGGGTGCGGGACCGCGTGCTTCGCAATTTTTAGTATTGGGTGCAAAATGTCACGCCGCTGTAACCGGAAAATACTCTCCAGATATTGAAGATGTTAAAGCTGTAGCGGAACCTATTTTACGTCACCGTATTGTGCGTAATTATCGTGCAGAAGCTGAAGGTTTATCAATCGAGAAAATCATTAAAGATTTATTGTAGTAGTTAGTCGGGATTTTTAATTCTTTATTAGTGGATTAAAAGCCTAACACAGATTGCAATTGCAAACTTCTACCAAAGAAATATTTTACGTTGGTTACCTTTTTACGTTGCCTGTATTAAGGATAAACAGTGAATATGGAAATCGTAAAATCAGTATTCTCATTTATTTGGAGGAGGATTATTTCTTTAATATTTCTTGGCTTTTATATTAGCAGCTGGGTGTTTTGTTTTATGTTTTTTCACAACTTACCAACCAACTCTACCCCAAGATGTGGCATGCCAGATTTTGGTATGATGGTCATCATTATATTTCTGACATTTATCTATTTGGTCAGCTTTCTTATACTTACTTTGGTGAGCAAAGGTCGATCCAGAAAGGAATTCAGTGTGATTTTAGCAATTATTCCTTTACCAATCTTAATAGGGGTAATTGATGTATTTACTTAAAACTTGGTAGTATAGATTCACGATCCCGTTTGATGAGTTAATGATTTTTAATTTTTCAATTTGTGGATTGCAAATCCACAATACGCAGGTCGGAATTACAAATCCCGACCAACATAAAATACCAGGCAAACAATTATATTTGTTTTAACCATGGAAGCCAATAACCTTACCAGTGCAATTGCCGCACTGTTAGATGAATATAAAAAAGCAGTTGATGAATTGATTATGGTAATTGAGCCAATCAACCAGCAACAATTGCTCCGTACAATTGAGCCAGAAAGTTCAAATCCTGACTGTATTTCCATTCAAACTATTTTAACTCATGTAACTGCTTCGATGTTCAGCTATGCGGTGTATATCGAAAATTCTATCGGATTGCAAACCACAAGACCGGAACGACTGCAGTTTGACCACATCACACCTTATATCTCAAGACTTCGAGAAGCACTTAAATATAATGAGAACTTTTTTACCAGAAATCCCGACATTACCATGGAGGAGTTCGATCAATCGAAAAAGATAAACACCAGATGGGGACAGCAATACGATGTAGAACAAATGTTAGAGCATGCCATCGTTCATATTTTAAGGCATAGGAGGCAGATTAAAAATGCTTTAGCTAAATTTAATTCTTAAAACTAAAAAATTGAGCGCTCAAACCAATTTCTATAACCGGTTTTCATTTTTATATCCACTGGTCGATATTTTTCTTAAACCACAAAAGAAAAAATTCCTCGATGAGATTAATCAACTACCCTATGGAAACCTGCTCGAAATCGGTGTTGGTAACGGATCTCATTTCCCACGCTATAAAAACCACAAAATTACCGGGATAGAAATTTCTTCTTCGATGTTAAATGTGGCTAAAAAAAATGCAACAAATGAAATCGAATTATTCCAAATGAATGGCGAGCAACTCGAATTTGCAGCGAATAGTTTTGATTATGTTGTACTATCGCATGTTATTGCCGTTGCAGATCAGCCTGAAAAATTACTAATGCAATGCCACAATGTTTTAAAGCCAGGTGGACAACTCTTAATTCTAAACCACTTTACGCCAAATAATTCGCTAAAATACTTGGATCGGCTATTTAATTTTTGTTCTGGATGGTTCCATTTAAAATCTTTATTTTACATGGAAGATATTAAGGCAATAGATCAGTTTAAACTTGAAAAAGAAATCGCCTTAAAACCACTCTCCTATTTTAAAATTCTAATTTTCACCAAATCTTGAAAAAGCACTATTGGTATATTTTCTTTGCGCTGATAGTAAGCTTGTTCATTTATGCATTTTACCGGACAGATAAAACCCTGGTAAATCAGATGATCATTCAATTGATCCCCTTCAAAACCTATCAAAGCTTAAAACAGACCATCACAGCAAGCTTGCCACTAAACAAATACATGATCTATTCACTTCCTGAGGGTTTATGGGTTTTCTGCATCACCCTAACCTCAAAGGAATTTTATTTTGACTTTTTCAAAAAGCGTATCAATTGTGTTTTCATCCCGCTTGTATTTGTTGTAGCACTCGAATTGTTCCAATTATTGCACATCACCAATGGTTACTTCGATTTTTTTGATATTGGCATCTCATTGTTTTTTTGGTTCATTGCAGCTAAAATTATCGATACTCAACAACGTTTAGAAAACCTCTTCCATTCGTTAAATTATAATAGCCTATTCTGTTTGCTGAGCTATTGTATTGTTTATCTCGCGCACGTAATCCATTAGAAATTTTATTTTAAAATTTGCAATTCACTGAAAATAAATATCTTTGCATCAAAATTCACAGAAATGCTACGTCAACTACATATCCAACAATTAAGCTTTAGCCCATCTTGTGGCATAAAGGGCTTGGATATTGACTTAAATTTCCTTCCCAACCCTTAACGCGGTTCTAAGTTTCAACAAACAAAACCCACATTTAAAAATCAATTTATTACGCCTTTGCTAAGCATTTAACCGCTTATCAAAATCAATTATATCCGTTATGGACATTTATACCACTGTAGAAGAAAAATATCTACAGGCCATTGAAGAACTGCACTGGGGAGAATTACCCAAAGCGCTTCAGTATTTTAACGAAATTATTGTTTTCGACCCTGATTATGCAAGAGCTTATTTTCAGTTGGGCAATATTTATCAGAACCATTTTAAAGATTATAAAACCGCAGGTTATTATTACAAACGCTGCATTGAGCTGGATGCCGATTTTCCAGAGGTCTATAAACCCTATCTGGAACTTGTTATTACGCTTAAAATGCATAAACTGGTAAAACAGGTTGCAGAAAAGGCTTTGCTAGTACCTGGTGTTTATGAAGCACACATTTACGAATGTTTGGGTCTCCATGCCGAGCAACAGCAAAATTTTGCAGAAGCGGCGAACTATTTCAAAAAAGCAGAACTGTTTAATGCTGTTCAGGATGAACAGAGTACTTTACAGGAGCACCAAAACCGTATTAAAAACAAAATGAATAGCACAAAAGCAATGATTTACGACTTACAATAGCCTGGGCTAAGTGTATATTTCATCAAAACTTTTGTCTAATACCAATGATAGAGTTGATCTTATATATGTCCGATTCCTCAAAATAAAAAATCGCTTGCTCTCTATTTTAAGTCGAAAAAGCTAGAATGCTCACACCTAATGCTTGGGATTTACTGGCATTCGGGAATTAGTGTTAGTAATACCGAATTTAGTGTTAAAGGGGATGATACACAATCATATTACCTTTGTATAAGTAAGAAGAAAGCAAATTTTTATGTCAATTAAATTTAGATGAATATGAAACATTTTAAGTTTTTAAGCGAGATGCATAGGGAGAATAATGTGCCACCTCCTGAGCATCCGATGCTGAGTCTACTAAGAATCACTCCAGGGATGACATTGAATTTTAACGAGTTTACCTGTGATTTTTACATGATTGGATTAAAAAATGTTCGGGCAGGTCATTGGCTTTATGGACGAACCAGATTCGATCACGACAAAGGCTCGATGGTTTTTTGGAAACCACGCCAGGTCATTGAAATAAAAAATCTTGAGTTTGAAAATGATGGCTATATTCTATTGTTTCACGAGGACTTTCTTCTAGGCTCAACTCTTCAAAGCGAAATCAATAAGTATGCTTTTTTTGATTACGAAACTGATGAGGCATTGCACCTTTCGCCAAAAGAGGAAAAGACAATGCTAAGACTTTTTGACTCCCTGGTAACAGAATATGGGAATAATGAAGACGAATTTAGTAGGGACATAATTATTGCCAATATAAACGCTATGTTGAATTATGCCGAGCGTTACTACAAAAGGCAATTTTTAAATCGCAAACCTCTTGTAGGGAAAACAGTAAGTGCGTTTAATCATTTTCTCGATAATTACCTAAAAGAAGATAAATTACCTGAAGAAGGCTTGCCATCTGTTACTTCTATGGCTTCGGCTCTTCACATCTCACCTCGCTACCTAAGTGACCTTTTAAAAATGGAAACAGGTAAAACGGCACAAGAGTTAATTCATATTTTCCTAATTAATGAGGCAAAAAACAAGTTGAGGGCATCCGGTGAAAATGTTTCAGAAATAGCTTACTCACTTGGTTTTGAAAACATGTCGTACTTCTCAAAGCTATTTAAAAAAGAAACAGGACTTACTCCCAAGGATTTTAAAAAACAATTTTTAAATTAATAAAGATACAAATATGAAACGAGCGTTAATCACAGATGTATGCAGTGGCATATGCTCGGCAACCTCAAAATTAGGCTGGTAGCCACACGGAGTCAAAATTAAAAGACGCAATTAACCACTTGAAGGGGGTAAGGACACCCCTATATGGTTGCGAATCTGACAAAAAAAACGAAAACATTGATAAAGTAGCTGTCAGATAAATAATATCTCGTAAAAATATTTTCTATAAAATAAATTTTCTAATTAAATCAATAAAAAAATGAAAGCAAATTTCAAATCATCACAATTAAAATCAGTAAACGTTCAGGGCGAAAAAATCTTCTATCGCGAAGTTGGAGAGGCTACAGCCGTTCCTATTGTCCTTCTCCATCATATTACAGCAGTTATCGACGATTGGGATCCATATATCATCGACGAACTTGCCAAAGAGCGAAAAGTAATTGCATTTGATAATAAAGGAGTTGGTGCATCCAGTGGAAGTACTCCTGATTCGATTGAAGCAATGGCAGATGTTGCGATAGATTTCATTGATAAGCTCGGCTTTACTAAAGTAGACTTGCTTGGCTATTCAATGGGCGGATTTATTGCTCAAATAATCATTTCCCGTAGGCCAGAACTTGTTCGCAAATTAATCCTTGCTGATACGGGTGCTGCCGGGGGCAAAGGGATCGATAGGATATGGGATATTCTTCAAGAATCCTTTGCTTATGCGGAAAAGGAACAAAAACATCCAAAACAAAAGCTTTTCTTTAAAAGTACGAGTGAAAGCCAGGAAGCAGGAACACAGTTTTTGAAACGTTTGGGTGACCCATTCGCTGAATCTGATCAGGCAATCAGCCAAGAGGCTATCCAAGCTCAGGTTAAAGCTTTTATTACCTGGGGAAAATCAAACGATGTTTACACAAAGGCTATTTCGATACCAACACTTATAGTTACCGGTGATCAAGATGAAATGATTCCACTTAAGAATGCATATGATCTCTATACAAAAATTAATGACTCCTTTTTGTCAGTCTATCCTAATTCCGGACATGGATCAATTTTTCAGTACAAAGAACTTTTCGTTCAACAAAGCAATAAATTTTTAAACAATTAAAATAACCTGTAAGACATAAGCAAACGACTTACCGATTACTGAACGGCGAAAAAGGCATCGATAAGCGAAAGCAACGTTGTCATGATGTTGAACCGGTTTTCGGAAATATTAAACAGAACTGCGGGTTTCACTGCTTTATGCTCCGTGGAAAAGAAAAAGTAGCAATAGAAAGGGATTATTAGCAAGCGCAAAAAAACTTAATTTTGTAACCTGTCCAACTTTTTGGGGTCACATCAATTGAGACGTCCTCTTTTAGTTAGCTGGATTATCTTAAGATACAATTCACCGAATTGCCCTTGTTATTTTAATTTTGTTACTATCTTTACCGCGTAAATACAAAGCATAAATTTTTAAATCAAAAATATTCGATATGTCAGCTCACGATTCACACGCACCGGTTCAGCAAACAAAAGGCATTTGGGCTTTGCCATTAACGGCATGGATTATTGTTTTAATCCTGCTTGTGGCTTTCACAAGACCAATTTTTCACCATGGTGAAGAAACTTCTTCACACGAGAAAACTGAAGCACACCGTACAGAAGCTCCAGAATCGCACCACTAGGCATTAGTAAAGATCAAATAAAAAAAGCGCTGAAATCGGCGCTTTTTTTGTTTATCTGATGTTCAATATCTATTGATTGGTGTCTCACCGATCGATAGATTTAATTACTCAACTGTCCCATAATATTAGGATAATCGGTAAGCACACCATCTACACCTAAATCCATAAAGTATTTAAGTTCTTTAACCGTATTAACCGTCCATGGGATAATTTTAATACCCATTTCGTGGCATCGGTCTACCAAACCTTTACCTACCAATACCGAGTAAGGACTGTAAATGGTCGGTTTAAAACCTAATTTCTCGATATAATCTTCAAAGGGTTCTTTTTCATCAATTAATAATGAGGTTTGTACTTTTGGGTATTTCTCGTGCAGGTATTGTAGCGTACGCATATCAAACGATTCGATAATAACTCTTTTGGCAAGTTTTTTCGAATTAACTACGTCCATAATCAAGTCTACAAACTCAGCAGGTTCCGGATGAAATTCATTGTCGCCGTTTTTAATCGTTTTTGTTTCGATACTGTAAACGGGTTTAGCGAGTTTGTGTTCTTTAACGTAAGCCTCAACTGCATCTATGGTTTCAGAAAGCAGCGGTTTGTAAGCTTTAAATTTCATCTGTCCGGGAAAGCGGTTGTGAACTTTGCTACCTACATCAAACTTTTTAATCTCCTCATAATCCATCTTGTAGATATTATAATTCTTTTGGTCTTTTAAAGTAATCGGCTTACCGTTGGGCAGCAGAGAAATCTCGTTGTTAAAATAAGGTTCTTGGGAAAGCACTACCTGTTTATCCTTCGATATTACGGCATCCATTTCTAAAGTGGTAGCGCCTAAATCGATAGCTTTTAACATTCCCTCAATGGTATTTTCGGGCATAATACCACGTGCACCAGCTTTGCCCTGTACATCAAATTTCTTTTTTTGGGCAGAAACATGAAAACACAATAAAATTAGGGTTGAGAGCAGAAGTAATTTTTTATGCATGAATTTTAAACGTAAAATGAATAATTTTATTGATGGTAATGATTTTTGGATCACAAAAACCGTGCTTCTATTTAATATTTCTTGCCTCACGTTATATCTTTTCGCTACGCTTCAAGATACCACCCCATCCGATAATTATCGGATCAGCGCTAGACCAGACTGTAAAGCGAGCAAAATATAGAAATAAAAAAAGGGCTTCTTTTTATGGAAAGCCCTCTTTAATTCACATTTGTTATTTATCTTTCTGCTGGTACAAAGGCTTGTACAATTAAGTTCCAGCTTGCATCTGCTGCTTTTTCATAAACGAAAACATAGTTAAAACTTTCGCGTAAATCGGCCTTGTAATCGATAGTAGCGATACCATAAGTATAAGCCAAATCGCTACCGATTGCTTTATCTACACCTGTAGTTTTCAAATTGATTTTACTGATCATTCCATTATAGAATGCAATAATTTTTCCTTTTCCATCAATGGCTTCATTGCCAGGAAAAAGTAAACGTGCATCGTTAGTTAAAAAACCTCCAAATGCAGCAATTCCGTGTGTTTTTAATAAAGTATTTAATGTTTTCTCGGTGGTTAAGATAATTTCTTTCCCAGCCTTAATTTCCTTTTCATTTAAGAACTTTGGTGCAACATGATCTTTAGGCTCGATAAATTGTGGCGTAACTTTAGCCAAAGGTTTATTGCTTTCTGTTCCTAAATCAATAGCTAATTTCCATCTGCCGTTTTCTGGTTTCCAGATCGATAAGTATTGACCGTATTTTTTCTCTGAAGTACCAACTTCATATGGCCCTGTAGTAAAACCTAAATCGCCACTGCGCGATACTTTGGCCAGGTTTGGTGTCCACGTTACGTCGTTTTCTGCATTTGCTTTACCCGCGTAAAAAGTTTTGGCATTAACAGGATTTGGTCTGAACACTAAAGTGCTTGTGGTTGAATAGTCTATAAAAGCTTCTTTATCTCCATTTTTGGCAATTGACTTAGCAAAATCCTTCTCAGCATTTACTAAAGATTTGGTTGTTCCGTCACTTTTTTGGGCAAAAGCACTTAGGGCTAAAAGCGAAGCTATTGCAGTTGAAAATAATTGTTTCATTATTAATTAATATAATATTGTTTGGCGAATATAAAATTTTCTTTAATGTATGGCCTTAAAAGTAATTAACAATTACACATCAAGGCTACTTATTTTTCTCTATAAATGGTTTCTAAAACCGTTTGTCCGGTGGCCTTCAAAGTATTTTTATCAATATTGGCTAAGTTATCCAATTGCGTATGCCAATTGATATAAAACCCACTGTTGTCGTTGTAATGGATAATATCGATAGAAGGAACGCCTGCTTTGTTCATCCAAAAATGATCATCAACCAATTTTCCGCTTGGAATTTTTGTAAAATAAGATGCATAGCCAATTTCATTACCAATGTCCCAAACCTGATTTACTACATTTGGAGCAGCTTGACGAGAGATTTCATCCTGTGTAAACTGTGCGCTACCGCCACCAACCATATCGAGGTTGATACCATACAAAGCTTTATATCCTGTTGCAATTGCTTTTTTAGCCCAGTACTGAGAGCCCAAACACCATGTAGTTTCATCTGGCGTTTCATCATTGGCCTTGCCATAATCTTCTAAATCCCACAATACAAAATCGACTCCAACATTTGGCTCTTTCTGCTGAATCTGACGTGCCATTTCCAAAATCACCGCCACCCCACTTGCGCCATCATTTGCCGCATCGAAAGGTTTTACATGATTTGCTGGATCGGTATCCTGATCAGAAAATGGGCGGGCATCCCAGTGTGCAGTAATTAAAACCCTTTTCTTTTTATCTGGATTAAAAGCCGCAACAATATTTTTCAGTTGAAAGCTCTTGCCATCATAGGTTTTCGTTTTTTCGCCCTCAATACTTACTTTGGCACCAAACGACTTTAATTTTGCCACCAAATAATCTGCACATTTTTGATGTGCTGAGGTTCCCGGAATCCTCGGACCAAAATCTACCTGCGTTTTAGTATAGATATAAGCACTATCGGCGTTAAAATCAGGAGAAGATAAAGCAATTACGTTCTTTTCTTCATTTTCGCCGGCACTTTGATTTGATCTATTTCGGCAGGCCTCAAATCCGATTAACGCTAATAAAGACAGTATTAAAAGTTTTTTATTCATTATTCAAACTAACGGAAAATTGTTCAAAGTAGTGTAATTATCTCTCATCCCCCCTTCAAAAGGGGACGAATTAAATGCTAGAGAATAGTCCATCCCCCCTTTGAACGCGAAATGAATGAATAGTTACAAAAGCATATAATCCACAATGGCATGGCAATGAATTTTGGTCGTATCAAAAACCGGGATTTCAAAATCATTCTGACTGATCAACATGGGAATTTCGGTACATCCTAGGATTATCCCTTCAGCCCCATCTGCTATCAGATCATTGATTATCCTGATATACTGTGCTCTGGTCTCTTCCAGTATTATTCCGCGGCCTAATTCTTCTTTGAGTGTAAACTGTATATAATCGCGGGTTTCTTTACTGGCTGGCACCAGAACATTTAACCCATAGTCTTCGAGCTTTTTAATATAAAAGTCCTTTTCCATAGTAAACACTGTACCCAAAAGTCCTATTTTTTTAATTCCTGCAGCATTTATGGCTTTAGCTGTTTCGGCACCAATATGAATAATTGGTAAAGCTATTTTTTCTTGTAGCTGATCGGCAAAAAGATGAGCCGTATTGGCACAAAGCACAATGGCTTCTACTCCACTGCGTTTTAAGCTTTCGCAGGCATTCAACAAAAGATCAAATGATCCCTCCCAGGTTTTATCCTGTACATCACCAAAATTAAGGGAGTAAACCAAACACTCAGCGAAATTTAACCCACCCAAACGCTCATTTACGCCCTCATTTATGAAACGGTAATAATCTATTGTCGATACCCAGCTAATGCCACCGATTAAACCAATTTTTCTCATTATCGACAGTATTGAATTAGCTAACTATGACTTACTCCATGTTGTACCTTCTTTGCCATCTTTAAGCTGAATACCCAATTCCTGCAGGCCAATACGGATGCGATCAGAAGTGGCATAATCTTTATTCGCTTTTGCCTCGGTTCTTAGGTTAATTACCATTTCTAAAACGCCATTTAAGTCGTTACCTCCAGCATCTTCATCTTTCAGCCCTAATATATCAAATACGAAATCGTTAACCAGTTGCTTTAACTTTTCTAATGCTTCAGCAGAGATTTTTCCCTTACCATCATAAACCGTATTGATAATCCTTACCGCTTCAAACAGTTCGGCAATTAAAATCGGACTGTTAAAATCATCATTCATGGCATTAATGCATTTTTCTTTCAATGCATCAATATCAAAATCATTCTGCTCAGAAACCGATAGTTTATCCAAAAGGCCAATTGCCGACATTAAACGGCGGAATCCTTTTTCTGAGGCATCCAATGCATCGTTAGAAAAGTCTAAAGTACTGCGATAATGCGCCTGTAACATAAAAAATTTCACTGTCATCGGGCTATAACCTTTTTTCAATAAGGGGTGATCTCCCGTAAATAATTCTAAAGGAAGAAAACCATTACCGGCCGATTTAGACATCCGTGTACCATTTACGGTAAGCATATTGGTGTGCATCCAATAGCGGGCAGGCTGTTTATGGCTGCAAGCTTCAGATTGTGCTATTTCGTTGGTATGGTGTGTTGCCGCTAAGTCCATACCACCACCATGAATATCAAATTCGGCACCCAAATATTTCGCGCTCATGGCCGAGCATTCGATATGCCAGCCCGGAAAACCCATACCCCATGGCGATTGCCATTGCATCAGGGTTTCTGGTTTTGCTTTTATCCAAAGGGCAAAATCTAACCTCCCATGTTTCTCATCCTGTCCACCCAGTTCGCGGGTATTGTTCAGCATATCTTCCAGATTGCGGTTGGTTAAAATGGTATAATTGTATTCTTTGCTATATTTTTCTACATCAAAGTATACGTTGCCATCAACTTCGTAACCGTAACCATTGGCAATAATTATCTTGATCATTTCGATCTGCTCGATAATGTGACCTGTAGCGGTAGGTTCGATACTTGGCGGCAGCGTGTTGAACATGCGCATTACATCATGGAAACCCAACGTATACTTCTGTACAATTTCCATCGGCTCAAGCTGCTCTAATTTTGCACGTTTTGCAAACTTATCGTCTCCCTCGTCCCTATCGCCTTCTAAGTGGCCTGCATCGGTAATATTACGTACATAACGCACTTTATAACCTGCATATTTAAGATACCTGAAAATTAAATCGAAAGATATAAACGTGCGACAATTACCCAAGTGCACATCACTATAAACAGTAGGACCGCAAACATACATCCCAACATTGGGTGCATTTAAGGGTTGGAAAAGTTCCTTTTTGCGCGAAAGCGTATTATAAAGCTGTAAGCCAGTATTCATATTGCAAATGTAATATTAAGTTAGAAAGTTAAAATGATTAAATGATGGAATGTTATCCATTGCCTCGCTTATGATTTTTCTTTAACATTTATCCGTGCTGCCAGATGTTATCATCTGACTCAAGTAAAATTCCACTTTATTTTTTTTATTAAGTGTCTGGTAGAAATATCTAATACCACACATAGATAGTTGCAAGGTTTAAATTATTGTTTTATTATTAGAAAAAATACGCAACTGCTCATCGGTAACAGCAGCCCCTCTTTCCGCTGTAGCTTCGCCGAAGAGGCTCAGGCTGCCGCTTCAATAGGGTTTAGGTTGGTCATTCCGATGCTTTTGGCTTATAAACCCCGTGCAAAACTTACCCGTGCGGTCAGATGTTACCATCTAACCGTAAAACAAATTTAAATCCTTATTTTAGGTTTACCTATCAAACATCAATAAATGGTTCAGATCAGAGAAATTTCGGAAAAAGATGCCGAAAGCGTAGCCACACTTTCTACACAACTGGGTTACGAAAGTGACGTCAAGCAAACATCAGCCAGGATTAAACACATAAATAACAGTAACGAAAACTGTGCATTTGTTGCTTTAGTTAATGGCATAGTAGTAGGCTGGATTCACGGTTTTTACACCTTAAGGTTAGAATCCGATCCATTTGTCGAAATTGGAGGCTTAATTGTGGATGAAAATTACCGAAACCTAAAAATCGGGAAGCAGTTGATTGAAAATGTAAACATTTGGGCGAAAAAACATCAAGTAAAAAAACTAAAAGTAAGGTGTAACATCAAACGCACCGAAAGTCATCGGTTTTACGAGCAGATTGGTTTTAAGGAGAATAAACGACAGGTTGCGTTCGAAATGAATGCGGTTTAATTTTTTCAATAGCATCAGATAGAAATATCTGTCTCCACAGGCAGGTCCATGCTAAATTTGTGAAATCTGGCTCCGCCCCGCCCGGCCGGACTTCGCAAGTTAGCCAATACGCAGTTAACCAATTCATCTCAATTATTACAACCTTCAAACATTTCAGCATTGTAACATTTCAATCCTATTCATTAACTTTGTACCATGATTGATTTACCGGTAGTACCTGCTGTAACTGAAGTAAAACGTAAACCAGATTGGTTACGTGTAAAATTACCCGTTGGTAAAGAATATGCACAAGTTCGCAGTTTAGTAGACACGCACAAGCTCCATACCATATGCGAAAGCGGCAATTGCCCTAATATGGGCGAATGTTGGGGCGCAGGCACGGCAACATTCATGATTTTGGGTAACATCTGTACCCGTAGCTGTTCTTTCTGTGCCGTGGCCACGGGCCGCCCTTTGGCTGTTGATGTTGACGAACCCAACCGCATTGCCGATTCGGTAAGATTAATGGGCGTTAAACATTGTGTAATTACTTCGGTAGATCGCGATGATTTAAAAGATGGCGGCTCAATTATTTGGGCAGAAACCCTGCAGGCTATCCGCAGAGAAAGTCCAATTACCACTTTAGAAACCTTAATCCCCGATTTCAAAGGTCAGTGGGATAATTTATACCGCGTATTAGAAGAAAGGCCAGAAGTGGTTTCGCACAATATGGAAACCGTTAAGCGTTTAACCAAACAAGTAAGGATCCAGGCTAAATACGACAGAAGTTTAGAAGCTTTAAAAAGAATTTCAGAATTTGGTTTAAGAACAAAAACAGGTATTATGCTGGGCTTAGGCGAAACTGAAGATGATATTTTCGAAGCCATGGATGATTTAGTTGCCAATGGTGTACATATCTTAACTTTAGGACAATACTTACAACCAACACGTAACCACCACCCGGTTATAGACTGGATACACCCTGATACTTTTGCGATGTACAAAGAAGTTGGTTTGGCAAAAGGTTTAAAGTATGTTGAGAGCGGTCCACTGGTACGTTCATCTTATCATGCAGAAAAACACCTTTTCCCAATTGATGGGATAGCATAATTACAGTATTAACCCACCTTTGTTAAAATGTTTTATAAGGCACTCCTATACGGAATGCATTTATAAAACATTTTTTTGCTTTTGCTGTTCTGTGTTGTATCTTAGTAACCAATAGTGACTGCATTAAAAAAATTAACCCTAACCGAGCCAGAACTTGTTCAAGCACTGCAATCAAAAGATCCTGCGGTTCTAAAAACACTGTACAGCATGTATTCGTCAGCGCTTTATGGCGTTATTTCGCGCATTATCACTCACACAGAGCTTGCTGAAGATGTACTACAAGAAACTTTTGTAAAAATCTGGCAGTCTGCTGCACACTATGATCATACTAAAGGACGTTTGTTTACATGGATGATGAATATTGCACGCAATTTATCGATCGACAAACTACGTTCTAAAGACTTTAAGAATTCACTCAAAAACCAAGATATAGAAAATAACGTAAGTTTCGTTGATGAGCAAAACAAGGTAACGTTTAACCCTGATATTCTTGGAGTTAAGCAACTTGTAGATAACCTTAAACCAGATTTACAAGCAGTTCTTGATTTAGTTTATTATAAGGGTTTTACCCATGTGGAAGCCGCAGAAAAGTTAGATTTGCCATTAGGTACGGTGAAAACCCGGATCCGGTTGGCTATTATTGAATTGAGAAGGAATTTTAATTGAGCGTGGAAAATTTAAAAGCATATATCGAATCCGGAGTACTTGAGCTGTACGTTTTAGGTGATTTATCACCTGAAGAAGCGTTGCAGGTGGAGGAAATGGCATCTCAACACCCTGAGGTAAGAGCTGAAATAGCTGCTATTGAGCAAGCTATGGAACAATATGCTATGCAAAATGCTGTAGAGCCATCTGCAGATGTAGAAACAAGATTATTCGAAAAGTTGGGGATAAGTGAAGTTGAAGAGAATGTGAATGTTCAACCCGAACCAATTTATGCAGAAGAACCAAGAATTATACGTTTAGATGGAAGTGATGCCAAAGTGAGAACTTTGCGTTATGCCTTAGTTGCCTGTATAGCTTTATTGGTAGTAAGTACTGCGGCATTGTTTATTACGTATAACAAGCTAAATGCTGCACACGACCAAATTGCGAGTTTAAATCTGGATAAACAAAAATTTGCTGGCATAGTAAGCAAGTTAGAGTTCGAAAACCAGGGTTTAGATAATATGGCTGCCATGGCTGATAGCAAAGAATGGGCAACCATCAGAATGGCTGGTCAGGCTTTTAGCCCTACTTCTAAAATGAAAGTTTACTGGAACAAGAAAGATAAAAGCGTACTGATTAATTATGTAGCTATGGACTTACCAAAAACCGATGCAGCACATCAATATCAGCTTTGGGCTTTGGTAAACGGCAAACCGGTAAGTTTAGGTGTATTCGGAAAAACGGATTCAACCAATAACGAGGCATTGGTAAAAATGCAGGCCATTCAAGAAGCACAGGCTTTTGCAGTAACGTTAGAGCCAATGGGCGGAAGCGTTAACCCAACAATGGATAAATTAACCGTAATGGGTGGTGTTTAAATAGAAACAATTTAATCAATTATATTAAAATCCCGATATTGAGAAATACTGGGATTTTGTTTTTATAACATTAATTTCTCGTTGATGTTTATATTAGAAAACGAACAGTTCCAACTCAGTAGGTGCTGCAGTCCTGTTATACACTCCAATCTTTTTATTGCAAATTCAATACGTCAGGCAATACGTTTAGTGTAATCCATTTTAAGCAATAAAAAGGATTTCCGTTACTACCGGGTTTAGGAACAATGAGGCTGTGGGTTTTGACCTTTCGACTGCCCTTTGTAGGCAATGGTTTTGCGCCCTGCAGCCCTAAATAGGATGAATGGCCGCGCCGCCTAAACCTGACAGCAGCTAACACCGAACGCAGAGCGGTAAAGCAAATGGCAGGACTATCGTTGCCTAAATGCTTCTGCATGTGCTTTCCAAAAAAAGTGTTTGTATAACTAACGCATAAATTTCCTTGACTGGGAGTGAACGAAATGTAGAAGTTCCGTCATTGCGAGAAGGCTTTTCAGCCGACGAAGCAATCTTATTACTATAGCCACAGCGTTAAGATTGCTTCGTGCCTCGCAATGACGGATTACTATATTAAGATTTCGCTGCGTATTTCACCTCTTCATAAGGCTGTACCAAAACCCATCCCTCGCCAAAAAATTCTAATTGGAACGACTCGCCGCTTCCTCTTCCGATAAAAGAGCCGAAAGTTAAATTGGTTTTGATGTTAGGCGTTAAATTTTCTGACCATGCTACCGTAGCATTCGGATCGGTGTATACAGGTTGGTTACCTGTTACTCTTAATAAAATTGGTTCGCCATGTGTGGTAATGGCAATATAGCCACTGCCCGATAATTTAACCTGAAATAAACCACCACTCATCATCCCTGCAATGCTTTTTAGCATTTTTATTTCGTTTTTAATATTCTCTTCTAAAGCTAAAACATCATTACCATTTACAAAAACCGCCTCGTTTTGGAGTTTGATGATCTTTACTTTCTTACCTTCATCGGCTAAATATAGTTTGCCTGTTCCAGTGGCGTGCATCAGTGAGGTACCTTCACCAGATATGGCTTTCTTTAACAAACTGCCCAAACCTTTGCTTAGTAGTCCTTCTCTTTTAAAATCGATATTCCCGATGTAAGCAACCATCGAACCTGCTTTTGCCAATATTTTTTGATTTTTTAGATTTACCTCCAGCATGGCAGGTTTCTCTAGTTCAAAGAAATCGTTTTCATTTGGGTTTTCTGCCGATTCCTGAATTAATTCATTCAGCGTGTATTCTCTTTGTGCCATAATAATTTGTTTTCCGTTTTTAAGATATCTGTTATTTTAAATATTCCTGTAAACTAGAAATTATAAACTAGAACAATAGTAGATTAATAGCGTTTTTTTTTCAACAATTGTGGCTAAGCAAATCGTAAACAAACTATCTAGACATGAGCGCTTTAATTTCTTTTGATATGCTGGCTGCAACCTGCGATGCGGTAACCACAAATTGTTCGTGCGCTAAATGATCGCCAGCTTTTCCATGAATGTAGCAAGCCAGAATAGCGGCATCTGTTGCCGAATACCGCTGTGCTACAAAGCCTGCGATAATACCGGTAAGAACATCGCCCATTCCGCCTTGTGCCATAGCCGGGTTGCCCGTAGGATTGATAAGTACCTTACCCGTAGGCAGGCAGACAAAAGTATACTGGTTTTTAAGCACGATAACGATCTTCTGTTTTTTGGCCTGTTCTGTAGCGGTTTGCACCCTGTCCCACCAATTATCATGTTCGCCAAATAACCGATCGAACTCTTTCATATGAGGGGTGATAATGCTATTTGCGACAATTTTATCAATCAAATCGGACCGTTCGCCCAAGATATTTAAAGCATCTGCATCGATTATCATTGCCTGGTTGGCCATAATCAAACTTTCCAGAAGTTTTTCGTTTTCAGCTTCGGTACCTAAGCCAGGGCCTATAGCAATTGCCTGATATTTCTTTGGGTTTTCTATTCTTGTGTATTCATCTCTTGGCAGCGCCATTACCTCTGGTAAAGTGGCATTTAAGGCGGTTAATCCACCCTGCGGAATACACACTGTGGTTAATCCTGACCCTGCGTGTAAACAAGCCATTGAAGAAAGCAAAGCCGCGCCCATGGTATTGCTATTACCTGCAATAATCAATGCGTGGCCGTAAGTACCTTTATGGCTGAACAATTTTCGGGGCTGCAGAATCTTCTCAATATCATTTTCTTCCACTAAATAAAAATCAGCCTCTTGTTTTTGGATAAAGGCCTCATCCAGGTCAATATCAACCACCTCATATTTTTCTGTCGCCATGGTTGACTCAGGAAAGAAAAAATTAATTTTTGGACGTTGGAAAGAAATTGTTTTATAAGCTTTTATACCGTTATAATCTTTAGGCAATTTTCCTTCGGCAAAAAAACCTGTAGGTACATCAACTGCATATACTTTTTTTTGCTGTTTGTTAATAAACTGAACCAGTTCTTCAAAGTCGCCTGTTAGCGCCTTGTTTAAACCCGAACCTAAAATGGCATCGATAATTAAATCTGCCTTTAGGCTTTTCAGATCGGAAGGTTGGTTGATTACTATTTTTTTGCAGTGCGATTCCTCAATCCGTTGCAGGTTGATCGCAAAATCGTTGCTTTCCTTTTTACTAAAGTTAACAATATAAACTTTAATATTTTCATAACCGTTGGTCAATAACAAATGGGCAATCGCTAATCCATCGCCACCATTATTTCCCTTTCCGCAGATTATCGCCACACTTTTATTGGTATCGAACTCGTCTCTTAAAAAAGTTTGAACAAAGGCCCTCGCCGCTTTTTCCATCAGATCGATAGAAGCAATGGGTTTATTGGCAATCGTAAACTGATCAGCACTACGCATTTGGGCAGAAGTAAGCAAGGTTCGCATATAACTAAGATAAGATTATACAGGTATAATGCAAAGGATAGGATTTTGTTTGGCTTTTTATACCCGATAGGCTAATCTTCCAAAATAATTTAAAATACTATCTTTTAATTTTTATACCTTTTGCCAATCTTTAGCGTTGTTGTCTATTGAATTAAATTAAATCTCAAAACAATGAATCAAAAACCATCGAATGCATTCGTGGCGGCCGCCTGGATTGCATTAGGTATCGGAATGATCGGCTTTATTGTAGGCCTGTGGCGTTCTGATATGCTTCTCAATGAAAAAGGATATTATTTTACTGTATTGATGTTTGGCCTTTTTGCCGTAATCTCTTTACAAAAAGCTGTTCGCGATAAATTAGAAGGAATTCCGGTTACTGAAATTTATTACGGTATCAGTTGGTTTTCTACGCTACTCACCATCACTTTATTGGTAATCGGTTTGTGGAATGCTACCTTGCTACCCAGCGAAAAAGGGTTTTATGCCTTTGCTTTTTTACTCTCACTTTTCGGCGCCATTACGGTACAGAAAAATACGAGAGACAGCCAGATTGTGAATAAAAACCGCGATTCGGAATAGGCATTAAAGCCAGTAAGATTAATTACTGGCTTTTTTACGTTAACTAAATACCGGATTTATCAATTTTGCATTAAAGTTCAGAAGTTCTTTTTTAGTAAGGAAATGTCGTTCGGATATTACTCCTCCGAAAAAATTCATCGCAAAAAATAAATCCTTAAGCTCTTCATCAAAATAAAGATCTGCCCCAAAATACTTGTAATCATGTTTCAAGTACTCCGCTAGGGCTATTTTTGCCTCTTCGTTTATTAAACTGGCGTACGCATCATTGTTAACGATTGCAATCAAACAATCCTTAAATTTTTTCTCTTCTTTTTTAACCACCACCATCTTTCTTTTGATCATTTCTTTGGATGCTGATGTGTGCATAAATCTTGTTGCGTTGGCCAGATCTAAATAAGCATTCTCTTGAACAGTAAACTCTTCAGCTACCTGCTTATATTTGATCGAAAGCGATTTAAATATTGCTTCAGTTTGATTTTCTTTTGCCAAAAACCTGAAATATTCAAAAACCTTTGCATCGAGTAGGACCAATTGCTCATTTTTCTTACTTATTTCACCCTTCAAATAATCAATCATTGCCCTACAATCAGCCAGCGAATACTTTTTGCCGTCGTAATTAAATGTTTTGACATTGATGACCTGAGAATCTATGTTATCTATCGTGGTCAGATCGGCTTCCAATGCCTTCAACTCATAGATTACGCTTAAATTGGTATCATCAAAAAACTCTTCAATGCTCAATTCAGATGGAATAGTTGGCAGATCAAATGCATCTATATTAAATTGATGATAGGGATTTCTATAATCGAAATAACCATTAAAAATATCAGGATAAGAATTTTGATCATTTTCTTTGAAAAAATCTGCTTCAAAGTCACTCAACTGTTGTACCGATGGTTGCTCTCGGTAAACCGCATGCTGAAATATCTGTGCTGTAAATTTTTCAGCTATTTTTTCCTGATCAACAAGTAGCGAATTTGCCATCTCGTGGGATGGTTTTGCAACAGGAATTCCGAGATCATTTAATTTTTTAATACGCTCATCGGTTTCGGGATGTGAACTATATTGATTGGAAAAGGATATTTTTGATTTGTTAAAGCGATTATAATAGCCAATGCTCACCTGCGGAAATCCATTTTCGAAAGGCAGTTTATTCCTTTGAGCTAAAAAGTTCATTACTAAAATCTGTTGCGGAAAAATATTTGCCGAAATAACACAGTCATCGATTTTTCTTTCGTAATAATTACAGATAATATCCACCGAACGGTTTGCGAGCTGCATGCGCAATAACGAATCAATAAGCGGTTTAGAACCTACGGTTACTGCGGCAACTGCATCGGCATGAAATTCCATTTCGTGCGAAAGTTTACTATAACTCTCGCTTAAAACCTGATAAACACGCACTAGGATCTGCTGCATCAAACCGATTATCTTATCAGAAATTAACACAAAAATACCAATATAAGAACTTGCACTCGCTATGCCCCTCGTTACTTTATCATAACTTTCATTATCATAAAGCATATCGTAAATAATTTTGTTAAACTGGTATACATAAATGCCAACCTTCATGCTCCTTTGTGAAAAGTGGCCAAACTCATGGGCCAATATTGCACGTAGTTCATCAGCAGTAGTAGTATTGATTAGCCCAAATCCGATTATTAGGTTTTTGCGCACAGGAAAAAACATGCTCCAAAAGTTCGAATCGTAAAAAACGGCAGCATTAACCTCATTTGATAGATATACTTTTTTCGGGAAATCTGTTTGTACGCTTAAAACAATTTCATCAATCATTTTAAAGATTTCAGGCTGATCGGTCCTGGTAATTTCCAATAAATGAGACCTGTCCAGCTTATTGCCCTTAAACATAAACTTGACCAGAAAAAATAAGATCATAAAACCAAATCCTATCAAACCGATGCCCAAAATAAAAGTAATGGAAGAGCTGATGTATTCCATGAGCTTTATCCCCAAGTAACAGGAAGCTGCGGTTAGCACCAATGTAAATATTATTAATACTACATAGGTGGCAATGAATAAGGTAATAGCCTGTACAGACTTGGCAGCCATCTTCTTAAAATTTTCAGAAGGCCGGAGAGCGTTTTCGTGCATAAAGATATTGTTTGGTCATGCAAGATAACAAAACTGGTAAATGCCCAAAAGCACTTTAAAAAAAATTAATAATAAATTATTGCAGCAATTGCTAGCGACAGTAAAATGATTCGAAAATAATTACTACTTTAAACATCAGATACCGAAGCTAATAGTTTATCATTTTCGAGCAAATAATATAAACCTATTTCAATCTTGTACATCCTGCCAATGGAACAAAAAGATAGCTTAAAGAAAACACTTACCCCTTTTATGTTATGGGGGCTTGGCGTAGGATATGTGATTTCGGGAATGTATTTCGGCTGGAACTTAGGCCTCGAAAAAGGTGGCACCTTGGGTATGGCCATTGCAACAGTTGCCATTATGGTGATGTATGTTACCTTTAGTTTTAGTTATGCAGAACTTGCCTGTGCTATACCAAAGGCAGGTGGTGTTTTCGATTATGCTAATATCGCGCTCGGCAAAAACATCGGTTTTATTGCAGGTATTGCTCAAATGGTCGAATTTATATTTGCCCCACCGGCCATAGCCTTTGCCATTGGTGCTTATTTTAATGCCTTTTTCCCGCAGGTACCCATTCTTACGAGTGCAATTGCTGTTTATTTTATTTTCACTGCCCTAAATGTATATGGCGTAAAAGCCGCGGCTTCATTCGAAGTCATTATTACCGTTCTGGCAGTCGGCGAACTGCTCTTGTTCTCAGGAATTACATTACCTAAATTTCATGTAGAAAACCTGGTCCACAATAACTTTCCAAATGGCTGGAGCGGTGTTTTTGCGGCCATTCCATTTGCCATCTGGTTTTTTCTGGGTATTGAAGGCGTTGCAAATGTAGCCGAAGAAACCAAGAACCCACAACGAGATATCAGTAAGGGCTTTGGCTGGGGTATATTTACATTAGTGGTATTATGTGTGCTGGTTTTCATCTCCACAATTGGCATAGGTGGTTGGGAAGCCATAGTATATAAAAACGGGAAATCGGGCGAAACTTCCGATTCACCTCTACCATTAGCCCTTTCGATGATCACAGACGATAACCACCTGATGTACCACTTGCTTATTACGGTAGGCTTATTTGGTTTGGTAGCCTCCTTTCACGGTTTGGTTTTAGCAGCAGGCCGCTCTACTTATGAGATGGGGAGAGTAAAAAGCATTCCTGCAGTACTAGGAAAAATCTCGCCAAAATTTCAAACACCAGCAAATGCATTAATTGGCAATATGGTGATTGGTATTATCGCGCTTTTATCTGGCAAAACTGCCGAAATTATTATCATTTCGGTATTTGGGGCATTAACTTTATATATCATCTCGATGATTTCGGTCATGGTACTGCGGAAAAACAAACCTGAGATGACAAGACCTTTCAAAATGCCAATTTATCCGTTATTTCCCATAGTTGCATTAATTATTTCCTGCGTTTCTTTCATCGCAATGCTGATTTATAATCTTAAATTAGGTTTAATTTATTCGGGCATTGTTTTAGGCATATTTCTTCTATATAAAATCTTTAAAAAGGCAGATTAATGAGTACGAGCAAAGAAATTCTGGATTACGTAAAACATCATCCCTCTGGAAAAGTTAAATTAGCTGTTGCCGATATCGACGGTATTTTAAGGGGAAAATATGTAGCTGCCGAAAAATTTACATCCCTGGTTGAAGGTCGCCTGGGTTTCTGTGATGTTACTTTTGGTTGGGATGCAGGCGATGTAGCTTACGAAAACGGAAAATATACAGGTTGGCATACTGGTTATCCAGATGCCCAGGTGAAAATTGATCTGAGCACATTCCGGAAAATTCCGTGGGAAAATGAAGTGCCTTTCTTTTTGGGCGATTTTATTGACGATCAGGATCAGGCAAATTATGTCTGTCCGAGGCAGTTGCTAAAGAAAGTGATTGCAGAATGTGAAAATGAAGGATTTTCGCCGCTTTTTGCACAGGAATTTGAGTGGTTTAATTTTTCGGAAACACCAGAAACTATCCACGAGAAAGGTTTTACCAATTTAAAACCCTTAAGCCCCGGCATGTTTGGCTATTCCATTTTGAGAAGCACCTACCAGAATGAGTTTATGAGCGACCTGTTCGAACTGTTGAATAAATTCGACATCCCGATTGAAGGTTTGCATACTGAAACCGGACCAGGGGTTTACGAAGCTGCGATTAAATATGCGCCTGCCTTACAAGCTGCTGATCAAGCGATATTATTTAAAACTGCCGTAAAAGAAATAGCGTATAAACACGGTATTATTGCCACATTTATGGCCAAAATAAGTGAAAATTTACCCGGATGCAGCGGTCATGTACATCAAAGCCTGTGGGATGCCGATAAGAAGACCAACTTGTTCTACGACAAAAAAGATGCAGATAAAATGAGCGAAACCATGAAAAGTTATATCGCTGGTCAGTTACATTGCCTTCCATACCTTTTACCAATGATTGCCCCTACCATAAACAGTTACAAACGTTTAGTTGAAGGCGCATGGGCACCCACTACGGTAACCTGGGGAATTGATAACCGTACAACGGCATTACGTGCGCTACCCGGAAGCAAAAAGGCATCACGTTTAGAGACCAGGATAGTGGGTTCTGATACCAATCCTTACCTGGCACTTTCGGCCTGTTTGGCCGCTGGAATGTACGGGATCAAAAATAAGCTGAAACTCGAACAACCTGCTACCAAGGGAAATGGATATACAGATCTTTCGAATGGGGTATTATCGCGCAATTTATTTGAGGCTACGCAAAAGATGAAAAATTCTGACTTAGCCGCAGCATTATTAGGCGAAGATTTCGTTAATCATTTTACCATGACCCGCGAATGGGAATGCAAGCAATATGCTAAAGTTGTAACCGATTGGGAACTAAAAAGATATTTAGAAATTATTTAGCCTAAAGTGTTCATGCTGAAAAATCAAATTTCTAGAAAAAACAATGATTAAAGATGGGAGAATACGAGTCATCGTCATTCCCAACTTGCTTGGGAATCCTAATGCCTTGGCATGGTTTGTAGGTTGCATTAAGATTCCTGCCTGCGCGGGAATGACGACCGCTTTTTTTAAATCTGTGATTGGTAACGTGATTCGGAATTTTAATATTTTAACACCCAAGCTTAGGTGAGCTCAGGTGCCTAAGGAGGTAAAACAAATAAAAACATGCTAAAATGTTGATCGCCTAAGCCACCTTAGAACATCTTAGCTAATTGTATATAGTTAGTTTTTTATAAACAGTAAAATAACAACTCACTCTTAGGTGCGCTCAGACACCTAAGGTGGTAAAACAAAAGATAAATTAATTGTCATGATATTTGATAAGATCCATCAGTTTAATTTCCCCACAACCATCCGTTTTGGTGCTGGCGCAGTAAAAGAGTTGCCTGCCTACTTAAGCAAGAATAATTTAAAGGCACCGCTAATTGTAACCGACCCCACCATTGCACAACTTTCGTTTTTTAAAACCATAGTTGAAGATTTAAAGGCAAAGGGCATTGCTGTCGAGGTTTTTAGCGACATCCACAAAAACCCGGTAAAAAGTGATGTTTACAAAGGTACCGATGTTTGGGATGCTACCAATCGTGACAGTATAGTAGGTATTGGTGGTGGTGCTGCTTTAGATGTAGCCCGTGCAATTGTGCTCCGCGTTAATCACCGTGAAGACTTATTCAAATACGATGATTTAATCGGCGGCGATATCTACGTAACGAACGCTGTTCCACATTTTATCACCATCCCAACTACATCTGGTACCGGAAGTGAAGTTGGCCGCAGTGCCATTATTGCTGATGATGAAACCCACCAGAAAAAAATTCTTTTCTCCCCAAAATTAATGGCGCAGATCGTATTTGCAGATCCGGAACTCACGATGGATTTACCCCCATTTATCACTGCTGCAACGGGTATGGATGCTTTAACACATAATATGGAAGCTTATCTGGCCAAGAATTTCCACCCGATGTGTGATGGAATCGCGCTGGAGGGAATTTCATTGATCAAAGATTCTCTGGAACGTGCAACCAACAATCCTGATTTAGAAAGCCGCAGTAAAATGTTAATGGCTTCGATGATGGGTGCTATTGCCTTTCAAAAAGGTTTGGGTGTGGTGCACTCGCTGGCGCATCCACTTTCGTCGCTTTTAGATACCCACCATGGTTTGGCCAACGCCGTAAATATTCCTTACGGCATGCAGTTTAATATTGCGGGTTTTGAAGACCGTTTTAAAAAAATCGCCCGTACGCTAGACCTTAAAGATGAAAATGGTGAAGCTGTTGTAAAATATCTGTTCGATTTAAACATGAAAGTGAATATTCCGCATAAATTGAGTGATATTGGTGTTAAAAATGAACATATTGAAACACTTGCCGATTTAGCCTTTGCAGATTTTGCACATCCAAATAATCCTAAACCGGTAAGCAGAGAAGATTTTAAACAATTGTACTTAAGCGCACTATAAATTAGGATTAACCGATTACAGGATTATGATATTTATTAAAATCGGTGTAATCATTCCGAAAGAAAAGAAGATAAATCAGTATAATTAATTTATATGTCTGATAAAATAATAATTGGTGTTACCGACTGTAGCAAATTCGACATCTATCGCGATTGGGTTTTATCCTACAACAAAAATGTGGAGGTAATCCAGCTTGGGTACAAACTCAACAATTTCGACGAGATCAAAAAATGCGATGGGATTGTTTTAACAGGGGGTGAAGATGTTCACCCTCGTTTTTACAATCAGCCTGACTATTATCCTTACTGTTATGATGATGATATTGATGAAGAACGTGATGAGTTTGAATTTAAAGTTTTAACCTATACTGAGGCCAATTCCGTTCCTGTTTTGGGCATTTGTAGAGGCATGCAAGTGGGCAATGTGTTTTTTGGCGGAACTTTGATTCCTGACATCCCAACCTGGGGAAAATTCGATCATTCTAAAATGTACGATAAATCAGATCGCTATCACGAGATTATGGTAAACCCATCCTCGTGGCTGAACCAGATTGTAAATACCGATAAGGGCTTAGTAAATAGCAACCATCACCAAAGCACCGATAAAACGGGGAAAGGTTTGGTGGTGTGCGCAATATCTCTAGATGGCGTTACGGAAGCAATGGAGCGGATTGAACCCAAAGGAAAATCCTTTTTGTTATTTGTACAATGGCATCCCGAACGCTTAAAAGATCAGCACAGCCCATTTAGCAAAAATATACACGAGGCTTTTATTAACGCGATAAAATTAAATATCAACCACAGATAAAAAGGATAAACACAGATAGAGAGCGGTAAGCTAATTAAGATATTAGTCCTACCCCTTTATAAAATCTGTGTCCCGTGAAAATCCGTGGCAAGAAAATGAAGAACATGCAGATCATCAACCCAGCAACAGAAGAAATTATTACCAGTTTGACGGAAGATAACTCATCTACGCTTCAAGCCAAATTAGCTACTTTAAAAAAGGCTCAACCACAATGGGCCAACAAAACCCTTAGCGAAAGGATTTTGGTTATCGCTCAATTCAGTAATTTACTGGAAGTTAAAATTGAAGAACTGGCCGCGGTGCTAACCTCCGAAGTAGGCAAACCTTTACAACAATCGCGTAATGAAATTAATGGTGCGAGGACCCGTATTAAATGGATGCTCAATAATGCTGAAAAATATTTAAGTGATGAGGTGATGGTTGATGAACCAAGTTTGAAAGAAATCATTAAATATGAGCCATTGGGTATAGTGTGCAATATCTCAGCTTGGAATTATCCTTATCTGGTTGGCGTGAATGTATTTATCCCAGCCTTATTGAGCGGCAATGCCGTAATGTATAAACCATCGGAGTATGCTACCTTAACTGGAATTGAGATTGAAAAATTGCTAAAAAAAGCGGGGGTGCCTGATGATATTTTCCATATCGCTATTGGCGCGAAAGAAACGGGAACGGCATTATTAGAGATGGATTTTGATGGTTATTTCTTCACCGGGTCTTATAAAACGGGGAAATTCATCTACGAAAAAGTAGCATCGAAAATGGTTCCCTGTCAATTGGAATTAGGCGGAAAAGACCCCTTATACATTGCCGAAGATGTAACCGATGTTGCTTCTGCTGCAGTTGGCACGGCTGATGGCGCTTTTTACAATAACGGACAAAGCTGCTGTTCTGTAGAACGTATATATGTGCATGAGAAAAATTACGAAAATTATTTAAATGCTTTCGTTACCGAGGTTAAAAGCTGGAAAATGGGCCAACCTACAACTGATGGCGTATATATTGGTGCCTTAACACGGAAAGAACAGATTTTGCTATTGGAAAATCAAGTTGCTGATGCCTTAAGTAAAGGTGCAAAACTATTAACCGGTGGCAAAGCCATTGAGGGAAAAGGTTATTATTTTGAACCAACAGTGCTAACCGATGTTACCAACGATATGCTGGTGATGCAGGAAGAAAGTTTCGGACCGATAATCGGCATAATGAAAGTGAAAGATGATACTGAGGCCCTAAGTATGATGAAAGATACCGATTATG
Source organism: Pedobacter riviphilus (assembly GCF_014692875.1). Classification (NCBI taxonomy): domain Bacteria; kingdom Pseudomonadati; phylum Bacteroidota; class Sphingobacteriia; order Sphingobacteriales; family Sphingobacteriaceae; genus Pedobacter; species Pedobacter riviphilus. The sequence goes on along the minus strand of NZ_CP061171.1, from coordinate 5,707,518 downwards.
GATTAACCGCATCGGTTTATACGGCCAACCAGTCCAAGGCCGAAAAAATATTAGCCCAGTTAGATGCTGGCTCAGGTTATTGGAATTGTTGCGATCGAGTAAGTGCAGCACTACCTTGGAGCGGAAGAAAGTATTCGGGTATTGGCGCTACCCTATCACATCAGGGGTTAAGGGCCTTTACTAAACCCAAAGGTTATCATTTGAGAGGATAGTAGAATGAGAAACGATAGCGATAAACAGCTTATTGAAGGCGAAATTGCCGATTATTTATTAACTGATGATGGGATACTGATTTCCTACAGTAAAAGTGTTTTACGTACTGTGGGAAATATTTCGGCCAATGTTGTACTGGTGAAGGAAATTACGGGGAATAAGAAAGTCCCACTGTTAATTTACTTAAAAAATTCTCCTGTTCCAGACAAAGAAACACGAAAGTTTTCTACGGAGCAATTGCCGCAAATTTATACTGCTATGGCGATGGTTTCGAAACCTGGTTTGGCGCAATTAATTATGAAGATTTTGTTTAAGTTTCAAAACCCGCCTATCCCGATTAAATCATTTACTGACGATAAAAAAGCAATGGAATGGCTAAAACAGTTTGTAGTCTAAGTTAAAAAAGATATCATCTTGAGTATATCGAGGGGCAATCTTTTTTTAGAATCAGCTAACTATGGGACAAAATTGCTGTTCCCGCAGATCAAAAAGATTTTCGCAGATGATGACTTTCTCTGTGAACTTTGTGGCTAATTCTTCGGCTCCGCTCAGACTGACAAATCTCTAATAATATCATAAATTCAATTACAATTTTTATCCAACGCTAACCGCTATACGCTCCGCGCTTTGCTTCTTGCACATTTCCTTCTGCACAAATACCACCCATTAAAATCTTTTTTAATAAATTGCGGAATTATACTTATCCGGTTAACCCGTTTTAATGATTTAAATGAAAAAAATATTCCTGATTATCTCTTACTGTTTTTTTGCAGCCAATACCTTCGCTCAATCTATTGTTACAGAAACTGAAATCGGCGATTCCGAAAGCGCAGTTGCACAAACACCAATTGCTATTATACCAGAGCCTGTATCTTTAATGAAAAAGGCAGGTACTTTTACCTTACCAGAAAATGTAACCATCCAGACTGTTAAGAGTGGAGAATTAAAACAATCTATCGCTTACCTTTCCGATCGGATTACTACCGCTACCGGTAAATTTGTAAGCACAGTGAGTAATTCAAGTCACCCAACTATTAAACTGATTTTAAATACTCAAGAAGATACCCAACTCGGTAAAGAAGGTTACAAATTAAATGTTAATCCTACACAGGTTGTAATTACAGCTAACCAGCCTGCTGGGATTTTTTATGGCGTTCAGTCATTGCTTCAACTTTTCCCAGCCGAAATAGAAAGCAAGGAACTAGTAAATGATATCAAATGGAAGGCGCCTTGTGTTGATGTGGTAGATTATCCAAAATTGGGCTGGAGAGGTTTGATGTTCGATGTAGCCCGTCACTTTTTCACCAAGCAAGAAGTAAAGCAGTTTATTGACGACATGGTGCGTTATAAATTTAATCTGTTGCATTTGCACCTCGCAGATGATGAAGGCTGGAGAATTGAAATTAAAGGCTTACCTAAATTAACTGAAATAGGTGCATGGAGCGTTAAAAAAATCGGGACTTTCGGCGATTTTACCCCACCAACGGCGGATGAACCCCGTACTTACGGTGGTTTTTATACCCAGGAAGATATTAAAGAACTCGTTCAGTATGCACAAGAACGTTTTGTAAATATATTACCAGAAATCGATGTTCCAGGGCATAGTTTAGCTATTATCGCTTCTTACCCTGAACTATCCTGCACGCCGGATGCCGTTAATTATAAAGTGCGCTCAGGTGAAAAAATTATGGATTGGAGCCGTGGTGCGCCACCAACTGCTTTGGTTGATAATACACTTTGCCCGGCAAACGAAAAAGTTTATGTGTTCTTAGATTCTGTGCTTACCCAGGTAGCTAAACTTTTCCCTTTTGAATACATTCATATGGGTGGTGATGAAGCCCCTCATAATTTCTGGGAAAAGAACGATCAGGTTAAAGCTTTAATGCTTCGCGAAGGTTTAAAAACTATTCCTCAAGTTCAGGCTTATTTTGAAAAACGTGTAGAACAGATCGTGATTTCGAAAGGCAAAAAGTTTATGGGCTGGGACGAAATTCTTGAAGGAGGTGTATCGCCAACAGCAGCCGTAATGAGCTGGAGAGGAATGAAATATGGTATCCAGGCAGCGAATGAAAAGCACAACGTGGTAATGAGTCCAACTGATTTTGCATACCTGGATTATATGCAGGCAGATCCGATTACCGAACCAAAAGTTTATGCCTCGTTAAGGTTAAATAAAGCCTACCAGTTTAACCCTGTTCCAGCAGGCGTAAATGCACAGTATATTATTGGTGCACAGGCCAACCTTTGGACAGAGCAGGTTTTTACTTTCCGCCAGGCAGAATATATGGTTTGGCCACGTGCATTTGCCATTTCGGAATCGATCTGGAGTCCAATTGAAAAGAAAAACTGGACAAATTTTGTTGATCGCACACAACAGCATTTCAAACGATTAGATTTAGCAGAGATTAAATATTCGCCTGCCATTTACGATCCGATTTTTACAGTAAAACGCAGTGCTGATAAACAGTTAATGATCGAATTAACGACGGAAATAGACGGTCTGGATATCTACTATAGCTTTGATAACTCTACTCCCGACCGTTTTTATCCGAAATATACAGCCGCATTACAGGTGCCAAAAGATGCCAGTATGCTCCGTGTAATTACCTACCGCGGGAAACAACCGATTGGAAGATTGATCAGCATGCCTGTTGCTGATTTACAGAAAAGGGCAAGATGATGGGAAAAGAAATAGAACGCAAATTCTTAATCGATCATCAGAAGTGGAATAACCTGAGCAAACCAGAAGGAAAACTTTTTAGACAAGGTTATTTACTTAGTGATCAAGATAAAACGGTGCGCGTAAGGGCAACCGAAACCAAAGGTTTTTTAACCATAAAAGGTCAAACGATTGGTGCAACCCGGATGGAATACGAATATGAAATCCCTGTTGGTGAAGCCACAGAGTTATTAGATCACTTTTCCTTAACTGAACTTTCAAAAACACGTTATGAAATTACATTTAACGGCAAGGTTTGGGAGATAGATGTATTTTTGGGCGATAATAAAGGACTAATTGTTGCCGAAATTGAACTTGACAGTGAAGACGAAATATTCGAACTCCCAGATTGGATAAGCAGAGAAGTTACCGAAGAAGAAAAATATTATAATTCTAATTTAGCAGTTAAGCCCTTTAAAGATTGGATTTAATTTTCAGTCACCTCAGGTTTTTAACACCTGAGAAGGCTGTTCGAATGATTGATCACTTCACTCCCCTTGTTGGTTATAAATCAAATGTTATAAATACGGATCATCAAATCGCGATTAAGCCAGGGCGCTGTTTAAAATTTATTCTGAAATAAATAAAAGATTTTAGTTTCTAATTAAACGTATTTCATATATTAGCTTTAACGAAGTCATCCCACCGAGTAAAAAGGAAACTATTTAAGTTTTCTAAGCATTGTATTGTCAAATAATATCAATATAAAACCAAGAGGATGAAAACAACTAAATTATTAATGAGCATGGTTATTGCAACTACACTATTTTTTGTAGGCTGTAAACCAAAAGATGCGGCAATCCAGGCTGCAATCCAGGCCAAAGAAGCTGCTGGTATTACCGTAGCTGTTACTAAAGGCGAAGTAACTTTAACTGGTGAAGTTGATGATGAAGCCACAAAAACCAAAGCAGAAGAAATTGCAAAGGCAGAAAAAGGGGTAAAATCTGTAATCAACAATTTAACAGTTAAACCAGCAGATGTACCTGTTGTAATTGCAGAAGACCCTACTTTAATTAAAAATGTTGCTGATGCGACCAAAGATTTCCCAACGGTGAAAGCCGAGGTTAAAGATGGTGTAGTTCTCTTAACCGGCGAAATTAAAAAAGCCTCATTAATCACCTTAATGCAGCATTTGAGTGCATTAAAACCTAAAAAAATAGACAATAAATTAACCGTTAAATAACTGAGCCATGGCATTAGCAGATAAATACAAAGCACTAACTGACGCAGCAACTGCGGCAGGCATAGCAGATTTAGCGGTGAGGGAGCAAGACGGGGTTTTATACATAGATGGAACTGCTGCCGATGGTGCAACTAAAGATCATCTTTGGGAAGTTTATAATCAAATTGACCCCAACTTTACATCAGGCGACTTGGTTCTGAATGTAAACGTGGCCATTGATGCCGCTGTTACCCATGCAAAAGTGATTACAGAGAGCAGTAATCTAAATATCCGTAAAGGCCCGGGAACGGATCAACCAATTGTAGGTAAAGCTGCACATGGCGAGGTGATTACCCTGGTAAACAGAAGCAACGATTTATGGTGGCTGGTAAGGACTAACGATGGCGAAGAAGGTTATTGTTATGCGCAATATTTAGAAGCGCAAGCTTAAAAATTCAAACAGACCTCGCAAGTTTATGAAACCTGTGAGGTCTCTTTCAAAATTAAATCAGCTGATGCTCGTGTGCAAAATTCAGCAAACCAACAATTGATTTCACACCAGTTTTACGCCATATATTTTTACGATGGGTTTCTACTGTATGCTCCGAAATAAAGAGCATCCTGCCTATACTTGCAGAAGTGTATTCTTTGGCAATCAACCTAATAATTTCTACTTCTCGAGGTGATAAAATATTCACTTCTTCTGTATGGTTTTCACGCTGGTAACCATTAATAAATTTAGCGGTGATGGAATTTTGTATATAGGTTTCGCCAAGCATAACCTTATTAATTGCTTTATGCAGTTCGTGAAACTTTACATTTTTTAAAAGATAACCTGTTGCTCCAGACTTGATCATTTTCGAAATATTGATAAAATCATCCTGCATAGAAAGTACAATAACTTTAATTTTGGGAAATTCTCTTTTAATCAATTTAGTTAAATCAGCTCCAACCTTTTCGCAAACACTAACATCGGCAAGTACAATATCTGGTATCTTAGTCCTGATCAATTGTTCGGCAAGTGCTGCAGAATTAGCCTTACCAACAACAACAATACTTTCTGAATCACTTAGAATGGATTCAACACTATCCATTAAAGCATCATAATCGTGAATTAAAAAGACCTTGATCTTTTCCATAAAGTTTAGTTTTAAACGTTAATCATTTTCACCTGAAGGCAGGAAAAACAGTTTGAATAGATTTTTAAACAAAAGTTTAATATATCTATTCAAAACTTATCCAATATTCTATCAAAAGCTTTAAATTTTATGTTTTTAACTAAGGTAGGTGGCAGTTTTTTTTTGACATATTCCAATAAACCATCCCTCTGCTTTTCAATAGCGATTGAGTGAAGCCATTTGGAAATACTGTGATTATTTCTATTGTATGCTGGACAACGATAAGAAGCCTTTACGTGCCTGCAGTATCCATCCTTTAGAAACAGACTGAAAAACATGTTGAACAGCATCAATTTCAGGCCCAGAAACATAATAGTACTGCTTGAGCGCATAGTGATAATAAGGATGATTATTTGTTTTGTTAATCTAATTTAAACAAAAAAATTCTTTTACTACTATAATTATCAATTTCTTAACACAAAAAAAGCGCAAGCCCAGTATTATAATTTACTGATCCTTGCGCCTTTATGTTATGGTAAATATTTACTTAGTTACTGGGGTTGCCACATTTGGCTTAATAATACCTTTCAGTTCTACATCAAATACCAAAGGTGTGAATGGATTAATCGGTCCGCCACCATTTTCGCCAAAACCCAATCTTGATGGCAAAATCATTTTGATCTTACCGCCAACACCAATAAGTTGGATCCCCTGAATAACTCCTTGTGGCAATTGCCCTAAAGGTAAACTACGCGGTACATATTGTACGTTTTCAGAGAAAATCCCGGCTTCTTTTGCAATTTTAGCATTCGAAGTATCAAAAACATTTAATGCTCCGTTCGATTTTTTATTCGTAAACTGGCCTGTGTAATCCATTAATACCGTATCTGTTAAAGTTGCTCTTTCTGAATTGCCTGGGGCAGAAATAACATACTGTAGTCCAGATGGCGCAGTAGTTACCTTTAAATTATTCTCGGCAACATACTTTGCAATTTTAGCGGGCTCTACCACTTTATTTTTTTCATTTAGTGCTTTGTACTCAGACTCAAAGAAAAGGCGTTTCTTCGCTTCGAAAATAGAATCAGCGTCTTTCCCTTTATGCAATACTTTCTCAATTTTAATGGTAAAAGAAGCAATGTTTGATTTTAGTCCTTTTGGTTTAGGCTGACCTGAATATTTCTCCATCGAATCCAGGTTCAATTTAAAAACGGCGCTATCGCCTTCACCAAGCAGTTTTAATCCAGAGGCTAAATCACCTTTAAACATCGATTTGCTGATGGCAAAGAAAGCCGGACGTTCATTGTCATAGGTATTTACCATTACCGAATCGGGATTGGTATTGGTTTCTACCGTTTGAACACCATTTAACTTTACATAATCTCCATCCTGAATTTTTGGCTTACCTTCACTTTTATAGATCTTGTAAGTCATATCTCCTTCACCTTTTTCGAATTTGTTACAGGCAGACAAGCCCAAAGCCGCTACCAAGAGAATAATAATTCCGTTCTTCATTTAAATTTTATTTATTTCAAAACAGCCTAAATATCTTTTTTCAAAATACCTGCTATTTTATTAGATCACTACAAAGATAGGTTATATTAAGTTTTTATAAATCTTTGAAATGTTTTATTTATCGGTTCAGCATCAAAAAAAGGTGGGCAAAAAAAAATCCTGCCTAAATAAATAAGCAGGATTTTTAAATATCTTAAAGAAATTATTTTTTAACTACTGGAGCAGGCATTTGAACTGGAGCTGCTGCAGCTGGTTTTCCTTTGATAATATCTTTGATTTCTAAATCGAAAGCAATTGGGCTGAAAGGCATAATACCTACTTGAGGTGCACCTTGCTCGCCATAACCTAAGTTAGAAGGGATAATCACTTTAATTTTACCACCTTTACCAATTAACTGTAAAGCTTCGGTAAATCCTGGGATTGTACCGCCAACTGGCATTTTTTGAGGACCGTAAGGTTTACCTGGTTTAAATTCCTTTTCTGCTTTAGCCAGTTTCTCATCACTTGTATCGAAGATTTTGTATTTACCATCTTTACCTTTTTTAGTCACTCTACCAGTATATTCAATTAATACAGTATCGCCTAAAGCTGGTTTTTCTGCACTACCTGCATTTTCGATAATGTAGTGTAAACCACTTGCAGTAGTTTTGGTTGCCAGTTTAGTATCTTCTAGATAAGCTTTTAACTTAGCAGGTTCAGCAGCTTTCTTTTTTTCTGAACTAGCTTTATAATCAGCCTGAAAAAATTCCTGTGCTCTTTTGTTAAAAGTAGAATCAGCTTCGCCAGCCTTTTTCTTGAATACTTTCTCGATTTTCACCGTAAAAGTAATGTATTTATCATTTTTGAACTGCTCTGGTTTAGGTTGTTTACTATGAAATGCCATAGTATCCAAGTTTACTTTAAAAGTAGCACTATCGCCTTCTCCAAACAATGTTAAAACGTCGTTCATATCACCAGCATACATTTTTTTCTGTGCAGGAAATACCGCAGGCGTTTCGCTATCAAAAGTGCTTGATAAAACTGAATCTTTATCGTTTTTCTGGATAAAATTCATTTTAACGATATCGCCTTCTTTGATTTTCTCGTTACCTGCCGAGTGGTGAATGGTATACAATAAGCCACCAGCTCCCTTTTTTTCTTGTTTACATGCTGCTAAACCTAAAGTGGCTGCTGCTAGAATAATAATTCCCTTTTTCATTTATTAATTTGACTTTTTTAAGTTTTAGTGTTTATTTCTTACCCTTAGGCAATCAATTGTTCTTTATATTCTGCTAATATCGATTTAAATTCGTTAACTACATCATTTAATGGTTTTTCTGCCGCACCACCTGCTGCATTTCTATGACCACCGCCATTAAAATACTTTTTACAGATTTCATTGGCCGGAAAATCGCCTGTAGACCTAACAGATAATTTAACTTTATCTGGTCGTTCAATAATTAACGCGGCCAAACGGATACCATTGATGGAAAGGGCATAGTTTACCACCCCTTCTGTGTCGCCGGTAATGCTATGGTACTGTGCCAATTCTTCTTTCGTCACCGAAATAATGGCGGTGTTGTATTCTCTTATAACTTCTAACTTGTTTGATAGGCAATAGCCCAAAAAGCGCAAACGATTTTCGCTTGAGTTATCGTATACCAACTCGTGGATTTTCGATTGATCAGCCCCTAAATCGATCAGGTTTGCGGCAATACGGTATACTTCTGAAGTTGCCGATGAGAAGCGGAAAGATCCCGAATCGGTCATAATACCCGTGTACAAACAAGAAGCTACATCTTTATTGATCAGCTCGCCATCCTGTAACTGATTTACAATAAAATCGTAAACCAACTGCGCAGCAGCACAAGCATTGATATCCCAGTGACGATAGTCGTCAAAATCTTCAGGGTCGAGGTGATGATCGATCATGATTTTTTTTGCTCCTGCTGCCCTCACCAATTCGCCTAATTCATTAATCCTACTTAGGGTATTAAAATCAAGGCAAAATATGAGCGAAGCTTCATCAACTAACCTGGCCGCCTTTTCTTGCTCATCTGTAAAAATAATTACATCACCATTATTTGGCATCCAATGCAGAAAAGTAGGATAATCTGTTGGTGTGATTACCCTAACATGATGGCCTTTTTGAATTAAATATCCATATAACCCCAGAGATGAACCCATCGCATCGCCATCAGGTTTGTGATGCGTAGTGATCACAATTCGTTGTGGCGTAGCCAATAATGTTTTTAATTCAGTTAGTGTAAGCATATATTTTTTGCGCTGCAAAGCTAAGTAATTTTAATATAGGATTAAAGGATTTTAAGATAAGCAAGATCTTATCCTAAAAACAGGCTTTATTTCATATTTAAAGCCATAATACCATTAATGATATACCAACTTCAATCTTAAGCAATAGCTGTTGATTATTCGTCAATTAAAACGTATTTTTGCAAAAAATTTGATATCAAAAAGCACAATGAGCACTAACAGAACTTTTACCATGATTAAGCCTGATGCAGTAGCAAACGGCCATATCGGATCAATCATTAACGACATTACTAATGCTGGCTTCAAAATCATCGCATTAAAATATACTAAACTTACAGAAGAAACTGCTGGTCAGTTCTATGCTGTTCACGCTGAGCGTCCTTTTTACAAAGATTTAGTAAGCTTTATGTCTTCAGGGCCTATTGTTGCTGCTATTTTAGAAAAAGACAATGCCATTGAAGATTTCAGAAAATTGATCGGTGCTACTAACCCAGCTGAAGCTGCAGAAGGTACAATCCGTCAGAAATATGCAAAATCAATCGATGCAAACGCTGTTCACGGTTCAGATTCTGACGAAAATGCAGAAATTGAAGGTAACTTCTTCTTCAAAGCAGACGAACGTTTCTAGTTTCCAACACAAAAAACTTACAATAAAACCCCGAATATTCGGGGTTTTATTGTTTTATCTATTTTGTATCTTTCGGCCTTAAAATATAATCCACCATTTTAAACCTGTTGGAATTAATTACACATAAAATAATCAATGAAGAGAATTTTTTTAGCGGTATGTCTATCCGGTATCGCTGTTGCATCTTATGCACAAACCAAAACAGCAGCAAAGAAAACTGTTGCCAAAAAACCAACTACAGCCATAAGTAAAACATCAACCTTTACAGCGTTAAAATCTACTTTAGATTCTACCAGTTACGCTTTTGGTACATCTATCGGTGCAGGCCTAAAAACTACTGGTCTTTCTACCTTAAATTACGAAGTATTGTTAAAAGGCTTGAAAGATGCATTTACAGGTGGCAAGGTTACTTTAACCCAGCAGCAGGCACAACAATGTATTAATGAGGCATTAGCCAAGGCATCATCAGTAAAAAACAAAGCTGAAGAAGCAGCAAATAAAATTAAATATGCACCAATTATGAAAGAAGGACAAGATTTCTTAGAACAGAACAAAAAACGTGCGGGTGTACAAACAACTGCAAGCGGCTTACAATACGAAGTTTTAACTGCTGGTACTGGCGTTAAACCACTGGCTACCGATTCGGTACTGGTGCATTACAAAGGCACATTATTAAATGGAAAACAATTTGACAGCTCTTATGATAGAGGTGAACCGATTTCTTTTCCATTAAACCAGGTAATTAAAGGTTGGACCGAAGGTGTACAATTAATGCCTGCCGGTTCTAAATACAAATTTTTTATTCCATATGATTTAGCTTACGGAGCACGTGGTGCAGGACAGGATATTCCTCCTTACAGCACTTTGATCTTCGAGGTTGAATTGTTAAAAGTAAATGGGAAATAAAAATTTATGCAGTCAGATGTTACCAACTGACACCACCACGAAAATACCTGCTTATCTATTTGGCAGGTATTTTTTTTGGAAAACAATGTTCAGCGCTGTGTGGCAGCTGAAGTCCCGCCACCGCTTATAGTCCTCTCCCGATGAAATATCGGGCTGCGGGCTATGACGCTTTGTCGGGTTTATTAAACAACGGGCAGTAGCTTTAAACCTGCAGTCAGATATTTCCATCTGACTGTTTTTTATTTAAAATATTTTGGAATTGCAATAGTAGGCCCAGTAAGGTGTCAGATGATAACATCTAACACCACGACCAGGACGATTCCAGGCAAATGAGTCATTTACCAAAACTTTCTTTAGTATTCAATGTTAGCTATTACAAATTAACATAGATATGAAAAGAGCATTCCCTTTAGTACTGATTGCATTTTTATGCACCACCTTAAGCAGTTGTGAACTGGTAGAAGGTATATTTAAAGCCGGCGTTTGGGTTGGCGTTATTGTAGTTGTAGTCGTGCTTGCACTGTTGATCTGGATTTTGTCTAAGATATTTGGTGGAGGAAAGGGCTAGATTTCAATCTGTCACGTTGAGCCTGTCGAAACGCTTGAAACTAAATTTAAACAGGTCCTTCGACAAGCTCAGGATGACAATTTTATATTAATTCTACAGCTTCTTTAGGCTTACAAAAAAATCATTTCGGTAATCACTTCGCTACCCGCATGTTCATTTAATTTCTGGATTATTCCCTGGCGTACCATAATCAGTTCATTTTTGATTACCGAAGATTCTATCCGTAAAAAAAGCTTTTTATCGTGGATGTAAATCTGTTTGGTGCGGTTGGCGATTGCAGTGCCCATAATTTCTGGCCAGACGGATAAGATCGAAGTTTCGTCGAATTTACGGCGCAAACGGTATACATCCAGCATTTTGCTGATGGCATCTTTTACTGTAACATCATTGGGTTTACGCATTTTGTATAGTTCCGTTATCTACTTCGAACAAAGTTACATCAACTTCTATTTTTTCAAAAATTGATTTTACTCTTTCTCTTCCAGTATCTGTAATAAATATCTGCCCAAAATCATGGTGGGAAACCATTTGCATTAATTTTTGAACGCGGTTATCATCCAGCTTATCAAAAATATCATCCAATAAAAGCAAAGGCTTAAATCCTTTGTTTTTAGCAAGGTAAGCATACTGGGCAATTTTCAAGGCAATTAAAAAAGACTTCTGTTGACCTTGGGAACCAAACTTCTTTAAAGGCATTCCACTGATTACAAAAGCCAACTCATCTTTATGGATGCCCGTTGTGGTCCGCTCCAGTACGCGGTCTTTCTCTACCGATTTCTTTAACAGCTCTTCAAAAGTGGCCTCGTTCAATTGCGATTGATAATTCAGTTCTACAATTTCCCTGTTTTCGGTAAGGTAGGTATAATATTGATTAAACAGCGGAATAAACTCATCCATAAAGGCTTTACGGATGGCGAATATCTTATTGCCCGCTAAAATCAGCTGTTCATCCAAAATTTCGAGCAGCGTAGGATCGTATTTTCTGGTAATGGCGATCTGCTTTAGCAAAGCATTCCGGTTTAATAAAATACGGTTATAGGTAATCAATTGATCCAGGTAATGTGCATCCGTTTGCGAAATTACATTATCGATAAACTTTCTCCGCTCCTCACTGCCTTCCATAATCAGGTTCACATCGTAAGGAGAAACCATCACCACCGGAAAAAGACCAACATGATCGGCCAATTTATCATACTCCTTTTTATTACGTTTGAACTGCTTTTTCTGATTGCGTTTTACTCCGCAAGAAATTTTTTCGTTTTTTTCGTTGCGTTCAAAATCGCCCTGAATCATAAAAACCTCTTCATTGGTTTTAATCTGCTGGCTATCGATGGGGTTAAAGTAACTTTTACATAGACAGAGATAGTGAATGGCATCAAGCATATTCGTTTTGCCTGAGCCGTTATTACCCGTAAAAACGTTTACCGTTTCCGAGAAATGGAGATCTGCATCGGTATAGTTTTTAAAATTTAGAAGGGTAATATTTTTTAACCACATAAATATGTCACAAATTTACCGTTTTTTAGCCTCTTAACACCCATTGTTTAAAATAAACGTTAATAACATTTAAAAAAATTGTACTTTCATAGCAAGGAAAATTAGATGGTTGCACAAAAAATGTTAGAAGGTAATGTTCTATGGTCTTACGATCATGAACTGACCAATGAAAAAAGTTCGGGCTGGATTAAAAAAATCGTAGGTTTATTTTCGTTTTTAAAGCCTATTCACAATCACGAAGGCAATATCCTATTGGCCTCTAACGGTCTTTTTATTACGGGAGATGAACAATTGGAACTTCCACTGTCTCATATAGAAGAGGTTTACATGGGCTTCGACGATTTATTCCCAGCTTCATCTGCAAAAAACTTCGGTGCATTCTGGCAGCCCATCAGAATTAGATCTACGGTGAGCCGTTCCGAAAGTCAAACGGTGTACCTGGTGATTAACCATACTGGTATTTTTAGCGACAACCAAACCTGGTTTAACACACTGATTAGCTTGTTACGCTAATTATCATAACGATTTTATAATCTGCGTGCCTAAATAACTAATGTTTAATCAAATACTTCAAAATAAAGATTGATACTTTGATTGAAAAATGTATTTTTGCAATCTTAAATTTTTTAAACAAACATGTCTACAACAGATAACCAGACAATTCAACCAACTAAAAAAGGTTCATTTTTACAAGAGAATAATAAGAGCTTACTGTTTATTGCAGGTGCTGTAGTTTTATTAGTTTTAATATATCTTTGGTATCAAGGCGTGTATTTAAAAGGTCGTGCTGAAGAAGCCGCTAGCAAAATGTACAAAGCAGAACAATTTGTTGGTGTAGACTCATTATCGAACAGAGCGGTTAAAGGCGAAGGGGGTTACCCGGGCTTAGAGCAAATAGCTAAAGAATACGACAACACAAAATCGGCAAACTTAGCTAACCTTTATTTAGGCGGTATTTACTTACGTAAGGGCGAATATAAACAAGCTATAGAGGCATTAAGCAAATATAGCGCTACTGGTAGCCCAGTTGCAGATCCATTGGCTTTAGGTTTACTAGGCGACGCTTACAGCGAATTGAAAGACTTTAAACAAGCGGCTACTTACTATAAAAAAGCGGCAGATAAAGCAAGTAAATTTACCTCACCAATGTTTTTAAAGAAATTAGGATTGGTTAATGAAAGCCAAAACGATTTTAAAGGTGCTGTTGAAGCTTATACTAAAGTAAAAACACAATATCCTGAGAGTGCAGAAGCGCAATTAATTGATGCTTACATTGCAAGAGCTCAAGAAAAAGTTAAATAATCATTAACTAAAACATATTTATGAAAAGATCATCGAAAGATGGTCTTTTTTTGTTTAATGAAGCGGTGTTAATTGATCGTCACCTTGAATTTATTTCAGGGTCTTTTTTCAGATAATTAGATGCTGCTCCCCTAGTTTGTTGCCCCACCTAACGATAGACGAGCTATTCTATTCATCATTATTTTTTTTTCTGGAAATCAGGTACAGAGGCTTTTAGGCTTGTGCAGTCCCGCTCTCCGTTCCTTCCGGTGAAAACCGGAACCACTGTGATCGGGTTTAGGTGGCGCAGCCAGCAATACTATTGGGGGCTGTATGACGCAGAAAAGTGGAAGCCGCCACTCCTTTGATTCGCCAGATCAGATAGTCTGCGAGAACACAGACCATGGCTCGAAAAGGAAGTCTATATAAAACTATGCTATTCTACCCACAACAGCAGTATAGACACTGCCTTTTAGACCTGATTGAAATGCAAAGCCCACAGCGTAGCGAGGACTTGTAATGAAAAGCAGGACTAACGTTAAAAAGAACTACTGCAATTGCTCTTCAAAAAAACTTTTTTTTCGATTATGCGTAATGCAGCCAAACTATTCGTCAGCTCTAATTTTATTTTAAGATTTGTTTTGCCAAAGATGCTGAAATAAATATGATAGCTATCAGATCAGTATAACGATTCTTATAAAAAATTACTTATTAAAAGCCGTCATGGTGTGGGCCGGGCCGATGGTTACAAAACTTTTAATCAATTCTACACTTTTATCAATCAATGCAGGAAGTTCCAACTGTTCATTTTTATCAAACAAACCCAAAACAAAGTCTACTTGCCTGCCTTTTGGGTAATCGTTTCCAATGCCGAAGCGGAGGCGCGCGTAGTTTTGTCCACCACAAACCTCTTCGATACTTTTTAAACCATTGTGACCAGCGCTGGAACCTTGAAGTTTTAACCTTAGCTTTCCTAGAGGCAAGGCAAGGTCATCAACAATAACGAGTACATTTTCTGGTGCTATTTTCAATTCCTTCATCCAATAGTTAACGGCCTTACCGCTCAGATTCATAAAGGTAGTTGGTTTAATTACATGCAGTTTTTTACCTTTAAAGCCCACCTCAGCATAATAGGCCAAACGGATATTATCGAAGCTACCACCTAAACCTTTAACCAGTTCATCAGCAATATCAAAGCCAATGTTATGTCTGGTATGTGCATAATCAGGTCCGATATTTCCTAAGCCAACTATAAGATATTTCATGGGGCAAAGATAAAAAAAAGGTCCGAAGTCAGGAGTCCGAAGTCGGCAGCCCATACCACAAAATTAATTCATTCATTTCAAACAACTTCTTAATGAATAGCGAAGTGGTTAGTGTTAGGTGATTAGCGGATTAATCTTAATGTAAAAAAAAAGCGTTCCGAATTAAATCGAAACGCTTCATCTTGAAATCAAGAAATCCTAAGAATCCCGATTACTTTTTACCTTTAGCAGCTTCAGTTTCTGCTTGTTTTAATGCTCTAGACATTGCAACAGAAACGATAGTATCTTCAGGAGTGTTAGTGATTACGTATTTATCACCTTTAAGGTCACGAACACGGAATAAACTACCTACTTCTAATTTCTCTAAGCTTACTTCTACGTTTTGTGGCATGTTAGCTGGTAATGCTTTAACACGTAGTTTACGTAATTTCTGGATTAATTTACCCCCCATTTTAACACCTGGAGAAGTTCCTGTTAATTTAACCGGGATCTCCATAACAATTTCTTTCTCATCAAATAACTGAAGAAAATCGATGTGTAATAATACGTCGGTAAGTGGGTGAAACTGAGTATCTTTTACGATAGCTTTGGTTTTAACACCATTTACATCAATCTCCACAAAGTTTACATCCGGGGTATAAATAACATCTCTTAAATCAGCAATAACCACAGCTAAGTGTTGTTGCTCTTTTCCACCATACAATACCGCCGGAACTTTACCTTCGTAGCGAAGTTCCTTGGCATCGCGTTTCCCTACGTTCTCTCTTGGAGAACCGCTAATTGCGATTGTTTTCATTTTTTATTTATTTAATTATTAGTGTTCGGTATCGAATATCAAGTATCAAGACCTTAAGCCTTCAACCCTCTACCTTCAACCTTATTTAAACTCTTTTTTATTGTTTAGCCTTTGCGACTAGCGTTTTAAGCGCTTATCGCAATACGCCCAACGCTATACTCTAAACAGATCACTAATTGATCCATGTTCATTTACATTGGCAATTGCCCTTGCAAATAAACTTGCTGTACTTAGCACCCTAATTTTCGGACTTTCCTGTTTTAATGGAATCGTATCCGTAACGATCAGCTCGGTTAATACTGAATTTTCTACCGTTTCTATTGCTTTGCCCGATAATACAGCATGTGTACAAACCGCTCTTACACTTGCTGCACCGTTTTCCATAATCAAGGCTGCAGCTTTTGATAAGGTTCCGGCAGTATCGCAAATATCATCGATCAATACTACATCCTGTCCGGTTACATCACCAATAATCGACATTGATTCGATTTCGTTGGCACGTTTACGGCGTTTATCGCAGATAATTACCTCAGCATTAAAAAATTTGGCAAAAGTACGTGCCCTATACGAACCGCCCATATCTGGCGATGCAATAGTTAAGTTTTTTAAACCTAAGCTTTTGATATAAGGTACAAAGATTACCGATCCATCTAAGTGATCAACCGGAATATCGAAGAAACCCTGTATCTGTGCAGCATGTAGATCCATCGTCATAATACGGTGAATACCTGCTGATTTTAATAAGTTGGCCACTAATTTGGCACCGATTGCTACACGTGGCTTATCTTTTCTATCCTGACGGGCTAAACCATAATAAGGAACAACTGCTGTAATATAATGTGCCGATGCTCTTTTAGCAGCATCAACCATTAACAAAAGCTCCATTAAATTATCGCTAGGCTGATAAGTAGACTGGATTAGAAAAACATCACTACCACGAATTGACTCATCAAAGGAAGGCTGAAACTCTCCATCACTGAATTTGTGAATGGTTACGCTACCAAGTGGCTTGCCGTAATGTTCGGCAATCTTAAGTGATAATCCCTTAGAACCTGTTCCGGAAAAAAGCTTTACCGGGTTAAACTGCAATGGCATGGGTTCGTGTAGTTTACGGTTAAAAAAAATCGGATCATGTCTATTTAAAACATGATCCGACATTAAATTTTAGTTGTCCGACCTGGATTCGAACCAAGACAAACGGTACCAAAAACCGTTGTACTACCCTTATACTATCGGACAAAAACTTCTCAAGGATATTCTCCTCGAAAGGGAATGCAAATGTAGGAACCTTATTTTAAATATGCAAGAGCGATTTTAAAATATTTTTAATTTCTTTCCCGCTGTTCCTGTTTGCGATGCAAAGATAAAAAAATCATCATATAGCGTGCAACATTTTCTTTTTTTATGCGACTTTTTTTACCACGAACCACTTAAATCATTTATTATCAAAGACTAAAATTAAACTATGAATTACTCAAGGATTAACACCATTGGAGGCTGGCTCTGTTTTATCGTTGCCGCGCTTACCTACATCTTAACTTTAGATCAATCTGTAAGTTTCTGGGACTGTGGCGAATTCATTTCTTCTGCCTTCCGAATGGAGGTGGTTCACCAGCCAGGTGCTCCAATAGTTTCCATGATCCAAAGGTTATTTTCGACACTCGCTTTTGGCGATAAAACCAAGGTAGCCTATTTTATAAACATATCATCTGCACTTGCAAGTGCAGGTACAATCCTCTTTTTGTTCTGGACCATTACTGCACTGGCCAAGAAAACAGTAATTAAAAAAGACGAAGAAATCACCAATCAAAAAATTATCGGGATTATGGGTGCCGGTTTGGTTGGCGCCTTAGCTTATGCTTTTTCTGACAGTTTTTGGTTTTCGGCCGTAGAGGCTGAGGTTTACGCGATGTCGTCGCTTTGTACGGCTATTGTATTTTGGGGTATATTAAAATGGGAATCGCAGGCTGATGAACCTAAATCAGACCGTTGGTTACTTTTTGTGGCTTACATGATGGGAATTTCTATTGGTGTACACATCTTAAACCTGCTTACCATTCCTGCCTTAATATTTGTTTATTATTTTAAAAAGAATCCATCGCCCAGTTGGCAAAGCATTTTAAAAGTATTTTTTGTTTCAATTGCTGTTCTAGCGGCCATTCAATTTGGCATCATTCAATATATAATATCTTTTGCAGCAAGTTTCGATTACTTTTTTGTAAACACCATTGGCTTAGGTTTTGGAACGGGCATATTGTTTTTTGCAGTGCTCGTAATCGGGAGCTTGGTTTATGGCATCCGTTATTCTATCCTTAAAAATAAAAGGATTTTAAATCTGGCTATGTTATTTACCGTTCTGCTGCTTTTTGGATATAGCTCTTTTGCACTCCTCATTATCAGGGCGCAGGCCAAACCAAATTTAAACAACTATAATGTAGATAATGTATACTCTTTTTCGAGGTATGTTGGTCGCGATCAATACGGCGACAGACCACTGCTTTATGGAGAGAATTACAATTCAGAAAAAATCGGCATTGAAGAAACGGGTAAAATTATACGTAAAGGCGACAAAAAATACGAATCGGCAGGCACAAAATCGGCATATGTTTTTGCCGATAAAACTTTATTGCCACGCATGTACAGTGATAAACCTGAACACATTAACTTTTACAAAAGTTACATGGGTTTTAATGATGAACATAAACCTACCTTGATAGATAACTTAAAATACATGTTCTCTTTCCAGACCGGGCAAATGTACATGCGTTATTTTATGTGGAATTTTGTAGGCAGGCAGGATAATGAAGATGGGCAGTTCGGCGGAAAAGATGGCAATTGGCTTAGCGGCGTAAAACCATTAGATGCAATTAGGCTTGGCAGTCAAAAAAACCTTCCACCATCCATCGTAGAGAACAAAGCATATAATAGGTTTTTCTTTTTACCCTTAATTATCGGTTTAATTGGTGCCATTTGGCATTTTAAACGTAACCAAAAGGATGCAGGCATTATTGGTTTACTCTTCGTTTTCACTGGAGTGGCTATTGTGGTTTATCTTAACTCTGTTCCTGTTGAACCACGCGAAAGAGATTATGCCTACGTAGGCTCTTTTTATGCTTTTGCCATCTGGATCGGTTTAGGGGTATTTGGATTAAAGGATTGGGTTTTTCAAAAATTAACACCCCAGCGTGCAAGTATTTTTGCTACAGTTATCGCCTTGTTCGGTGCGCCGATAATTATGGCCAACCAGGGTTGGGACGATCACGACCGTTCTGATAGCCACGTAGCGAGAGATATGTCTGTCAATTACCTAAAATCATGTGCTCCCAATGCCATCTTGTTTACTTATGGCGATAATGATACCTATCCAGTTTGGTATGCGCAGGAGGTAGAAAATATCCGCCCGGATGTACGCGTAGTAAATTTAAGTCTATTTACGGCTGATTGGTACATTGATGGGATGCGAAAAAAGCAAAACGAATCTGCCCCCTTACCCATCACTTTAAAGCATGAGCAATATGTTGAAGGTACGAGGGATATTATGTACTATCAGGATTATAATATTGCGCAGCATATTGAGTTACAAGAAATTTTGGATGTGCTCCTATCCGATCATGACGAAGATAAAGTAACCATGACAGATGGTTCCAAATACAATGTATTACCAACCAAAAACCTTAAACTGGCTGTAAGCCCGCAACAGGTTTTGGATACCGGAACTGTGCCCAAGGAAGATGCAGGTAAAATTGCAAGCAGTATGGAATGGACTTACAATTCGAATTTTGTAACCAAAGGCACCTTGGCTTTATTTGATATTTTAACACACAATAACTGGGAACGACCGATTTATTTTAGCGGAGCCATGCCCAACGAGCAATATATAGGGCTTAACAAATATCTCTATTCGGAAGGGTTAAACAAAAGGCTGCTTCCATTAAAACCTGATACGGCCATTACAGAAGATTATGAACGCATCAACATTAAACCTTTGTACAACAACCTGATGAATGTGTATGGTTTTGGTAATATCAAAAATGCCAATCATTTAGACAGGCAATCTGCTGATGATGTAACCATGTTATCGAATATGTTTAATGGTTTATTAACCGGCTTAATAAACGAAGGCAAAATTACCGAAAGCAAAAAAGTGGCTAATAAATATTTTGAGGTGATTCCTTCTAAATTTTACAGTATGCGTCAGGTAATGAGCACTTATTATTTAAGCGAAAACCTGTATCGGTTAAATGATTTAAACCGTGCGAACGCAATGATTAAAAAAACTGCTGATTATGTAGGCAAAGAGTTAACCCATCTTGCTGATGTTTCAGAAAGTAAAAACCAGCTATCATCAGAGCAGAATGTACGTTTCTATCTCGGTTATTTAGGGCAAATGGTAAAATTAACCGAAGTATTTAAACAGGCTGGGCTAAGCAAAAGCCTCGAAAAACAATACAACGATCTGATTATAAGGTTTACCCCATTTGCTGCAGGTTAAGCAAAAAACATTCTAAATTTTAACCCATAGGCAGATTTCACCTCTCGGCTTATGGGTTTTTGCTTCCCAATAAATCAAAATCCTTTATGTTAAAGGCCTTAGGCCGTTAAAAATTGTTAAATCAATCTAAAAATTTACCTGTTTTATCGACTAGAATAGTTAATTTCGGCAGCATTTTTATGTGAAAACATTTTTTAATATCATTATACAAACCAATGAATTATTCAAAAGTTAATAATATAGTAGGCTGGATCTGCTTTTTAATTGCTACACTAACTTACGTTTTAACCTTAGAGCCTTCTGCCAGTTTTTGGGACTGCGGTGAATTTATCGCATCGGCATTTAGAATGCAGGTTGTTCACCAGCCTGGTGCACCTTTATTCTTAATGATCCAACGTTTCTTCTCCATTTTTGCAGCTGGAGATTTAACCAAAATCGCTTACTGGATGAACGTAGGTTCAGCTGTTTCGAGCGGAGCAACCATCTTATTCTTATTTTGGACCATCACTGCATTGGCTAAAAAAACGGTATTAAAAGCTGGTGAAGAATTAACAACAGGTAAGTTAATCAGTATTATGGGAGCAGGCGCCGTTGGTGCTTTGGCTTATACTTTCTCTGATAGTTTTTGGTTTTCGGCAGTAGAATCGGAGGTTTATGCACAATCATCGTTATTTACAGCGATTGTATTCTGGGCTATCCTTAAATGGGAAGCACATGCCGACGAGCCACGTGCTGACCGCTGGTTATTGTTTATTGCCTATATTATGGGTTTATCAATTGGCATCCACTTGTTAAACCTACTAACCATCCCAGCACTTGCTTTTATTTATTATTTCAAAAGAACAGATAAAGCAACAACATCGGGAATTATTAAAACCCTTATTGTTGGTATTTTAATCTTAGCGGTAATCCAATATGGTATTATCCAATACCTGGTCTCATTCGGTGCTTATTTCGATCTGTTCTTCGTTAACACATTAGGTTTAGGTTTTGGAACAGGCGTTTTATTCTTCGCTATTTTGTTAATCGGCGCCCTGGTTTGGGGAATCCGTTATTCGATCAAACATCAAAAGAAATTATTAAACCTAGGTTTAATTTCTACCGTTTTAATCATTTTCGGTTATGCTTCTTTCTCGATGATCATTATCAGGGCAAAGGCAGATCCGAACTTAAATAACAGTGCGCCTAAAGATGCTTTCTCTTTCTTAAGTTACCTCAACCGTGAGCAGTATGGCGATAGACCATTGGCTTATGGACCAAACTATAACTCTGAAAGAACAGGTGTAACGGAAGGTAAAACCATATGGAGAAAAGGTAAAGACAAATATGAAGTAGCGGGCAAAAAAACCGACTACGAGTACAACAACAACACTTTATTGCCACGTATGTATAGCGACGACCCTAAACATGCCAGTTTTTATAAAGAGTGGATGCATTTGGACGATAGTAAACACCCTAACTTAGTTGATAATGTTGGCTTTTTGGCCAGTTACCAGATTGGTTACATGTATATGCGTTACTTTTTCTGGAATTTTGTTGGTCGCCAGAACGATGAGCAAGGCCAGGGCAGTGGATTTGAAGGCGAATGGATTAGTGGTATTAAACCGTTTGACAGCTGGTTACGCGGCGATCAAAGTCATTTGCCGCCATCAACAGTTGATAATAAAGCATACAACCGTTTCTTCTTTTTACCTTTAATTTTAGGTGTTATTGGTGCACTTTGGCATTTCAAACGTAACCAGAAAGATGCTGGAGTTGTAGCATTACTATTCTTCTTTACCGGTATTGCCATTGTATTATATTTAAATCAAAAACCTTTAGAACCCCGCGAAAGGGATTACGCTTATGTTGGATCGTTCTATGCCTTTGCGATATGGATCGGGCTCGGGGCGCTGGCCATTAAAGAGTGGTTGTTTAAAAAATTAACGCCAACTGCCGGTGCCATTGGCGCAACCGTGATCGGATTATTGGCCGCTCCGGTAATTATGGCCGAACAGGGATGGGATGACCATGACCGTTCTACCAAACTGGTTCCACATGATATTGCCCTGGATTACCTACAATCCTGTGCGCCAAATGCCATCTTGTTTACTTATGGCGATAATGATACCTACCCACTTTGGTACATCCAGGAGGTAGAAAACGTCCGTCCGGATGTGCGTATTGTAAACTTAAGTTTATTTGATACGGATTGGTACATCAACGGTTTAAGGCAAAAACAAAATGAATCTGCTCCATTGCCAATTTCGATGAAACCAGAGCAATATGTACAAGGAGAAAGAGATGTAATGCCATACGATGATTATAAAATTGCAGGTAGTGTTGAGCTTAAAAACGTAGTTGATTTATTGTTATCAAACGATGAGAGCGATAAAGTAGCCATGCAGGATGGCTCAAAATCTAATTTCTTACCAACTAAAAACCTTAAAATTACGGTAGATCCGCAGCAAGTAGTAAGTACAGGAACAGTGCCTGCAGCCGATGCTTCAAAAATTACCACCACAATGGATTGGAAATTTAATAAAGGTTATGTTACTAAAGGAACTTTGGCCATGTTCGATATCCTTGCACACAACAATTGGAAGCGCCCGATTTATTTCGCTTCTACAGTGCCTTCAGATCAATACAATGGCTTGGATAAGTATTTATACAACGAAGGCCTAGCCATGCGTTTATTGCCGCTTAAGGCTGACACAACAGCATCTGAGGATAGACCAGAGCAATTAAATACACCTGTATTGTATAATAATGTGATGACTAAATTTAAGTGGGGAAATATGAAAACTGCTAAATATTTAGATCCTCAATCATCAGATGATACTTTCATTTTCACCAATATCTTCAGTAGCTTAACCAACAGCTTAATTAAAGAAGGTAAAACTGCTGAGGCAAAAAAAGTAGTAGATAAATATTTTGAGGTAATGCCTGATAAATTCTTCGGCATCCGCACTGTTGTGGTGAAATTCTACATGGCTGAAAACTTATATAAACTAGGCGAAACTGCCAGAGCCAATGATATTTTAGACAAATCTGGCGATTATATCAATAAAGAGTTAAACTACCTGGCAGATATTTCACAATCAAAAGGTTTAACCGGATCGCAGAATATTCAAACCGGCTTATACTATCTGGACCGAATGATTAAAACGAGTAAAGCTGCGGGTCAGGATAAGTTGAGCGAGAAGCTGCAGAAAACATTTAATAACCTGGAAGGCCGTTTATCGATGTTTTTCCCACAACAAGGGCCACAACAGTAAACGGATCTGAAAATAGCTTACAAAGCAGCTGCATTAATTTGTAGCTGCTTTTTTTGTTTGCGTTTGCGCTCGTTTCTAATGACATCATTGAGGGCTGCGCGTCAAAAAACCTATGAGTTACTCACAAAATTCTATTAGATAAGTCGTCATTCCCAACTTGATTGGGAATCTTAAGACTTAACATACGCATTAAGATTCCCGCCTGCGCGGGAATGACGTTCGCCAAATAAAATTACGACAAGAACTTTAAGATTTTAATTTAATCTTCTAACAAAAAAAATCCCGTTCAGCATTGCCAAACAGGATTCAAATTTATTTTAGTTAATGATTATTCGTTTACAACACCCATCGCACAGAACTTATCAATTCTCTGTTCAATCAGTTTATCGGTTTTTAGTTTGCCTAAAGCGGCTAAATCTTTAACAATATATTCTTTTAATGTTTTGCCCATCAATTCCGGATCCTGATGTGCACCTCCAAGTGGCTCAGGAATAATGCCGTCAATTAGTTTGTTTCCAAACATATCATCAGAAGTTAATTTTAAGCATTCAGCGGCTTTCTCTTTAAAATCCCAGCTTCTCCATAAAATAGATGAGCAAGATTCAGGAGAGATTACCGAGTACCAGGTATGCTCTAACATGTACACTTTATCGCCGATACCGATACCCAAAGCACCTCCAGAAGCACCTTCACCTACAACAATGCAGATAATCGGTACACGTAGAACAGACATCTCCAATAAGTTTCTTGCAATAGCTTCACCTTGTCCACGTTCTTCGGCTTCTAAACCAGGGTAAGCACCCATAGTATCGATAAAAGAAATAACAGGTTTATTAAATTTTTCTGCCAAACGCATTAAACGCAATGCTTTGCGATAACCTTCAGGGTTGGCCATACCGAAATTGCGAAACTGACGCTCTTTGGTATTTTTACCTTTTTGGTGACCGATAACCATTACCGTTTGACCATTTATAGAAGCAAAACCGCCAATAATTGCTTTATCATCTTTAACCGTTCTATCGCCATGCATTTCAATAAAATCATCGCAGATCATATTGATATAATCGAGGGTTTGCGGGCGATCTGGGTGACGGCTCATCTGAACCTTGTTCCAACCGGTTAAATTTTTATATAAGTTATTGGTAGTTTCATCTAATTTACCATCAAGCTCGTCTAAAGTGGCAGACATGTCTACCTTAGTTTTTTCCGCAACTTGCTTAACCTTTTCTATCTGCTGAACTAAATCGGCAATAGGTTTTTCAAAATCGAATGATGTTTTTATTTGCTGCATAATTGAACCACAAAAATAAGTAATTATTTTTAGTTTGCAGTGAACAGTTTTTTGTTTGCAGTTTTGGGAGGGTGAAATCGCTTCAACGTGTTGACAAATGGCTATCACAAGTAGTTATTCTTTATGATTTGGAAAGCAATTGCAGCAGTACTTTGGTTTCGTCCTGCTCTCTCTCCTGCCACTATGAGGGGTTTCCGTGCTACCGCCCTAACCTACCTAGCCCTGATTGAAATGAAAAGCCCGCAAACGAGGCACGAGTGCGGACTTGTAATGTAAAGCAGGACGAACATTAATTATTGAACTGCGCCTGCGCTCTTAATAAGTTGAAAAGCAATAGCGATGCACAAAGAATTCTTTCTGTACTAAAAAGATGATATGATTTGGAAAGCAATTGCAGCAGTACTTTGGTTTGGTTCTCCCCCGCCCCCGCTTCTGCTCCGATGAAACCTGTAAAACAAGCAAGCACACCATAAAAACAAAAAAACAGTGCTTAAATCGGGAGCATCCACTAGGGTCGGGTTTAGATTACAGCTGCTCCTGCCACGATGAGGGGTTTCCATGCCACCGCCCTAACCTACCTAGCCCTGATTGAAATGAAAAGCCCGCAAACGAGGCACGAGTGCGGACTTGTAATGTAAAGCAGGACGAACATTAATTATTGCACTGCAACTGCGCTCCTAATAAACCTAAAAGAGTTTGACAAATTATAGCAATCTGCATAAGAATTTGTCAACTCTAAAATTTTAGAACTTCGCGGCCTCTCCTGCTTTTGGTAATGCTTTTTTAATAAACTCACGGATATGGTTATTGGCCGTTTTCAGATCATCTTTACGTAAATACATCATGTGTCCGCTACGGTAACCTTCCCAGCTCATGCGATCCTGAAGTTTACCAGATGCATCTAGCTGCCACATGCTATATTTGGCATTGAAATAATCGCAGGCCCCATCATAGTAACCTGATTGCACCAATAAATGCAGATAAGGATTCTGTGCCATGGCTTGGCGGAGATTATCGCCGGTTTGATCTCCAGATTTATCCCACGGGTATACAGAACCGAACATATTGTATTTCAAATCGGTTTTATAGTTGAGCTCGTTGCGGATGTACATATTGATGGCTGGCGTAAAGGAATGCAACCAAGAGGTTAGCTCTGCATTATAATCGGGCCCTTCGCCGGCACTCATTTTATCGATACCACGGTAGCGCGAATCTAGCCTACCAACAGTAAACCCTTTATCTCTCAATAATTCTTTCCAAAAGAAATCGGTTGGTACGTTGAGGTTATAATCTAATATCACTTTTTCTGAAAGACCAGAGTAACGGGCCATTTTTGAGGCAATGGCTTTCTTTTTATCGGCGCTCAACATCCCACCCTGCGAAATAGCAGGAATTAATTCGCTAATGGTAAAACTTTCCACTTCAGGAAGCATAGCCGTTAAATCTTTGCTTTGTAAATCGGCCGCAAGTGCCTTATGATACCAGGCTGTAGCTGCAAAATATGGTAAGCGTAAAGCGGCATCAACTGGGCCACTACGTTCAATACCAAGTTCGGTTGGCGAAACCAATACCACACCGTTTAAATACATCCACTGACTGTTTTGCAGCTCTAAAGCTAAACCCGAAACACGTGTGGTGCCATAACTTTCGCCGATTAAAAATTTTGGAGAGGCCCATCGGTTATTACGGGTTACAAAAGTATTGATCCACTCAGCCAGATATTTAATATCGGCACGTACACCGAAGAATTTATTGGTTGGAATATCTTTGCTCACCGCTCTTGAATAACCCGTATTAACCGGATCGATATATACAATATCTGCCACATCTAAAATAGAGTATGGATTTTCTTTATAACCATAGGGCTGTACGGGATAACCTTCGTCATCAATATTCAAAACCACGGGACCGGTATAAGCAATGTGCATCCAAACTGAAGCTGAACCAGGGCCACCATTAAAAGAGATTACTAAAGGTCGCTTATCGCGATTTTGCACATCACTACGTTCGTAATAAGTATAAAACAAACCTGCAATCGGTTTTCCATCTTCATCCCAAACTGGCAAAGTACCCGTAGTGGCTTTATACGGAACAGCCTTGCCATCGATATTTACACTGTGATTGGTAACTACCGAGCTCTCCACTTTAATAGTTCTTTCATTTGCTGAAGATTTAGGTTCATCTTTAACGGTAACCTGGGTAGTGGTTACGGTTTCTTTTGATTGGCTTTTTCTTGGTTCTTGTTGTGCATATGCAAAAATGCTCATGCTTAAAAATGTAGCGAGTATAAATCTGAATTTCATTGTTTTGGTTTGGTTTCTAAATATCAAACTATTGTAGCGTTAATCAAAAAGCGCATTAGAAATGTTACCATAAAAAAACCAGCATTGCTTTTGGCAATGCCGGTTCTGCAAAAAACTGCTGCAATGAAGCAGTAGACTCTTTATTTAGGGTTGCAACTTAAATTACAACGGCTTCGGCACTTGCATCTCCAATCTGCCAGCCTATTGTTGGATTTCCAGTAACCAATACATCTACAAAATATTCATAATAAGATCCAGCTTTATAACCTTCGAAAGTATCGGCGTAAATTGGACCTGAGGAATGGGATACCGAAGTTAACGGAACATTACCCTCTCCTTGTATGGTTACCGTAATACTCGAATAAACCTGCCCGGTAGTATACTGAAGTGTTGCCACCGCAGCCAAGCCATTACTGGTAGTGAAATTTTTTGTAACCGTAACCACTCCCCGACGCGTAACCTTTTTAGGCGAAAGAGTTACTTTTTCGGGTGTAAAACTACTAAACAGACAAACTGTAAAAGCTAAAGAAGCAACGAGTAAAGCAATTGTTTTTTTCATTTTCTTTTGTTTAAATGGGTTAAATATTAATTAAAAATCATTTGTGTATAGCGCCAGAAAATACAACTACAGTCTTACGCAGCAGTAAAAGTGAATAACCATTAAATTACAGGTGAGATACAGTAGCTTGTTAATTAAAGATAATGTTTTATTAAGGAGATATTTTTCCAAATTAACGCGCAAACGTTTGATTAATAAGCCGATACTAACTCATAAAAAGGAATCAAATCCAATATCTGCGACTATTTAATATTACAGTTTAAATATAGTTTAAGCATAAGGAAACAAAGTCTCAAACTGTTACAGCACAAACGTTTGCTTAAAATATTATTCAAAATGCGGGAACAAAAAAGCCGACATGCATATTGCGATGTCGGCTGATGAAAACTGATTCAATCGAGATGAGGGCATTATTTAATTCTTTTTTATCATTTTAAGGCCAGAATCTCTTCGTCTGACAGTACCTTGTTCCAAACTTGTAATTCGTCTAACTTTCCGTTAAATCCACCAACTGTTTGAAGTGGGAAAAACAAAGTTTCCGATTTACGTACTTTCGTTTTGTCTTTGTCTGTAAACGTGATCCAGTTATCATACAATCGCTTTTCGAGTTTACCATTTACGTAAAGACTGGTGCCTTTGTTGGTTCCCGTTATGACTACATGTGTCCAACTATTTTCAGGTACTGCATATCCAAAATCAATATCGTAACCTTCTCTCGAAAAGCCAAGTTTGCCAGTACCTGTCTGTCTTAATTTTACAGTAGCGTTTGGCGATTTGAATAATACTGCACCATCCGAGTTGTTACTGGCAGGGTTTATCCAAAACGAAACGGTATAATTATATCCTATTTCAGTGTATGGTAAGCTGACATAACTATCTTTTCCTGAAAATGACAAAGCATTTTTTGAATATCCTTCTGCGTAAACAGCTCTCGTAGTTTTAATTTGATTATCCTTTTTATCAAAATTAAACAGGGTTGTAAATGGCATATCGTTTTTAGATAGCTTGCCGCTTATATTTAACGATGGGCCTTCTCCTATGTTTTTGCTCAAAACGTTAAAGTCGTCGAACTTTAAAGTAGTATTACTGCCGCCCCACATCTTTTGTGATAATACCTGCATGGCAGGGAATACCCTGTCGTGTACATCTTTTTCTGTAATTCCGTTGCCTACAATATCATTCCATACCGCAAAAGAGCCCCCTAATATAGTCGGATCGCCAGGTTTAAACTGAACATTCCCGATCATAGAAGGTGTCCATTTGTTATAAAGATTTTTAATATTCAGATAATCGTAATAGTATCCTGCTGCAGGTACAATATACAGCCATCCGTCAGGCGTACTGATTTGCTTATAGCCCAGTTTCTTCATTTCAACAGGGTTAGCGTAACCGTTATACCAAGTATTCATCACCACATTTTCTACTTTTACAGGAGTGGTACCTTTTGCGTGTGTTAACGCTCCCCAAAGCCTAACATCTTTTCCAAAGCCTTCTACATATTTAATCATGCGATCGGTAAAAGCCCTAAAAACCTCTGCATCTTTTTTAGCATATTCATCTGTACCGATGTGAACCGCTTTACCGGTGAATACCGGCGTGCTGCCTGAAATATATTCTTTAAACACATTTTCGATAACTGTATAACTAAGTGGATTATGCAAATCGAGATGGTCCATACCATATGCTTTACTACCAATTTCGGGAACCACCTTGGTAAAGGCCAGTGCATGTGCCGGTGCATCAATTTCCGGAATAATACGAACAGCATAATTATCGGCTAGCTGTTGTAAAGCAATAAATTCCTTTTTGGTATAGAAACCATCTTTTGCTGTTAAGCCCGGATAGGTTGTATTTTCTAAACGGAAAGCCGAATAGGTATCGGCCCAATTATCGTTGAAATATTTTTTAAAACCATTATCATTTAAGTGGATCTGAAAATCGTTTAATTTATAATAAGACATAAATTTCACATAATCTCTTAAAAACTGTAGGCTAAAGAACTTACGCCCTACATCTAACACAAATCCGCGAACTTTAAACTCTGGGTAATCTCTTGCCAACCCTTTCGGAATAGCATTTTTCTGTTCCAGTAGTTGCAATAAAGTTCTGGTTCCCCAGAATAAACCCTGATATTTTACAGCACTAATGGTAACAAAATCTTCTGTATTAAAGTAATAACCTTCTTCTCCAATGCTCTTATCCTTTACGTTTAAGGTTAAAAAAACATCCCCTTTCTTAGGCTTACCTTTCACAATTAACAGGTTAAAACCTAATTGATCTTTCAGCTCTTGTTTTAAAATACTTGCAACGCGCTGCAACTGTTTTTCATCCGCTGTATTTAAAACAATTCTGCTTGCTGCAGTTAAAGAGAAATCGCCTTTACCACCATGCCATTCGCGTAAAGCAGGGATTACAAAAGGCTGTGGGTTAACTCCTCCATCAGGGAATTTGCCCGGAACAACGATCTGTTTGGATACATCGTACTTTATTGTATCACTTACCTGACTAATCAGCTCGAAGTACAAGTTTACATTTGTGGCCACCAATGGAGTAGTTATGCTTCCAGATTCGTCGATAATCGGTGTGCGGTTACTTCCCTTAAATACCAAGGAATAACCCTTCGGACTTTGAGGGAAAACAATTTTCTTATCACCAGCCTTTATTTCTTTAATGTTAGGCACTGATTGAATAACTGTGCTGTCGGTTTGACCGAATAAAAGGCTTTGAGCGGTGATAATGAAACCAACCGTAAATAGAATGCTTTTCATGTGTAAATAATGAATTAATATAAAGTAGCGTTTAGCTTATTCTGTTAAGCATATCACAGTTTTAATACTGAAGATGATGCGCATATTGAGTTAAAGATAAACTAAACTTTTTCATACACCCAAGCAAGTTTCACGCAAACGTTTGATGAAAATACAATAGAAAATAATGGAACAAAAAAGCCGACACTGCATAAGCAATGTCGGCCAGTAAAAACCGGGATGATATAAATTATTTATCCCACCAAACTCTACCGGTCAGACTATCTCCGCCAGGTACAGCCGCAGAAGCGGCTTTATAGTTAACACCGTTCTTCGTTGCCTCTTCTACTGGATACGGGAAACGGCGGGGAATAGTTCCATTAGTAGCATTTCCGGGGTAAACTACGGGGCTTAGTGCCGGGAAACCTGACCTGCGCCAATTAGACCAGGTTTCGTAAAAATCTAACATGGTACATGTATGTAGCCAGTATTGGGTATTAATCATTTCTAATCCATTTGCCGGAATATATGGATTGGCGATGGCGTAGGCGTCGGCTATTGTGCCCGATATTGCCAGGCTAGCGTCGTATTGCGATAAGAAAGTGATACCAGCAGATAAACCATTAGCATAGTGGGCCGCCGCAGATCCGCCAATTGCCCATCTTTGTGCTGCTTCTGCCAATAACAATTCACTTTCGGTATAGGTTAAGATAAAAGTTACCCCGTCTTTCTTAATCATTGCTGGGTTTGGTGATGAATAAGCAGCAAAAGTTGTATAGGAAGCATCTTGCCTCACATCTCTGCCTGCTATACCGCTCAGGTCTTTTCCGTTAGGCATTCCTTTTTGTAAAAGCGGATCGGCACTGTAATTAGGATTTTGTGTTTTACTGTTTTCATCAAGATAAAGACCTGTAACCGCAACTTTTCCTAAACGTGGATCGTTCGCTGTTTTTAATTTATTAATAAATGTCTGCGACCACTTCACATAATAATTTTCTTGTCCGCCATCGCCGGCCAGTACCTGACTATTACGATTCTGGGTTACTCTCGCACCTGATACATCATGTTTAACAAGGGCATTATCATCGTTACTAATCATCGTTTTACCAATAACTTTTTGAGCATAAGCCTTAGCCGTGTTTTCATCTACTTTGGTTAAACGCATGGCTATACGTAACAATAATGTATTTCCGAATCTTTTCCATTTATTGATATCTCCTTTGTAAATGGCATCTCCTGTAACCTTATCTCCATTAACATCCAATGCATTTGTTGCTTCTTCTACTTCTTTTAACAAATCGGTATAAATTGCCTGTTGTTTATCATATTTAGGTGCCAAATTGCCTGTGTAATAACCTTGTCCTGCTTCTGAATAAGGTGCATCGCCATATAAATCTGTAATACGTTCAAAGATCAGTGCTTTCCATAACCGGGCCACCTGCCGAACGTTATTATATTTAGGAGATCCTTTTGTAAATTCAACAATATCTACAATCGGCTTAACCTGCTCTACGTAAGCCCCAACAGTTGTGCTGCCCCAGTATGCTGCGGTATAACCCTCGTTAAGTAAATATTTATCCCCGCCCAATAACTCAGCACGGTAGAAAGTCCCTGCATCATGGTTGATGAATAAATGAGATTTCCTCTCCAGGTATCGTAAGCGAAATCGATACTCCCGGTGTAAGTAAGCTGAGCAGTAGTTAAAGTATAATTGGGATCAAAAGTTGCTGCTCCATATGCAGAAGGGTTGGTATTGATATCCTCGAAATTTTTGGTACAACCCGAGATCATTAACATGCCGATACAAAGTAACAGGCTATATTTTTTTAATATGTTTGTTTTCATTGTTCTGTCTGTTTAAAATTAAAGCTTAACACTAAGGTTTACACCAAACGTTCTAACCGGCGGTACACCCCCAGTTCCAATCCCGGAAAAGTGGCATTGTAACTCGATTCAGGGTCGATATTATCTGTCTTTTTCATCAGGATAAATAAATTTCGACCAACAAGACTTACATTTAAGCCATGTATCTTGTTATTGAACATTTTGGCAGGAAAGTTATAACCCAGGGTCATCTGTCTGAACTTTATGAAACTAGCATCCTGTACAAATTTATTTGATACGTTATCTGCAGAAAGCTGATAATAAGCTGCAGCGGTATTTCCTAAAGCTTCACGGTTTTCAAGTGTGGCCTGGTGTAACCCAAATACATAGCCATAATAATCGGTAGCTGAAAATAATTTCCCGCCCCATTTACCATCAATCAAAAATGATAATGTTGCCCCTTTATAATTAAACTCGTTATTCCAGCCGGCAAACCATTTATTATAGGCAGAGCCATATGCAACAAGATCTCCACGTTGGGGGGCACCGTTTGCGCCGAGCATAATATTGCCTGATGCATCGTACTTATAATCATAAGCCATCACCTGAGAGGCTGCTTTGCCCGGAATATTCTGTAAAAAGCCAACTCCAGATCTTGAAGTGGCAATAAGATTTGAAGTCACACCATCTGCAAGCGAGATTACTTTGTTATCATTATACGATCCGTTTAAAGAAGAAGTCCATACGAAATCTTTGTTTTTTACCACCTGACCAGAAAGCAACAGCTCCACCCCTTTATTTTCTATTTTGCCCGAGTTCAACACCGCACCACTATAACCTGTTGAGGTAGATGTGGTTACAAAAGTAATTTCATCTTTAGATATTTTTTTGTACCAGGTAAAATCAAGGTTTAAACGGTCTCCAAAGAAGCGCATTTCCGTTCCGATCTCCAATTCTGAGGCTTTTGAAGCCTTTAATGCAGAATTAGGAATATTTACATTCGAAATGGTACCCAATGGCAATCCGTTCAAAACCTCACTTCTCAAACTATAGGTCAACAAAGTTTGATAAGGATCAGTGGCCTGGCCAACTACTGCGTAACCTGCCCTAACTTTACCAAAGCTTAAGAATGATGGTTTCCAAAGTTCTGAAAAAACAAATGAACCACTAATGGATGGATAAACCACATTTAACTTATTGTCTTTACCAGGTGTTGCCAGTGTAGAAAACCAGTCGGTACGTCCGCTACCGGTTAAATACAAAATATCTTTATATGTGAGTTCTAAAGTACCATATACAGATTGTGTTTCGGCTTCGGATGTGACATAAGCCACTGATTTATTTTTCGCATTTAAAATGTTATAAACACCCGTTACGGCAAAATCGGCACCACTATTGGTCGTTTGAGTTATATTTGTTCTACGGTAACTGCCACCGATATTTGGCGTGATCGAGAAATCTTCGTCTATTTTAAAGGGCTTGCCGATTAATACATCGACGTTAACATCTGCAAATTTGGTGGCCTGCTCTACAATTTTACCGGGAGCATAATAAGCTGTACCCGAGGGCACTACATTTTTATAGGTATCGTTATAAGCATCGCGACCCGCACGACCTTGTAAAAACAAACCATTATCAAAAGTATAGCGGGCATTAAAAGAGCTGATCAAACGTTCGCGTTTGGTATTGTTTACAAATTCGTTTGCCGCAAACCATGGATTGGTGGCATAAGCATTGCCTTTATTGTACTGAATTTCATTTCCATTTGCATCTTTCCAAGGATCGAGGTTTTTTACACTTACACTGGTTGGTAAAAAGGCCACATTATAATTGGCATTACCTGCACCATCTGATACCATCGGCCTGTTTTTAGCCTGCTCTAAAATGTAATTCATGCGGGCATCAATGGTTAGGCGTTTAATTGGGTTAAAGGTGCCTACCAGATTAAAAGATTGCCTGTTTAAACCAGAATTAGGCACAACCGAAGTATTGTGTACATCGTTGGCAGATAATCGGATGGAGCCACCATCAAAACTTTTATTCAAAGCCAGGGTGTTAGACCATGTGCCTCCGGTACGGTAAAAATCTTCTATATTATTTTTCTGTGCAGTATAAGGTCTGCTTACCCCATCAAACTGAACCACGTTAGAACCATCTAATCTGGCGCCCCAGCTCGATCCACCTACCTGTGCAGCAGCAGCGGCATCAGTTGGCTTTACACCATTGGCGCCCTGTCCGTAAACGTACTGCCAGTTGGTTCTGTCCATTACTTGCTCTGCAACGTAATTGGTATTAAATTCGATGCTATTCCCTTTTCCGCTTTTGGTGGTGATCAGAATTACCCCTGCTTTTGCACGGTAACCATATAATGCTGCAGCCGCAGCACCTTTAAGTACTGAAATACTTTCAATATCATCTGGATTTAAGTTTCCAACTGCATCCCCAAAATCCGGTGCATTATCGTATTGGCTACCAGAGTTGCCATTGGCATTTAGGTTATTTAAACCTACCGGTTTATTTTCCATCGGTACACCATTAATTACATATAAGGGCTGGTTGGTTTGGCTTAAGCTGGAAACTCCGCGAATGGTTACACTGGTTGCTGCGCCAGCACCGCCTGATGTGGAACTGATATCTAAACCAGCTACTTTACCTACTAAAGAGTTGGCTACATTATTTTCTCTGGCCTGTGTTAACGTTTCGCCACTTACCTGTGTAACCGAATAACCTAATGCTCTTCTTTCTTTTTTGATACCTAAAGCAGTAACCACTACATCAGTAAGCTGTTTGGTATCTTCTACCAGTACGATATCGATACTGTTTTGCGTGCCTATAGCAATTTCCCTGGTTTGAAAACCAGCATAAGAAACCACCAAAACTGCATTTTCGGGGGCATTTAAGACGAATTTCCCGTTTATATCGGTAGAAGTGCCAATACCAGTTCCTTTAACCCTCACACTTGCACCAGGCAAAGCCCCTCCAAGGGCATCTTTTACGGTTCCACTAATGGGTACTTCTTTATTTTTGCTGATTACGATTAAGCCGCCTTCAGAAACAGAATATTTCAGGTTTGTTCTGTTTAAAATGGCTGCCAGCACATCCGTAACCAAAGTATTGGTTACCGTAATACTTACGTCTTTATTTACCGGAACATAAGAAGAACTGTAAACAAAATGGTAACTGCTTTGCTGTTCAATAATCTGTAAAACCCTGGCTAGCTTTGTTTTTTTAACATCTAAAGAAATTTTTTCCTGAGAAAAAACCGATGCCGAAACATTAAGACAGGTAATGAAAACCATAATACAGGCTAGTTTCATTAGCATAATGAATTTTAGAAGCGCCTTATATTTTGGGCGCCCTTGCAGTAAGTAATAATAAATCATATTTTTGTTTTTTTGGTTGCATAAAGTTCTTGGCAGCAATCTGTTTGCGCATAAACTGCCATTAATTAATCAAAAGAGAAATTTACAAGGGCGGTGCTCCAACACCGTCCTTTTTCTTCCTATTTCGAGATGGTTACCTGTTTTCCTTTTATCTCATATTTAAAATTATTTTCAGCTGCTTTTAAAGCATGTAAAACTTCTTCAATGCTTTCGTTTGTAATGGTTGCCGTAAAACGGTATTTTTCTATCGAAGGATCTGTAAATTTAATTTCGACGTTATACCATTTTTCTAAAACATTCTTAATCTCATCAAAATCCTGATCGTAAATTTCGATCCGGTTCTGTGTCCAGGCTGTTTCTACAATGGTGCTGTCTTTAATCTTTGTGTAATGGTTAATAGTAATTTCGGGCTGTAAGGTGGCATGCTTAAGTAATTTACTTTTCTGCTGCTGAGCAACACTCTTGTAAAAAGTAACTTTCTCGCTTGGTTTTAAGGTAATGGTCCCACCGTTACCATTTACCCCTTCCATTGTAATTAGGCCACGGATTAAAGTGGCTTCTGAAGTTGTTTCATCGGGATAAGCCTTTACATTAAAAGCAGTACCCAATACATTGATGTTAAAATCGGTTGTGCGCACTTTAAAAGGTTTGTTTTTATCGTGAGCCACATCAAAAAAAGCCTCGCCTGTTAAGGTAACTTCTCTGTATTGATCGTTAAAACCTTTTGTAACCGATAAAGTGCTTTTGGCATTTAAGAGTACTGTTGTTCCATCTTGAAGCTTAATTTTTTTACGCTCGCCGCTTTTTGTAGTAAAGCTATAAACCTCCTGTGCAGCATTTCCGGTATTGTTGTGCTTAAAGTATGTGTTATAAACCAGCACTGAACCAAGCACTAAAACTAATGCCGCTGCAATTTTAAGCCATAAATAACGGTTCAGTTTAACCACTTTTTCTTCAGGAAACATACTTCCCCTTAAAATCTCGGTCTGTTTATTTAATGGGCGTTTATTCCCGCTCAATATCACGTAAAGTTTTTTTGCTTCTGCAATTACTGCAGCCTGCTCGGGGTGGGCATTAATGTACTTTTCCCAATATCCAATGCAAAGCTTATCAGTCCCGGCACAATATTGCTGGAAAGTGCTATCGACAAGAAAATCTTCTGCATTGAATTTACTTCTATCAACCATTATCATTTGCCTTTTATATATCAGTGCCCAAAAGCTTTACTTTTTCCTAAGAAAATTTTAACTTTTTTTTAATATAGCGGAATATGTGCCCTGAATGAGAACACAATGAAGAAATTTAATTTGCAGGAATAGTATTTTCAAAGGTTCTAAAGGGTAGGGCAGATATTTTTATTACTTAAATAATTGCAAGTTTTTTTGGGAAAGCAATTACAGCAGCATTTGGGTTTGATAGTCCTGCTATCCGCTTTATCTCACTGTGTTCAATGCCCGCTTCTATCAGGTTTAGGGGCGCAGTCTGTTTTACTATTTGGGGCTGCAGGGTGCAAAACAGGTATAAGGAGCACAAAGCCTCTTATTCCTAAACCCGGTAGTAACGAAAATCCTTTTTATTGCTTAAAACAATATTAACTATACCGTTTATCTGCAATAAAAAGATTGGAGTGGATAACGGGACTACAGCACCTACGGAGACGGAAATGTTCGTTTCAAAAATATAAAAAACTCTCAATTATCCACAGCTGGTAAACTATGGAAATAAAAAGACCCTTAGTAGATTTAAGTACCGTTTATTTTTGGGCGTTTTAACACGCTATCCGCTGTATCTTTTGGCTTTCCTTCGACTCGGCTCAGGATGACACCAAAAGGATGCCGCTTCTATCGTTAACGCATATTTTCTGTCCAAATGAGAAGTTTATAACGAGATTGAGCGTAAGGGAGACTTTGGAAGTTTTAAGACAGGTTATTCATCAAGATTTACGAAGTTCTTTCACTGCTGCAATTAAACTTCGTAAATAATTTTATGTATTAAATTCTTTTCTCAGGATTTTAAGCGCATCGTAAATGGTATTATACGCCGTTTTTATCGTCTGGTTGCTTTGTTCGGCAATCTGCTCATAGCTTAAACCTTCAAAAAATTTTAAATGGATGAGCTGTTTTTGCTTAAAGGTGAGTTTTTCCAATGCATTTTTGAGCTGATGCTGCACCAGTTCGTCGCTTTGCACCTTAACAATAAACTCTTCGTAGCTCATTTCCATCCAATCGCCATCGGCCCCGGCATTAAAAAGCGCATCGTTAATTTTGCGCTTTCTTTCCAATATCCTGAGCAATTTGCGCTTAAGAAAGGTACGCAGATAGGCTTCAACATGATCAACACGGGTTAAGCTTTCGTGTTTCTCCCAAATGGTGGTAAAAACAAGATCTGTAGCTTCACTGGCAGTATCGGCATCGGCACAAACCCTGATACCGAAATTAACAAGTGGATAATAAAGCGCTGCATACAGATCAAAAAACGCATCTTTATCGCCAACCCGTAACCGTTCCCATAATAAGTGATGCGTTAGTTTACTGCTCATTAACCTGTTAGTTGTTATCACAATATTAACTAAAAACAACAAGATTATTGCCTACAGATTTTTACTTTAAAGCTGCCTTACTAAAAATGTGATATTCTCCCGGTGCTAAAGTTCTGTTATAGCTATTTGATGAAAGGTTAATGCTGCTTCCTATCGCATCAACCCAGGCACCGGCCGATCCGAAATCGATATTAGCGGTTTGATTTACTACATCAAAATTGCCTACTACTACAACCGTATTTGCTCCTTCTATTAATTTAATGTATTTGACTCCTCCGGCAAGACTATAGGTGGAG
Organism: Pedobacter riviphilus; assembly: GCF_014692875.1. Lineage (NCBI taxonomy): Bacteria > Pseudomonadati > Bacteroidota > Sphingobacteriia > Sphingobacteriales > Sphingobacteriaceae > Pedobacter > Pedobacter riviphilus. The sequence goes on along the minus strand of NZ_CP061171.1, from coordinate 5,668,909 downwards.
TTTGTTGAATTAAAAATACTGTTGTTCTTTTTCAGCCTGATCAATCTGGCATAAGCATCGTACAAAGCTTTACGGTTAGGATCTGTATAATAATCCCATTTAATCGGTTTTTCACCCGTTCTTCCATTAAAATCGATGTTGATATCGTAACCAAGCTCGCCAAACTGCCAGATCATTTTCGGACCAGGGATACTAAATAAAAATGCAGCTACCAATTCTTCCCTTTTTAATGAGGTGGCTAAATTTCCTTTAATTACATAACTACCTGAAGCATTTCCATAGGTAATATTCTTAAAGTTTAACCGCTCCTCGTCGTGACTTTCGCTATATCCAACCAAGTTCTCTGACTTGGCAAACCCATGATTGGCATAAAAACCCCATTGAAAATTAGAATTATCTAACCAACCCATGGTTGCCTCGTTCATATTGTAATTCATGTTGTTCCAAAGCATCATACCATCATCGGCCAAAACTTTTTCTTCCGATTCTTCGGCAAAGTGTTCTAAAATCACGTAAAAATTAGGATCAATACTCTTGATATAACCATTATAATCTTTCCAGATCGCAATGCGGCTTGCATCATAAAGTCTAAACTGTGCATCATCGGTCGACGATTTCTGGGTAAACCCTTTGGAAAGGTCGAAACGGAAGCCATCAATTTTGTATTGCTGCATCCAAAATTTCATTACATCTTTCGAGAATTTTTTGGTGGCTTGGCTTTCATGGTTAAAATCGTAACCCACATTAAAAGGATGTTTGGCATCAACATTAAACCACGGACTATTTGCAGTAGGTTTTGAGCCATCGAAATACAATTGCACCATAGGCGATTGGCCAAAAGAATGATTTAATACCATATCCATAATTACGGCAATGCCGCGGCCATGGCATTCGTCAATAAAGTTTTGCAAAGCCGTTTTGGTACCATAATATTTATCGGGTGCAAAATAAAACGACGGATTGTAGCCCCAGCTTAAATTACCTTCAAATTCGTTTATCGGCATTAACTCAATTGCGTTTATGCCCAAACCCGTTAAATAATCGAGTTTGGCCAAGGTTGATGCATAATTATGATCGGCGGTAAAATCGCGGATGAGCAATTCGTAAATGACCAGGTTATCTTTAGTGGGACGGGAAAAGCTGGCATTTTTCCAAGTATAAAGTGGCTGATTAGCTTGCATTACACTTACAATTCCTGTTGTTTTACCTGTTGGATAGACTTTTAAATTTGGATACGTTGCTGCAGTAATGTATTTATCATTATCAGGATCGAGTACTTTTTCGCAATAAGGATCGGCAACTTTTAAGTTTCCATCTACATAAAACTGATAGGCATATTCTGTATTTGGGTTTAAGTTATCTATCTGAATCCACCAATAATTTCCATCTGGTGTATTTTTCATGGGTAAGGTCGTGGTTGACCAATCGTTAAATTCACCGATCAACGATACCGATTTTTTACCGGGTGCATAAAGTGTTACAATAGCCGATGTTCCGTTATTGATAAATACCGCTCCATCTTTGGCTCCGGCAGGTAAAGCTGCTGTTTGATTGGTTGGCGTTGGCTCTATGCCACCATCTGTAGATGCTTTTTTACAGGCGCTATTAAACGCTACTATCAATAGCAATAGATAAATTATTTTTTTCATTTGGCTAGGGATTTATGATTTACAGGCACAGTTTATCTCCTCGGTTTGTGTCCCCACAAACCGAAATGTTGGTGGTCTGTGGGGACACAGACCATGGAATAACTATGGATTTATTAAACTGATCTATTTGATATCTTATATTGACCTATTTATATCTTATTGGTCTGTGGGGACACAGACCAAGGAATGGTTTATACAGATCTATTTTCTTCTACTCCAAGCTTTGAAGCCAAGACTTCGTCAGTTTTCTTTGGTTCGCGGATAAATACATAACAGATTACAGCAGCTAAAATCATTAAGCCTCCGCCCAGTTGAACTGCCAAAAGCCTATCGTTATGGAGTACATTACGCATTAACCAACCAAAGCCTAAGGAGGCAATAATCTCTGGCAATACAATAAAAAAGTTGAAAATGCCCATGTAAATTCCGATTTTATCTTTGGGTAAAGATCCGCTTAACATGGCGTATGGCATAGAAAGGATACTTGCCCAGGCAATACCTACGCCCGTCATACACAGATACAACATGTTTTTATCATGCACCCAGGCCACGCTGATCAAACCAATGGCGCCACAGGTTAAACAAAGGGCATGTGTGGTTTTGCGTCCCAAGGTATCGGCAATTTTTGGTAACACCAGTGCAAATAGAAAAGTAATTACGCTGTAATAAGCGAGTGTTAAGCTACCAAAATCTGCTCCCTGTGCATAAACCGGATCAGCAGCATCTTTACCACCAAAAACATTAACAGCAACAGCCGTAGTATAATAGAACCACATTAAAAACAAACCTGGCCAGGTAAAAAACTGAACCAAAGAAACAATCTGCATTCTTTTAGGCATATTCTTCAAGGCAGAAAAAATTTCCCTTGCACCACCGCCAAAACCTTTATTGCTTTCTTTTACTTTTTCTTTAAAATCTACATCCTGAGGTGGATATTCTTTAGTGGTAAAAACCGTCCATAACACCGCGGCGAAGAAGAAAAAAGCACCTATGTAAAAAGAAAATTTTACGTTTTCTGGAATACTTCCTTGTTCTGCGGTATTGGTTAAGTGGAATACATTGTTCATAATCCACGGTAAGGCCGAGGCCACACTCCCACCTAAACCAATCATCATACTCTGCATAATAAACCCCCGGTTAACCTGGCTATCGGGTAATTTATCGGTAACAAAAGCGCGGAAAGGTTCCATTGCAATGTTGCCAAAAACATCTAAAATCCAGAGTAATCCCGCAGCCATCCATAAAGCACTGCTATGTGGCATAAAAATCAGCGCTATACTGCTCACAATGGCACCAATCATAAAATAAGGCCTTCTTCTGCCCCATTTTGGATGCCAGGTACGATCGCTCAGGTAACCAATGATTGGTTGTACCAATAAACCCGTTAAGGGCGCGGCCAAAAACAATAATGGAACCTGATCTGGATTGGCACCAAGGTTTTCGTAAATGCGGCCCATGTTGGCACGCTGTAAATCCCAACCGAACTGGATACCAAAAAAACCAACGCTCATGTTGATAATCTGTACGAGTGTTAATTTCGGGTTCTCGAATACTGTTTTTAAGCTCATTTTATTTGGTTTAGTTTTTAACCGCAAAGGGCACAGAGCGAAGAAGCAAAGAGGCGCAAAGCGGAAATTGAAATCAGATCTCTGCTTACTTTGCGAAGCACTTGGCGTTCATTGCGGTTAATTCATTTTTTTATCTTAAAATTCAATCACCTGTGCGCTAACGGGTGTAAGGGTTACGGGTATACTTGTTCCTGCCGGGATATTTAATTTTCTGTCTGTTAACAGATCCGTAACCGGAGATGAATGTTTAACTTTCAAAATCTGATCAGGGATTTCGATATTGGCGGTTAAGGTTTGTGTCCGATCAAAATTGGCCACTACCAATAAACGTTGTTTGCCAGAGTAACGGATAAAAGCATACATACGCTTATTCATATTCCCAGCAGCGGGCACCTCATAAATCTCACCATTTATTACCGCATCGCTTGTTGAAGTAACTTTTAATAACTGTTGATAATAAGCACGTAGTTTCTGTTCATTTTCAGTTAATTGTTTACCGTCAAAAGCACCATTATTCATCCATTTCTGATGGCTTGGAACACCCCAATAATCGAAGATAGTGGTTCTGTTGTCGTCGCCACCAAATCCTTCTCGTCCTTTTCCCGGCTCGCCAACTTCCTGACCAAAATAAAGCATCACCGGACCTGAGCCCAATGTTGCCGAAACAACCATGGCCGGTAAAGCCAGTTCAGCACTGCCCGCAAATCCGGCCGATGCAATGCGCTCCTCATCGTGATTTTCTAAAAAGCGCAACATGCGATTGCCAAAACCCGCACACTCTACCTGCCACGCATGTTTAATCGCTGCTACATCTGCAGTTGGTTCATTTCTGACCAGTTTTTTAAGTCCATCGTATAAACCCACTTTATCATAGAGGTAATCGAATTTGCCTTCATCTAAATATTGCTTGTAAACTTTTGGGTTGTAGGCTTCTCCGATAAAAATTAAATCAGGATTCACTTTTTTAACCTGTGGAATGACCCAGTTCCAAAAAGCAATAGGCACCATTTCGGCCATATCACATCTAAAGCCATCTACCCCTTTATTGGTCCAGTAGGTTAAAATATCACACATTTTTAGCCAAACCGGTGGAATGGGATCAAAATATTGTTTTTCACCGCTCTGATAATCTACACCATAATTCAACTTAATGGTTTCGTACCAATCGTCGTACTTAGGAGTGGCGGAGAAAACATTATTCCCTGTAGCCTTAGCAGGGGTTTCATTAAACTGATCATCCTGAATTGTCGAAAGTGGCGTTTTTTGTCCACCGGCTGGAACCACAAAATGTTGCCCTGGAATGTAATAAAAATCATTTTTAGGACTAAAAGCTTTGCTCACATCGTCTTTGGCACCAAAATCGAATGCATTTTTTGGTTTTGCATAAGAATGATAGCTTCTGGCAACATGATTGGGAACAAAATCGATCAGCACTTTTAAGTTTTTAGCATGTGTTCTTTTCACAAGTGCTTCAAACTCTTTCATTCTGTTTTTAACATCAACAGCCAGATCGGGATCTACATCGTAATAATCGCGGATGGCATAAGGTGAACCCGCTCTACCCTTTACCACATCGGCATCATCAGGTTTAATTCCATAGGCAGCATAATCGGTTAAGCTCGCATGGGCAAGTACACCCGTATACCAAACATAATTTACATGGAGTTCTTTTATGCCATCTAAAGCTTTTTCGGTAATATCGTTAAACTTACCGGAACCATTTTGTTCGATGGTTCCGTAAGGGGCATTAGTTGTATTTTTATTCCCAAATAAGCGGGGCAATAACTGATAAATAACGATCTGTTTATCGTTCATTTTTGTACGCTGTTTTTGTGCAAAAGATGATAATGAAATAAGTAAACAGAAAATTGCCAAAATATAGGCTACTGCATTAAGATTGCTTCGTTCCTCGCAATGACGATCAGTTGAGGCAAATCTCCATCCGTTTTCCATTTCACATTTTACTTCCACAATCATACCAACTCTGCATTATTTACTTCAATTTCGGTATTTCCGGCCAATTTATAAAGCTGGTTTCTGATACCGATTTCTAAATCAATGGCTGCATTGTTTTTAATACTGATACCGCTTTCGGTAATATTAACCTTTAAGGTAGCTCCCCTGAAGCCGATGGTAAATGAAAAAGATTTCCATTTGCCTGGCAAGAAAGGATTAAACTGCAATTTACCATCGCGTACACGCATACCTGCAAAGCCTTCTACCACGCTCATCCAGGTGCCGGCCATAGAAGTGATGTGCAAACCATCTTCGGTATCGTTGTTATAATCATCCAAGTCTAAACGGGCAGTACGCAAATAAAATTCGTAAGCACGGGCCTCGTCGTTTAATTTAGCGGCCAAAATACTATGTACACAAGGCGACAATGAACTTTCGTGTACAGTACGAGGCTCATAAAAATCGAAGTTGCGTTTTAATGTATCCAGATCGTAATTTTCTTCAAAGAAATATAAACCTTGTAAAACATCGGCTTGCTTAATAAAACACGAACGTAAAATCCTGTCCCAGCTCCATTTTTGGTTAATCGGTCTTTCGCTTGCAGGCAGATCTTTTACTAAAGTTTGTTCCTTATCTAGATATCCATCCTGTTGTAAGAAAATGCCCATTTTTTCATCTTGCGGATAATACATTTTCTCGATGATATCGGCCCAATCAGTAAATTCCTTTTGATCGAAATTTAAGCTTTTTAACAGACTATGGTATTTTTCAGGCCGCTGTATTTTTACAATTTTGGCTGCTTCGGTTGCATATTTCATACACCATGTAGCCAGAATATTCGTGTACCAATTGTTATTTACGTTATTTTCGTATTCATTTGGCCCCGTTACTCCAAGCATTACGTATTGCTGCTTATCGTTGCTCCAGTTTACCCGTTGTTTCCAGAAACGGGCAATGCCGATCAATACCTCTAAACCGAAATCAGAAAGATAACTTTCATCTCCAGTATAACGGATATAATTAAAAATGGCAAAGGCAATGGCGCCATTACGGTGGATTTCTTCGAAAGTAATTTCCCACTCGTTATGGCATTCTTCACCGTTCATCGTTACCATGGGATACAACGCTGCACCAGCTGAAAAACCTAGTTTCGCAGCGTTTTCGATTGCTTTACCCAATTGTTTATGGCGATACACCAACAGGTTTTTACTTACTTCCTGCGGAGCAGTTGCCAGATAAAACGGCACGCAATAAGCCTCAGTATCCCAATAAGTTGATCCGCCATATTTTTCGCCCGTAAAACCTTTCGGACCAATGTTCAATCGGTCATCTTTACCGGTATAGGTTTGAAAAAGCTGAAAAATATTAAAGCGGATAGCCTGTTGAGCCGAAACATCACCTTCGATAATGATGTCGCTTTCTTCCCACTTGCTTGCCCAGGCTTCAGTTTGCTCTTTTAATAAAGTATCGAAACCTTTGCCAGATGCTTTCGCAATTACCGATTTTGTTTCTTTTAAAAGTGATTCTTTTGGGTAATTTTCTGAAGATAAATTCGCTGCGATTTTAACCAAAGTGATCTCTTCATGTGCTTTAACATCAAGAGAAAAAGTTTGTCCAACAAATTTCTCTTTTCGAACTGCATCCGGGCTGATATTTAATTTCTCCGCATTTTTATACAGTTCGATATTACTCCCTGTACAAACTTCAAACGCTGTTTTCTTTGTCCTTAGTTTAAGGTAAGCTTCCATTCCAGAAATTTCATCTGCAATTTTATCCCAGAATTTTTCGTCGTAGTTGCTGTCCTGATTTTTAACATCGCCATCAATAAAAGGCATTAATGTTAATCTACCATCGAAATTTAATGGCGTAATACTATAACGGATGGCACCAACTTCATCATCAGCGATGCTGCAAAAACGGGTTGATTTAACTTTTAGGGTTTTACCGCTTTTTAATTTCGCCGTAAAGGTCCGCTCTAAATATCCTGCGTGCATGTTCAGCACACGTTTAAAATCACTTACCTCCGCTGTTGCTAAATCAAGAATTTCATCGTCTAGCTTTACTTCAATACCTACCCAATTTGCAGCATTCAATACTTTTGCGAAATATTCCGGATACCCGTTTTTCCACCATCCCACACGGGTTTTATCTGGATAATAAACACCTGCAACGTAATTCCCTAGTAGGGTTTCTCCGGTATAAGTTTCTTCGAAATTGGCGCGCTGACCCATACGGCCATTACCCAAACTGAAAATACTTTCTGAAATTTTATTTAAATGTGGATCAAAGCCTTCTTCGATAATATTCCACTCATCTGCTTTAATGTAATTTTTCATATTTAGTATCAAGTAGCGAGTAACTAGTATCAAGTAATTAGTATCGCGTATCAAGATAAATTTACTTTTTGATACTTACTACTTGATAATAGCTACTCTTTTACAACTCTTCTAGGTCTTTAACTGTTAATTTGTCTAATCCGCTTACTACCACATCTGCCTGGCTAAGCACGCTTTTTTCGCCTATACCGATGGCTTTCATGCCACCTCTTTTTGCGGCTTCTACACCAGCAACAGCATCTTCAAAAACCACACATTCATTAGGTGCAAAACCTAAAAGTTCGGCTCCTTTTAAAAATACTTCAGGCTCGGGTTTTGATTTGGTGACCATGTTTCCATCAACTATTTCGTCGAAGAAATGAGCAAGATCAGTTTTTTCTAAAATAATTCCCGAGTTTTTACTTGCCGAGCCCAAGGCCAATTTGTAACCGGCTTTGTGAATTGCTGTCAAGAAATCAACCGTTCCCGGTAAAACTTCGGCCGGTGTCATTTTAGTAATCATCTCTACATACCAGCTGTTTTTTAAACCAGCAAGCTCTTCTTTTTCGGCATCGGTTTTATCTACTCCACCCCAGGCGAGAATCTTATTTAAACTTTCTACGCGACTAACGCCTTTCAACTGTTCGTTCTGTTCTTCTGTAAAATCGAAACCCATGGTATTGGCCAAGCGTTTCCAGGCTTTATAATGATAAACTGCAGTATCTACAAGTACACCGTCTAAATCGAAGAGACAGGCCTTTATTGAGGCAGAAGGCGTAAGGTTGAAGGTAGAAGGTTCTGAATGAGTATTATCTTGCATCTTCGTCATATATTTTAGTATCAAGTCGCGGGAATCAAGTATCAAGACTCCCGCAGCTTTAGTCTTTCTATTTTTCTCTTTACTACCTTAACTCCAGCACCAGTGTTGTTTTAGCTGATATTTTAATGTTAGAAAAAGTAATCGTTTCACCCGTAATTACATTTTTAGCAGTTGTAATTCCTGTTGTTCTTTCGGCAAAACGGTCGGTATTTAGTGTTTTTTCTTTTTCAGTGTTGTTTACAATAACCATTACGGTGCCTTTTGGTTCTGTATTGTAGCGGAAATAAACATAAATATCATCTTGCGGCACAAACTGCATCAATTTACCGGTTTGTAGTGCAGCACTGCTTTTGCGGAAATTGGCTAAGGTTTTAACAAAATTAAAAGCCTCATTCTCTTTGTTGGTGCGTCCATCGGCAATAAATTTATCTTTTTTGTCGCCCTCCCAACCACCTGGAAAATCAGAACGGATCAGTCCATCTGGATTGGAAAAGTTTTTCATTAAAATTTCTGTTCCATAATACATTTCAGGAATGCCGCGCATGGTTAACAGGATGCTCATTCCCATTTTATATTTATCGAAATCTTCGCCAACCATAGAGTAGAAGCGGCTCATATCATGGTTATCTAAAAAGATGCAGTTGGTATTTGGATTTTTATAAAGAAAATCGTGCGCTAAGGTGGCATATAACCGATTAATTCCCTCTACCCAACCATTTTTGCCATTTATTCCTTCGTAAATCGCATCTTTTAAAGTAGCATCGGTAATGCCTTGCAAATGGGTATCAAAACCGCGGTTAACCGTATTGCCACCAGTAAAAAAAGCCTGGTTCGCCACTGCGGTTACCAATGTTTCGCCAAAAACTGATAAATGTGGAAATTCTGCCTGAACTTTTAAAGCCCAATCGGCCATATAAACCGGATCGTTATATCCATAAGTATCCAAACGTAAACCATCAATACCAGCGTATTCGATCCACCAGATGTGATTTTGGGTCAGGTAATTCTGCACGTATGGATTGGTTTGGTTTAAATCGGGCATTGAAGGCACAAACCAACCATCTAACATCTGTTTGCGGTCGGCAGCAGAAGCGTGGATATCCATCACGGTCTGATCGCGGTAACTCGTTTGCGTATATTTTGGCCATTGGTTTAACCAGCTTTTCATGGGCAAATCTTTATAAAACCAGTGCTGGGTACCAATGTGGTTGTGTACAATATCTTTAATCACTTTTAATCCTTTGGCATGGGCAATCTCTACATACTTTTTGTAAAGTGCATTTGTTCCATACCGCGGGTCTATTTTATAGTGATCGGTTACCGCGTAGCCATGGTAAGAAGCCTGTGGCATATCGTTTTCTACCTCTGGTGTCATCCAAACGGTAGTTACGCCTAAATCCTTCAGGTAATCGAGGTGGTTAATTACACCTTGTATATCTCCACCATGACGGTAGTACATACTATCGCGGTTTAATGCAGTTTCGGTTAAACCCTGAACCACATCGTTGCTTTTATCACCGTTCGAAAAACGATCGGGCATAAGCAAATAAATAAAATCTTTGTTGGTTACACCCTGAATTCTGCCCGCACTTTTATCGCGGTTTTTTAATTCGTAAGTGTAACTGAATATCTTTTTGCCATTTACAGAAAAATTAATTGGGAAACTTCCGGATTTTACTGTAGCAGCAAGTGTTAAATCGAGAAATAAATAATTCGGGTTTTCAACTTTATTAATCTTTACGAGTTTTACGCCTGGATAAGTTAATGAAACCGAGCTTGAAGCAATATTTTCGCCATGAACCAGCAATTGCAACTTAGGATTGTGCATCCCTGTGTACCAGAACATCGGTTCGATACGTTCTAATTTTTGGGCAAAGAGATTGATACTGCTAAGCAGTACAGTAATGATAACCAGCATTTTTTTTAATCCCCGCGCATTTACGTGGATTTTAGTTTGAGCATTAAAAGGAGAATGAATAACGGAAAGAAACGTAGCAGGGGCAGGAGATTTTATCATGCTAAAACTTTTTGATGTTTTTAAAAATCCTGTAGAGATCAAAAGATCCCTACAGGAATAGTTTAGTTAATGATTAAATTTTAACCATGGTGTAAGCACCTGTTTTACCATCGGCATTAAGTGTTAAGGTTAGCTTATATGTACCAGCGACAGTAACATTAATATCTGCACCATTATCACCAATATTGGTTCCCCAATCGTGATTTCTTCTGAACTTAAAGGCGCCAGGAGTTAAAGCAACTGTTCCAATCCATGTATTTTTGCCATCGTTTACCGGACTAAGGTCGGTATCAACAGACCAGTTACTTCCAGGAATTGCATTACCAATAATTGACCAGTAATCTGCATTGGCAATGGTGTAGACATTTGTATTAAGATCGACAGTTAGCAGTTTAAAGCCTGCCGAAACGGAACTGATATCGCCACCTGAAGTGCTGAGTTTACCACCTCCGGCATCGCCATAAGCCAGATCCCATTTCTTGGCTGGAGTAACTTTAAAATTACCACCATCGAACTTAATAATTCCGGTATAAATACCATTTCCGGTGATAGAAACTAAGCTATCGGCTGTTGCCGGATTCCATCCCTGATATGCTCCGGGCACGTATACCCATGAAGTTAAAGGGAATGGCTTTGCACTTATAGAAACCACATTGCTGTAAACCGGAGCTACCGCATTAGAGATGGCTGCTTTTACCCTGATTTCTACATCAGAATTTACAGCAGTAGATAAATTTAAAGAAAGCAGTAGATTATTAAAATCCAATCCATTGTAACTTTTAGTGGTCACATTCGCATCAATAATTACTTCCTTTGTTTTATCTGCTGCAAAGTTTGCCCCTTTGGGAGACAGTTGCAAAGTATTAGTTACAGCCGCCTGATAACCAAAATTAGCATTGGTTAAGGTAAAAGTAATCACATTGGTAGTGAGCATGCTTTTGTCTAAGACCACAGACGTAGCCGAACTTTTTAAAGAACCTCCGGTACCTGCATTGGCTATGGCACGGGTTTCGTCTTTTTTGCATGACCATAGCGATAGCGCGATAAAGCTAAAGGCTAAGGATTTAAAGAATATTGATTTCATCTTTATAAAATATTAAGATTAATAACCTGTGTTTTGAACCAAATTCGGATTAGCGATTAAATCTGCCGTTGGAATTGGATATAAGTTACGGTAAGCGGGTAAACTTGCTCCTGCTTTAATACCACCTTTAAATGGCCATAAATAAGTGGCGCCGGTAAATTTGCCATAACGGATTAAATCGGTACGGCGGTGCCCTTCCCAATACAATTCACGGGCACGCTCGTCTAAGAAGAAATCTACCGATAGGGTACTTACATCTCCACTGTTGTTACCATAAGCACGGCGACGTAAGTTATTCACATAGGTAAGTGCTTGGGCAGTACTTCCGCCCGAGCCTCCACGCATTACGGCTTCACCGTAAATTAAGTATTGTTCTGCTAAACGGAATAATGCAAAATCTAATGAACTGAATGTTCCGTTTAACGATGCGGGCGTAACTCCTCCAGAGGTAACGTTTTTAAATTTGGTTACCCTTAATCCGTCTGTAAATACACCAATATCGTCTACATTGCTTTTTGTGCCAAAAAATATACCGCGTTTATCTACCGTTCCATTAGGATCAGGAAATAATGCAGGTAAGTTCTGGCGGGTTCTGTTACCACCCCAACCACCTGAAGGTACTCCATATGATGCAGGGCTCATGTCGGCATTAATTGCAGCATTAATTAAAAAGGTAGTTCCACCGTAGTTTGTTCCTCTTACACCATCGTAATTGATGGTTAAAATGTTTTCTGTATTATTTAAGTTATTATCTGCCAAAAATAAATCTTTGTAATTGGCTTTTAATGAATAACCAGAGTTGATAACCTTAGTCGAATAAGTAATAGCTTCAGTATATTTTGCTGTTCCGGTATAAACCTGAGCATTCAAATATAATCTGGCTAACAATGCCCAGTCTGCGGCTTTATCTGCACGGCCATAATCGTTAGTACGAGGATCAGCCAAATCGCCTTCAATGGCTTTTAATTCTGATTCTACATAAGCAAATAAAGCTGCTCTTTGAATTTGCTTAGGATTGGTTTTGCCAATCGCATCCTCTTCTGTCACGAAAGGAGGATTTCCGAAACCATCTAATAAAACCCAATATTGAAATGCTCTTAAGAAACGGGCTTCGGCACGATAACGTTGAATAGCTGAAACATCGGCACCAGTAATATTCCGACTTGCCAGCTTCTCTGGTGTACTTTCGCGAAGAAACTCATTGCAAATGGTGATTTGCAGAATACTTTTAGAATATAAACCTCTTAAAAATTGGTTATCAGTATTCCAGGTAGCATAATCTAATTCAGGAATACCTGTATCTCCCCAGGCACAAATCGCTTCATCGGTTACCAACTCCTGGGAAGTCCAGAATAACCTGAAGAAATCTGCAAATCCGGCATTCAGACCACCAATATCACTATTATCTGACCCTGTTGGACTGGTTAATGCATAGGTAGCGTACAATTTTACCAGTTCTTGTTTATATCCTGCAGGCGTAGCATATACCACATCGGCAGTTACATCATTCGTAGGCTTTAAATTTAAGGCATCTTTCTTACAAGAATTTAAAGAAAGTAATAAAACTGTGGTTGCCAATATTATTTTAAACGAATTTTTCATTTCTCTTTATCTTTATTAAAAACCAACATTTAAACCTAAAGTGTATGTCCTTGGTCTTGGATATAACTTAAAGTCGATACCATCTGTTAACTCAGGATCTATCCCTTTATATTTAGAGATTACGAACACATTCTGGCAGTTGGCCGTAATTCTTAAATTGGTGTTGCTATTTTTAAATAACTTCCCGGCATCGTAAGCCAGGCCAAGGTTATCCATTTTTAAGAATGAAGCATTTTTAACGTAGTAATCACTTAAATACTGACTTGTTGTGAAGTTGGTGTTTAAGAAATCTACACCAGCATTGTTAATTAAGCCCGCAGCACTAAGAATATTGTTTTTGATACCAAAGTTCGATGAAACGTTATCATAAACATAATTGCCTAGGTTAGCTCTCAATACGGTACTAATTGTCCATTTTTTATAACTGAAGGCCGTGTTGAATCCCAAGGTAATTTTAGGATCTGGCGACTTATAAAAATACTGATCACTTGAGTTAACCACACCATCACCATTTGAATCTTCATATACGCCTTCCAGTGGCTTTCCGGCACTATTATATACCTGTTTGTAAACAAAGAAGGCACCAGGAAGCTGATTTACAGCATTGTATTTAATGGTAATCCCTGTTCCACCAGAAATATCACCAGCGCCTTGCTTACTTCCCGGATCAGGATTTAAGGTTAAATTGGTTACCTTTCTTTTGTTATAAGCGGCATTAAAACCAAAATCCCATGAAATGTTTTCTGTTTTGATCGCTGCAAAATTCAAGCTAAACTCCGCTCCTCTTACATCCATATTACCCACATTGGTAATCAGATTATTGTTAAAGTTTGTTCCTACAGGAATGTTCACAGTAGCCAATAAATCTTTTGTTTTTTTATAATAAACGTCTATCGCACCGTAGATTCTTCCTTTGAAAAAGCCATAATCTAAACCAGCATTATAGGTTGTTGTGGTTTCCCATTTTAAATCCGGATCGTAGGCAGAAGGTGCATAATAATCGTAAAAAGTATCACCAATCTGGTACTGGCCCGTATTACTATTGGAATAATATTTGGCCAAATAACTATAATCGCCAACGGTATCCCCATCTTTATTACCGGTTTCACCATAACTTAACCGCAGTTTTAAATCAGAAACAGCCTTACTTTCCTTTAAGAAGTTTTCGCCTGCAATTCTCCAGGTAAAACCAACCGAAGGGAAATAACCCCAACGATTTTCGGCAGCAAACCTTGATGATGCATCTGCACGCATGGTTCCCGAAAGGATATATTTATCGGCTAAAGTGTAAACCAACCTTCCGTAGTAGGATAACAATTTGTTACGGTCAACAGAGAATGGAAACTTAGGTGTTGTTCTTAACACACCTGTTGCACTATATTCGTTAAAGCTATAGTTTGTTTTAGCATTATCATAATAACCATAACCAGCAGTTACGTCAAAACGGCTTCTGATGCTAGTTACATCTTTGGCATAGTTTAAATAAAACTCTGATACTTTATTGTTGGATGTATTCAGCGATTGAGTAGAAGATCCATTAGTTGAAAAACTTGTAGCGGCAAATGCCGGAACAAAAATACGTCCTGCTCCCTTAGAAACGTCGTAACCTAAATTTAAGTTAGCATGTAATTCTGGTAAAAAATGGAAAGAATAGTCGAATCTTACATTTCCAAAGCTTCGGGCAGCGTTTCCATTATTATTTCTTAACATAATCTGCGCTACCGGGTTTCTTGGTGCATTAGGATTTAAGGTTCCATCCGCTCTTAGCCATTCGAAATAATTTCCAAATTGATTATTTGCGGTAACCGATTGCGTTGGATCAAATTGGATCGCATTGGCAATGGCATTATTGTTATCATTCGCAAAGTGAGATTCGGTTAATGTCCCTTTCAGGCTTAAATCAATTTTTAAGTGATCGGTGAATAATTTTGGAGAAATCGTAATGGCTCCTGTAGCCCTGTTAAACTTATCGGTAATTAACAAACCTTGCTGATCCAAGTAACCTGCAGATACACGATAGGGAACCCCATGAAATTTACCTGCAATACTGAGATTATTATCAGTAGCAAAGGCATTTTGAAAGATTTCATCTTGCCAATCAGTATTTGCTTTTCCTAAAAGCGAAACAAATGTTTTGCCTGCATCATAGGCAGCGGTTGGATTGGCATTTACAAAAGTACGAATTTGATCTGCCGAGAGCACATCTACCTTTTTTGCAATGGTTGCAACAGAATTATTGGTACTGAAATTAATTACAGGCGCACCTGTACCCCCCTTTTTAGTGGTAATTAAGATTACGCCATTGGATGCTCTCGAACCATAAATTGCTGTAGCATTTGCATCCTTCAACACGGTAAAAGTCTCTATATCATTCGGGTTGATCAATGATAGGGGACTAGGTGCGTTATCAATTGATTTTCCACTGAAAGGCACTCCGTCTATAACAATTAAAGGATCGTTACTGGCATTTAAAGAAGCCCCTCCACGGATACGGATCTGACTACCAACCCCTGGCTGGCCGCTACTGCTAATAATGTTAACCCCTGCTACCTTACCTTGAATTAACTGTTCAGGCGTTGTAATCGTTCCTTTTTGAAAATCTTTAGCACCTACTGTAGTGATTGATCCGGTTAAGTTTTTCTTTTCTGCAGTACCATAACCGATTACCACTACCTCATTCAGTTTTTGTGCGTCAGGCACCAATTGAAAATTAACAGTAGCATTTCCTGAAATGCTTACGGCTTTGTCAAGGGTTTGATAACCGATAAAACTTACAGACAGTGTTATCGAACCATTCGATAAACCTGCTAGTTTATAATTACCATCAGCATCGGTTGATGTACTTCTTGTTGTTCCTTTTACAACTACAGAAGCGCCAGGTAATGGCAGGCCGGTTTCATCAAGCACTTTACCAGATACCGATCCGGTTTGTGCTTTTACCATTAATGCTGAAAAAACTAACAGCACCAAAAGCCCCTGTTTTAACAGGTAAAATACTCTCATATTTGAAGCTCGTTTAAGTATAAAAATTTGGTTAAATATTATAGTGATTTACACACAGGTCTAATTTACAGCTGTTAATGATATTTCAAAATTTATTTAAAAAATATATTTCGGGCTAAAATATCGGCAAGAAAATCAGCATAAAAATTAGCTTTTTCTCGTATGTAAAAATCTATATTAAATAATTGTTAATTTTTTAATTAATTGATAATCAATATATTAAAAATGTTAAATTTAAATTTAAAGTGTAATTATTACACTAAGCCATTTTTAACGCTTTTTTCGGGAACGTTCCCGAAAAAATTGAATCAAAATTCGGTCATCTTTCGGGAACGTTCCCGAAAATTGATCAAAATTCTGCGTATTTTACACTAAGTGAAGAAATTTTTTGAAAATTTCAGGCGAAAAACAAGCCCGTTTTTTGAGCCTTTTTTTAGCCATTTGCGGTTGAATTCCGCTTGATAATTTTAGACACTAAAACCACCTCGTTTGGCAGATTTTTATCGGCATGATTATCTAAAATAGTAAACAATAATTTAGCCGCTTCCTCTCCTATTTCGGTGGCTGGTTGGGTAATGGTGGTGAGTGAAGGATTTAACAAGGGAGCAATTTCCAAACTGGAAAAACTGATCACTTTTAAATCTTTTGGGATGTTGATCTCGAGATCGTAACAAGCATAATAAGTAGCAAAGGCCAAACGTTCTACCGAGGTAAAAACACCATCGGGCTTTAATTGCGTTAAAGCCTCTTTAATGATAATGCTATTTTCTTCGTAACTGTTGCTGCAATCTATCACCAGGTTTTCTTCAAAAGGAATCTGGTGTTTAGCCAATGCATCAAGATAGCCCTGCATACGGGTTTTACCTATTGATAAACTTTTATTAACCACTAGGTAGGCAATTCTATTGCAGCCCTGCTCTATTAAATGTTCTGTAGCCAGAAAACTGCTGTTATAATCATTAGTAATTACCCTCGGCGTATCAATATCTTCATAAATCCGGTCGAAAAATACCAGCGGTAATCTTTTACTGCCAAATTTATTAAGGTAGTTATGGTCGTTGGCTTCTCCGGAAACCGACATGATAATGCCATCGGCCCTACCATTGTGTAAGTGGCGAATGAAAGTTACTTCCTTTTTATATTCATCATCTGTTACGTAAATCAGAATATGATAACCGTTTTCCCTGGCTACCCGCTCAATACCGTGAATGGCCTGCGAAAAATAGTTGTTGGCCAGTTCGGGCACAATAACCGCAATGGTTTTGCTTTTTTGCTCCCTTAAATTACTGGCATAATGGTTGGGCTGATAGTTTAATTCTTTCGCCTTGGCTAATATACGCTCTTTGGTAGCACCATTAATGTCACTATTATCCCTAAAAGCCCTCGAAATTGTAGAAGTAGATAAATTTAATGCTTCTGCTAACTTCTTAATATTAATACTGTCCATCTTTGGCTATTAAACCCAATTAGTTTGAATAAACGCTGTAAATATAAACTATAAATGTCCGAAATATTTTATAAGCTTTAAAATTATACATTTCGCATTCAATTTATAAGTTCGGCATTGCGCTATAAAATCCAGTAATAAAAGGGATTGATGCAACCATTGGTAAAATACTTTAAATAAATATTCATTTTTTTTAAAACAAAAAGCATCTTTACCGCATTAATCATTCATACGCTCCTAATCATCTTCTCGTTTATCGGCTGAAAACAAAACAATATGAAATAAAATTATAAAATGAGAAATAAGAAAATACTCATCGCTGATGATGACGAAGGAATTGTTGATGCTGTGACGATGATTTTGGAAGTGATGGGTTATGATGTTGAGTTTACATATGATGGCGGGGCAGTTATAGATGCAGTAAAAAACAAGCCAGACCTGATTATGCTAGATATCTGGATGAGTGGACATGATGGCAGGGATATCTGCAAACAGCTTAAAAACGACCCTCAATTTAAGGAAATTCCTATTTTAATGATCTCAGCCAGCAGAGACATCAGACAATCTGCACTTGATGCCGGTGCGAATGATTTTATGGAAAAACCATTTGAGATGGATTCTTTACTGAATAAGGTAGAAGTATTATTGAATTAGCTTGATACTACCCGAACTGTCAACCTGACCTGTAGCGGAGCGGAAAGCTACGAAGTAAACCGAGCCTTAAGCGAGCTCACCGGAGGTAATTTATTTCAGGGCCTTTTGAACGATGATCCTATTTGGAAAATTAATAATGATGAATCAATATTAAAAGCATTGCAGTTAAATGGATCCTGAAACAAGTTCAGGATGACGAGCATAAGGAAGGCCTACATAATAGAATCTTAATGGTCAAACTTTCTGTTAATCCATCTCCTTAAAATAAATCCGTTCAGGCAATTGCTTAAAAACAAACTCCGTTACATGACAAAGCCAAAGTTTATGGTTCTTAAATCCACCTCTAAACTTTTCTAACAGATAGTCGCCACCACCCCCCAAATTCTCTTCGCGGGCATAAACAAGATCTAAAATTTCGGCATCTTCAATAGGCATATCAGCCATCAGTAATTTGCATTCATTCCCGGCAGCCGCTATCCAGTTTAATAATTCATCGGCACCCTCTACCATTTGCAAATCGGCTATATCTCCACCCCATTCGGGTATATCGGCATACCATTCGTGCTTTGCATTTTTATAAAAACGGATTACTCTCTCCATATTTTGTAAAGAAAAAAAATCTAGCTCAATAATCCTGATAAAAATCACGAAATTTAGGTCATTGCATGTCTGATTTAATTCCACCGGTTTTAAGAAAAATAATTCATATCGATATGGATGCTTTTTATGCATCTGTAGAGCAACGCGATTTTCCTGAATACCGGGGAAAACCTTTAGTGGTTGGTGGCAAGCCCGATAGCCGTGGTGTGGTTTCAACAGCCAGTTACGAAGCCCGGCAATATGGAATCCGCTCGGCAATGTCGAGCAGTAAAGCTTACCAGCTTTGCCCGACAGCAATTTTCGTATACCCACGTTTTGATGCCTATACCGCAGTTTCGAAAGCGCTTAGGGAAATTTTTAGTCGGTATACTGATATTATAGAACCCCTTTCATTGGATGAGGCTTACCTTGATGTAACGGAAGACAAGCTCGGAATCGGGTCGGCTATTGATATTGCTCAATCTATTAAAGATGCGATTAAAAATGAGTTAAACTTAACCGCTTCGGCAGGTGTATCCATCAATAAGTTTGTGGCCAAAGTAGCTTCAGATATGAATAAACCCGATGGTCTAACTTTTATTGGCCCATCGAAGATTGAAGCTTTTATGGAAAAACTCCCGGTAGAAAAATTCTTCGGGGTAGGCAAGGTTACCAGTGCCAAAATGAAGGCCATGCAGATTAATACAGGTGCAGATTTAAAAAAATTAACAGAAGCCCAGCTTGTAGCCCAATTCGGTAAATCGGGTAGATTTTATTATAAAATTGTTCGTGGTATTGATGAACGCCCAGTTCAGTCGCATCGCGAAACCAAATCAGTTGGTGCAGAGGATACCTTTCCTGAAGATACCAATGAAGATTCGGTGATGCACGATCTGTTGAAACAGATCAGTGAAACCGTGGCCAAACGTTTGGAAAAATATCAACTCAGTGGAAAAACGGTAACCTTAAAAATCAAATTTGCCGATTTTAAATTGATTACGCGCAGCCGGTCTTTTGCTGCACCGATAAACAAAGCAGAGATAATTTATACTGAAGCGATAAAACTTTTGGAAGAGGCTGCTATTGGCCTGACACAGGTACGGTTGTTAGGTATTACCTTATCTCGGTTTTATGATGATGTAGAAATAGAAAAGCCAGAAAGTAATCAGCTGGAGTTTGAGTTTTAATCAGATAAATCGTCATTGCGATGAGCTATTTCAGCCGAAGAAGTAATCTTACAACAAACGCTATGATTTTATTTCGGTCGGTGAGACACCAACCGATAGGATAATTTCCTAGTTTAAAAACACCAATTTTCATTTGGAGCGCAAGGCCAGTACAAATCAATAAGTTTCTTCCCGTTTTACGCTTTTACGCTTCGCTTCCTCGTACCTCGTTGCTGCAGGGTAACGCTTCAACCGGGGCTAGGTGGCTACAACAGTATTTCATTTGTGGGGGTTATAAGGTGCAGAAACCCCTGTTACTAAACCCGATTGGAGCGAACACGTAGTGCAACGGAGTAAAGCGTAAAGCGGGACCAACGACCGCCAAGAACCACAGGCCAACCATTTCCTAATTCTAATTGCCATTAAGTATGTTTCTTGCCTGCATATATAAAAGTGTATATGTAGGTCTGTGGGGACACAGACCAAGGGATTAGGGAATAAAAGATTGCTTCACTCCTACGCAAAGCCTCTTCTTCAGTTCGCAATGACGAAATTAAGACCCAAAACTCATGTTATGTGACGACATGTACCATGTCGGGAATAAAAAAGGTCCTACAATTTAATGCAGAACCTTTGATTGTTAATTTTAAGGGATAAGATTTTATTTGCCAGCTAATTTATCGGCAAACATTTTCATGTAAAAACCACCGATTACACTACGGGCTTTAAAGTTATCGCGGATACCCGTATTCGAATCATAAAAATCGTTTAACGGCACCCTCGATTCGGTTTCAATGGCATGTTTGTATACCGGATGCACCAAAGCCTCAAATTCTTTTTGGGTCGGGGCAAAAGTGGCCGTCCATAAAATCCAGTCGTTTTTAGTGTAGGCTTTTCTGCTATCCAACGGAATACCGTACCTGTTTTGTTTAGTCAGGTAATATTTGGTTTCGGTATCATAAATTTTCTGCGGAAAGAGGTTTAAGTCCAGGACCTTATCCCAAACCAGGTTATATTTCTGGCTCCAGGTATCTTTATTATCAAAAGTTAAGGCATAATGATCACCTGCATCGGCCATTTCTATCCATTTTGGCACCATGCTTTCGGCAATGTTCCTATATTTTTTGGCCACATCATCATATCCCAATGTTTTCGCCATTTGGGCATAACAGGCAATACCTACAATTGCTTTTACAGATAAATTGGCATTGCGGGCCAGGTGACCAGCAAAATCATCGGTACACAGTTGTGTTTTTGGATCTAAACCTTCTTTGGTTAAATAATCAACCCAGGTGGTTAAGGTTTTCCAATGTGCTTTGGCATAATTGGCATTTCCCTGTGCTTTGGCAATTGCTGCAGTTAAAATAATCATATTACCCGATTCTTCTACAGGCATTGGCTCGCCATAAGTTTGTCCGTTTGCCAAAGGATAGGTACCTAAATCGTGTGCTGCCCAAGGGTGAGGATATTTTCCACTTTCGCTGAAATAGAAAATCCCGTTCAACATGCCCTGTAATAACTCCGGGTTATAAATCAGGTATAATGGCGCCGAAGGGTAAGTTACATCAACAGTGTTAATAAAACCACCACTGTTGTTTTCTTTAGATAACCATAAAATTTCACCCTGCGGGCTCTTTACCAAAGTATGTGCAGCAATGCTCTGGCGATAAGCTAAAACACATAAATCTGCGTATTCTTTACCACCTGATTTTAAGGCATCAGCATATAAATTTTGATTAAAAGCCTCGCATTTCTGAATCACGGTTTTGTACTCGTCTGCAGCAGCGCTTAGTTGTGATTCGAGGGTTTCTTTACCTGAGGTATTCCACCACGGCCTTAAATTTTTATTGAAGTATTGAACAGCATAAATTTCATCATAACCCAATTCAACATATTTTTCTACCGCAGCTTTACCTACCAGTCCGAAAGGGATAACGGTATTTAATGCGAGCATTTTACCCTGTTTAGCCGTTGAAGCCGAATTTCCTTTTCTAAAAGCATCAGCAGCATCTTTTTCGGTCGTTACAAACTGGATGACATTGCTTGTTTTTGGCGCAGCCACATAAAAGTAACCCCAATCAATGCGCATATCATCACTTGCTTTCTGAAGAACTGGCTGTTCTACTGTACCCGTTTTTAATACCGATAATTTGGCCGTGTTATATTTACTTGTTGTAACTTCTTGAGTAGGGCGGTAAACCGCAATGTTTGACGATGCACTGAGGTATACTTTTACCTGGTGGGTTTTACCATCATTTGCTTTTACCTGATAGGAGACGTAAGAAACCGGACGTGCAAATAAACCCAAATCGTTCATGAGCAAAGGAGAGGTAAAAGTTAATTTTAAATCAACCTTACCGCAGGTAAAGTTATAAATGGTTTGTGTGGCATTAATATCAACACTTTTTTGTTTAGCTATCTGTACTTTTTCGGCATTATCCTTTAATTTGTCTACTAAACCAAAATCAAGAAAACGCCCCCCGGCAGTATTAATCAGGTGGATGGCCATTACATTCGATCCGGCTTTTAAGGCATTTTTATCGCTATTGTTTAAGGCAATGTATTGGAAATTATTGGTCCAACCTTCTTTGGTATATATTTTCTTCCCGTTTAGGTAAACCTCAATATTATCATCGTGATTGATCTTTAAAAACAGTTCGTTTATTGATGCAGGGTTAGCTACGTTAAAGGTTCTTCTTACCCAGATATCGTGCGATTTCCACAATGTTTTCACATTTTTGGCATCGTCTCCTATTGGTGCAGCACCTGTTTGCCAGTTATTGGCCATGTAATTTGTAGCTTTCCAATCCCCCACAGGCTCGGTTTCCGTATATTTTACTTCGTAAGCTTTTTCATCTGAAGCAGGTACAACCGTTTTGTAGGCAGTGGTTTCTTTACCTAAAAAACGATAAATACCACCATCCACATTAATCATTCCTAAAAGAGAATGATCGGCACCCGTCCAATGTTGGGTAGAAGATTCGTTTAATTTATCCGTGTTAGACCAAATACTAAAATAGGTATTGTGCGTAATTAAGGGATAAGCTGGCGCCTTTCGCTCTTGTGCTTTTAGCAAGCTGGCTACAAACATGCAGCCCAGTATGCCTAAAAATTTTAAAGTGTTGGTTGTGTTCATAATTTGTGTGTGTATTGAAATCTGAATTTATATTATGGTTAGATACAGCGTTAGTTAAACGTTTTACTAATGTATAAAATATAATTTAATTTTTGCAGAGGAAGTCGACTTTTAATTGTCTAAATGACATTTAAAACTAAAACCTCAAAAAAATACATGAAGTTTTTAGGCTCCATGTATTTCTCGAATTGTGTGTAAAACCTATTTAAACTAAGGCTGTTTTTTGTTGATTGTCCACTCGGCCAATTGAAATATACGGCTACCCCTGTTTGCTTTGATATACAAACGATAAAATTTATAGGCTATATAATTATCAAAGTGGAAAAGCTTGGTTTGCTTTCTGCTTGGCCCGCTATTTTCATTTGCCCATGGGCACACTGTTACGGTATGCAGATCGGTATACTGAATACCATCTAACGATCCCTGTAAAATCCAGTATCTCGGATCGCGGTCGGCGGCATCGTTACCCGAAGTCATGGTATAGGCACCCACTACTTGTGGGGTATTAAGTTCGAAAGTACAACGTTGCGTACCATCAAAACCAGCCTGCAAAAATTTGGTATTGATATCCTGATCGACAAGTTTACTAGATCCCTCAGCAGAATTGGGACCGGCACCTGCCTCGAGGTTAACCGAAAATTTACCGCCAATGGTTTTCATGTAGTTTTCGCCGTATTTGGTTGGATCGAAATTAGGGTCAACCACTTTCAGATTAATCTCTTTAGTTGCAGCGTAGCCCTGTCCATTACGGATGGTTAAAATTACCCGGTAAGTCCCCGGAAAACGATACACATGTTTAGGCGAAACTTCAACCGAAGTACTATCATCACCAAACTGCCACAACAAAGTTTTATAATTTTTTGGGTCGGCCGTAAATTGCACCTCCTGGTATTTTGCCGGGTCTGGTATTTTATAATCGAATGCTACCAGTGGTTTAGGCTCTTCTACTACCGGAACAACCTCTTCCGTACTGCTCTTTTTGCACTTTACCATTAACACCATGATAAGGAGTAACACGGTACAGATGCTCCATAATCTTTTCATATTAGTTTTCATATCTATTTATGTTTATGGGGTTGGAAATAATTGTGTTCTTGGAATCGCCCTTTTACCTGTTATACCTGCTGATGGTACTTCATATTCGAGATAAGCCTGCTGGCCGCCCACATTTTCGCGGTGATGCGCTTCAATTCTATATTTAATACCACGCTCTAAACGGATAGTGGCCTTTCTCTCTGGTTTATCCCACTGTGTGGTATAATCGTCAATAATAGCTTTACCATTAATATATAACCGCGATCCATCATCCCAACGGGTTTGATAGAAAATATAATCGCCCCTTACGGGTGCCAGGAACTCTCCGCTCCATTTTGAGGCAAAATTATCCCTGCTTAAAGATACTCCGGCGGTATTTTTAACGTTGTCCGGCCATCCGTCGCCCGAAAACTCTATTGTACCATCAATACGGGTAGCAAAAGGCTCACGTCCGTCATCAGGGGCCAACTGGGTATTGGTATAGTATTTCGCAATTAAACCAGTACCGTTACCAATAATCGGAGAGTTGTTATCGAGGTTTACACTCGGATCTACCACCACAATTACTTTACCTTTTGTGGGGTGAATAACATGGTTGGTATTATCGCTAAGACTTAAAGCAAAGGCGAATTTTTTATTGGCTACAATGTTGGCATCGAAAACCGGCCATGGAATGGACAATCTGACTATTGCATTGCTTGCCCCGGTGTTAAACCTTACCAAAGTATCGAGGGTAAAATCTTTAGCCGCCAGATGAACAGCATTTATAAGTGTACCTGCAGAAAGTAAGGAGGCAATGGTATCGATATTATCTTTGATCTTAACATTAAAGGCTGTTGTAGGCGCATTATCCAAACTGATAATCAATGGAATGGTAACCCCTGCAGGCCCAACCTGATAATTTGGTCCCTGCGTAACGGTATAAGTACCACCGCCTTGAAAAGTAAGATAATGCACATCACTTTGTTTTAATAAATCGGAGGTATTAATGATAACCAGAATTGTAGATTTACCGCTGGCAATTTTGTTACCTTTGCCCGGTGCCGATAGCTTTAAGGCAAAAACCACTTTCTTACCCAGGTAGCGTTCCAGTACAGATCTGCGCACAATGGCTACACCCTCGGCATTATCGGTACCGTAAGTTACATTAATTACATTGGGGTATTCTACTGCTGCCGATGGCATGAGTACCGCATTGGTTAAGCCTCCGTTATTGATTAACTGGGTAACAGTATCATTATTTAAGGTTAAACCTACTTGAAAAGCTTCTTCAGCAATACCCGAAAGGGAGATTTTGAAAGGCACTTTTACAAACTGGTTATCCATCGTTACGTTGCCTACCACAATCCCTTCACCTGTAATGCTTTTACCGGCCGGATCGGGCAGTTTCAAATCTTCTATCTGCGATTCTTTACATGAATAGGCACCAACAATGATGGTTAAACCTATTAACAGGGCGTATATAATTTTTTTCATTTTTGATATTTTTAAATGATCAGCAAAATTTTATTGATCTAACCAAACTCTTCCGTCAAGCGCCCAGGTTTGCTTGTTGGCTATTTTTAACCAGTTAATTACCTGAACGGGTATATCGGATGTTTGGGGAACCAGCACCGCCAAAGTACTGGCAGAAGGCGGACAGATCAGATCGTTGAAGTTTTCCCAAACATATGCTCCCTGCAGTTTGAAATCGCGTGCCTGAGATGAAAGATCAATCATTTTATCGCCATTTCCATCGGTAGCTGGCCAGTAGCCAACTAAATAGTTATAAGATGGGTGACTTTGATCGATAGCGGTTTCGCAAGCATACTGCTGAATTACCCCATCTGGCACACTTAACTTAAAGAAACGGATATCACTAACATATACATCAGGTTCTCCGTGCCCCTGTCCATTTAGATAACCCAGTTTAAGTGCATTAGTATTGGCCAGTGAGCCTGAAGCGGTTATTTCCAACTCGTTGTTAAAAGTACCATTGGTGTAGGTACGGATAAATCTTTGATTGCCACGTTGCTCTAATTTAACCGAAAGGTTTTCCCAACGCCCCTGAATGAGGTCGCCGCCTCTGCATTGCCTATAATCGCCATCTTTTGTACCTCTCCACTCAAAATACCAGTAACGGTCTTCGAGATAGATTACCCACCCCACACTTGGGTGCCCACTCGACCATTCGTTACGCTTACCCAAAATGCTTGGCCAGAAAAACTGATCTTTGTTTTTCTTCACCTTAAGCTCAATGGTCATTTTGGTGGTATCATCGATATTATAAACATTGGCATCGGTTCCTGCAATTTCCGCCCTAATATCCTGCCCAACCAGTTTAACCGTTTTACCCAAGTACCTGTTGCCGGTAAATGGCTTCACAAGGATTCTTTTCTTATAGCTTGCACTGTAATAAATCACAAAAGCATTGTTGGCTGTTTTACTAAAAATGGTTTGATCGTCAGCATTTGGAGGAAGTGTAAATGCACCTCCATCGCTTGAAGCAATTACCACCAACCAATCTTCGTTTGCATAGTTTTTACGCTTTTTTAAAGCAGAAATGATCTCCCCTACTTGGGTATCAAATTTCTCTATAGCTGCTTTGTAGGCAGGAAATGAATTGTCATAACCAGAAGCAATACCGGATTTATCTACATCTGTAAAATGCCCTACCACTACCGAAGCAGTATCGGTATTGAGCTGGTTAATTACCGCAGCTTTTACCTGGTCATCGCCAGCTAGCAGATCGCTGATATCGGCCCCAGTAGTTAAGCTCTTAAATACTGCTGAAGAGGTATAAGCTGCAATTTTAGTTTGTAGCCTGCTTTCTTTAATCCGTTTAAAAATAATCGGATAATTCTGCAGGTTATTATTGGTCAGCGCGTCATCATTTACCAAACTTTTACTTTTCTTTACCCCGGTTAACATATTTGCCCAATTACTCGCATTCTGCGTAGCCTCCGGTTCATTTAAAGCCACCCAGCTGTAAATAGAAGTTGGCAGTAAAGCGGTAATATTGGGAATATTGGCCGCAGCTACAGATTGTCCTCTTGCGCCATCAACAATCAGGTACAAAACCTTGCGGCTGCCATACCTTACCTTTGTGGTATCAGTACCATCTTTAGCGGTAAGCGTCCTATCGAAATCTTTGTTACAAGAAAATATCGCGGTTGCAATTATTGCGGCCATTACACCAATCAATAATTTATATTTTTTTATTGTGCTCATCTTAATTTATGTTTAACTACGCTTATTCAATAGTTACTCTTACCATGTTGTTATAGGGCTGATTATCGAAACGATAAAAGCCACCAATCAGCAATAATGCTTTTTTACCATCGGCAGATTTGGTTTCAATCACATCAGAAAGGCCACCAGAAAATGGTCCGGTGGTATTATATCCAGGCGCAAGCAGTCCTGTTGGCGTAAGCACCATAAAACCATTTCTCGTTACATTGTTGTACTTTTTAAAATCGCCGCTTACTACAATCAACCCGTTCGAAATCTGGCGGGCAAAGTAAGGATAGCCACCTTCAAAGAATCTGGCATTGAAAGACTCATCCAGACTACCATCTTCATTAATGAGTGCCATTCCGTTTACAGGTTTGCCATTGTATTTTGTAAATGCCCCAGTAATGAAGTATTTTCTGGTGGTGGCATTATAGGTAAGCGATGTTATTCCATTATCTACCCCACTACCTGGATTAAAGCTCTGATCAACCGTTCCGTTGACTGCCAGTCTTAATATCTTTACAGCGGGTTGCCCATCGAAAGTACTGAAGTTTCCAAAAACCATTAGTTTTTCGAAGTTGGCTGCATCGGTATGCATATAGGTATCAATAGGGCCATTTGCACTTACATTACCTTTATTGGTTGCGGTATTAAAACGATAGGTTTTATCCAGCGAACCATCTAAATTGAATCTTAAAATCTGGCGGATTTCGGTACTATCCAGAATAACCGTATCGCGTGTAAAATCATAATTATCTTTATCGTAAGTACGTTTTACATAGTACCTGAAATTACCTGTTGCCAATATTTTTCCCTGATGCGGATAAATGCGGCTGATAAATTCGTTGGTACCGCCATTAAATTTCGGAAACCATTTTTGGGTAACGGTATCAGTTAATGTTGGTTTCTTTTTGGTTTGTATTTTAATGGTATCTATCGCACCGTTAGGGTATAAACTGGTAATGTTACTGATGTTTTCGGTACGCTGATTGTAACCGCTAAAACCGCCGGCTATGATAAACCTTCCACCGATTTCGATTACCCGCGATAATGAACCATTAGCGCCTCTGCCCGTTCTGAAGGTACGGTCGTAATCGCCATCCAACGATGTTCTGGCGATACGATTAATGTTGGTAATAATCCCTTTATTATCGTAGTTATTAAAAGCACCAATTACCAACGCACGACCATCCTGCATTTCGTAAAACTGGCTTACGTAACCGTTTGCACCTGCTGTTGCTTTCCAGGTAATATCATTTTTGATAATACCTGTTACCGTAAACTGCGGACCAAGGATTAACTGATCGCCAATGGCAATTGAAGTAATCCCCGTACTGCCGGCATCGGGTACCTTAACGGTAATTTCGCTTGCGGTTACACTTAACACCTGTGCTTTTTCGCCGTTAAACATAAAGGTTAACTGATCTTTATAGGCTAAAAGTCCGGTAGCTTTAAGGGTAACCGTTGTGCCTACAATGCCTTCTGCAGGTACAGACGGTAAAGTCTGGCTTATACCAATACCCAAAGCAGCCTTTCCATCTGCATAGGGATCGCTACCCAATTCTTCTTCTTTTTTACATCCCTGAATAACCAGGCCGCAAAGAAAAAATACGATTAGCATGTATTTTATTTTTTTCATGTTTTTGTTTTTTTTAAAATGATAACAGGCTAATTATTTGTTACTTGGTGTTAAACCGGTATTGTACACATCGTTAAAAAACTCATAGAGGCTAAATCCGAGGTATGCACCCTGGTAACGCAAGGTGTGCACCATACCATTGGTAGGCTTGATATCTGATGATGCTACATAACTGATGTACCAATTGTCGTTCGGCTTTGAAATATCAGGTATATATGAAAACACCAATTGCCTGTAGCCGATGTACTTAATCCCATTGGCACTGTTATACACCACCCCTATGTTCGAAACATCGTTGTTATAATCGTAATGAAGGGCACCTGGATAAATGCTTTTTAAATCCATGTCAATCTGCGGATAATCTTTTAATGCATTTACTCCTTTAAACATGTAGCGTTGCAGGTATTTGCGCCAAATTAGCGGGTTAATCTGATCAAGCGTTTTCACGGTATCCTTTCCAGCTTCGTAAAGCATCTGGTTTAAAGAAAGTAATCTTGGGTTTTTATTCCTGTCGTTGGTATGGATATCGCCAATGGTCCTTTTAATCACATCATCGTCGAAAGCAAAAAAAGTAAAGTTTTCTTTGCTGAACTGCTCTTCCATACCGGCCAGCTTAACAACTTGCGCTACGGTATCGAACGGAACTTTTTTATCTTTCAGGTACTGCAGCATACTGCCCTGATAATCGGGATTGGCCCTACCCCATCAATATAATATTCGTCACGTTTACAAGCGTTTAACAAGAGTAAAAGTGCTGCACATATCATCATTAGCTTTTTCATATCTTCTTCTTAATTTTTTTAATCAAATTAATTACCGCCGTTAACCCAGTACTCGTTTAGTACCATATACGGGTTGTTGTTTAGTGCACTTGAGTTTATTGGCCAGGTCCATGCACCACGGCTAAATTTATCTGCCGTTAGTACATTGTACGACCATTGGTTACTTAAAATTCTTTTGGTACGTACCAAGTCGAAATAATGGTGACCTTCGCCAATCAGCTCTCTCGATCTTTCGTAAAAGATAAAATCTTTAAGGGCCGAACCGCCTCCGCCAGTATATTTAGAGGCTTGTGCACGATCTCTAACCATATTTAGCAGTTTGATCGATTCTGCATCTTCGCCCAGGTTGGCCAGTGCTTCGGCAGCCAGTAATATTTCGCCACCATACCTGAAAACCATGAAGGTGTTATCGGGGTTGGCATCTTCCTCGCCGGTAGAGAAGGAGTTCTGTGCAAACTTCAGCATCATGAACTTTCCGTTGTCGGCGAAAATATCTTCATTAAACCAGCTGGTAATCCGCTTGTCGCTACCATCCTGAAAAAGTTTTTGCATGTATTCTCCACGGTAATAAGCAAAACTTACACGGTGGGTATATTCTGGTCTTTTATACGGATAGTGAAGAAACATATCCGCAATTGGAGCAATATTTGCGTTTGCATCGCCATAGTTAATACTGCGGTAAAACTCAAATAAACTTTCATCCGAACGTCCTTTTACTACGGTTGCCCACTCGTTAATTGGCAATAAACGGTACGCATTACTTGCAATGAGCTCTTTACCTAAATCGGCTGTTTCCTGATAGTATTTCTGGGCATTGTTAGGATCGAAACCTGCATTCCACATGTTCATTTCCATCATCAGCGCCACAATACTGCCCCTGCTTGCACGTACTCCTTTTAATGATGGGTCGGTGTAAGTCCAGGCGATACTGTTTTTATAAGTTTTTAAATCAGCGATACATTTATTCAATACTGAAACAAAGTTCTCTCTTGGTTGCGCTGCAGAGTGAAATGCATCGGTATAATACACCACATTGCCGTATAAACGTACCATGGTGAAATAGCTCAGCGAGCGGATAAATGCTGCTTCGGCCTTGAACGAATTTTTCTCACTTTCTGATACACCTGGAATGCCTTCATCCAGTTTCGCAATTAAAATATTGGCCCCCTGAATGGCCTGGTAATAAGCTGTCCAGTCGGTAATGCGGCTAAAATTGTAGAAATCCCATGGCCTGCCGCCAGAAATTAAAAATAAGAGGTTGTTTTTACCTAAAATCTCTACAAACTCACGGGCGGGCGCTAAATCCGATTGACTCTCATAAAGTACTTCGCCTGAACGGTACTCACCAGTGGCACCAATAAAGTGGGTTTCGTTGTACTTGCTAAAAACAATGCGGGATAAATTATAAATGTTGGCCACCACGTCTTCTTTTGACTGGAAGAAATTGTTTCCGGTTAGTTTATCGAGTGGCTGTACATCTAAAAACTTTTTACAGGAAGGCAAACAGAAAGTTGCCGCCATAATTATAGTATAAATGATAACTTTTTTCATAATAATATTGATTAGTTGCCTGTATTAAGTTCTAAGTTTAAACCAAGGTTATAGGTACGCGGAACCGGGTAACCGTTTGAAATATCGCGACCTAATGTGGTTACGTTTTCTGGGTTAGGGCCACTATATTTCGAAAAGGTAATCAGGTTGTTGGTAGAAGCATAAATACGCAACTGATTCAGGCCAAATCTGCTGATCCATTTTTTATTGAACATATAAGAAAGTGTTACGTTACTCACTTTTAAATAGCTTCCGCTTTCCTGCCAAAGGGTTTGGTCGGCACGCAGAGGCTGAATCTGATCGAAACGGGCATAATCATAAGGGTAAGGGTATTTAGCTACATCGCCAGGTGCTCTCCAGATATTCAGATCGTTTAAAGGTACTACCGAGGTTAGCGAGAAAGGGTTACGCATAATGGCAATCCTATCGGCCAGGGCATTGTTTAAGATCGTCCGGTCTGCAGTATAGGTTGCATACACATTTAAACCCCAGTTTTTATACCTGATGTTGGTAGATAAACCTCCTGTAACCAGAGGCTGCGAATTGCCGGTAATTTCATAATCGCGGTTATCTAAAATATAATCGCCGTTAACATCTTTAATAATCGGATCGCCACCTAAGAAAAACTGGCCATTGCTCTGGTACCTTTTTCCGGTAACCGGATCTACAGGTACATCAGCATCGGTTTTGTAAACGCCCTGGTTAATTCTTAAATAGTTTGAGAGCGTATTTCTGCCTACACGGAAAACGTTGTGCTGTAAATAACCCGAACCATCGAACCTGATGTACTGACCGTTGTATTCGGCCGGAAGTTTTAACAGTACATCGCGGTTTAACGCACCATTTACCGATACCGAAATATCCAGGTTTTTGCTTGTTACCGGCCTGAATGTTACCATTAGCTCGCTGCCATAGTTGGCAATACCCAAATCGTTACTGGCCAGCTTATTAAACCCTGTAGTGTTTGATAAAAATCTATCAAACAACAGGTTATCTACCTTTTTGTAATAGGTATCGAAGTTTAACGATAGCCTGTCGTTAAACAAACCTAAATCGAAACCCAGGTTATATTGGGTAGTGGTGGTTGGTTTAAGGTTCGGATTAGGAACAAGATCGTAATTGATACCAATAGTAGGGTTGTTGTTAAAGTTGCCATTAAGATTATAAATACCATAAATACTTTGCAGGTTTCCAGTAGGTACAATGTTTTGCCCCCAGGTTAACCTCAAACTACCATACGATAGCCATTTTAAATCGGCTAACCAGTTTTCTTTGTTAAAGTTCCACCTTAAACCTATAGATGGGTTTTTAGAGTATGGATTCTCCAATCCACTTGATGAGGTACCATCTAAACGATATGAAAATTCGGCCACATATTTTTTATCGTAATCGTAAGAAAGTGATCCGGCAAATGATGCAATGGTTGCATTTCTGTAATTGCTCAGTACACCGCCCCCTCTCGAATTATAATCATCGTAACCTACAGGACCTTGTAACTGGTCGTTCGGTAGTCTTTCCTGACGGGTAATACCGGCCTGTGCACCTTGCTTATAAATCTCGTTAAAGGTATTTACGAAAATGTTGTGTTTTTCGCCAAAGGTTTTGGCATAAGTAATACCATTACGATTGTACAACTGAAAGTTTCTACCCACGTAATCGTATAGCTTGGCATACTGACCATTGGCGGCAGCCGGCGTAAATGTTGATTCGGTATCGGAAGTATAATCGTAACTTAAAGTAGAAGAAGCCGCCAAACCCGGTATAAATTCATAACGTGCCTCTACGTTGGTACGTAAGTTCCGCGAGTTGTTATCGTTTAAAGTTTGTAAAGCCGATAATACACCTCCGGAAGCCTGGTAGAAAGAAGGTGGAGGCAGTAAGGTAGAAGCCTGCCCATTAGCAGCAACACCCGATTGCAACAAACCAACGCCATCACCTTTATTCTGCTTACCTACCGAACCGTTAATGAAACCAAAGAACCTGAATTTATCGTTTGGTTTAAATTCCATATTCATGTTCAGGTTGTAGCGGTCGTAACCTGTATTTTTAATTACCCCTTTTTCGGTATAATAACCTACGTTGGCTTTATAGTTAAATTTAGGGTCGCCACCATCTAAGGCCAAATTATGACTCTGATTGTAGGTAGTTTGATAAAATACGTTCTGCCAATCGGTAGAGTTGTTCCAGTAGGCATTTAAACTATCGGCTAAAAACGGTGTGTTAGAAATGTTACGGATATCGTTTACATTTTGTGCATTGAGGATAATTTGCTGAATTTTTAATGAGCGTTCAGAATTTCCACCTAAAGTTTCACGCAATTTAGGTGGCGCATTAACAAAGGCATTGGTTACATATCTGATACGTGGCACCTTAGAATTACCTCTTTTGGTGGTGATGATAATTACCCCGTAAGCACCTCGTGAACCATACATGGAAGTAGCCTGGGCATCTTTCAGGATCTGGATATTCTCGATATCTTCTTGGGGGATTAATGAAAGCGGACTAACCCCTGGGCCCTGGCTTTGAAAACCAAATTCGGCAGCTTTATCGGCATCTAAAGGCACACCATCAATAATATACAATGGTGATGTAGGTTGCAGGAAAGATTCGTTACCGCTACCAGAAATACTTAAGCTCGAAAGACCACGCACCTGTACCGAACCCCTGAAACCAGGTGCACCGGTATTGTTCTGAATGTTTAATCCAGGAACTTTACCCTGCAAAAGCTGCTCTACGTTTGATACCGGAATATCCTGAACTTCTTTGGCCTGTATTAAAGTAGCCGAACCAGTAGTGGTTTCTTTACTTCTCTTTTGGTAAGCTACAATAATTACCTCATCAAGCGCTTTGCGGTCTTCGCTAATGGTTACCGTAATATTAGTGGCCCCTGTAATTTTGGTTTTCTGGGTATTAAAACCTAAAAATTTAAATATAAGCGTTCCGCCAACCGGTACATTTACGCTAAACTGGCCTTTGCCATTGGTTTGGGTTAAACCTTTATTGGTGGCTTCTAAAATTACCGAAACCCCAGGTACCCCTTGCTTGGTTTCTTTATCTAAAACTGTACCATTCACAATAATGAATTTTTCTTGCGAATAAGCACTTGTGCCTAACATTATGCATACTATAAGCAATGCATAAAAAAGTATATTTCTTCTCATAATATTAGCTTAAAATATTGCCTACTCGCTGACAAATTTTGGGTTATCTGTTTTAAAATGAAATACAATTTCCCAGTCGCCTGCCTTATAAATGGCGAAATCGATACCGAAGTTGGCAATGATACGTCCACCACCGAATGAACCTCTCGAGTAACTCAGCTCGGCCTTTGCCCTCGAACCGCCCGTAGCGTACGAGGTTGGTATTTCTACCAGCGGAATTGGATAAGCCACATCGTACTGTACGTATTTATCGGTTTTCTGCATGTTAAAACCATGTATCATTTTATCCCACACGGTTTCGTTGAATTTTACCGGATTAATTTCTACCGAATCTTTATCTAAAACTTTTATTCGTAAAGAGTGTCCGTTGCCACCTGTAAACGGGCGGATGTAAACCACCACATCTTTCTGATCGTTATTGCTGACCAGGTTTTTATTGCTGTTAGCTCCGATTACGTTGTTTAAATAAGGGCGGATATAATCTCTTAGTTTTTTATCAAGCGGAAATTTAGGATCAGGGGCAGGCAAGCCCGTGTAAGCATTAAAATCGTTAGATGGCTCGTAAGGGCGTTCTCTGAATGGCCTGATCTGGAAGTCTCTAATTAATCGCTCTCCACCTGTATTTTTAACTTTTACATCGAAAAAACGGGTATCCTGCGAAAAATTGGTACTATCTGTTGGCCTTGGGCTGATGAGTTGATTGGTTGCCGATGCCCATAAAATAAACTGCCCTGAAGAACGGATTTCCAATAGCGAATGCTCCTCCAGTTTTCTTTTGGCTTCGATTTCGGCCAGGCTTTTTTCTAAACCCGTATAAGGGGCAGTCCAAACGTAAGTAGGTACCCTTTGAAAAATATCGCTCACCGGCCGGCCATCTCCAAATCTTGCATTAACAATTTCGAAAGTGATTGGGGCTGTTGAATTATCGCCATTAAAGCCGCCAATTAAATTATTACGACCAATAATTGGCTCGAGAATTTTATTGCTAAAATTTACATTATTACTTAAGTAATCTTTTTCGTCAGGCAAATTGTACAGTTTTTTACATCCGCTCAAAACAACCAGCGCAAACGCTACAAAAAGATGTTCCTTTTTTAGGATTGACTTCATAAGTTTTTCTAATTTATTTTTTCCGTACTCCATCATCTATTTCGTTTTATTAATTGTCCATTCGGCCAGCTGGAATACACCACCACTTCTTAACTCGGTAATATTTACGCGGTAATATTGGTAGGCCACGGTATTGGTACACCTGAATACTTTTTGCTGGTACCTTTCTTCGAAGAAGAAGTTGGTAACACGGTGCAGTTCGGTCCAGGTTACACCATCCTGAGAGCCCTCGTAAGTCCAGGCTTTCGGATCTCTTTCTACTCCATCATTAGCCGATGTTAGCGTATAAACCGACGATACTTCTGGCGTTTTAAGCTTAAACTGCATGGTTAAGAAGCCCTGCAAATCGCATAAGAACTTGGTGTGGTCATCCCCATCGATTACTTTTTTGGAGTTCTCGCCACTGGTTGGCCCACCACCATTTTCGCGGTTGGTAGAGAAAGTACCACCCACGGTAGCCATTAAGTTTGGTGGTGGCGGCACAAAGGTTAAACGGGTAACAAAGCCATCGAAACCAAAAAGGTGATCGGGGCTGATTACATGTACAATTCCGTTTTTGGTGCGGATATTATTGGAAGCCGTTGTACTGGTAGACCAGTTTCTGATAAACTTGCTTTTTTTGGTATTGCTGAATTCGATTACTTCAGGTCCGGCACCTACCTGCCCCGATGCCGATCCTTTTACCGATTTGGCATGCATGGGGTAAGCAACCTTTACACTGGTTAAGTTCAAACCATCCTGTAGTTTTAAAGAATCGGTTGGTTTTACACCCCTGATGATGTAGTAAGAAATCATGGTATCCAATTGTACACCATCAATATTCGATAGGAACAAAGGATCTTTATCTGATTGTTTTCTTAAGGTATTTAAGTTGCGCAAAGCCAGTTGAAAACTAGGATTGGTAACAGCAAACAAAGTCACATTACTATCCGTAAGTGTTTTTTTCAGCCCCATCCTGTCAACCGCTACAATGAGCGAATCGTAAACACCAGGCTTGCTTTTTAAATATTCGTATATATTTCCCGAAAACGGCGCGGTCTCATCGGTAGCATCGTAATAGCCGCCGTTCTTTTTACAGGCCGAATACACCAGGGCGAGCAATAAAAGCATGGTTATGGCTCCCGCATATTTTACAAATTTTTTCATCTGATTATGATTGTATTTTAATGGTAATGAAGCCATCAAGCGCTTAAGCATTTCGTTGCGCAATTTGAAAGCTGATGATGGTTTCATATCCTTATTGTTAGCGCCAGTAAGTATTCTGTGTTAATAAATTATTTTGCAATAAAAGCTTACGCGAAATTGGCCAGTAAATGCCACCCGAATTAATCAGGGTCATAAATTTGGCATCGTTCTGTCTGATTTTATTGTAGCGGATCATATCGTACCAGCGCTGTCCTTCGCCCATTAACTCGCGGTGCCTTTCTTCAAAAATCATTTTGAGAATATCAACCTTGGTTAGGTCTATCACAACCTCTGTTCCTGAGGTTACCCTTCTGGTTATTACCTGGAGCAATTCGTTTTTAGCCCCTTCCTGATCGCCTAATACCGACAAAGCTTCGGCACGCAAAAGCACAATATCTTCTAAGCGGGTAAAAATTAAAGCGCTGGTAAAGTACCTGAAGTTCGGATCGGTACCCCCACCCTGAATTACCTTTATTTTACTGAAGATGGGGTACTTACCATTTAAGTTGGTGAAATACCTGTCGAATTTTGACTGCCCTAAAGTATCAACAGCAAATCTTTCATCTTTCGGCAGGTTGAAGTATTTTAAAATGGAATCTTTAGGCAAATAAATATCTGGTATCGCTTTGGTAATGATTGGCTCAGCCAGTGTCAGTTCTTCAATATGACCGGTTGATGAACCATCAATGTGGCCATAATCGGAGTTAAAGCCAAACATCTGCCTGAAGTTTTTATTATAGAAAAATCCGTTCGAGTTGCTTAAATCGGTTACTGAAGTAAAACCGCCACCGCTTCTGCCATAATTGTCTTCTACAAATTTGGCATATTTGGCCACGCTCGAATAATCGGCTGTCCAGGCGGCAACATGTGCTAAAACGGCATAGGCCGTAACTTTTGTGGCTAGTGCACCACCCCAACGGGTCCTGTCTTCGTTGTAGTAATTGCTGGGTTGCTGAATATCTCCTCCACTGTAAATGTATGGCAGATCGGCAGCGGCCCTTAACATTTCGCTTTCTACCCATGCTAAAATCTTAGCCTGACTCTCACGCGGCTTATTTTCAAATACCCCTTCGTTTGAGGAGATAATGAAAGGTATATCGCCCCAGATACGTACCATGTAAAAATAAGCAAAAGCCCTTAAAAACCGGGCTTGTGCCATATCTACTGTCATATTGTTATCCGAGTAACGTTTATCGGTAGCCCTAACATGGGCAACATTTTCCAGAAAAACATTTGCTCCGTTAACAATGGCATAAAACCGGGTCCAATCAGAAAGTGATTCTACCACAGGGTATGATGCATTTAAATTATTACTGATGATGGCTTTAAGGTCTTGTCTTTTAGGACTTGTAAATTCGCCTGTTCTTACATCACCATAAATCCAGTGTCCATTGTTATCAGATAGTGCAGCACGGGTAAGTGCATAAACGCCCATAATACCTGCTCTTGCATCTTCAACTGTGTTCCACATGTTTTTCTCGCCCACAACGCGGGTCGAATCGGTTTCAAGGGCTTTATTACAACCTGATAAAACCACTATAGCCAACAGAAATGTGTATAATATCTTCTTCATCATTGTTGATGTTTTGTTCGTATTGCTTTCCATATTATAATTCCATTTTAACACCCAGGGTATACGTTCTTGGTATAGGCTGACCATAACCGGTATCAATACCATCGTAACTTACCAGCTCAGGATCTTGCCCGGTATAAGGGGTAATTACAAATACATTATTAACCGATCCGTATACAAAA
Source organism: Pedobacter riviphilus (assembly GCF_014692875.1). Lineage (NCBI taxonomy): Bacteria > Pseudomonadati > Bacteroidota > Sphingobacteriia > Sphingobacteriales > Sphingobacteriaceae > Pedobacter > Pedobacter riviphilus. The sequence goes on along the minus strand of NZ_CP061171.1, from coordinate 5,630,482 downwards.
AACTTGTTGATTTTGATGTTCTTCTTTTTCAATACGGTTCCCAAATCGTATCCAAGTGAAACAGATCTCAGTTTTAGGAATGAAGCATTTTCTAAAAACAAATCCTGATCGGTACGGTAAGGGATTACAGTACTCCATGGGTTATACAGCGGATATTTGCTGTAATCGCCCCTTTTTTCCCAGAAAGTAATTTCTTTTACCGATGTCATATCCGTATTGCCCTCGCGGTTTACAAAATCAAAGCGATTGGCCATATCCTGGTTAATCAGTTTGCGGCCCAGATTGAAATACAGGTTGGTACCTAAGCTCCAGTTCCCGTAGGTAAAAGCGTTATCGAAACCACCCGATAAAACCGGTAACGAATGGCCTTTCAATACTTTATCTCTTTCGTCGATAATGTTATCGCCATTCTGATCTTTCCAGCGTGGATCGCCAGCTTTTAATGGAGTACCATTGTATTTTAATGGCTGTCCGTTTACTACCGGTACCTGGTTATTTGCGGTGTAAATACCTTCGTTTTCCAATAACCAATACTGATCTACCGGCTGACCTACTTTTAAGAACCGGTTACCGATAATAATTTCGTTTAAGCCTCTTGGCAATGCCGTTAACTTATTGCTGTTGTGGTTCAGGTTAAGGGCCGAATTCCACGAGAATTTGTTTTGTGCAATTACCAATGCGTTAATGGTTAAATCAACCCCGGTATTGCTCATGTTCAGGCCGCTTTCTATCGATTGTTTGTAACCATATTCAGCATATGATGGGATGCCCAGCAACTGGTTTTTCTCGGCCTTGGTATAAAAATCAGCCGATACATGCAGGCGGTTTTTAAGCATCGCCACATCTACACCAATGTTTAACTGATCAGAGTACGACCATGGCACGTTATATCCTACCCAACCAAAAGAGTAAGGCCTGGTAAGCACACCAATAGCATTGTAGCCCGGTACCGTTAAGTTTCCGGTATAACCAACTGATGCGGTATATTGTGGTCCCTGTGCGTAGTTATCGTAGATAAATGTCCTGCCTAAACGGCCAACGCTCGCTCTTAAAACTAAATCATCAACCAACCTGCTATCCTTCAGCAATTCGTTTTTAACATTCCATGCTGCAGAAATTACCGGAGAATAAAACCAGCGTTTGGTTGGCTGCGCATTAGACGAACCATCTAAGCGCAGGGTGCCCGAAACGAAATATTTATTGTTGTACGAATAATTTACCTTACCATAAAATGACAGCAGGTTATCCACTGTTTTATCTAAAAAGCGGTAAGTAAGTTCTCTTGGGAAGGCAACCGGTGTTAAATAAGCTCCGTTATCTGAACCATCATCATTTTTAGGTTTAGAATCCAATAAGTTAATTTTGATATAATCGTTGGCACCTTTATAAGCATAAGCATAGTTGTACTTATAAATATCCCACATCATCGATTGGCCCAGCTCAAAATGGAAATCATGCACGTTTTTAAGGTTCAGATCATAAGTAACCTTATTGTCCATCATTAAGCGTTGGTTAAATCCGTAGTAGTTGGAAGCGTAGCTATTTCCCTGCAATAATGTACGGGCATAAAAAATATCCCGGTAACCTTCATTATAATCTACGTTGAACGAAGAGCTTATTTTAAATTTACCCAAAGTCCCTACCAGCTTGGCAAAACCCTGTATGCTATTGGTTTTATTATCGTCGAAACCTTTAGTGTACTCGTTCAGGTAACTGGCATAATAATCTTTATTGGGAGACAGTGGTGCACTTAAATCCGGGAAATAATTAATCTGTGCAAAACGGTCTCTTAAACTTCTGTTGCGGTTACGGTTTAAACGGTTACCGTTAATCATTGCAGAAAACAATAACCATTTAACAGGTTTCATATTAATATTAAACATAGCACTGTAACGGTCTAAACCAGTTCCATCGGCTACCCCCTCGCTTTTGGTATTACCCAGCGAGAACCTGAAACTTGCCCTATCCGAACCTCCTGTTAAGCCTAAATTGATGCCATAAACCAGTGCATTTTTATAGTATAAATCGGTCCAGTCTGATTTACCACTATATACATTGTTTAATGAATCGCTCAGATAAACCGGGTAAGCCTCGTCGTCAGAGTACCTGCCATTTGTGGTATAGATGTCGTAAAAGCGTTGTCTGAATGCATTTTCGTACTTACCATTAATGGTATTAACGGTTGGCTTTTGCACCATACCGATGTACGAGTTAAAGCTAATGCTACGCGCAATGCCATCAGGCGTTTTAGATTTAAGCAGGATTACCCCATTTACACCCCGCGGGCCATAAATAGCGGTACTGGCTAAATCGCTTAATACCTCTACCGATGCGATATTGTTAATATCGATGGTACTGAGCAAATTAGTAGCCGGACCAATCCTGTTGAAATCGTACTGCTGGATATCAAAAGCGAATGGATGCTCGCCAATGAGCGGGATCCCATCCAGCACCACCAATGGCTGTGAGGCATATACATCCTTTTTAGATAAGAGCGGCATGGGGGCTCCCCTTAAAAACATATTCTGTATGGTACCAGGTTCGCCTGATGGCTCCTGAACGTACAGGCCTGCATAATTGCCCTTTAAATTTTGCTGTAAGGAAATGGCGGGGAAAAGAGATAAATCTCTGGTGTTTTTCTGTACACCACCAGATAACTTATTGTAAAGTGTTTTTTGCTTAATCTGGTTTAAGCTGTCTTTTCTCAATGAATCTTTTAAGGAAACTAACTTAATTTTAGTCGTATCCTGTAGAACAAGAAGATTGGTTGTTAGGCCTTTATGAAGCTTTTTACCTGCCGAAAAAACTGGTAAAACGTTTAATGTAAACGCTGCAAAAAAGCCAAGGCACGCCCATAAGTATCGCATAGTTAATGGATCTTTAATTGGTAAAAAAATGATTTGCTAAAACTTATTTTTTCGGAAACGGCAAGATATGTCCCAGGTTAAAAAGACAGGTACTTCGGTAGTAATAGTTAAGGATTCTCATAAAATTTAGGATTTGGTTAACTCAAATATATAATATACTAAAACGTTTTAATAACGAATTGTCATTTTTATGAAATTTTTATAAAACAGGGCAATAATATTTAATTCTATCAAAATAATTGTCAACCAGACAGGTAAAAAAATAAATATTATCAAAATAATTTAAGAAAGTAACATCCTATAAAACAGTAAATAAGGATATTTTCAACCCGCAATTACAATAATTCGAACAATTTTTTGTTGCTATTTCTTTAAAATACTTAAACGTTTTAGTAAAAACATGAAATATGAAGAAAACAATTAAATTAAATGCCTAACAAAAGTTTGGGCAAAAGCATCGCCGTTAGCCTATTATAGCCCGCAAAAACCAGCTTAGCTATAATGGTGCTTTATACCTTAAACGAAAGGTTAAATTATTTATCTTTCGGTAGCTACCCGATAGGTAGGGTCTTCTATAATGTTCACCGCTATAATCTGATCAGCATTTTTCAACAAGCGTTTACAGTCGTTACTCAGGTGCTTTAATTGGAGCTCTTTATCAACCGAACGGTAGCGTTCGGTTAGTTTATTCAGCGCATCAATACCCGACATATCAAAAACACGGCTATGCTTAAAATCAATTATGATGTGCTGGGGATCATGGGCCACATCAAACAGCTCATTAAAATTAGCAATCGATCCAAAAAACAAGGGGCCGAATATTTCATAGGTCTTTACACCACTGGCATCGGTATATTTACTGGCACGTATTCGCTTAGAACTTTCCCAAGCAAAAACAAGTGCCGAAATAATTACGCCTATTAATACGGCAAGTGCCAGATTATGCAACCAAATTGTAATTACAGCCACCAGGATACCAATGATAATATCCTGTACAGGCATTTTATTAATTACTTTAAAGCTCATCCACTCAAAAGTACCAATGGCTACCATCATCATTACACCAACCAAGGCAGCCATGGGCACCCGATCTATTACCGGAGCGCCCACCAAAATAATTACCAATATAGTTAAAGCCGCAATAATACCCGACAACCGTGCCCTGGCACCTGCTGAGAGGTTAACCAGCGTTTGGGCAATCATTGGGCAACCGCCCATACCTGTAAAAAAGCCGTTTGTAATATTGGCAATTCCCTGTGCAATACTTTCCCTGTTCCTATCACCTTTGGTTTCTGTAATTTCATCAACCAGATTCAGGGTAAGCAGGCCTTCTGTTAAGCCCACACCTGCCATAATGAGTGAATAGGGAAAAATGATCTTCAGCATATCCAGATTCAGCGGCACTTTCGGAATATGAAATGGCGGAAAACCACCATTTACTGAAGCAATATCTTTAACCAGTTTGGTATCAATTCCAAAACCTAAAACAATAAGAAAAACCACAATAATAGCCACCAGTGAGGATGGAATGGCCTTGGTTATTTTAGGCAGAATAATCACTATTGCCACCGTGAGCAATACCAAAGCCAGCATAATATATAAAGGAGTGCCACTTAACCACACGATCTTACCGTTAACAAGAGTTTTGAACTGTTCTAGCTGCGACATAAAAATAATAACCGCCAAACCGTTAACGAAGCCAAACATTACCGGCTGCGGAACCAGCCTTACAAATTTCCCCAGTTTAAACAACCCAACCATAATCTGGATTGCGCCCGCTAATGCTACTGCTGCAAAAACATATTCTATACCCTGGCTTTTCATTAAAGCAATGAGCGTAATTACCGTTGCACCTGCACCACCAGAAACCAAACCTGGCCTGCCGCCTAAAACGGCAGTAACCAAACCCATAATAAAAGCAGCGTATAAACCTGTTAAAGGAGGGAAACCCGCAAGAATGGCAAACGATAACGATTCGGGGATCATGGTCATGGCCACTGTTAAACCTGCAAGAATTTCAGTTTTATAATTTATCTTCTTAGAAAAATCGAAAAGTTGCAGGTAGGGCTTCATCAGTTAAATTATTTGTAGCTGCAAATATCCAACTTTATTAGAACATTAGTTCTATAATAAAAATAGCGCTGAATAAGGTCAGCATCAGCTGACTAATAATTTCTATCAACAGATAACAAATCTGTAAGGCCAGAAAACTAGTTCGGGATAACTTTTTTGCGTTTAAGTTCGTCAAACAGATCGAAAAACATTTTTTCGGTATCGATATATTCGTGAAAACCCAACCGCCTGGCTTTGGTACCATCTGAGAAGAAATCGTAGTCTCATGAAAAAACAAAGTCACCAAATGCCCATGCTGACACTTCTTCATAACTGTGTTTAACCAGGTTATGTTTTTCTTGCAGCTGTGTCCACAAAGCCGATTTATCAGCCATAATGGTTTGCAAAGGCATTTGAAGCGGAGGGCAGTATCCATCTTAAAATAAGCTGCAATTTTAGGCCAAAGGTCGTTCCAGCGAATCAGATCACCATTGGTAATATTAAAAGCCTGATTGGCACATGCAGGGTTTGTAGCCGCCCATACCGTTGCCTTAGCCAATAATCTGGCGTCTGTAATATCTAAAAGTTTATCGTAAGCACCTAATTTACCTGGAAAGCGTAAAGGTAAACCCAATTCTTTGGATATAGATGCATAAACCGCGATTACGGAAAGCAAATTCATTGGATTGCCCAATGCGGTACCTGCAACTACTGATGGACGGAGCGCAGACCAATTCCATTTTTTACCCTTTTGTTGTGCCTCAAGAAACTGTTGCTGGTCTATATTAAACTCCGGAGGCATATGTCCGCCATCGGTTTCTTTTGCGGGTGTTTTAAAAGGACCGTAATGCGCCCCGTATACTTTATAGCCTTGCATTAAACTGATGTGCTGTAAGTCTTTCGCAATACTTTCAATAGTATTAACCACATTTACAAGCATCGCCAGGTTAGGTGCTACCAGCTCTGCCCATGTAGATTTATCTTGATACGCGGCATAAAAAATATGTGTTATGCTGGTTAAGGAGCTCAATTGTTTCTTACTGTCCTGTAAATCGAGCAGATCTACAGAAATGTACCTGGTTTTATCTGTATCTGTCCCACCCCGACGCGATAAACCGATAATATCCCAATCGCCAAGGCTTTCTAAATGGCTGATTAAATTACCGCCAATTACACCATTTGCCCCCACAACCAATGCTGTTTTATTTTTATTCATGTCTTTTAATTTAAATTGATTTATGTGCAGTAAAGATCTTGACAAACCAGAGATATGTTTTTGTAAAATAGTATGATAGATTTGTATAAATCTATGATGAAGCGATATGTCCAATTTCAGCCTATTGTTATTTCAGAATTTGAAGTAAGCAAATGGCAGCATCCTGTGCATCGGCACAATCATTACGAACTGATTTACATTAAAAATGGATCTGGCCAGCATATCATTAACGAAATCCCAGTTGTTTACGAAAAAGGAAATCTATTCTTAATTGGCCCGGAAGATGAGCACCATTTCGAAATTGATGAAAAAACACATTTCATTTACATCAAGTTTACCGATATATACATCCATCAAAAGGGGATTAACCCCGCAAACTTACAATGCCTGGAATACCTGATCAAAAGCCGTGAAACACATTTTCTAAGTTTTAATTTTACTGCCGACGACCTGTTGATTGTAGAAAACATCATTGCGCTCATCCTATCACTTAATATAAACATGATGCAAAATGAAGCTTTAATCTGGACACAGGTCTTAGTGCTTGCTGCTATCATGCAGCGCAATATGCCCGAAATAAAAAGTAATGCACAGCGCTCAAAAGACATTCAAGCCATCTTCTGTTACCTGCACAAATATATTTACCAGCCTAAAAATTTAAAAGCGAATGTAATGGCAGCACATTTTAATCTTTCAGAAGATTATATAGGCCCTTACTTTAAAAGAAATACAGGTATAACCTTACGCCAATACATCCATGATTACCGTAAAAATTTAATTCAACAGCGAATAGATAGCAGAAGATTTGGATTGAAACAAATTGCTGCAGAATTTGGCCTGGTTGACGAAAGCCATGTGAGTAAACTGATGCGAATAGTCTGAAGTGATGTAAGATGGAGTAGTGCGAAGTCGCAAGTCAGAAGTCCGAAGTATGTGCTGTAAAAGAAAACATGCCTTTGTTCGCTTCGAGCATTAGTGATTTAATAATGTTCGATGATGGAATTGATTCTGCATTCATCTTCTAGATCTGGGTGATAAATAATTAAAAACGGATTGCAAATCCTTAGCGTTTAGGTCTGGACTGCAAATCCAGACCCGTCGCATTATTTAAAACAAATCTTTAACATCTACCGAAAAACCAAGTTCTATAAAACTCTGTGTAGACCATTTAATTTTGAGCGGAACGCCTGCATCTTTTATGGTTTCTTTACTTACATCCTTACCAGTTCCATAATTAATCTGTGCAAAAGGATTTTTATCAATATTGAGTACTAAAAGTAATCTGCTCCCTTTTTGCAACTGCTTGCTGAATACTCTCGATCTATAAAAAGGTATCGTTTCTAATTTCCCAGGTTTAAGCAAGCTCCTTCTGCTCATATCGTATGCATAACTGGCTCTTCCTAAATAATAAGAGAGCTGAAAATATTCGCCTGAGGGTGTAACTTCGTACAACACCAGGCCTATATCCATGTCCTTTTTGTTGATGATGGCCTTAAGCTGTCCTTCTAGGGCTCCTGACACCGAAACAGCTTTATCAAATGGCTTCGTGATAAAAAACAGTCCGTTGGATCTTTCGATTTCTTTTTTTATAATGGGATCGGGATAATAATCATTGTAGAACTTAATTCTATCTGCCAGATCAACTTGTTGATTCATAAAAACCTCTTTAGCTGGCTTTTGCTCCGACAGCATCGTTCCGTTCGCTGTACTATCCAGATAAAACCGGATACGATAGTCCTCCATCTTTGCCAGTGAAGGAGCATGTTTCCAATTATTTGCGCCCATTACCTCAAAATTGATTCTATCTTTTAACAGTCCAGGTTTCTTTCCGCCTTTAAAAATATAATCGAACCATTCGAAAGTGATTTCGCGGGTATTGATCAGTGCTATTGAATCTACCTCATAACTCCTCAGCTTGGCTACTCCACCTATCTGCGACCCAAAATGATCATAGGGGCCTATAATTAAATAATGTTCGGCTGATGGATTATACTTATAATGTTCGCGCAGGTATTCTAATGCCGAAACCTGCCCATCGTCGTAATAGCCGGTGATACTGAGCACTGGAATATTGATGTGTTTAAAATCGCTACCGTAAGGCACCATCGACTGCCAATAGGCATCGTAATCGGGGTGGCTAAGCCATTTCTGTAGCCATGGGTTTGGTGTGCCATCAATGCTATCGATCTTGTTATAAGCAGCCCCACTTTTCCACCAATTAAACCTCATGTTACGCCAGCGCGCATTGTCGTTATTTATGGCATCATCAGTATATTTATTATTGGTAATATAAAAGGCCCATTGGTAATTGGCGGTTAAAAAAACATTATTTTCCATGGGCAAACCAAGTCCCGGAATAGCTGCAACATAGGGCACAATGGTTTTTAGCGCTGGATGCAGGTATTTAGCCGCTGCCCATTGTGCAAAACCCGAATAACTTCCACCATACATCCCTACCCTGCCATCGCTCCATGATTGTTCGATAATCCAATCGATAACTGCATTTACATCTTTGGTTTCATGTTCGTAAGGCCCTGGCGCATCAGGACTAAGCCGTTTTCCCCTTGCATCGGCAACAATGCCAACATAACCATGATCGGCGGCATATTTGGCTTCCATCAAACTTCTATTGGTGTTGGAGTAGATAAAATAAAAGAGTGCGGCAGGCAATTTCTGCGGCATACCTTTTTTCCTTACCACTACTGCAGATAAAGTAATGCCGTATTTTGTTTTAATCATCACACTATCGTTGATGATATAATTACTGTTATCGGGCAAGGTTAGTTTTTGCTGTGCAAAAGTTTCCAGTCCCATTACAAGGCATAGCGCAGCCACACCCAGTTTTACCAAGTTCATTTTCATAATTAAAAAATTTAATGTTTATAGCTTAATCAGGCTCCGGAATTTAATAGCCTGGCGTTCTGAGATCCTGATCGATTCTCCTGTTTTAAGTTCTACGAAAGTGCCATTATCATCTTTTTTCACCAAATTGATATAATCGATATTAAATAATATACTTCTGCTAGCCCTAAAAAACCTTTGGCAATTGGGGTTTTCTTCCAGTCTATTTAACGAAGTTTTAAGCAATACCTGTTCACCGCCAAAAAAGAGTCGCGCGTAATTCTCTACCGACTCGATCAAATGCACATCTTTCCATTTTATGAGGTGATGTTTGCCCCTGTCCTTTACAAAAATAGCTGCGCAATCATTCGTGCCAATCTTTTCTATAGCTTTATCAATTGCACTTTTAAAGCGTTCTTCCCGTACAGGTTTCATCAGGTAATCCATGGCGCTTACTTCAAAAGCCTGTACTGCATAACTGTCGAAAGCAGTTACAAAAATCACCTCTGGTACGTGTATCAAATTTTCCAGCAGATCGAAACCCGAACGGCCAGGCATCTGTATATCCAAAAAAATCAGGTCGGGCTTTAAAAGTCCGATTAGCTTCTCGGCTTCATCCGCATTGGCAGCCTCACCTAATACCGTAACCTGAGGATAGCTTTTTAGCATTCTGATCAGTTCCTGCCTTGCTCCTCGTTCATCGTCGATGATTAGTGTCCTAACATTATTCATCTGATCGGGATTTTAATTTCAGCACAAACCTGCTGATCCATTTGATAAAGGCTGAAAGATGCACGGTGCTGGTAACTGAGATCGAGTCGTTCTTTTAGGTTTTTAAGCCCAATTCCTGCAGCCCTTTTATCCTGCTCCAATTTACCAGGGTTTAAAACACGGATACTAACCAATCCATCCTGCTCGTTAATGATTACATTAATCTTTCCACCTTGTTTCTCTAATGCAACGCCATGTTTTACCGCATTTTCTACCAATGTTTGAATGCACAGACGTGGCACCATCACTCCAGAGAGCGAAATATCGATGTCTAACTCATACTGTAATCTTTCTTCCATTCTCAAACCTTCCAGCTCCAGGTAATCTCTCGCCAGGTCTACTTCTTCATTTAACCTAATGAGCATGGTACTACCTTTATATAGCCCACTACGCAACAGTTCACTTAGCAGGTCGATCGCCCTAGCTGCAGCATCGGGGCGGGTATACACTAAGGACTTTATATTATTGAGCGCATTGAATAAAAAATGAGGGTTTAACTGAGCGGAAAGGTTGTCTAGTTGCGATTGTTTAAAACTAAGCTCCAACCTGGCATTTTCTACCGATAACCTGACTTCTCTTTTCGCGTAGTGATAAAGATGATAGGCTAAAAGCCATATGGCCATTAAACGGATACCGGCAATAAAAATACCCGCCGTATTTACAGTAAAAAAACTGGTATATGACTGTGATGGATGGCTTAGAAACAGCTGCCTCACCAGATACAACTTACTAATGGTAACCAAGGTATAAAAAATACCCATCACCGGAATAACAATCAACATTCGCCAGATCAGCTTCTCAAGCGCCAGATCTTGCCAATTGTTTTTATTTGCAAAATTACGGTACAAATGTGTAATCAGAATATACATCGCCACATCCGAAACAAACTGAACAACAGCCAGATCGAATCTAAAATGACCAGCAGCGGTCCAACCTTGAAATGTCCAGTACAAAGCAGCTACCGACCAACCGATTAGCTGGCATTTCCAATAAAGCGATATATAGGATTTCTTTTCCAAAATTTTCTGCGCTAAACAAAGCAACGAAAACTAATTTTAAGAAAAAAGATAAAGTACAGGAACGTAGGTTTTTGGGGGATGAGTGTGTTTTAATCAGCAGCCGGAAGTCTGGGGGTTGGGCTTTATTGTACAAAAAATATGTCTTTGTACGCTTGGTGGTCAGGGGGGAGTGTAAGAGATGAATAATGGAATCTGCGCTCATCTTCTATATCTGGGGGACAAATAAATAGTTAAAAAGGCGAGTGTAAATCCTGACCAACAATAGCACGAAAACATCAATTCAGCAACTGCTTTTTAAATGTATTTGGGCTAATACCAACCTCTTTTTTAAATAAACGCGAGAAATAAGAAAGGTTCTCAAACCCCAATGCATAAGCAATCTCCGAAACCGACCTATTTTCACCGATCAAACGGTTTTTTGCTTCACTTATCAGGTAAATATGGATATGTTCTAAAGCCGTTTTTCCGCTTTCCTGTTTTAAAACGTCTGTTAAGTAACCTGCCGAAATGTTTAAACGCGCTGCCATATCATGCACTGATGGCAAACCTTTAGTAGCCAATAATCCATTAGCAACGTATTTATTTATTTCTTCATTAAACCTGGTTACTGTTTTGCCCGAAATTTCTGTGCGGTTAAGAAATTGCCTTTTGTAAAAACGTTGACTGTATTTAAGCAAAGTATCTACATTGGCCAAAATCAATTCGCGGCTATATTCATCCTGGTTATTGTGGTATTCGGTTTCAATTTTATGATACAGCTCCCATACTGTGCTTTCTTCACTAGGCGAGAGATGCAGTGCTTCGTTGGTTTCGTAATCGAAGTAGTGGTATTTTTTGATGGTATCATGCAACATGTGTCCATTCAAAAAATCTTCGTGAATAAAAATCAAAAAACCGTCTTCATCCATCTCCAGGTTTTTCATTTCGATTACCTGATGGGGTTTAAAGAACATCATCGAACCGCTCTCGTGGTCATATTTTGTACGTCCATAAAGGATTTGTCCTGCAATAATCTTTTTAAAACCGATCATATAGAAATCGCTTGTAAACTCCCGGTCGCCCATGCTACACATGTGGTCGCATTTGTAAATGCTAAACAATGGATTCTCGGGCGGCGGAAATGCATTTTCTCTATGTAATTCGGCCAAATTTTTATAGTGTTTCATCCCTTTGAATGGTAATTAGCTACAAGCTACACAATTACTCTGTACAGCTTGTAGTTAAAGGTTTTAAATGATTTATTAATGACCGTGTGCATTGGCCGCTACTTCAGCCCATTCATCAAATTCAGCCAAACGTTCTGCATAAACCTGTTTAACACCTGGGAGAGCCACTTTACCCAACAAGAAGTGTAAAGGGGGGTTAGGACTGTCGATCAATGCCAATACAGCGGGTACCGTTGCTTCTGGTTTACCCCAGCTATCGGGTGTTGAAGCATCAAAAAACGCCTTTTTAACTGGAGCATATGCCTCTAGCGGCTCTGTTTGGAAAGCTGAAGCACCCGACCAATCGGTAGAAAAACCATTTGGTTCGATTAAACTTACATTAATGCCAAAACCTTTTACTTCTGTAGCCAAGGTTTCACTTAGGCCGTTAACCGCATATTTAGAGGCATTATACAAACCTAGTATGGGCAAACTCACCAAGCCCAGGAAGCTAGAAACCTGGATAATGTGCCCAGCTTTTTGTTCGCGCATTACCGGAACAACTGCTTGTGTTACCCACAGCAGTCCAAAAAAATTGGTTTCCATTTGTGCTCGGGCCTGTTGTTCGGTTGTTTCTTCTATGGCACCAAATAAACCAAATCCCGCATTATTGATCAATACATCTATACGGCCAAAGTGCTCCTTAACTTTTTCAACTACTGCAAAACAGGCATCCCTATCGTTTACATCCAATTGAAGCGGAAACACGGCATCGCCATAAGCTTCTACCAAATCATTTAAATCCGCTATATTTCTTGCGGTTGCAGCTACTTTATCGCCACGCTCTAAAAGGGCCTTTGCCCAGATTTTACCAAAGCCACGTGAAGCACCGGTAATTAAAATTATTTTCGACATTTTTTTCTTTGTTAAATATTGATAACAAAGGTATTGTAGAGTATTAAGACCCATTTATACAAAACACGGGACTATTAGCACATTTTAAGGTTTAGCTAAATTATCAGTTTTAATGCTCCACAATACCCTGAAAGATTATCAATATGTGTAGCGCTTATCGGTATTATTACGTTTTATATCAGAACTATTAATCTAAAAACCACTCACCTATGAAAAACATACTTTTTCTTTTTGTAGCCTTTGCACTTGTTTCTTGTAAAAAATCGGAAAGATATGGTCCGCTGAACTTAAAAAATGGGCAGGAAGTTGAATTGCTGGTAAGCCCTCGTTATGCTGCAGATAATGATGTGCTTTTAAAGTTGCCCGGCAATGTAGACGCGGGTGCTTCGCTTTGGGGTTTTGATCAAAGGGAACCCGGTTATACTTACCGAGTTAAAGCCAGGTTCAACCGCGATAAAGAGCCACTTCAAGACGGACCTGAATATTACTTTATTTTCGAAAAGATAATTAGCAAAGAACAGTATAAAGGAAATGAATCTTTCACCGTGCAGCTCATTACCAATTACGCTGTTGGCGGACCGAATATTAGGTTAAGCAAAACAGGAGCCGATTATTATATGATTCCAGATAAGTTACAGCTCACTTATGCAAATAGTACCGTTCAGAACGAGCTTGAAGAAATCTGGCTAAATGCACAGGAAATCCGTGCAAACTGGCAAAAAGGGCAACGGCCAAAGTGGAAGGCCATTAAAGCTACTGTGGTACACGATCCGCAGAAGTTTGGGAAGGCTTATTTAGTACAACAGATTCAATTTATTGATTAATAGGTAATACAAAAAGACTGAAAAGTCACATTTTAAAAGATCTCCAATCGGTGCACCTCAGTCGAAATGACCTAAGGCTGTGTTCTTTGCGCCCTCACTTCGTCATCTTTGCGATTAAAATTATTATTAAGTTTTTTGGTCTGCATAAGCAACATCATAAAGATGATTTGGCTTTAAATAGATCACATTATTTTGAAAATCAAAAACTGTATTGAATCTTTTCAGAATATCCGTTCCAAGGTAATGAACATTAACACCAGGCATGGGTTTGTTTTGCTCCATCACCTGAGCTGGCACATTTTTCAATTCAAAATTACCAATCTTCAAACTTTGAAGTTTTACCGTGGTTACCGGTATCTCATTACCTTTTATTCCGTGCATAATTACCTTTTTTATAATTTCCATCTTCTCGGTTGGAAACTTCATTTCCCTCAGCAAATCGTTATCAAGCATAGCCGTGCGCTGGTAACCCAAATCGAAGAAAAACAGGCTTTTATTTTTGGTTCCGCTTTGCGAAATTTCACTTTCTATAAAAGGTTTGTTTTTAATATAAGTGATCTTAAACTTGGTGTATTGTTTATCCTGTAAAATCTGCTTTGGCATGGTAGAATGTACCATCATTTTATTCTGATCATAATCTAACGCTACAATCATTCCGTCGAATATATCCCATCCCACCAGACCATCAACTTCATTCCCAGCTAATTCGATATCATAAATTTTGCTTTTATAAATATGGTTTCCAATTTTAATATCATAATCTGTGTTATAAAGCTTGGGTTTCGACTTCACTTTTTTCGCCAATGCAGCGGTGGTAAGATCTATATCATTTGCTCCCGAATCAAAATTCATTAACAGGGAATCAGTACCGTTAAAAACAACCGGCAAAAAATTCGTGTTGTATTTATTTACAAAAAAAGGTATTGAGTCGTGAATTTCGGGCGATACCTTACTGAAGTTTTTTAGTACAGGAGCGGTAATTTGGGTGAGGCACGAGTCTTTTCCGTTTAACAAAACAATAAACTCCTTTTTCTGCCCGGGGCTGATGTTAAAAACGATCGAATCAATATCAGTTTTGAATTTTATGCTTTTCGGTTTTGTGAACTTACCAGTGGTAAAAACGTCCAGTTTTATTTTTGGATTGATATACCAGCTCGATACAGCGTTATTCTCTTCGTAAATTTTTGCCTGGCCAATACTTGCTTTTACAACTGGTAATTTCTGTTGAGCTAAAGCAGAAAGTGGTAGCAAGACTGTTAAAATAGGCAATATTCGTTTCATGAGCAATTAATGGTTTTAAAGGTTTAGGGCTTGTAAGGAGTTGGTATTTAATGGCCGCCATCGGAAACCAAAACTAAAGATAAAAAGAATTACAAATCATTTTAAAACCTTATGCAAATTTTTGAGTGACTGTCTTAAGCGGGCATTCCAATTTCATTAAATTTCGCATAAGTCGCGATTAACCCCTTAACTTGTCGTTTTTGCACATTAATACCTACCTGGCTTTATTATACCTTTGAATAAACTAAATTAGAAAACAATATGGCAACTCAAATTTTTGTGAACCTGGCTGTTAGCGACCTTAACAAATCAGTAGAATTTTTCACCAAACTTGGTTATACTTTTAACCCACAATTTACCGATGAGAAAGCAACCTGCATGATCATCAGCGATACTATTTACGTTATGCTGCTTACCAGAACCTTTTTCCAAACTTTTACCCAAAAAGAAATCATCGATGCCCACAAAGCAATAGAAACTTCCATTGCCTTATCAGCTGACAGTAAGGATGCCGTTAACGAAATGGTAGATAAAGCGGTAGCTGCTGGTGCCACAGTACCTAATCCGGCTACCGATTACGGCTTTATGTACCAACATAGTTTCGACGATCTTGATGGCCACCATTGGGAATATGTTTGGATGGACCCTAATGGAGCGCCTGAGCACCAGGGTTAATTTATATATAACCTTAGGTAAAAAAGGCAAGTGACGGATTTTTCGCACTTGCCTTTTTGTTTGGGATTATCGATTGCGATGTCCTAAAACAAAAAAACATTGCAGACATATAAGTTGTATATAAGAACAATTTTCCCAAAGTGGGCCTATATGTTTTAATTGTTAAAGAAATTACCTGTACACCTAACCGACTTGGTCATTCTTAACCTTGTATATGTTAGATGGTAAAAATACGTTCCCCTAACTTCTATTTCCGCTCTTGGCCTGCCTAACTCCCTGACCATCGCTTAAATTAAGCCTGTAAACAAAAGTGAGTCGATACCTGGCCGCATTGGGACTATTTACCTGCGTAATGCTAAAACCCTGCCCCGTTGTAGTTGTAGAAAATTTGCGCAGGTTAAACAAATTGCTCACATCGAACAACAGGCTAGCCTTATCTTTTAAAAAGTTCTGACCAACCCCCGCATCGATCGAATGGATTGCTTTCATGCTGCTCTGTGCATTATTAACTGCACCGGTAAAATTATAACGGGCCTGCACACTAAATTTATTGGGCAATTTTACCTGAGTACCTAATCTGGATGTATAAGTATTACCCGAAAAAGCGAAATCCTGACTGGCGTACACCCCAGCCTGACTGAAGTGGTAAACATTCAATTCCATATTCATTTGTAACCATTTATAAGGATTATAGAGCACCGAAAGTTCTGCCCCTGAGCGTTCTTCTTGTTTAATGTTGATAGGCATGGAAATAAAAAGCCCGTTTTCACGGTAATTGTAATCGATCATTACCCCGGTATTGTGCTGGTAGTACAGCGATGGATTGATAATAAGCGTACCCATGCGTTTTAGCAAACCCAGTTCGAATACATTGGCATAGGATGGATTAAGACCAGGATTGCCCGCATATCTCGAATTGTAATCGGTTATTTCATTAAAAGGATAAAGGTTGTTTAAAGCCGGTCTGTTAATGCGTCTGCTGTAGCTGAACTGCAGCGAAGTGCTCTTGCTCATTTCGTAACCCAAATGCAGGGTTGGAAACAGTTTTAAATAATCCTTTTTACTATCATATACATCTCTCCGATCGTCTATACGTACTTCGGTATATTCGCTACGTAGCCCCAGTTGATAAGAAAAATGGCTGATTTTACTGTTGAATTGTAAATAAGCACTTCCAATAAACTCATTGTAACCCACACCATTGTCAATGTTATCAATTACCGTCCAGCCGTCCCCGGTTCTTCCTTCCGCAAGGAAATCGCTGTTTACCCTTCGGTTTTCGGCTTTAATGCCATAGGTTAAGGTAGCTTTGTTATTTAGGGGGGTAACCATATCGCTTTGCGCAGCAAAATCTCTGCTCGAACCATTATTACTTGTGCTAATTTCGGGCCGTTGCTCAACCGATGGCGATATTTTGCTCGTAGCAAGATTCCAGTTTTTAGCACTGTTCCAGAAATCGTACTGCATATCTACCGTTAACTTTTTCCCAGGCTTTTTAAAGAGCCGCGTGTAATTAAATTCAATTTGATTGTAATTCCTGTTTTCCCACGATTCGCCCGAGCGCACAAGCGCACTATCTGGAACCGAACTGAAATAATTATAAGCCAATGTTGTTTTGTCGTGGTCTTTTGTGGCATTGCGCAGGTAGGCAATGGTAATGGTATTTAAACTATCCGGCTGATAATCGGCACCGAAATAAACCAGCCTTCCATCGTCATGGCGGTTTTCATCCTGCCTTTGGTTAAGCATACTGTTAAAACCATTCTGATTTACCTTTTGGTTGGTTTTGTATAAACCAACATAATCAGAAAACCTTAGCCCAACGGTTGAAAAGAGATTTAATTTATTCGATTTATAATTTAAACTCGGCGAAATCCGGCTGTCGTTCGGAATACCGCCCACCAGCCTAAGCTGCCCGTTAAAACCACTTTTTTTATTTCTTTTTAGCACAATATTAATAATCCCTGCCGAGCCCGAAGCATCATATTGTGCAGAAGGATTGGCAATCACCTCTACCCTTTCTACCTGGTCGGCGGGCAATTGTTCAAGCGCTGTTCCGGCAGTTAAACCAGACCGCCTGCCGTTAATCAGCACCAATACACTACTGTTTCCCCGAAGGCTTATGCCGCCACCTGGCGCAACACTTACCGAGGGTACCCCCGCCAGTAATTCGGTTACCGAACCCGATTGCGAAAGAATATCTTTTCCAACCTCAAAAACCTTTTTATCTAACTTTAAACTTACGGCTGCTTTTTCGGCCGTAACCGATACTTCGTTTAACACCCTTGTATCAGGCTCCATTAAAACAGTTCCCAAATCAGCTTTATTCTTATCAGCCTCAATTGTTACGCTTACTTTGTGGTAGGCCATAAAACTAAATTCGATGCTAAGTTTGCCTTGTTGTGTGGTGCCCAAAGTAAACTTTCCTTTATCATCGGCCATGCCCGATACCAGTACTTTACCGGCTTCATTTAAAATGGTAACACTTGCAAAAGGTATTGCAGCGTTGGTTGTTTTCTCTTTAACGTGACCGGAAAACGAACGCTCTTTTAATTGTGCGGTACTGTTTAACCAAAAACAAATAAAGAGGGTAAAGGTGATAGCGATATGTTTCATACTGCAAGATTAATCCTCCCTGCTGATAGCTAAATAAAAAAACATGCAAACAGCTCTATATCCTTTTGAAATGCATCAAGTCAATTTATCTTTACCTTACATTTGAATTATGAAACGTATTCTCCTGTTTATACTTTCCACAGTTTTATTTTGCTCGTGCAAACGGCAGGTATTGTACGAAGAATACGATCCTATATTTAAAACAGGCGATAATGTGACCTGGGCTGCCAAAAACTTAAACGAAACCGGCTGGCGACAAGAGCGTGGCTCCACCGGCCGGCAGGTTTTCTGGATCAGGGAAAAAACCGAACTGATTGCCAACAGCGGAGGTGCATTGGGCCTGCAGGTAATTGCTTTTGGGGCTTACGAAATTTATTGGGATGGGGTTAAAATAGGGATCAATGGAAAACCGGGCTCGCCCGTTGTTGATGAAATTCCGGGTAACGAAACTATAATTCTTCCTGTTCCAGATTCGCTTTCCAAACCGGGCAAGCATACCGTAGCCTTGCGCAGCACACAGTTTAGTTACCCCGGGGTGCAACGTAGCGTGGGCGTAAAGCTCGATACCTACGTTAACCTCATCCGCAGGCCGCTGCTTATTTCTTCACTTATGTTTATCATGGCAGGCGCTTTTCTGGTAGCCTCGCTGTATTATATTTTTCTGTATTTCAACAGCCATAAAAAACAATATCCGGTGCTCATCTTTTCTGTAATTTGCCTGCTCTTCTTTTCGCTCCTAATTACCGAGTACCTTAAATTTTATATTGAAATCCCCTATCCAAAATTCTTTATTCGGATGGAAGTAATCGGGTGGCTAACTTTTTCCATTTCGCTCCTGGTGCCCCTCTACTTCTGTATCCAGTTTGGCATTAAAAGAAAATACCTGCTCCTTTGCTTGCTTTTTGGTGTGCTGCTATTTATTTACATCCGCAATTATGGCCACTACGATCTATCGGCCATTTATTATAGCAGAACCATGTGGTTTACCATGTTGCTTATTGCATTTGATGCTGTTTACCGGAAACAAAAAGGCAGCTGGCTGTTAATGGCAGGCATTTTAGCCAGTGCCGGCATGAATTATTATCTGCTTTACGATTTTGGCATATTTATCTTTTATACTTTTATTGTGCTGGCCATGCTCTATCTGCACACCATCCAGATGAAAAAGATAGAACAGGAACATTCTCATTCGCTGCTGCTTTCGTCGAGATTACAACTCGAACTTTTAAAGAAAAATATCCAGCCACATTTCATCAAAAACACCCTAACCTCGCTCATCGACTGGGTAGAAGAATCGCCTAAAAAAGGAACCGAATTTATTCAGGCACTGGCCAACGAGTTTGATATCATGAATGCCATATCTGAACAGAGTTTAATCCCAATCAGACAGGAAATTGCTTTATGCCAGATGCACCTGAAAGTGATGGGTTTTAGAAAAGAAATCAATTATGAATGGGAAGACAGCGGAATTATGACCTCGGCAACCATACCTCCGGCCATTTTCCATACCCTGCTCGAAAACGGTATTACACACAATACACCACAAGACAACGGCACCATCAGGTTCAAACTTTCTTTTACTCAAAACGATGATTTTTGCCAGTACACTTTCGAAACCTTTGGCAAAAACAGGGAACTACAAGCAGACCGCAGCGGAGGAAACGGTTTTAGGTACATTAAAGCCAGGCTCGAAGAAAGTTACCCGGGCTACTGGCAATTTTCATCCGCCGCTTCGCCACAGGGTTGGACGAGTATCATTAAAATAAGCAACAAATTAAAATGACGATACTGATAATAGAAGATGAAGCACGGATAGCAAAAAGGGTTGAGCGCATGACAGCCGCTCATTTCGAAGGTAATGCTGTAATCCAGATCTGCGATTCGCTTAAAAAGGGAATAGATTTTCTGGAAAAGAACAGTATTGATATTTTATTGCTCGATCTTAACCTGAACGGGAAAGATGGTTTTGAGGTACTGCAATCTTTAACCTCGCGCACTTTTCAAACCATAGTGGTTTCGGCTAATACCGAAAATGCACTGCGTGCTTTTGAGTTAGGCGTACTCGATTTTGTTCCAAAGCCTTTCGATCAGGAACGGCTTACACTAGCGCTTAGTAGGGCAACAGCCACAAAAAAAGAACTTAGCAGCAACCTGCGCTATCTCACCGTACGAAAAAACGGCAGCGTCCACCTCATCGAGCTTAGCCAGCTCAACTATATTAAAGGTGCAGGCATATACAGCGAACTGCATCTGCTGGATGGCAGCAGTACGTTGCACGATAAGGGGCTTGATGCGCTGGAGCAGATTTTGCCTGCTGGTTTCGAACGGATCCATAAATCATACCTGGTTCAAATTAAACAAACAGAGCAGATCTTAATTTCTTCGGGCACCAAATATGCATTAAAGCTTAAAAACGGAGAAATTTTACCCATTGGCCGATCGCGATATAAGGCCTTTAGAGAACGGATTGCTTTACAAGAGGAGAAAAACCACAGTTAAACCAGCGAACCTTGTTTTAACTAAAATCTTTAGTCGCATTTAGCCTCTTAAGTTTCGACGATCTATTGTTGTCCTATTACATTAACTATTACTCTTATCTGAGCGGCTCCAACCATAAATCCAGTCAAGTTGTTGAATTTGCTTGCCAATAAAGAAGCCAATTAAGCGATCGCGGAACCATGCTGCTATCGGATTCGTTTTTGTTTTGGTATCGCCTACTTTTCTTGCGCTTTTTATTACTTTTTCTACTCTCGGCTGGCGTTCCGATTGAAACATCTGAAATGCAGTTCCATAGTCATTACATGATTTTAAAAGGTCAGCAATTACACCAGTATCTTCTAATGCCAGTGAAGCCCCTTGTCCAATATGTGGAGAAATGCCATGTGCAGCATCTCCAATTAGACAAATTCTGCCTTTGTACCAATGCGAAAGCTTAGGTACATCATAAATAGGATAAGCAATAATTTCATGACTGTTTTTGATTATTTTGGAGAATAAAGGATCGTCGTCCTTATGAACCTCAATTAAATGGTCTTGAATTTCAGTTTTTAATGTTTTCTCTATTTCCTGCGGCTTTGGTTGCGCTGCTCTAAAATAATTATTGAACCACCAGACTTCACCCTTATCAGAAACTGAATAAGCAAAAAATCCCCTTTCGCCAAAGGTCATCCGTATAGAATCCAGCGGTTTTGAAAGCTCGGGAATCTTTGCATACCCGCCTGTAGAGATCAACTTTGTGTACTCCACTACGGAAGCTTCAGGGAACAATTGGTTTCTGACCTCAGAAAACATTCCGTCGCAGCCAATTATTATGTCGCCCGTTGCTGTTGTCCCATCTACAAAACGGGCTGTTACCTGTCCATCTGTTTCATCATAGCTAATAAATTTTTTGTTGTACTTTATGGTTATGCCGGCATCAATTGCTGCCTTTCGCGCGTATTTGTTAAGGTTTGCGCGTTTTAGCTGAATTGTTTCAACACCATATTGCTGTTTCTGGTAAGCCGTACCCAGTTCAGCTATTTGTTTTCCTTTGGAATTGAAAAATTTCATTGAGCCTGGAGTGTAATCTTCTTTGAGCGCTTCCAAATCAATAAATTCTTTCAATACATTCAGGCCATTAGGCGTGAGCCCCAAAAAGGCGCCCTCTTTTGTATTGTGTTCTGATCTCGATTCAAATATTTCAGACTCAAAACCTATTTTCTTTAGTTGTAAAGCCAGTATTGGGCCTGCAACACCGGCTCCTATGATGATTGCTTTTTTATTCATTGTTTTGCTTTTTTATTTTTAATCCCCGTATCAGTAAAAGGTTTAGCACAAAAAATATCGCCACTCTTAGATACTTCAGCTTATGCCAACGGGCCGCTTTTTATTGGATTTTTTTCAAAATTATCTGACTATCAAAAAATGAGCTTGCAAATAAAGGAGTTAAACTAGTAAATTAGGGAGCATGGGATTTGAGTTAAGAAATGATAACAAGGCATTTAAAATGACCTTTGATGAAAGTAATATCAATAATCAGGCTTTTAAAGAAGATACCTTTAAAATAGACATCCCTTTTGGACAATTAAGAGCTAAACAATGGCTTTTTGATGGCATCAAGATTCTTTACTCCGAAACCGATCTTGATAAACCAACCGAACTGGATTGGAAAGGAGATACGGAGCTGGTAACCATGCACTTTAATCTGCAGGGAAGAACTTCGATAAAACAGGATGGGATGAGCAATTCTTTTGAGTTGAATGGGAACCAGCACAATTTATTCTATGGCACCAAAGCCGAAGGCAAAATGAAGTTTGATGAACTGCGGATGAAATCATTTATGATTCAATTTGAAAAGGATGCTTTTTTGTCCATATCAAAAGATGGAAATGAATCGCTTAAGCAGTTTGCAGACAAAATAGTTTCGGGAACACCTGTAGCTTTTCTAAGTACTAATTTAAATATCGATTTGCCTTTACAGACCTGTATTCATTCGATTTTGAATTGTGATTATTGGGGTGGATTAAAGCGATTATTTCTTCTTTCTAAAACGATTGAACTACTTGTTTTGCAGGCGGAATCATTTGATAACCTTCAAAATTCAAAATCTGAATACATCAAACATGATTACGACAAAGAACGAATTGTATTTGCCCGCGATTATTTAGTTAAAAATATGGAGTCGCCACCTTCGCTGGTAGAACTGGCAAAAATAGCAGGGATAAATGAATACAAACTGAAGCGGGGTTTTAAAGAAATGTTTAACCAAACAGCTTTTTCTTATTTATCTGATTTACGTTTGGAGTTGGCAAAAAACGATCTGCGCGAAGGCAAAAAACAAGCTACAGAAATAGCATTTGAATTGGGTTACTGTTCATTGCAGCACTTTAGTAATGCATTTAAGAAAAAGTTCTCCATTACCCCTAGTCAGGTGAAACGTTGAAGCTAAGGTGGGCTTTTCGGCAAAATGGCTACGTGTACTAGATTTTTTATAGTTATATCTGCGATATACCGTAATTCAGGATAAACTTCTCGCCCAGCCCTAAATGCAAAAAACCCACAACTTTCGTTGCGGGTTTTGGCTCCCTCTGCTGGGCTCGAACCAGCGACCCTCTGATTAACAGTCAGATGCTCTAACCAGCTGAGCTAAGAAGGAGTGCTGGTTATTTCCTAAAACGAGGTTTATTTACGCTTTGCAGTTAAATACCCTTGTTCGTTTTGGGAGTGCAATATTAGTGCTTTTAAACTATTTATGCAAAAATTAATTCAATTATTATTTAAGAAAACAATCCTCCCTTTATAGCGGAGGATTGTTTTCCATACTTCAAACTGAATATCAAATTGTTAACAATTCAATTAAGGTTTAACGATCCACGGTTCCAGATTAATATCATCAGTTCCGTTATATTGACGGAGTAAGGCCTGTTTTAGGTTTTCGCCGTTAGTTGTCCTTTCAATAGTAGGGTACTGAAAACGTTTCGGAATCCTTTGGCTATTACCTATACCTGGACCCACCTGGAATTCGGGATACCCGTTCTGCGATACTGGTAATAAGCTTCAAAACCAGAGTTACGGAAATAGGCCAGGTATTTTTGGGTAAGGATCTGCTTTAAGCCTTCAGCTGTATTGCCAGCATATTTTATTACAGGCTGTGCGTAATAATCTGTCTCGAAAGTGAAGTTTACATTGTAAGTTTCGAATTCGCCAAGTTTACCATCTTTTTTAAGAAAGGTAACCACATTAACGCCATCCTTGATACCATAAAAACCGATAGAGGCTTGGATACCCTTTTTATACCAGCTTTCGGCATCGCCTGTAGCCCAGCCACGGTTAATACCCTCCGCTTTGATAAAACAGAGCTCGGGATAAGAAATAATGAAGGTGTTTTCGGCAGTATAACCACTATAATACCTATAACGGCCAATAAGCGAATACAAACCTTTTTGTACCTTATCCAACATCACACCCTGATCTTCACCCGTACTTGCTCCCACAAAATTCCGGTAATCGGTAATGGCATAACCGTTGGCCTCCGCTACTCCTCTTGCCGGCTCAGCAACCATATAAGCCCTAGGATCTTTATAACTCGAAAGGGTATTTAAATAAGTACCCGCCATGTTATAACGCAAAGCATCGTTACCAAAATTATCTTTATTGTTCGGGTATTTATTAAAACTTTCGTTGTATACAAACTGTAGGTTATCGGCCATACTTTCCATAACCGGATATTTGGTCGGGTTGCCCAATACCGCAGCAAATTGTTGTTTTACCTGTAAGTCTGCATCATCCGCTTTTGTACTCAAATTGATCAAAGTCCTTAATTTAAAGGTATTTACAACCTTTTGCCAGGCAACCAGGTCATTTTTAAGATAGATATCGCCTTTTAATTCTTTATTGCCCGCAATAATTAAAGCCGATAAATCGTTGTTCGATTCTTCTAACCACGTTAACGATTGTTTAAAGATATCTTTTTGGGTATCGTACTTTGGAGTAAGGTTGGCAAAACCTTTTAAGGCTTCCGTCATCGGTAAATCGCCCACTTTCAAACTCATTTTCACAAAGAAATACGCTTTAAAGAATTTAGCCAAAGCCAGGTAAGGTTTAGCTACTGCACCACCTAAACGGTTGGCTTCTTCTTCCATCTTTACTATATTTTTTAGGGTAGTATAATCTAAAGAAGCGCCTGTCCAATCGTAATTATTGGTTGCATAGTAGAAATAGTTGGCAGCAGTGTACTGATTCCATCTTTCTGAGCCCGAAAAAGGTGCTTCATACATATCGAACAAAATACCGTTCAATAATAAGTTCGGCGGAACGGTTTCGGCCTGGTTTGGATTTTTAAAATTTTCTTCAAATTCTTTCTTACATCCGCCACAAACAGCAACAATGATGAAGAGGAACAGTATTTTATATATTGATTTCATGTTCTAGCGATTAAAAAGTAACATTAAGGTTAAAGCCTACACTTCTGGTAGTTGGTGTTTGCAACGTAGAAGTCCCTTCTCTACCCGAATACTGATCTACATCAACATCGTTATAGGTAGAATTGATAAAGTACAACAGGTTACGTCCAACTACCGAAATATTGGCAGATTTGATAAACGTGCGCTCCAATAATTTTTTAGGTAACTGGTAGCCAAAAGTTACTTCGCGTAATTTGGCGTAGGTACGGCTCATCATGGTGTTTTCTTTGGCACCATAAAAAACACCCAGATAATCCTGCAAAAGCTGAGGAGTGGTATTTGGCGCAAAAGTTAGGTCGCCGTAATTGGTAATTACACCAGTAACCGGATCGAAGTTAAGTTTACCCCCATTGGCAATAACTACACCATCGCCTACCCATGTACCTTTATATGTAGGATCGTTTACACGCAGGTAATCCTGGTATCTGGCTTCGCCCATTTTACCCTGGATAGTTTCGATCTGGCGACCGCCCTGGAACGATTTTAACCGCACATAATCTTGCATTACTCCACCCACTTTACCATCTAACTGGAAACTGAAAGAGAAATTCTCATACCTGAATTTGTTACCGATGCTCCACACCCAGTTTGGATCGGCATGACCTAACAGCTGGCTAACTGGTAACGAAATCGGCGTTCCGCTTGAAGTATGAATCACCTGTCCGCTTGGTGTTTTGGCTAAAACAGAACCGTAGATATTGTCTATACGATCGCCGGTTTTAAAGAACTGATCAACTGAGGTTTCGCCTGGGCAAGTTCTTTGTAAATCTGTTTGTAGGTAGACCAGTTGATCATAACATCCCAACCAAATTTATCAGTCAAAATTGGCGTGCCTGATAAACTTAACTCCACACCACTGTTTTGCGTTTTACGGCCGTTGATGGTATTGGTTTGGTAGCCTGTAGCTGCTGAGATATTTTGTCTGATAATTTTCGGCCCATCAACATACCTGAAATAAGTAGCTTCGAAACCTAACCTGTTTTTAAGGAATTTAAGATCTATACCGCCTTCGTAATTGGTCCGGCTTTGAGCTTTTACCGCATTCAGGTCGATCAGGTTATTGGTATAATAGGCACCTGTTTGGTTATTGTAGGTTGGCCTGATGCTGTATGGCGAAGAAAGACCATAGCCAGGGCCACCATATGACGAAGTATATTCAGCGCCATAACCAACCGGATAACTTTGTAATGGCGTTGCACCGATAAAGTCCTGTGTACCCAAACCAGGGTCTTTAACATTGGCATACGATGCCCTTACTTTTGCAAAAGAGATAAAAGCAGGCATTTTTACATAATCAGAAACTACCGAACTTAATGAAACTGAAGGATAAAATGCTGAATTATTACGCGGCGGAAGTGCAGAGTTTTTATCCACACGACCTGTGGTATTGATATTCAGATACTTTTTAAAGCTTAAATCAACCGAGTAAAAAGCACTTAACACCAACATTTTAGAGTTAAAATTGAAGGCTTTTACCGGGTTTTTAGAGTTCGAGAAGTTATATACGTTCGGAACGTTTAAATAGTCTGTAGTGGTAAAACTCGAATTGTAACTGAAGTTACGGGCATTACCGCCACCAAAAGCGCTGATTTCGAATAAATCACCAACGTTTTTGTTAAATTTTAATATCAACTGGGTATTGTTTTCGAACATGCTACGGCGGTCTTCCCTATAATCACCCAAACCTTCTTCACGTCCGTAAGGGTGAGCAGAAAATGGCATTTTCTCTGTCCTTAACTGGTCGTAAGTCGAAATCTGCGTTTTTAACAGCACATCCAATCCTTTGGTTACATTATAGTTTAATGACGCATAACCGTTAATATCGTTCTTTTTATGTCCGCGTAACCATTCGTACGACATAAAATAAGGATTATGGTAACGTTGGTATTCGGCATAGATAGACTGGATCCCTTCTTTGCCTGGCTGCCAGTAATTTTTCATATCGTCGATGTTCCAATCGGCACCACCCCAAAGGGTCATGTTATAAATTATACTGTTAGGGCCATAGTTTACATCAGGGATATTATCAGAAAACTGACGGCTGTAATTGATATAGGCTTCTGCTCTTAGCTTCGGACTGATATTATACGAACCGCTCACATTAAAGTTGTTGATATTTAATTGTGTGTTCGGTATAATTCCTTTTTGATAATTATTGGAAATAGAAACCCTTAAATTATACTTATCTGTTGCAGAAGATAAGGCAATGTTGTTGGCAGAAAGCAGCCCCGTTTGGATAAAACGCTTTAAGTTATCTTTTCCACGTGCTACCCATGGCGTACCCTGGCGCACACCGTTTACAATCGGGCTGTCATATTGAGGAATCAACTGACCATCGAATTTTGGCCCCCAGATATCGTAATCACCATCATTTAAACCACCGCCTTTTCCATCGCCAAAAGCATAAGCACTGTGCTCGCCTGGCCCATACTCATCCTGGCTTTTCGGCAAAGCGATAAATCCTTTGTTAAATTGGGTGCTCGAATTTAACTCTACTGTAAAACCCTTATCGCTTAGCTTACCTCTTTTAGTGGTAATTAATAATGCACCATTATAAGCCTGGTAGCCATAAAGCGCAGCAGCTGCAGGGCCTTTAAGCACAGTATAAGTATCGATATCATCGGGATTGATGTTCCAGGTATCCGAATTGATCGGCACCCCATCTACCACTACCAAATTAACATCATTGCCACGAAGGTAAAGCGACGAGCGGCCCAAAAGCTCTGAAGATACACCAACAGTTAAACCAGCAACCTTTCCTACCAATCCGTTTACCGGATTAGCTTCTCTGGCTTTTACCAGATCGGCACCTTTTACTTCCTGAATGGCATATCCCAGGTTTCGTTTCTCTTTACGGATACCGAGGGCGGTAACCACTACCTCGTTTAAATTTTTCGAATCTGTTTTTAATGTTACAGTTAGGTTTGCGCCCGTAACCTGAACTTCTTGCGGCAAAAATCCGATCGAACTAAAAACAAGTGTTTCGCCTGCTTTGGCATCGAGGGTAAAGCGCCCCGACTGATCGGTAGAAGTAGCTTTTTTAGTCCCTTTTACCAGTACGCTAACACTAGGGATCGGCTGTTGCGCATCGTCTTTAACCAGACCAGCAATTTTTGTTTGTGCCCAAGTAAAATAAGGCGTGAGGCACAACAGCAGTAAAGCTACCATGCACATCTTCATCTTGTAGAGATGTTTCATTTATCTATAATTTTTTAGTTTTATAGATGCAATGATAAGATATACATGTTAGCCTAATGCCAACTTTTAGTTAACAAAAACCCCTATTTTTGTTTAGTATTTGTTAACTAAATATTTTCTTAATACTTTCTGCAGCATAACCTGCACTGGCGGTCATTCCTTTACCGCCAATAGCTGTACGGATATGGATTCGATCGTCGAGATCGTAAGTTACAATGTGTTTTGTTGCGTGCTGCGGATAAAATCCGGCCCAGGTATTTTGCAGTTTGCGCACATCAAAATTAACAATCCGGGCCGCTTCTTCGAGCATGAGCTCATTAATATGATGGCTTAAATCGAAACCAAGCTCATCGAAATGGTTTACGTCGGCATATACGTGCGAATCGCCAATAATGATTGTATTATCTGCAGCCTTTTTAAACAGGATATGGATACCCCATTTTTTCAATTCATCGTAATGTTCGGGAGTTGTAATGCTTTTGAAAGAAGGGCAATAGTGCTCAAAACTCTCGTAACGCCTGGTGGTTAGTCCGGTTAAAATATTACCGGCTAAAGTAACCTCTGGCATAGGAATACTACGCATCATCTGTAGCTTACTTACCACAATACCACTTTCACTAAACAGTTCAGGATAAAGCAATTTAAATTCGTAACCGTTACAGATAATGGCTTTCTCTGCTGTAAAAAGTTCGCTATTGTTTCTTAAACCAATCGCTACACCAGTTCCTTTGCTTTCGCAGGCCGTAACCGGACTATTGTATTTAAGTGTGTACCGTTCAAATTTAGTCTGCATATATTCGTGCAGGCGATGGATCATTTGATCTGGTGCTACACTAATTTCCTTCGGAAAAAAGATAGCTTCTTTGGCATAAGAAGATTTAATAGCAGGATATTTCTTTAAAACTGCTTGCTGACTGAGCAATTCGGTTTCGTAACCGATGGTATCGTAATGCGCTTTCAGTTCATGGATCAGGGTCTGCTCATCATTATCTGATGCGATATAAACACTGCCATTTTGCTGCACGGAGATATCAAATTCTTGCTGGATGGATTTATAAATCTCTAAACCAGCAACACCGTATTCGAACCATTCGGCTTCCATACCCGATGGCACCACCTGGCCAAAATTACGCACGGTAGCGCCTACCGGAAAATTGTCTTTTTCGAGCTGTAAAACAGATTTGCCCGAAAGTAAAGCATGGTAAGCATGGAATGTTCCTAAAATACCTCCACCAATTACAATAAGATCGAAATGTTTATTCATTGTTTGTTTATTTTTAAGATGCTTTTAAAATTATTTACATCGTTAAGATTTATTATAATGGTCATTTTTTAACCCCATTACATAATGAGATCATCTTTGCTGAACTTGTTTCAGCATCTTTCTACTAAATAGACCCTGAAATAAATTCAGGGTGACTACTATAAAGTAAAATATTTACAGGAGATCTTTTAAAGGTATATTATTAACCGAAGTCACATTTTATTTCCCTGTTAAAACCATTTTTCCCGTTGTCTGCATCTTTTTATTTGTAACCAAAGTTTTCCTCCTGAAATAAATCAGCGAGAGTACACTGCAAGCCCCTCCAATGAGTGGCACAGCAAACAAACACTGTTTAAAGAAATGCATCCAGCTAATATTCGTTTCGCCAAATTCGTGCATCATCAATACCGAAAAACTACCTACATAACCAATAGAATCGGCCACGTACATAATAAACCGATGTTGCCTTTGTAATGAAAATTGGCAATCATCCGTTCAAAAAAAATAGCATTATACGGAATGTAGGCCATATATAGCCCCATCCCGAGTATAGCCATCCAGCTTACCGGCCCAATGTACCCCCTATCGAAAAAGAATGTACTTACGCCAATTAGCAAACAGCCTGAAATAATCATGATATGGATCACAGTGAAGGCTTTAAGGTTATCTTTGATCAGGATTAAAAGCCCCATCATCACCAATACCACAACCGAAATCAGGGTATCAATCTGCGTGTAGATATGGTTATTATGAATACCTAAGCCGTTCCAGATTTCTACTTCGAAATTATCGCGCATATCGCGGATACAGGTAAGCAGTACGTAAATGATAATGGTTAAAATAATACCCGGCAAAAACGTAGTGATAAATTTTCTGCGCTGTTTCGCATCCATCGGTACCCGTTTGGTACGTAGCTCCTGATCTTCTTTTGAAGGTGGTGGAATAACCTCCAGGCAAAAAACAAAAAGGAACAATGGAAGCAGGAAAACCAGTCCGGTAAGAAAAGGCATCCAATAATCGCTTACTGAAGCAAACGACATTAGTGTACGCGCTACCGTTTTAACAAAACCTGAGGCAAATATTAAACTGATCGACATTAACGCCCCCATAAATTCGGTTGTTTTTCTTCCTTCCAGATAGCTGAATACCAAACCCCATATCATGCCCAAAGGGAAACCATTAAGGAAAAGAAACACAATATTGTATGGAGCAGGCACCAAGGCAAATCCGAGCAGGGCAAGCCAGGAAAATAGGATCAGAAAAATGATACTCCTTGCCCGGTTACTTTTCCCCGATTCGGAAATGAAACGGATGCCGTAAAACTTACTTAAGGTATAACCTAGCATTTGTGCAATAACCAACCAAACTTTATAATCGATATGCAAAAATTCCTGGTGCTCAAAAGTAGCAGAAGCAAAAGCTTTACGAAAGGCATACATACTGGTATAACAACCAAATGCTGCTATACCACCAAGCACTGTAATTAACCAATAAGGCCAATTAAGTGCTTTTTTACGGGCAAGATGAAGCAAACCCATCCTAATATCTGCTTATGTTGTTTATCATACCGAACACCACTAATTTGATTAACATATGTATTTCATTTAAAAACACAATAGTAAACATTGTTTATTATTAGTAAACAAATTCAAAATTATCAAATTGTTAAATTTTTACCGTTTAGGGTTTGGCATATTATTTCGTAAAAGCCTCTAACACTGGCCTGCCTCTCCAACTTTGCGGTTGCTGTAAACCCATTAACCAGGCCAGTGTTGCGGCTGTATCGTAAGTAATAATCGCATCTTTTAATTCATGGTTTTTACGAACGCCAGGTCCCGAGATAATCCATGGGATCTGCACCTCATCGAGCGATTTACCGCCATGACCTTTACCTTTTCCGCCATGATCGGCAGTAACCAGGATAACGGTTTCATCAGCAATACCTGCATCTTTAACTGCTTTTACAATTTTACCAATCCGCTGGTCTACCAGCTCAAGTTGTTTATAGTAAGCCGGTGTACGGTGACCGATTGAATGCCCTGTACCATCAGGTTCGTCTAAATGCAGGAAGGTAAAATAAGGTTTCTCTTTTTTGATAATCGCAGCAGTAGTATCGGCACAAAAATCATCTTTATCATTTCCACTAACGATAATATTTACAGCTTCTTTTTCAAACAAATAACCAATTCCGCTCCAACTATACACAATAGCTGTTTTAGCTTGTTTTTTTTGATCTCTGATTACACTAAATATTCCCGGGAACAAACCATAAGATGTTTTGGTAATAGACGGAATTTCGGGCACCTTACTATCCCATTCGGTATAACCATGTTCGGTTGGCCCCGCCCCCATTAGTAAAGAGGCCCAGTTTACCGCACTTGAAGACGGCAATACACAGCGTGCCTGGGTAGTCCATGAGCCATTGGCCATTAATGCTTTAAGATTAGGCATATTCGCCTCTGGCAAAGCGTAGCCACCAAAACCATCGCAACCAATTAAGACAACGTGTTTAATTTTTTTAGATTGTGCCTGCGCAAATACACATAAACAAAGTAGTACTAAAGTACTTTTCAAAAATTTTTTCATCAATTTATAATTTAGTTCAATTGTGATGAAACAATCAGTTTTTTCACCCATGTAGATGTTTTTACGGTGCTCAAGAAGGCTTGACCCGTTTATTCATCCCTTTTGGCTTGAAAAATCATGATGGTTTCATATTCATGTTTTTCTATTACCAAACCTAAGATTGGTTTATAAAGATGAAGGTAGATAATTGTTAAGTATTAATAAACTTTGTTTATAACAATATTACTCAAAAAAATAAATAACCAGCATTAGCGCTTTGCCATCACCAACGTTAACCGGCGTATGTGAAAGCCTTCCATCAAAAAGCATGGAGTCTCCCTTTTCGAGTATAATTTTCTTTTTCGAAAACTGGTATTCTACTTTACCTTCTATCATGTACTTAAATTCGAAGGCTTCCGTTTTCACCATTGGGCGATGCGCATTTACCTCCAACTCGAGCAGCACAAAATCGGCAGTAGAAAATTTAATATTCTTGGTTAAAATACGCGAGTAGTTAAACCCTATTGCCTGTTCCTTTTCGAACTTCTGGTATTGATCTTTTCGTTTCACCAGAACGGGGGCATCTTTCTTATGAAAATTGATGTCTTTAAAAAAGCTGTTCAGATCTATCTGCAGGCTTTTAATAATATCCATCAATACCATCAATGATGGGATAGTTCTGCTGTTTTCGATCTGAGAAATAAGGCCTTTGCTTACTTCTGCTTTATCTGCAAGCTCCTGAACGGTAATGCCAAGTTCTTTACGTCTTTCCTTAATTTTTCCGCTTATCTGTAAAAGAATTTCATCTTGCATATGCTAAAATCGTATTAATAATGCTAATGTATTATTTTATTCCTACAATCTAAATCAACAATCGCATAAGTTACAGCTTAAACATTCTTTTTACCACAGAGAAAACAGAGGTAAGGCACAGAGAACGGGGAGATGTAAATTCTGCGATAATCAGTGCAATGGCTAAGGAACCAAAGTGCAGAATTTCCCCGCAGATTTAAGAAGGTTTATGCAAAAAATAACTTTATAAAATCGGTCGGTGAGACACCGACCGATAGGATTTTAACGATAATGGCCAGGCACCCAATACCGACCGCCATAAGGGCCAATAGTATAATGCCCGCGCACCCAATGTGCCCTTGGTGCACGTGCGCTTACCACGCATGCACTAAAATTAACCGCCATAACCAATAAGAGCAATGCATTTACAATTTTTTTCATAACCTAACTTTTTAAATGAAAAATAAATCAAGCTTTATGCTGTGTGTTTTATTTTGACGGGGAGAGCATAGGAAAGGTTTAATTGGATATATCAGAAAGATTTTCTGCGTTTTCGAATAGTCGTTATCCCGAACTGAGCACCACGAAGCGGAGAGATTTATTCAGACAGATTTAGCTTCGGTGAGCCTTTGGGTTCTCGACGGCATTACACGCCGCTACCACTAACGCCATTTTGAAATCACTTACAAATGAACGACTTAAGATATTGTGCATTTCCGTATAGCTAGGCCATAGCACGGATCTCCCTTCTACCTAAAACCGGCCTAATAAGTTTTTCGGGCCCTACCGACATCACTCATATTGATTTTCATACAATAAAATATCCCTTATAATGGCAAATTGAAAAGAATGATCGTATCGATTATTGCACAGCGGAGAGATCTTTGCTTAAAATCAATATGCTCCGATCATTTGAAAATGAAAGTTGGTATTTCATCGGTAACTGCAGTCCTTCTTTCCATTACAAGTCCGCACTCGTGCCTCGCTTACGGGCTTTTCACTACAATAAGGTTTATGGTTTACGGCTTTTGCATAAATAGGATGATTACGATGGAAATCACCGCCAAACAAAAAACGGTCTGACCTTATTAAAGGTCAGACCGTTGTATATTGATGTTAATAAAAATTAGAAACTATATCTCAATCCCAATTGCATCTGGTAACGTGATGCAAAGAAGTCTCTTGAATAAGAGGTTACATCTTTTTGTGCAAAGGTATAAACCGGGTAAGCGGTTGGTGTTCCCGCAGTTGCAACTTTGATACCCATACTAGCCATAGAGTTATAAGTATTAGGAGAGAAATACTGGATTCCCCAATTCTTATTTACCAAATTGGTTAAGTTAATAATATCATAAGTTATTGTAACTATATGTGGGTGTTTCCCTTTTGCCACTTGAATATCCTGAGAGAAACGGAAATCAGCCTGAACATTCCAAGGGGTACGCGCACCGTTACGCTCGGTAAAATCACCACGACGGCTGCTTAGGTATTTATCACCGTTAATGTAGCTATCAAACGCTGCTGCCT
Source organism: Pedobacter riviphilus (assembly GCF_014692875.1). Classification (NCBI taxonomy): domain Bacteria; kingdom Pseudomonadati; phylum Bacteroidota; class Sphingobacteriia; order Sphingobacteriales; family Sphingobacteriaceae; genus Pedobacter; species Pedobacter riviphilus. The sequence continues at coordinate 5,595,973 of NZ_CP061171.1, read as the reverse complement.
GTGCAATTCCATCAGGTGTATTGGCAAAAAATTTCTGTGTTTCGCCCACGGCTGGTACATACATTAAACTTACTGTCTGTCCGGTTCCGTTGATCCTGGTGTTTACTAAACCTAAAGAATATGGAGAACCCGACTGACCGCTGAAGAATAACGAGAAGTTAGATACATATTTACCGTTTTTAAGCCAATCCCATCTGTAATTGATGGTTGAGATAATCCTGTTGCGGATATCGAAGTTTGAATAGGCCAAACCTGGGTTGTTAGGGCTAAGTGCTTGGTTTAACTGCCAGTTAGATTCCATAGAGTTACGGATACCGTTGGCAATATCTTTCGATCTTCCGTAGGTATAAGCCACCATCATATCTAAACCGAAAGGAAGTGATTTACTTACCTGAGCAGTTAAGCTGTATTTATAACCTTTATCAGTGTTCGATAATAAATATGCGTTGGTATATAGTGGGTTTATTTTCGCACCAGAGTAGATCGGCTGTTGTTTCTGCGTATCATAAACCATATATTTTGGATTATCTACATAGTTGATCTGCTGAAACTGTACATCTTTAATCACCTGGCTAAAAATTCCCTCCACTGTAAATTTCCATTGGTCGTCTGTTTTATAATCGAAGGCTAAGTTGCTTCTCCATGCTTTTGGCATTTTAAAGTTATTATCAACCAGATCTACCTGTGTAGCTCCACTTGCATCTTTAACATTAACACCTTGGTTGGTTACATAACCTGCTTCGCCATTACCCGTTAAAGCATCTTTAATTGGATCAGAACCAGGTGCAGGCATTACTATTTTGGTAGGGTCTGCATTTGCATAAACATACGACTTATCAAAAGCGCCGTAATTTACACCATTATTATAATAGGCATAACCGATCCATGCAAAAGGCACACGGCTGGTAAATAAACCAGTACCACCACGCATAACCAAACTTTGATTACCCAATACATCGAAATTAAAACCAATACGTGGAGAAATCTGGATTTTGTTCAGGAATTTTCCTGTAATTGATGATGGCTGTGTATAAGTATAAGTTGTACCGTAATTGGCATCAACCGGAGAGTTGGTCGTTTTTGAGCTCAACGATGGCATATTAGGTAAATTTGCCATATCGAAACGTAAACCCGGTGTTAATTTAAAACGATCGCCGATGCGGATTTCATCCTGACCATAAACACTGTACATGTTCACATTAAACTGTGCAGTTGGGTTTGCAATAATATTATCGCGACTATTATCGTCGTAGTTATAACTTGTACGTACCCTGTTTGGTTTGTTCGCCAGGAAGTCGGCAATACTGCTATAAGCCACACGACCGTTCCATGCGTTTACAAAACCGTAATTGATGTTGTAAAATTCGTTGTGCGTACCAACAGTAAAGGTATGTATACCTGAGTTATAAGTATAGTTATCGGTAAATTCGAACGTATTCTGTTTCATATTGAAAATACTCGCCTCGCGGTCGGTACCTAAAAACAATGTTCCTCCGTTCGCAGCAATTTCGATTTGCGGTACAGCCGGATTAGAAAGTGGATCACGGTAATCGTGCACTGTAGAATAACCCACAATTAAATTGTTGGTAGCAAAGTTACCGAAACGGGTTTTCAGATCAGCAACAGTTGAGGTTTGGTTATTGTTCTGTCTGAAATCGATACCGCCAAACCTAAAGTTAAGCTGATCTCTCTCTAAGTTTGTTGCTTTCGAAATAATGGTGTTATTTCTGATGGTTAACTGGGTATTTTCACTAATATTCCAATCTAAACGGTTAAAGAATTTATTAGATTGTGAATAAATGTTATAATTACCGAACGAGCCTGCATCTACACCGTAAGCGCTTGCCATACGATCAGAAATCTGTTGGGCATCACTTGCAGTAAGCAATTTCATGTCAGACGATCCTGCACCTAAAATTACCGGATCCTGGCGACGGGTAATCTCCTCATTGGTAAAAAAGAACAATTTATCTTTAATAATCGGGAAACCAACGCGGAAACCAGTTTGGTAATCGTGAAAAGCAGAAGGCTCTTTGCTGTTATCGCCTATTTTATTTCTACCGATTAACGAAGCGTTACGGCCATAACCGTAAACCGACCCCACTACCTCGTTGGTACCACCACGAGTAACCGCGTTAATACTACCACCTAAAAAGTTACCTACTTTAACATCGTAAGGAGAAAGTAAAACGGTAACATCCTGGATCGCATCTAGCGAAACCGGATTGGTACGTGTACTGCTTCCTGGCATACCCGAGCTTCCACTCTGACCACCTAACGAAGGACTGAAACCAATGGCATCGTTATTAATTGCACCATCGATAGTTACGTTGTTGTACCTAAAATTGGTTCCACCAAAGGTATTATCTTTACTGCCTTGAGGAGTAACCCTTGTTACATCCTGCAAGCTTCGGTTCATGGTAGGCAAAGTTTTAATCTGACCTTCGCCAATGCTTGTACCGGCACCAGATTTTGTTCCGCCTTTTTGACCTTTAACACTTACTTCGGCCAATTGGTTGCCTTGCTCCTGAAGATCGATATCGAGTTTTACATCGTTACCCAGGGTTAAATAAATGTTTTCTTTTACTACTGGGCTATAACCCACAAAGGTTACCGTAATTTTGTATGGCCCGCCCGGGTTTAAGTTGCCAATACGGAAAAGCCCAGATTCGTTTGACGAACCTTTAGATACCGTACCCGTTGGAACGTGCACCATAACAACGGTTGCCCCTGGGATGATACCTTTGTTATCCTTAATCTTTCCATTAATACTAGATGTTGTAACCTGCGCCTGAGCTAATGTGACCAGGAGCACAAGAATACCTACTAGGGATAGTATACGTGATTTCATTTTCTGTTATTTTATTTTGGCACAAAACAACAGTCTTAATGTTAATTCAATATTAACATTAAATTAAGTTTAACCTTGAGTTAACAATATGAAAATTGGAATTAAACAATAGGAAAACAATTCCTTAACAGCCTTTTAGAAGCCGGAATATGATGAAGAGCAATATGCTCAAATATCAGTCATAAAGATGAAGATTGTGTGAAGATTTGCTCATCAGGGAGTCTGGGGTGTTTAGTCTGGATCACAAAGAAGATTAAGTAGTTAGGGCTAAGTACTTGGCGTTTAACGGCGATTAACTGGCTAATTACTTCTCAAACCTGCAGTTGTTAACAAATGATTAATCACCAAGAGGCAAATGAACCAACGGTTACCTCAGTTTGGCGCTTGGCTATAATTAACCGATTAAGCAATTTAAACAGTTGACCAAAAAACTTATTTTTGCCTTCATGATAATAAGATTAGCCGTTACAGAAGATATACCATTAATTATGCAATTGGTACGCAAAGTTGTACCCTTAATGCGTGCTGCAGGAAATTTTCAGTGGGGAGACGATTATCCGAACCCCGAAGTATTTGCCAACGACATTAAAATCGATCAGTTATGGGTAGCAGAGCTGGAAAATGAAATTGTTGGTGTTTCTGCAATTACTACAGATCAGGATCCTGAGTATGCCGATGCTGGTTGGGACATTACCGAAAAAGCCATTGTTACGCACCGTTTGGCTGTAGATCCCGATCAGCAGGGCAAGGGCATTGCCAAGGCTTTAATACAACAGGCAGAGGTAGTAGCCAAAACAGCCGGCATTAGCATTTTAAGGGTAGATACCAATAGCGAAAATAAAGCCACACAAGCCCTTTTCCATAAACTGGGTTATACCTTTAGCGGCGAAATTGGCCTGGCCAAGCGCCCTGGACTACGTTTCTTTTGCTATCAAAAGTTGTTGTAACCATTAGCTATACTCTTAATAAACCACGGAAAGCCCTTGCCGCATAATAAGATTGTGCGCCATTGTGATACACGAACACATGATTGTAACGACGATCGCCAAAGAGGGCACCGCCCAATTTTCTGATCTCGGGAGGGGTAACAATCCAGCTCGATGTTTTGGTATCAAACTGTCCAAGTTGTTGCAAAAAGCGATATTGTTCTTCTGTTAAGAGCTCTACACCCATCCCAGCAGCCATATCAATAGCATTATTTTCTGGCTGATGTTCTTTTCTGGATTCAAGAGCTTCCAAATCATAACAAATACTCCTACGGCCTTTAGGGCTTTCTGCAGAACAATCATAAAAAATGTATTCGCCTGTTTCTTTATCAAAATCAACAACATCGGGCTCGCCACCGGTTACTTCCATTTCGTCGAGTATCCAGAGTTTCCCAGGCCTGCCAATTAACCTTTCTTCAACTTTAGTCCATTCGATACCTTTATGGCGGCCCATATTTTTCTCGAAACGGGTTTTCAGCGTATTCAGCAATTCATGCGTTTGTTCTACAGATAGTTCTTTCTTGCTCATTATCATTTCAATTTTAGGTGCTCAGGCTTAATTTTAAAAATACTAATTTATATATGGAGCGCAACGCCTGTACAAATAATAAGTTTCCCCCCTAATGCAAAACCGCCGTCCCTAAACCCGTTAGCAGCAGCCTCCGGTTCTTTCTATTGGAACTACAGCGAATGGCGGGACTAAGAACCACAAGCTGCTCATTTCCTAAAACAAAACGTTCTTTTCCAATTTCAATAAATGAATAACTTCTATTTGAAGCGCAACGCCTGTGTAAAACAATAAGTTTCTTCCCGTTTTCCGCTTATACGCTTCGCTGCCTCGTTCCTCGTTGCTGCAGGGTAATGCTTCAACCGGGGCTAATTGGCTACAGCTGTATTTCATTTTTGAAGTTGCAGGACGCAAAAACCGCTGTCCCCAAGCCCGGCAGTAGCATTAGCCTCCGTTTTTTCTATTGGAGCTACGGCGAATGGCAGAACTAAAAACCACCAAGAACTACAAGCTGCTCATTTCTCAAAACAAAACGTTCTTTTCCAATTTCAATAAATGAATACTTTAGTTTTGAGGTTTATTGTGCCTCAGATGTTACCTGAGGCGAGTAGTTAATTTACTAGAGGTTGGAATTGCAAAACGGTTAAGCTGCGGGATAACTATGCCAGTATCAGATGGAAACATCTGACGCCACAAATAACTAATCATCCAATCCTTTACCATTCAAAATCTGCGGTATAAATTTTTCAACCCTAGCCGCCCTTGTTTTAGATTGTTTGGCCGCCGAAAAATATAAGAGGTATCCTCTTTGTCGTCCTGGGGTTAAGGCTTCGAAAGCTGTTTTTAAATCAGGAATGTGATCCAATTTACTTTGAAACTCAGCCGGAATGGTGTATTCTGCAGTTTTTTTCAAATCCACTTTTAAACCTGCTTTTTCTACTTCAATGGCTTCAAAAATATAGGCTCTTAAAATTGCTTTCATTTCTATAATCTGCAATGCAGTGGTAAAACGGATCTGCCTTGCCGATTGCACATTCTCTGTTTGCTGGATCAATATACCTTCATTATCTTTCAATAATGCACCTTTAAAAAACAAAAAGGCACAATATTCTTTAAAATCGTGAATTAAAACGATGTTGTTTCCATCAAAAGTGTAACAGGGGCAGCCCCATTTTAACTCTTCAGTTAGGCCACAATCAAGGGCAATTGTTCTTAATAAGATTACTGCTTCCTGCCATTTTTTGGCTTTATTAAAATAAAAATCAACTTTAGGGTTCGTATTCATTTTTCTATTCGTTTAGGTGGTGGCCAATAAAAATACCTCTCCACTTGCTGGCAAAAGTCCATTGGCGAAATAATATTGTTCCATGTCTTTTGTGGAGATCGTTTTAGCTTCTTTAAATCCTGTTGACAGGACTAGCTCCAACACTTCTTCAGGATGCAACCAGTTGCAGACCAATTTCATCATGGAGGATATGCGGCTTATCATCCATTTTATATGTAAAGCCCTCCACAAAGCGGTCCTGATGGCAGTATTATCTGGTTCAGTGCTATTTTTGCGCTGTTCCATATCAACTTATTTTTATGCCTAATTTAAAGCAATTTTTCTTTCTACAGGCCTGAAATACCACGAAAACACCGTTAAAACCAATAGCAACATCGGCCCAAAATATGCCGAAAAGCTATGATCAGCCACTGCGATATGCGAAAAAACAGCGCCAGACATGGCAAAGAAAAAGCCTGCATAAGCCCATTCTTTTAGTAAAGTAAATTTAGGAATAAGCACGGCAATTACACCCAAAATTTTCCAAACGCCCAATAAAGTGAGGAAATAGAGCGGATAGCCCAGCTGGGTAAAAAGCACTACTTCATCTTTCATTTTTAATAACTGCACGATGCCCGTAGACAGCATGCCCAAGGAAAGCCAAACTGTGGCGATCCAATAGATAATTTTGTTTCTCTTTGTCATGATCTGTTATTTTAATTGACCTACAATATTCTGCAAACGGTTATGTGCCATATTGATGCCCTGAGCAAAGGGGAGCGACAGGATCTGATCTCTTACACCAACCGATTTATATATCACATGCATGGTAAGCTTACTCCTATCAGCGCTTAGTTTTTCGAATGTTAAAAACTCAAGCTGCGCGGCGAAAGGTGTATTTTCCATTTCGAATGTACGCGTGATTTTCTCTTCGGGCACCAACTCGTGGATTACCCCACTGGCTACAAAGGCTACATTCCCTTTATGATCTGAAGTTTCGAAAACATAACTGCCATGTTTTTTATTTTCGAGTTTCAATACTTTTGTACCCATCCATTGCGCAACAATTTCGGGCTCTACATAAGCCTTAAAAAGCATTTCAACAGGAAGATCAAATTCCCTGGTGATTACGATTTCCTGTTTACCGTTCTCGGCGGCTATTTTTGTTTTCTGCTCCATTGGTTCTATTTGGTCGGTTTATAATTTTTCATGATATCTTCCAGTTTGTTAAACCTATCATCCCACATTTTGCGGAAGGGCTCAATAAAATCGGCTATTTCTTTCATCTTTTTGGCATTTGTATGGTAGTGTACTTCCCTCCCATTCTGTTTTTGCTCTAAAAGTTCGCATTCGGTAAGAATTTGCAGGTGTTTGGAAACGGTCGGTCTGGCGGTATCGAAATTGGCGGCTATAGCGCCCGCAGTCATCGATTGTGTGGCTACCAACAGTAATATTGCCCTGCGTGTGGGATCGGCAATGGCTTGAAATACATCTCTTCTTAAATTCATTATGTAGCTATTTGACTACAAATATAAATGTAGCCATTTAACTACGCAAATTTTTGAGAGATTTTTTTCGACTTTTATTCAACAGACCGTCATAGCGCTTGGCGTCACCAATAAGAAAGCCCTCCTAATATTAATAAAAGCCCCCTCAAAGCAGTATCCAGGCAATATTCAATTCATCACAACATAAAAACTATAAAATCTACCGATTTAGTAGTTTTTTTATACATTTGCCGAATAAATCAAACCTGGATATAAAAACCTGGGGGAAATTGTTTTGCATAGCCTCAAAAGGCTTGGTTTTAAATTCAAAATTGGATTATTTTAATGGAACATCTTTCTGATCTTAAGTCCGGAAATATAACGGCATTTCAACACCTGTATGCTTTGTACAACAAAAAGCTTTATTTCTTTATCCTCAAAAAGTCAGGATCGGCGTATATGGCTGAAGAGGTGGTACAGCTTACCTTTATTCGCCTATGGAATAAAAGAAAATCTATACCGTTAGAGGTCCCGGCTTATACTATTATATCCAGAATGGCCTATACAATTTTAATAGATCAGATCAGAAAGGAAGCAGTTAACCAAAAACTCCTGAATAAGGTAGAAGTTAATGATCAAACCGATAACATTACTGAATATACAAATACCCTAGCTGCTATTGAATATGTTTTAGAATTAATGGCTCCTATGCGCAAAAAAGTTTTTAAACTCAGCAGGTTCGATGGCTTCTCCCATAAAGAGATCGCCGAAAAACTATCCATTTCTCCAAAAACTGTTGAATACCACGTTTCAAAAGCGATCAAACAAATTAAGGCCGTACTTTCTTCTTTTTGGATTGCTCTCATCTATATCCTTCAAAAGTAATTTAACCGTAGTAAAATGCGGTACAAATGCTTTGTTGTTTAACCCATTACTTTACTTCAATTTTTTTTCTTAAGCGCTAGGGATACCCCTGCTCAAAAACGTAATACCATTATGCAAATTGATCAAAACCTTATTGATAAATTTTTTGCCGGCAAATGCAGTAAAGAAGAAGCAATCGCGGTGAGCCGTTTTTTAAAGGCTCCTGTGAACTTTAACACCTACATGGATGAAGTGGAAAAGGAGGAGATGGAATCCGCTCCACAGATTGACAACAGAATTTCTGAGCAGATGATGGAAAGGATTTTGGATCGCATTTTTGACCGACAGAACAGAAGAGATACCCGTATCAGGGTCTTCTCCTATGCGGCGGCTGTTCTATTAATCGTGTCGACGGTCATTTTATACCAATACACATCACAACAGACACGCAACCAGTCTTTTGGCAACATTAGCTTAAAAATGCAAAAGACTCCTATTGTGCTGAAAAATAAAAGTAGCAGAACAGAAAAATATGATTTACCTGATGGGTCGATTGTTGAAATTGAGCCCTATAGTGAGATTAGTTATTTACCCTTTATAGGAAACAAGAGAGATATTTTTCTGAAAGGGGCGGCATTGTTTAGGGTACATAAAGATAAAAAAAGGCCTTTTACTGTATATGCCTCCAACTTAGCCACTACCGCACTCGGTACAATTTTCAGGATTTCCGCACATCATAGGAGCAGGTTCATCAAGGTAAAATTAATAGAAGGGAAGGTTGTTATTAAGCCAGATAATAAGCTGCTGGCAGCAAGAGTAACGACTGTTTATTTGACTTCAGGGCAATGTTTTTCTTTAAATAAAAAGAATTATGCGACTAAAGTGAGTGAATTTGTCCAGAAAGACCCCATTAAAATCGCCGATCCGGTAGTTTCTGGCGACGGAGCTACCATAACCAGCGATGCCATTGTTTTTAACAACCAATCTTTAGTAACTGTATTTAATGTGCTTTCCAAAGAATTGAACATCAAAATTGACTATCAAAAAAATTCGATAAGGAAAAAAGTGTTTAGCGGAAAATATGAATTTGGAAGAGATGATCCTGCAGGATTTTTAAATATGATATGCGCTTTAAACAACCTCACAGTTTCTAAAACAACCATGGGTTATACAATTAAATATGAATTAATAAATAGAAAACCAGCAATTAAACTAAAACTAAATGATTAAATACGTTACTAAGAAGAAACTAAAAAATGTATTTCTCTTGATGTTCTTTTTTATTTTAACGGGCTTAAACCTGCAGGCTCAGAATAAAGAACCAACCATACGGGGAATTGTAAAAGACAAAAAAGGAGTTGTGGTTGCTAGTGCATCCGTAGTTTTATATACCACCGAAAAGAGGATTAAAACCTCTTATACCGACAAAAATGGGGTATTTATCTTTCCAGATATCCCTCCTGGAAAGTATGTAATTATGATTAAACACGTTGGCTTCAAATATAAGGAGATTGATGTGGAGATTATTCCTGGCGGAACATTTTCATCTGTGATTGAGTTAACAGAAAGCGTTAAAGACCTGGATGAGGTGAAGATATCAACCGGTATTGTACAGCGTAGCAAAAATGGTTTCACAGGGGCAACAGCCACGTTCACCGGTGAGCAGTTAAAGTCTATTGGAAACCAGAATATTATACAAAGTTTAAAAACGCTGGATCCTTCTTTTATACAGATACAAAATAACCTGGCGGGATCAAATCCAAATGTTTTGCCGAAGATAGAAATCCGTGGCAAAACAAGTATTGGATCAACAACCTTACAAGATCAGTTTGCCTCCGATCCCAATCAGCCCTTATTTATATTAGATGGCTTTGAGACCTCGTTAACCAGGATAGTCAGCATTGATATGAACCGTATAGCTTCTGTCACCATTTTAAAAGATGCAGCATCAACGGCACTTTATGGCTCTAAGGCATCCAACGGTGTAGTAGTTATTGAAACAAAAAAACCGAAACCTGGAGAGCTTCAGCTAAATTATACGACAGATTTAAGCGTAGAACTGCCTGACCTGAGTGGGTATAACATGATGAATGCAGAGGAAAAGCTTCAATTTGAAAAATTAGCGGGCAGGTATACCCTTTCGTTTCCTAATGCCTATCTTCAGCAAGACCTCGATGCGATGTACGCAAATCGGTTGAAAGAGGTTAAAAGAGGCGTAAATTCTTATTGGCTAAGCGAACCATTACAAACTGGGTTCTCTCAGAGACATTTCCTATATGCATCTGGCGGAGCTGAGGCTATTAAGTATGGAGTAGGCGCAAGTTATAAAACAAATAAGGCTACCATGAAAGGTTCCGGACGGGATGAATGGGGCGCAAATATTGATCTCTCTTATCGAAAAGGAAAATTTAACATTTCCAACACCACAGAAATAAATGGATATAAAACGACCGAGTCTCCGTATGGATCGTTCAGTACCTACGTGAAAGCAAATCCATATTATCGCAAACTTGGGACAGACCTAAGGTTCTTGGAGCAAACATATAATATTATACAACTTGATAAAAATTACGATGTAACCAACCCACTTTACAATGCCGCTTTAAATAGTTACGACGGTTCTAAAAACTTTGCTATTCAAAATGCATTTCAGGTAAAAGTGAACCTAACGGACAATTTATTGGCTCAGGTTGCATTTCAAATCCAAAAGGGAATTACAACTGGTCAAACTTTCATTTCTCCACTAAATACGATTTTTGATAGCACAAATGCATTTGAAAAAGGAAGTTATACCAACAACAGGTCAGATAATTTTAATTATAATGGATATTTGATGTTATCTTACGGGAAAGTATTTAAAGAAAAGCATGCTTTAACTACTGACCTGAGAGCAGAGATCAGAGAAGATAATAATCAATATGGTAGCTATACAGCGGTTGGGTTTCCAAATGCCAGCAATGGCAATCCAAGTTTTGCTTATTCTTATCAGCCAAATTCGAGACCATCATCTGTAAAAAGTAAATCGAGGTCAGACGCATTGCTTTTTACCGCAAATTATATTTACGATAAAAGATACTTCGCCGATGCATCTATTCGATACGATGGAAGTACAGCGTTTGGCTCAAGTAATCCGTACACACCCTATTATTCTGGCGGACTAGGTTGGAATGTAAACAATGAAAAGGGTATAAAAGATATTAAATGGATCACCCTGATCAGATTAAGAGCCAATATAGGTGTAACGGGAAATCAAAATTTCTCCAGTTATTCTTCCATTGATACCTACAATTATTTTTCAGGAATCAACCCTTATGGCCAAGGTGTACTCTTAAGTACTTTGGGTAACCCTAACCTGGAAGCGCAAAAAACAGTACAGAGTAATATTGGAACCGATATTGCATTGTGGGGAAACCAACTCAATTTTACGATTAATGCATATCGAAAAAAAACTTCTCCACTTGTTGTTGCGGTAGATCTGCCTTCATCAACCGGTGTCTCTAAACTGCCGTTAAATGTTGGTTATTTAGACACAAAGGGGCTTGAGGCTGTCGTTAATTTCTCTCCTATATACAAACCAAACGAAAGGATAATTTGGACAATCGGTTACACGGGCTCTATTTATAAGAGCAAATATGGTAACTTTAATAACACCCTAGCTTCTTTAAATACAGCACAGCTCAACAGCAACTCTCTTATTCGTTATAAGGATGGTTACAGTCCGGATGATCTTTGGGCGGTGCCCTCAAAAGGTATCGATCCCGCTACCGGCAGGGAGGTTTTCCTGAAGAAAAATGGAGAATATACTTTTACTTATGATCCTGCCGATATTGTAAAGTCCGGATCAGGCACTCCATTAATTGAGGGCGTAATCAGCACGAGTTTTAACTATAAGGGCGCCAGTTTGGGTATCTATCTGCGGTATGTTTTAGGCAGAGATATTTTTAATAATGCGCTGTATTCAAAAGTGGAGAATATCAGTTTTCAGGGCCTTTCAGAGAACCAGGACAAAAGGGCATTATACGACCGGTGGCAAAAGCCAGGAGACAATGCCCGTTTTAAGGGGATTTCTTTGACTAGTACAACCCCAATTTCTTCCAGGTTCATCCAGCAAGAGAATTCGTTAAGTGGTGAATCAATCAACATGGGATACAGGTTCGACCAGAAAACATGGTTAAAAAAAGTAGGCATTTCCTCTTTGATTTTGAATGCTTACATGAACGACCTGTTTTATTTTTCTACAGTTAAAAGAGAACGTGGGATCGATTATCCTTATGCAAAATCGTTTTCATTCAGTCTAAATGCTTCATTTTAATAAGGTAAAATCATGAATACAAGAATTATATATATCGGGTTGATCATTTTAGTAGCTTTTTCATCCTGCAAAAAATGGCTGGATGTGCAGCCTGAAGACCGATTTACCGGCGAACAGATCTTTAAGACTAAAGATGGCTTTGCCACAGCTATCAATGGTGTTTATCTGGATATGTCAACACAAAAATTATATGGTGCAAATTTGAACAGTACGATCCTGGAAGTTTTTGCACAGCGGTACAATTTTGATAGCCAGGTCGCTGATCTTTACAGTTATTCCATCCATGATTATAACAATGCAAATGTTAAAGCCACGATAGACCAAATCTGGACAAGCATGTATGTGAATATCACGAATGTAAATAAATTTATCGAACACCTTGATGCAGATAAAGGCGCTGTTTTATCCGCCAGCGAAGATTCGTTATTCAAAGGAGAGGCCATTGGCTTAAGGGCATTTATGCACTTGGACTTACTGAGAATGTATGGGCCGATATATAATTCAGCCGACTCTACTAAACCTGCTATTCCTTACAGTACTGTTGCCGGAACAAGCTACGGTCCAATACTTCCCGCTAACCAGGTGATGGGTAAAATTTTATCGGATCTTCATAGTGCCGAGTCCTTGCTTGCTAACGATCCTATCCGGAATGGCGTACAAAGTGGTCAGAATCAAACATACCTGAACAACAGGAATCAACGAATGAATTATTTTGCAGTGAAAGGACTTCAGGCAAGGGCCTTATTGTACAGGGGAATAAAGCAGCAGCATTTTTGGCAGCAAAGGCGGTAATTGAAAACACGTCATTGTTTCCCTGGGTCCAATCTACCGAGGTGCTCTCAGAAAGCAGGAACCCAAACCGGATATTTTCTTCGGAATTGCTTTTTAGCCTGTTTAGTCCGGGCTTATATGATGTGCAAAAAAATTATTTTTCTGCTGATGTAGCAGATAAGTCTATTCTTGCTCCTTCGCCGGATGCCTTAAACGATGTATTCAAAGGAGATGAAAACGATTACCGGTATAATCCTAATTGGAAAATTGCTCCAACGGGAAAATCATATAAAACATTTTATAAATATGCCGATGTAGAAGACAAGTCGGCACCTTCGAGATTTTTAGTTCCTTTATTAAGGTTAAGTGAAGTGTATTATATTGCTGCAGAATCTGCACCAGACAATGCTACTGCATTCTCCTACTTAAATACAGTGCGAAATAACCGTGGACTTTTAGATGTACCTCAAACGGCTTCTTTTAGTAATGAACTGCAAAATGAATATACCAAAGAATTTTTTGGAGAAGGCCAGCTCTGGTTTTATTACAAAAGGAAAAAAGTATCTATGATCTTTCCGTTTGGGAATCCGTATCAGCCCGTCTATTTGAATGCCGCTAAATATGTATTTCCTTTACCACTATCAGAAACTTCACCACGTTAAACCACACTAATCAGTATGAAAAAATTAATTTATATTTTCTCCTTAATATTACTTACCAGTGTTGTAATGAATGCCTGCAAGAAGGACCTCCCGTTTTATAATGGCGATGTTGGCATTTATTTTTTACCTGCCATCCAGTCTTCAGGCTCCGCGGTAAGCGATAGTACACTTATCTCCTTTGCTTTTGCTAAAGAAAGTGTTAAAGATTCCATCTTCCGTCTCCCTGTACAGATTATTGGAGCAGTATCAGCTTCAGGTAGAGAATACAAACTGGAGATTGATCCTACCTCTACAGCAAAAGAAGGTGTTCATTTTGATTTTGTCAATACGAAATTTGAGATTAAACCAAATCAATTGCAGGATACCATTAAAATAAAATTTCATAGAACCATAGATATCGCTAATCAACGCCTGACATTAAAACTCAATTTAGTATCTAACGAGAATTTCAAAACAGTGATGCCCGGAGTGGTGACAAATACTACTACAGGGGCTAAGCGTAGTTATATTGGTTACAAAATAAAAGTGGACGATATTTTCGGTATGCCTTCTCTATGGTCCAACTACTTTTTTGGAAAATTCAGTAAAAAAAAGATAGTCTTAATGGCCAATGTTTTGGGGCTCACGGTTAGTCAGTTTAATGATGGCGGACAGGCTTTTTTAAACAAGGAGAATTATTTCGCACTTTTTGTACAGCGCTATTTAAATGATCTGGCGGCAGCGGGCCAAACCGTTTACGATGAAGATGGAACACCTATGAGGATGGGAGACAACTTTTAACAATTATAAAAACCAAAAGATGCTTAAAAATATATATTATACAGCGATTGTTCTTTTCACACTAATTGGCAGCTTTTCTGGCTGCAAAAAGGATTTGGGCAATTATGATTATCAGCCGATAAACGAAGTGAATTTTGGCGGGATTGAAAAAAGTTATACCGCGGAGATTGGAAAGCCGCTCGTAATCAATCCGGTACTGAAATTTACCAAAGATGAAAACGATACCGCCCAATATACTTATGAATGGTATGCTTTAACTAAGGATTATTCGGTGCTTCCCAAAGACCAGCGAAAAAACCTGGCAAAAACAAAGAACCTGAATGTGTTAATTACCATTGCTTCAGGCCAGTACCAGGTTTTTTATAATGTTACAGACAAAAAAACAGGGATCACTTTTACAAAATCCTTTGATTTACAGGTAAGCAGCGAGGTTTATGAAGGCTGGATGGTTTTAAATGACATCAACGGAACTGCCAGATTGGATATGGTTAATCAAAATTTAAATGTGATAAAAGATGTTTTAAAAACTACTGGCTCAAATCTTACCCTTACAGGAAAACCTTTAGATATATATTGTTACCCTTGGAATCCCTCAACCTACGGTATTTATATCACAACAGATAAATTGACCACGAAGATTGATCCTGAAACATTTTCATGGAAAAACACTTTAGCAATAGCCTATGAATTTGCTTCAAATGTACCCTCTGATTTGCATGTGGATTTTATAAAGGCCGCAGATGAGGAAGTTTCTTATGTAAATACGCAGGGCAACTACTATTATTATTTTTATACATGGTCAAGGAATTATAGTGTGCCCATTAATATCGTTAGAGGCGAAAATAAAGTGTTTCCTGCTTCGCCCTTTATAGCGACTGTAACTTCAGATTATCCTGCTGGTGCGATCTTATTTGATAAAGAAAAACAACGTTTCGTAAGGCATGTTAATGGCGAATCGTCTTGTGCGCTAATGCCGGACCAGCCTTTGTTTGATTATAACAAAACTGGGATGGACCTGGTCTTTATGGATAATACAAGTTATAATGGAGGAGAAGCTTTTGCTATTTTAAAGAACCAGCTAACGTCCAAATATTATTTGGCACGGATTAATCCAGGTGATGGATATAAGCAAAATTATTATCAGGAAATGTTGGCGACTGATATTGATAAGGCAGAGCAATTTGCAATTAATCCTGATTTCGGATATATCTTTTACAATGTTGGTTCCAAAATATATGAATATGATATGTTCAATAAAACAAGTAAGCTTATGATAGATAAAGGAACTGATAAAATCAGTTTGATAAAATTTCAACAGGTATTTAAACAAAGTACAGTTGGTGTTTCAAATAAGTTGGTAGTATGTAGCTATAGCCTGGGTAGTCCGACAGATAGCGGCAAAATGGAGTTGTATAAAGTTCCAAATCTTAATGCAGATTTAAGTTTAACGGGCGCTTATACAGGCTTTGGTAAAATTGTAAGTGTAAGCTATAGGGAGCGGCCAAAAAGCTAATGTAAGCTTCTCCCCGCCCGCATAAAAGAATAATAAAATAAATTATATATGAGAAAAATTTTAAACATCACTGTCATTTTACTTTTAATACTTGGTGTTAAAGCCCAAAGCCAGGTAACGATTAGTGGAGAAACAACAAATTTAGAATCGCCCGTAAAATTGTATAAGGTCTTTGACGGACAGCTTGAACAAATTGCCCAGGCGCGCCCTAATCAGGCTGGAAATTTTGGATTTTATTTTTATCCCGAATATGAAGGTCTGTTTGTGTTGGGATATGATAATGATCAAAGCCTTCAAAAAAAGTTTAAGTTTTACCTTAAAAAGGAAGACAGGTTATCTATTTCCTTGACAAACGATACGTTGTATACCCTTTCCGGCAAATCAAATTCGAAAGAAAATCAGGTTCTGAATAAATGGTATAATCTAACAAAGTCACTTGAGCAGAAATCGGTTTATTTTGACAACACCCTTAGCACTTTTGTAGATTATTTTCCAGCACAGGAGATAACGGTTAAGGAATCAAAAGACTTTTTAAAAGGGAAGCAGACAGGTAATGCAAAATTTGATGCCGCCATTAAAGATATTATTAAATTGGATCTTGCAATTCTGGCGACAAACTTTGTATCAACGCCACGAACAGCACACCCCAAAATTGAGGAATATAGTGATTTTTATTCCACATTGAAAGCATCCGATTTCGCCAAAAACACCTCTCTCATCTACAATTACCCATATGGGAAACGGCTACTTTTGAGTTTAATTTACCTGAATAAAACCCAGGCTCATTTAAAAGACACTAAAACTGCTTGGCTGGAGGAAGACTTAAAATTTGTTCCTAATGATACGCTAAAGGGTGATGTTGTACTCTCCTATTTAAAGGGTATTAAATCGGAAGGAGAATTTGATGCCAAAACCAGGAACTTTGTTCAGTTTTTTATCACTGATCATCAAAAAAAACAAATCAACGCCATTAAAATACCCCTGCTTACTTATAAAGGAGGATCTCCGGCATTTAACTTTTCCTATCCCGATGAGGCTGGTAAAAACAGAACATTAAGTGATTTTAAGGACAAATATGTGTTTGTTGATATTTGGGCTACCTGGTGTAAACCCTGCATAGACGAAATACCATATTTACAAAAGCTTGAAGTGGATTTGAAAGGGAAAAACATTGAGTTTATAAGTATTTCGGTTGATGCGGGAAAAGATAAAGCCAAATGGTTGAATATGATTAAGGATAAAAAATTATCAGGAGTACAGCTTTTCTCTTCAGGCGGACAAGACATTTTGGATTATTACAAAATTGCTGGTATACCAAGGTTTATGATCTTTGATAAAACTGGTAAAATTATCAGGGCAGATGCCCCTCGTCCATCAGATCCAGAACTAAAAAACCTTATTCAAAAAATAATCGATAATTAACCAATGCGTGTTCTTTTAGCAAGCATAGTTAACCTAAGAGATTGTAGTTGATTCTCTTACTGCCCGCAGATGCATTTAATGCATTTGTGGGTTTTTCTAAATAATTTCTCGAATCAAACCAAATTTGAGCCTATATTACAACTTTGAGTATTTCGAAATGATCTAAAAATACCTTCTGGTAAAAACTGATAAAGGTGTGCTCGGATCAATAAAATCGGCAATTTCTTTCATTTTTTTTGCGCTAGCAATTCACACTCGGCAAGAATTTGCAGGCGTTTTGAAAGAGTTGGCCTTGCCTTGTTAAAATTGGCCGCTATGGCACCTGCCGTTATAGATTGCGAAGCCAACATCAATAATATGGCCCTCCTGGCAGGGTCAGGCAGTGGCCTGAAATACATCTCTTCTTAAATTCATTATATAGCTATTTAACTACAAAAAACCATAGTCATTTAACTACACAAGTTTGATTAAAAGTCTTTTTACTTTTTCAACAAATCGTCATAAATTAAGCCGTTACCCATCTTATCTATCCAGAATCTCAGCCCTACCCGTAAATTTCGATATATTTGATCTATACGCACCAAGCAAATTATTTACAGAGAAGAAGCCCGCAAAAAGTCCGAAAAGATTATGAAAACTTTTAAAATATATCAGATAGATGCTTTTACAAAAGAGAGGTTTAGTGGAAATCCGGCTGGCGTAGTTGTAAATGCAGACGGGTTGACAGACACACAAATGCAGCAGATTGCAAAAGAATTAAACAATTCTGAAACGGCTTTTCTTTTTTCACCTGATGATCATGATTCAGATGGCTTAATCAGATATTTTACACCATTAGCAGAAGTTCCGATTTGCGGTCATGCTACAATTGCCGCGATGTATGCAAAAGCTATTGAACACAATTTAGACTCTTGCATTTTAAGGTTTAAAACCCAGATTGGTACACTTCCTTTTGAAATCGTTAAGGAAACGGAGGATTACCAAGTAATCATGACCCAGGGTAAATTTGAACTCAGTCCTACATTCGATGACAACACCACTAAAAAAACATTAGCCGCCTTAGGACTTGATTATTCTGATATAGATGAAAAATGCCCTATTCAAATTGCCTCTACAGGACATTCAAAAGTGATGATTGGGATAAAAAGCAGGAAAAAACTTAATGATCTAAACCCAAACTACCCCAGTTTGGCTGATCTAAGCAAACAGATTAATTGTAATGGGTATTTTGTATTTACATTCGACTCGGATGATAACGACATATTGATACATGGAAGAATGTTTGCCCCGGCAATCGGAATAAACGAAGATCCGGTTACAGGTAATGCAAACGGGCCATTTGGAGGATATTTAATACAGAATAAAATCATTGATGCAAAGAATGGCCTATTCGAATTCAATGGTAAACAGGGCGAAAAAATGAAAAGGCCTGGAGTGATACAGGTGAGTGTTAAAATCGAAAATGACCTTCCTGCAATAATTAAGATAAAAGGGAATGCTACAGTAGTGTTTAAAACGGAGATTAAAATATAGCGATAGCTAAAGTTTTGACTCTTAGCCCCCTCATTGCAACTAGGATAAATTTCTTGCACAGTCCTAAATGCAAAAAACCCACAACTTTCGTTGCGGGTTTTGGCTCCCTCTGCTGGGCTCGAACCAGCGACCCTCTGATTAACAGTCAGATGCTCTAACCAGCTGAGCTAAGAAGGAGTGCTGGTTGTTTCCTGAAACGAGGTTTCTTGTACTTTGCAGCACACATACCCTTGTTCGTTTTGGGAATGCAATATTAGGGCTTTTAAATTATTTATGCAATATTTGCAGTGAAAAATTTTAAAAAAAAATTAATACATATATATGAGCCTGATAATCATAGGTACTGTAGCTTTTGATGCTATTGAAACTCCTTTTGGAAAAACAGATAAAATTGTTGGTGGTGCAGCAACTTACGCAAGTTTAGCCGCTTCTTACTTTTATAATAAAGCAAAAATTGTAGCTGTAGTGGGTGATGACTTTCATCAATCAGACATCGACACCTTCACCGCACATGGTATTGATACCGAAGGATTACAAATTAAAGCAGGTGAAAAATCATTTTTCTGGTCAGGTAAATACCATAACGACATGAATAGCCGCGATACTTTAATTACGGAATTGAACGTACTGGAAAATTTCGACCCAATTATCCCAGAGAGCTATCAAGACTGCGAATACCTGATGTTAGGCAACCTAACCCCCCAAGTGCAGCAAACGGTAATTAAACGCCTTAAAAACCGCCCTAAATTAATTGTAATGGACACCATGAACTTTTGGATGGATATTATGATGGATGATTTATTGGAGACGATTAAAATGGTTGATGTATTAACCATTAATGATGCTGAAGCACGTCAGTTATCGGGCGAATACTCATTGGTTAAAGCCGCTAAAAAAATCCTTGCAATGGGCCCAAAATACCTGATCATTAAAAAAGGTGAACATGGCGCATTGTTATTTCACGAAGATCAGAT
This sequence comes from Pedobacter riviphilus, assembly GCF_014692875.1. Taxonomy (NCBI): domain Bacteria; kingdom Pseudomonadati; phylum Bacteroidota; class Sphingobacteriia; order Sphingobacteriales; family Sphingobacteriaceae; genus Pedobacter; species Pedobacter riviphilus. Next base: position 5,576,046 of record NZ_CP061171.1, on the reverse strand, counting down.
TTTCTCTGCTCCGGCGTTACCTTTAGCCGAAGTATTTGATCCAACAGGTGCGGGCGATACCTTTGCAGGTGGTTTTATCGGTTATTTGGCTAAAGTAGGCACAATCAACTTCAACAATATGAAAAACGCAATCATTTATGGTTCTGCACTGGCATCTTTCTGCGTAGAGAAATTTGGAACAGAAAGATTATTAAATTTAACCGAAGAAGAAGTTGCGGCAAGAATTCAAGAATTTGTAAGCTTAAGTGCTTTTACGATAGAAGTATAATCAGTTGGCAATTTTCAGTTAACGGTTTGCAGTTTTAATTGCAGATAAATAAACCGCAGATTTAGAGATGAACTTCTTTTAAATCTGCGTTTTTTTTTACTGCCAACAGTTCATTTAATTCGATTGTTTTGCTGAATTTATTTAGCATCCTTTCTGAAATAAAGCCCCTTAAATAAATTCAGGGTGACGACATGAACAACTGCAAAATCACCTAAAAGCCAGCAGCTGCCGGTTGTTTATTCTTTAAGTTAATTACTGTTCTACTAATTACCGGCTGCAAGGCGATAAGAATAATCGATAACAGACAAAGTACCGCAATCCACTGGTAATAGCTTACACAGAACTGCAGAAAGGTTTGTTTCTGCACGGCTTTGTTTAACAAACCGATTGCGGCTTTCCCAGCTTCATCGCGTGGCATCCCCCTACTGCTTAATGCCGCTTGATACATTTTCAATCTGTCAGGCAGGTTAAAATCCAGCAAAGTTAGGCTGCTCCGTAAATCATCATTATGTTTTCCTTTAAAGTATAACTGATAGAAATTAATAAAGGCCAAACTCAGGCTAAAAGTAGAAAAACGAACAAAAATACCTACAGAAGATGCTGATTGACTCAGTTTCTCTGGAACAGATGACATAATAAACATCACAATCGGCGACATCACCATCCCAGCTCCCACCCCCTGCATAAACAAAGGCAGGTAAAAATTTCCTGTTCCGGCTTCAGTTGCAAATAACTGGCACATCCATAAGAAAAACACAAAAAGAAATATAAAACCCATTACCCAAAGTACCCTTAAATGTTTCTGGCGGACGAGAAAACGGATTGCAATAACAGAGCCTACAACCACTCCACCTATATTAAAAATCATGATTTCGTTGGCATGAAGTGAATCCATCCCCAAAACGGTAATAAAGTAAGATGAGGTGAGGCTGAAAGCGCCACGGATCACATAAAGAACCACCAAAAAGACAATTCCGATGGCAAAATTTCTTGATTTGAATACACTCAGATCAACTGCTGGCCTTTTTAAAGTCCTTTGCCTCGCTATAGAAACCAGAAACAAAAACAGAATAGCAAAAATAGAGAACAGAATACTCGAATCATCAAGCCAATCGTACTGTTGCCCATAAACAAGTACATAGGCAATTAACACCAGCATTGTAGCAAAGAGTACAAAACTCATCCAGTCTATTTTGTACAGTGGTGTTTTGCGTAAAATATGTACCCTGTTCATTATACAAAAAAGCAGTATAGCACTAGGCAAAAAACAAAATATAATGGCCTTATACACCACATTATACTCAAAATTCTCTACTATAGGCACAGAGAACAGGGCGGTAACCGGCGATACACACAAAATCATTCCATAAAAAATGGTGTAACCCGTTTCTTTTGCATATTCCGATTTTAACCTGCTAAAAAGCAGGTTCAGTGAAATACTGGTTAAACCACAGTTTACAATGCCCTGCAAAAACCTTAAGGCAAAAATCAGCCGGATTTCGCGAGTATGATAACACCAATAAGCAATCAGGACTTCTAAAATAATACAGATCAACAAATAATCTTTAGTAACTACCCTCGCAAAAAAACGCCGCTCAACCACTGCAAAGCTAGCTACCGCGGCATAAAACATCAGTAAAGAAAACTGAACATCCGATGCATTTGCCCCATAATAACCTGCCGCAGCAGTACCATCGGCAGTCGACAGTGCAAAAAGCAAAACAGACGATAAAAGCACTGCAAAAATGCTCAATATGATCAGCCATTCAGGAACCCTCGCTTTAAATATGGGCAATTGATCAGTCATTTTTTTTCACTTTAACAATGGCGCTCATTCCGGCACTTAATGCATCGATCCCTTTTTCCTGCTTATCTAAACGGATACGGACCGGGATTCGTTGCGCAATTTTCACAAAATTCCCTGTCGAATTATCGGGTGGCAACAATGAAAACCTCGAGCCAGTTGCACCAGATAGCGATTCAATTTCACCTCTAAACGATTGTCCCGGGAAAGCATCCACCTCAACATTAACCTTTTCGCCAATATGCATTTTCGCAATCTGTGTTTCCTTAAAATTGGCTACCACCCATTTTCCTGCGCTTCTATCTACCAAATAAGCTATTGTTTGGCCGGTTTGAACCAATTGCCCCACCTGTATGGTCCTTCTGCCCATTTTGCCATCATAAGGCGCCACAATAACCGTATAAGAGGTATTCAGGTTATTTCTTTTCACTACGGCTTCTCTCCTTTTTATTTCAGATTCCAGTACGTTGCGCTGCGCTTTAATATCATTCGTTCTCGAAATAGCCGTTGCATAATCTTCTTTGGCTGCCTGGTATTCGGCCTGTGCCACCTGCAATAAACTTTCAATTGTTTCCAACTGTTGCCGGGTAGCCGATTCTGCATCGAACAGTTTTTTATAGCGATTATATTCCGTTTGCTGTTTCCAAAGTTTGGCCTTTGCAGCGGCAATTTTAGCCTCGGCAACCAAAGCGGTGCTTTGTGCTGTTTTAATATTGCTTTGTTGTACCGAAACCTGTGCTTTTGCATTTAACAAAGAAGCCGAAGCCTCGTCTTGTTGAACGGTATAATCGTCATCATCAATCAATACCAACGTATCGCCCTTTTTCACTTCCTGGTTTTCTTCAAACCTTACAGCCTTAATATAACCACTCACCCTTGCTATTACCGGGTTAATATATTCATCTACCTGTGCATCGTTGGTTTCTTCGTATTGCATATAGCCAAAAAGGGTTTTCCCACCCCATATTACCAACACCGCCAACACGATGAGTGCGATTATGGTAGTGATCCTACTAATAATTTTATCGGCTTTACTTTGCTTCTGTGTATTCATTTTATAAGTTTCCTACGGCTTTTTGTAATTGATAGTATTGTATTTTCGCATTCACTCTTGCGGTGGTCAGTTCGAATTTCGATTGCAATAATTGTGTTTCGGCATCTAACAGATCGGTTAAAAGCGACAGTTGATTGAAATAGGTATTCTGCACAATGCGGTAACTTTCTGTAGCCTGTTTAATATTTTCTTCGGCCAATGTGATGCGCTGCACCGATTCTTTATATCGGATATAATTTTCCTGCACTTCCTGTCGGATATGATCCTTTACATCTTCGTCTTCTACTTCCTGCTGATGTACTTTAAGTTCTGCTTCTTTCACTTTGTGCTGATTGGTATACCAGGAAGAAATCGGGATTTTAAGTTTTAACCCCACCATACCTGTACTGTAAAGCGAAAGTGCGTAAGGATAAAACTGGATCTGCGGATAGGCAAATGCATATTCACCGAAGAAACCAAGAGAAGGCATCACATTCGATTTTACATTTTTGAGTTTCAATTTCGCGAGTACCTGCTCCTTTTCCGAAATCTGGATTTTGTAAGAAGATGCTTTGGCATCGTTGAAATATTCATCAACCTGTTTTAACGCAATGGCATCCGTTTCCTGATCCGAAATCTGCGGATTTAAAGGCGCATCATCTGCCCTGCCAATTAAAATATTAAGCTTCTGTTTAGCTATTCGGATGCTGTTTTCGATCTCGGTAAGCAACATCTTTTGTTTCGAAAGACGTAATTCGGCCCTCAGCACATCACTTTTTAATATCGTACCGTTTTTATACAGCTGGTTAATTTCGGCCAATTGCTTTTCTCGGTCGCGGATATCCTGTTCCAACAAGCCACAGTACGAAATATTGCGGAATACATCGTAAAAATAAACTGCCGCCATATAATGGATTTCCTGCTTATTCTGTCCTTTTTGTATCCTGCTCAATTCGCTTTCTACTTTCGAAGCATTGATCTCCGTTGTGATTTTTCCACCGTTATAAATATTGAAATAAGCATCAGCACTGGCTTTATAATAAGTAGGCGCAACCGGAAACTGGCCTGGCGTATGGAACAATCCATTTTCGTAAATTGGCAAGGGCAAAACATGCGCGTAAACCCCTTCAGCAGCAACTTCAGGCAATCGTTCAGCTTTACTCACTTTTACATGGGCATCTGCTGCCAGCACACTCAGACCCTGCAGCTGAATCCTTTTATTGTTGCTATCTGCCATTGCCCAAACCTGGTTGATGGTAAAATTGCTTTGATCTGAAACAGTTTGTGCATGTACAAAAATTGATAATAAAAGAAAGGGCATGCACACCCAAAACATCCTTTTACGCTTTAAAAAAATCATATCTGTTAATTAATAATGCAAATTTCGCTACAGATTTGTTACTTTGTTTTATCTAAACTGACATATATTTATTCAAACCAGCCAAATGATAAAAGTTAGCAACGAAGACCTTTTATTTGCAATCGACGAAAGACCAGAAACCATGTATGTTTGGCATAGCAGGTTTGAAGACCGATTTCAGGACCATAAGCATTTAAAAGGACAGCTTACCTATGTAGAGGGTGGCATTATTTTTCTTTACACCAAAGAGAAATCTTATTTTTTGCCTGCCCGGCACTATGTTTGGATCCCCATGGGGGTTGAGCACCATTTGCAGCACCGTTATCATGCTGCTATTGTGCGGAATATTTATTTTGACACCGCTACAGATGATGAAAACCCATTTTACAAACAGATTGGTATTTACCCGGTAAACAACCTTTTGCTAGAGATGTTCCTCTTTTCGGAGCGCTGGAATGGGAATATTGCACCTAAAACACACGAGTACGATTTTTTAAATACACTTAAAAACATTCTGCCAGTGGTGAGCGAACATCCCTTGCCCATTGCGCTACCGACCACTGATAACATGCGCTTAAGGCCGGTGTTAAGATATATTGTAGATGGATTAGGCAACGATAGCATGAGTTTAGAAAGTGTGGGCAAAGCCATGGGCTTTAGTGAGCGTACGCTCTCAAGACTATTTCAGTCGGCTTTAGATACTTCTTTTTTCCAGTACCTGAAACTTGCCAGAATGATTAAGGCGATGGAAAAGTTATTGGAAAGCGATGCCACCATTAGCGAAGTGGCCTATCAGGTGGGCTACAACAGCATTTCTTCTTTCAGTAATACTTTTTATAAAATGGTAGGTAAAAGGCCGTCAGAATTTAAGGAGCTAAAGCAATCAACCCTTACTAAAATTAACCTGGTTTAACCAAGATGGCAATCGGAGTAAACTTTTCAAAAACAGTCTCGGTATGTGGTGCATCCGGCAATTCGTCGGTGAGGTCCTGCCCAGCCCAGTGTTCGTAATGCTTGCCATTTCGCCATAACCTGCTATCGGTCATGTCGTAAATCAACCCTTTGTAAGCCACCCAGATCTGGGGTTTATCCTGTCCGTTGCGTAAAGCGAGCTGCTGTTTGGTATAAGTGGGTAAATTCATTGCATCAATTTCGCGTTGAATATAGAGAAAAGGTTTTTAACCAGAAATAAAGAATATATAAGCTTATATGTTATAAATGAGCTTTTTTTGGAGTGTACTGCCTGAACATAACAATACGGCTCTTTCCGTTTTTCGCTTGTACGCTTCGCTGCCTCGCACCTCATAGCGGCAGGTACCGCTTCAGCCCGCCTGCAACGGCAAGGGGACTAGGTGGCCAAAACAGCATTTCATTGTCGGGGTTGCAGGTACACTTACGCTGTTAATAAACCCAACAGTAGCGACAGCCTCCGGTTTTTCTATCGGAGCCATAAATGGCGGGAATACACACCGCCAAGAATCACCGCACCTTCATTTCCAAATAAAAACGGCACATTAAGATATGATTTTCTTGCTCCTGCTCTTAAAAACTTCGTACAGGTAAATATTCATCAACAACAGTCCCATTAAATAAAAATGATCCTCGAAAGGGATACTACCTACTCTAAAACCCAGATTTTGCTTATCGTTGTACAACACAACTGGGATAGATGTTAAAAATCCATTAACGATATAAAAAGGGATAAGCGAAACCAGGTAAGCCCTATAAAATTTATACATAAACCTGAATTCGACATTTACATACTCTACATAGGCCAGTACCATAAATAAAAAGCCAAAATTAATCAGCGTGTACCACCTGTTATAACCAAAAAATAACATAGCCCCACAAAGTCCCAAAAACAGATTACTTAATGCGAGGCTATATTTTTGCAGGTCATTTTTTTGAAAATAGACGTTTAAACACTCGTAAATAAATACACAGGCATATGGAACAGTTAAAAAAAACAAAATCTCTTCTAAGGGCAGCCCCAAAAGATTTACGCCTACTAAGTAATCGGGATTAAAAGACCATACATTGAGTTTAGTAAATAAGATATCCCAAACTAAAAAAACAACACCAGTAAGCAATATTGCAGGAAATACAAACTTCCATTTGCTAAAAAAATGAACCTTTTTATCGAATGATAAAACCAGCGGAAAAAAAATTACAGCAAGGTTAATAAGTAGATAGGTATAATTCATTCTAAAGGTGTTTTGTCAAAATTTTAACTTCGGCAGGGCTGCATTTTTTACTGTCGATCATAAATTTAGCTACGTTTTTAACCAATTCGCGATCGGCAAGACCAAAACTTTCATTTTGATAATGTTTAACGATTTCTTTTTTATCCTTTGCTAAATCTTTACTAAAACCGAGGAAAGAGGGCGTATAAAATTCAATAGAAAACCGCATAAAACGGATCTCCATATTTTCTTCATCCATATCAATGGCTTTTTGCATGGTTTTAAGCGATCGGCTCACATACCTAATCTTGTTGTATGGATTCCAGGAGTGTTTGGCTTTAAGCGCTTCTAAGGTTCCGGTGTAGCCCGTTATCAAAGCTGTTTTATTGGGCAGTTTGCTCAACTTATTAAACAATGAGTCGGTTAGCTTCGAATCTTCTACTGCCTTAACCATATTAATTTTTAATATCGCAATTTCTTGGGTAGATAACTGAGCGTAAGTAGTATGGCTTGCTGCAAACAGCAAAAAAAATATAATGCGTAGTTTAATCATGAGATGTTGGCAAATGTAAGAAATCTATTAAAAGTTCTCTTCACAGATATTCGCTCTTTAACATTTAAGAAATTAAGGATATTAAAATAACTCCGCTTAACATTCCTAAATCCTTAATGGTAAAACATGCATTAAAGATTCTCACTATGATCAGAATGACAACTGCAGAATGACAAAAAACAAAAACAAAAAGCAATAAAATTCCTTTATTTACACCATGGAGAAAAAAACTACGGTTACCATTATAGGTGCCGGTTTTGCGGGCTTGGCTGCGGCAGCCTTATTGGCTAAAGATGGCTGTGATGTTACAGTTATCGAAAAAAACGAAATGGCTGGCGGCAGGGCCCGGAGCTGGCAAAAAGACGGCTTTCTTTTTGATATGGGCCCCAGTTGGTACTGGATGCCTGATGTTTTTGAAAATTATTACAAGCTATTTGGTAAAACTGCTTCTGATTTTTACACACTAAAAAGGTTAAACCCTTCTTATCGAATTTATTTTGGCAAAAAAGATATTGTTGATGTCCCGGCAACATTAGACGACTTATACGATTTATTTGAAAAACTTGAGCCAGGAAGTAGCAAAAACCTGAAACATTTTCTCGATCAGGCCAAATACAAGTACGAAGTAGGTATGAACGAATATGTTTTTAAACCTTCGCACAGCGTAATGGAATATTTCGATCCGAGATTGGCCCTTAGCGGCATTAAACTACAACTTCTGGGTAATATGAGGCAACATGTGCACCAATTGTTCAAAAATGCGCAGTTGAGGAAACTTTTGGAATTCCCTGTCCTATTTTTAGGTGCTACCCCCCAGCATACGCCTGCATTATACAGTTTGATGAACTACGCCGACCTTGTGTTAGGCACCTGGTACCCAATGGGTGGAATGCACAAAATTGTGGCCGCTATGCAGCACCTAGCTGAAAGCGAAGGTGTAAAATTTATTTTCGATACAGAAGTAACCAAAATTGAAGTAAAAAACAACCTGGCAGAGTACGTCATTACGAATAAGGGAAATTTTAAAAGCGACTTTGTAGTGGGCAATGCAGATTATCATTATATCGACCAACATTTGTTTGATAAACCTTACCGCAATTACAATGAAAAATACTGGGAAAAAAGAACCATGGCTCCTTCCTGCTTATTGTTTTATGTAGGGATAAATAAAAAGCTAAACAATCTATTACACCATAACTTATTCTTTGATGAAGATTTTGATCAACATGCTAAAGAAATCTATACCCATCCACAATGGCCATCAAAACCACTATTTTATGTCTGCTGTCCTTCTATAACCGATAAAAGTGTAGCACCGGAAGGCTGTGAGAATCTTTTCTTTTTAATTCCGGTTGCTCCCGATTTACCGGATAACGAAAGTAAAAGAGAAGAATACTTTAATTTATTGCTCAATCGCTTCAAAGATTTAACCGGAAACGATATTGGTGGCAACATTTTGTTTAAACGCAGTTATGCCATGAATGATTTTGTAACAGATTATCACGCTTTTAAAGGAAACGCATATGGATTAGCAAACACGTTGAAACAAACTGCTTTTTTAAAACCCAAAATGAAAAGTAAGGTAACAAATTTTTTATACACCGGACAATTAACCGTTCCGGGGCCTGGTGTACCACCTGCAATCATATCGGGACAAGTGGTAGCAAAAGAAATAAAAAAAAAGTTAAAAAAAGCTTGACAAATTTAAAATTTCCCTTATCTTTATAACCACAAAACAAAAATACTGCAATAAAGCTTCAAAACACATAATCGTTTGGGGTTTGTATTTGTTTCGAAATTAGAGAGAAGGCACATTGTTGAAAGAAAAAATAAGAATCAACTAACCAAATATATGATAAGCAAATAAGGCCTGATTTTTTCAGGCCTTTTGCTTTTACCATATTTCTGCCCTCAACATCTTAAAAGCAAAAAGTTTCCTAATATTCATCATTATCTATTAGCTGAACGGTTATTGATATCGCTAATTATAAATCAAATTTAAAAAACCAAAAGCCCTGGTAATGCCAGAGCTTTTAAGTTAAAATGTTCTTCAACGGGAATTAAGAATAATGTTTACATCACTTCTGATGTTGCAATTTCTTTAGAATATGTTTTTAAATACTTTTTAAGGATTCCTCTTGCTACGTGAATACGTGTTTTTACTGTTCCAATCGGAATAGCTAACATATCTGCAATCTCATGATACTTATATCCTTCAAAATAACGAATAAAAGGCACATAGTACTCTTCAGGCAATTGTGATAGGGCTTTATCAATGTCGCCCAGCACAAATTTACTCTCTGCCTGGTTTTTAGTTGCACTATATGAAAGGTTTGCAGAAGAAATATCCTCGCTCTGTGTAATTAAAGTATTAGTTTTCACCAGTCGGCGATAGTTGTTAATGAAAGTATTTTTCATGATGGTAAACAACCAACCTTTTAAATTCGTACCCTCTTTAAACTTATTGTAATAAGTGATCGCTTTCAGCATGGTATCCTGAACCAAATCATTTGCGTCTTCTGCGTCTTTCGTAAAATTTAAAGCATAAGATCTAAGCGATACCGAGTGATGATTAACCAGATGATTGAATTCAAATTTTGTCATGATATTTAGCTTTAGGTAGAAAAAAAACAAATGAATTATTGTTCATTCACTTAAAACCAAACAAACTTAGTACCAAAATTTTCTGGCACGGTGTTAAAAGCGTACAACTACTTAAGAGCAAACTTTCGTCACAGAATATTTACTTCTCTTTCTAAAGTGACTCCAAAAGTAGACTTTATACTGTCTATAATCTGTTCAGAAAAATTATACACTTCCGTGCCAGTTGCATGTCCGTGGTTAACTAAAACCAAAGCCTGGTTTTTCCAGGTACCTGTTTGGCCAACCACCTTACCCTTCCATCCACATTGCTCTATTAACCAACCTGCTGCTAGTTTGATTTTATCATCAGCTGTAGGATAATGTACCACATCGGGGTGTTTTGCCACAATATCGGCAAATTCATGTTTTTCGATCACTGGGTTTTTAAAGAAACTGCCTGCATTACCAATAGTAGATGGATCGGGCAGTTTACTTACACGGATATGCGATACGGCAGATGAAACATCGGCAATATTTGGGTTTTCGATTCCCCTGTTCAACAGCTCTGTTTCAATTGCACCATATGAGGTATTAATTTTCGCTTCTGCTGATAAACGAAAAGTAACAGATGTAATGATATACTTACCTTTAAGCTCACCTTTGAAAATACTTTCACGGTAACCGAAGTGACAATCATCGTAAGTAAAGACTTTGATTTTTCCCGTTTTAATTTCAAACGCGCTACAGCTTTCGAAAACATCTTTCAGCTCTACCCCATAAGCGCCAATGTTCTGTATTGGCGATGCACCCACTGTGCCAGGGATCAGGCTTAAGTTTTCTACACCTGCAAAATGATGCCCAACACAGTAATTTACAAAATCGTTCCATACTTCACCAGCCCCGGCTGTTACCAACACTTTACCATCAATCATTTCGGTTTGGATACCCTTGATGCTGATTTTAATAACTAATCCATTATAATCCTGAGTAAATAACACATTACTCCCTCCGCCTATAATCAGGAGTTTTTGAGATTTTACGATCTCGTTTTTAAACAGTCGGGCTAAATCTGCTTCAGAAAATATTTCAGCGAAATAACTGGCCTTAACATCTATACCAAATGAGTTGTATGGTTTTAAAGAAATATTTTTCTGGATTTGAAGCATATTGATTCTGGGTTATGCTGCAAAAGTAAGAAAATAGTACTTGACTTAATTAATGATAATGGACTAGATATATATTTATTCACAATGCAGGATATACTGCATTGTGAATAGCTTAAAAATTCAGGAAATTAAGCACATGGCTGCATAACCACTTCTCCTACGCAGGTATACATAACGGGTCCTGAACAACCTCCGTTGGTTGGCGACCATTGGCCACCTACAAATATTCCATTGGCATCAGTTGTACCCATGTTCCCCATACAATCGAATGGTACAAGATTACCATCGCAAACACCACACATCATTTCTTTTTTTCCTCCCAGTACTTTTTTCATTTCAGCTTTGCTGAGCAAATTTGTTTTGAAGTTTGCCGGCTTTCACGCAAGCCTGCTTAAGCGGTATTTTAACTCATCTGCACATTGTTTTACTGGCTATGCATCATCTTGGTTATGTTTCTAAAAAAACGCTGTAATAACGAACTTTCTTCAGTAATGATTTCTGCATCTGCCTGCATACCATTCTTTAATATAATTTTCCTACTTGGGTCTTTATTTTCAAACTTTTCAAAGCTCACTTTGGCGATGAAAACACTATCTTTATAGGCCACATCCGAAATAAAGGTTAAGCGTCCCCTAATCATACCATATTGTTCAAAAGGATAACTTTTTAATTTAACCAGCGTACGTTCACCTTTGCGTATTTTACCCATATTATATTGCGGAATCTGTATTTCACCAAAAAAATTGGCATTGCCCGGATTGACAATAAAAACCTCTTGATTAGCTTGAATATTTTGGTTTTGCTGTACAATGCCCGCGAAACTTAATTTACCTGCTACAGGTGCTTTTAAAATATGTTGTAATATCCAGGCATTGCTTTCAGTTATACATTGGTTAAGTGACTGTAGAAATTTAGCCTGCTCTTCAACAATGGTATGTTTCAAATCGAGCAATTCTTTTTCTTTACTAGTGTAACTGCTAGCATTGTTAATCATTGCAGTTTCGGTTTGCTGCAATGGATATTTCGAAGAAAGGTATTTGTTTTCCTGCTGAGAAAATTCGCTGCTCGAAATTACTTTTTTCTCATAAAGCTGTTTATAGGCTCTGTATTCTTTTTCATTATTGGCGTACTCTTGTTTTTGTATACTCTGTTGTTTAATCAACTGTGATTTCAGTATAGTGATATCTTTCAGATCGCGTTCCAAATATGCCATTCGATTCAGGTAATAACCATTTTTTTGAGTTGATTGATACTGTAAATATTGCTGATAAAAACTTTGATAGCCACCTTGCAATTCTCCTAGATTTAAACCGGTAGGTAAATTGATAATAGCAAGATTATTGGTTATAAGATTATTTTGAAACTTTTTTAACTGTTCAGTCAATTTTAATACATCATTTGGATTTGCCGTGCTTTCAAAAAATGCCAATGGTTGGTTCTCTTCAACCATCTGCCCATCCTGTACCAGCAGAGCGGTTAATTTGCCACTTTGTTTTGCTAAAACCTGCTTAGGCGAATTCAAGCTATTAACTTTCAAATTAGTTTTAACCACATCCGGATATTCAATCAACGCAGAGAGCAAAATAATCCCACCTAAAATGGCAAAAATTAAAGTGATACCCCATCTCAAAATCCACGAAGGAACTGCAGTAATAATATCATATACTTCTTCACTATTGACTTCCTGATATCTATTTTCCTGAGGCATTTACTTTAATTTATTGTATTATCGATTTAAGACCCTAAATCCAGTTGATTCTTAACCAACTGATAATATTCTCCCTTTTTATAAGTCAGTTCTTCGTGTGTTCCCTGCTCTATTATCACCCCCTTATCTAATACCACAATGTTATCCGCATTTTTAACAGTACTTAATCTATGTGCCACCACCACTACCGTACGACCTTTGAAAAAACTCTCCAGGTTTTCCATAATTGCTTTTTCGTTATTCGCATCGAGTGCATTTGTCGCTTCGTCAAAAAAGATATATTCCGGATTTTTGTATACAGCCCTAGCAATTAAGATACGCTGCTTCTGCCCTTGACTAACACCATTACCTTCCGAGCCAATCTTAGTATCCAAACCTAAAGGCAGGCTTTCCACAAAATCATTAATATTAGCTACCTGGATGGCATGTTTTAATTTAGCCATGTCTGGATATTCATCTCCAACCGCAATATTTTTTGCAATACTATCTGAGAAGATAAAGCCATCCTGCATCACTACCCCACACAATCCCCGCCAGTACTTAAAACTTACTTGGTTCAAATAAGCGTTTCCAATTTTAATATCTCCTTTTTGCGGTTCATAGAAACGAAGTAAAAGTTTAAGAATCGTAGTTTTTCCGCTTCCGCTCATCCCTACAATAGCCGTAGTTTTACCTTCAGGTATATTCAGGTTTATTTGCGACAAAACAGGTTCGTTTCCTGCACCAGGGTAGGTAAAAGATAAATTTTGAAAGCTAACGCTTTTATCCAGTGGCAAATCCTTGATAAATTTTTTATCTATAGGCTCTTCATCATCCATTTCCCGGATTTCGTTTAAACGCTCCAATGAAATTTTAGCATCCTGTAGTTGTTGTATAAAACTCAGCATTTGCTCAATGGGGCTATTCAGCTGCCCAATAATATACTGAACCGCCATCATTGCCCCCAGTGTTAACTGTCCATCTATAACGGATTTAGCTACCAAGAAAGTAATAAGAATATTTTTACCCTCATTAATAAAAAATGTCCCTACCTGCTGATATTGACCGAGTGCCAAACTTTTTACATTAAAACGGAAAAGCCCTGCTTGAATGCGCTCCCATTCCCAGCGTTTTTGCTGTTCACAATTGTTCAGTTTAATTTCCTGCATACCATTAATCAGCTGTACAACCGCACTCTGATTTTTTGCCGAGATATCAAAGCGTTTAAAATCGAGGGCACGCCTTCTTTTCAGGAAAAATATAATCCACAAACTGTACAGCACACTGCTGACCAGGAAAATAATAAATATGGTAACATTATAATAAGCCAGTACAATTGCAAAAACAACCAGGTTAAACATCGAAAAAATAACATTTAACGTCGATCCGGTTAAAAAGCTCTCAATCCTTTTCTGATCATTCATGCGCTGTAAAATATCCCCGGTCATTTTGGTATCAAAATAGCCCATTGGCAATTTCATCAGTTTTATGAGAAAATCAGTTAGTATAGAAATGTTAATCCTTGTACTGATGTGTAACAAAATCCATGAACGTATAAAATCAACACTCATGCGACCAATAAACAACATGGTTTGGGCAATGAGGATGATGTAAATAAAATTAAGGTTACGGGTATTAATTCCTACATCGACAACCGATTGGGTAAGAAAGGGCAAAATAAGCTGTAATAAACTACCCACACCAAGACCAACAAAAAGCTGTATTACAAGCTGTTTATATGTATATAAATATTTTAAAAGGTAACTAATATCTAACCCCTGATTTTTATCTCCTTCCTGAATATAAAAATCGGGTGTTGGTGAAAGTATTAACATCACACCTTCATATTGTTCGAGAGAACTTGTACTTAACCAGTGTTTAGAAAATTCTTTTTGCGAGTATTCTATAAATCCTTTGGCAGGATCGGCGATGAAATATTTATCCCCTTTAATTTTATAGAGCACCACAAAGTGATTCTGATCCCAATGCAAAATTACCGGAAGCTCCACTTCTTTAACCTCACTCATAGGAACTTTAACACCTATTGTACGAAAACCAATTTTTTCGGCAGCTTCGCTAATGCCTAATAACGAAACACCTTCGCGGTTTATTCCCGAAATTTCACGTAATCGTTGTAAACTAAAATTTTTACCGAAGTATTTGCTGATCATGCGCAAACAGGTTGGACCACAGTCCATTTGATCAGGTTGTTTATATATGGGGAAGTTTTTCAACAGGTAGTTAGGCTTAATTAGTGCTATGCCAATATGTTAATATTACTGCTTTAAATAGCATTGTTTATCATAAATTTCAGAAATAGTCAACCAGGATAATAATTAACCTGGTTGACTATTTACTTTTCAAAGGAACTGATTAAACAGCAGTTTGATCATCGCATACGTAAGTTGATACACACTGTCCCGTACATTGTCCACCACATGGAGCACCGGCATCCCATGTTGCCACATCATATGGCTGTTGAGTTCCCCAAACTGGCGATGAATTAGGACTATTGTCTGGATAATAATAACCAGAAATACATACCGCATGATAAAAGGTTCCATTAGATGCATTGCATGGCTCACCACCGGGAACACCACCGCCCAACACATTTTTCATCTCAGCCTTACTGAGCAGATTAAGTTTTTTCATTTCTAGAATAATTTAGATTTGTTGCTTTAGATTTGCAGATCTTCACGCAGCCCCACTTTGGCGAAATGTATTTTATAACTGCATTTTCGTTATCAAGCCTACACTACTTCAAATAATCTAATAATTAAAACACTAGTTTAACTAAGATTTCTCTTTAGTTAATCAGATACTTTAGGTCTTCTAACCGATAAGGTTCCGGAAGTTTATATCCATTAATTAAAATCGTTGGTGTAAAGGTTATTTCTGCCATTTTGCACCAAGCCCTGTGTTTTTCTGTCACGTTCGCCACTTCATCCACAATTGTTACGGGAAATTGCTCTGCCCAACTTTCAAATTTCTTACTTGATTGATCGTACCAGGCATTTAAAGCTTTCTCTGTTACCTGTTGATCATTCATTAAACTCAATGCTGTAATGTGTCGGGCCATTTTAGTCCCTGAGTCGTGATCATGATCGGCCGTACTAAAAATAACTTTTAACTGAATATCATCTCTGGTCTGCAGCCATTCCTCTATTGTTTTATGTGCCCTGCTACATGGTCCACAGAAAGGATTGCTTACCATTGTAATTACTGTATCTGCTTCGGCGTTCCCCATTAAAACAGGCAAAAGTTCATCACTCACGGCATAACGAGGTTGATTGGTTAGAGCCTGTTTAAATAGGTCGCTATTGTATTTAAATGTTTTAAGCTGTTGCTGTATTGGTTTTAGTTGTGTAGATTCCAAAAAGAAAGGTTTAAGAAATGACCATACCACAATTGGAAAAAGAAAACAAATAGCGAAAAGCGCAATATTAATAAGTGAAAAATCAA
Source organism: Pedobacter riviphilus (assembly GCF_014692875.1). Taxonomy (NCBI): domain Bacteria; kingdom Pseudomonadati; phylum Bacteroidota; class Sphingobacteriia; order Sphingobacteriales; family Sphingobacteriaceae; genus Pedobacter; species Pedobacter riviphilus. The sequence continues at coordinate 5,559,947 of NZ_CP061171.1, read as the reverse complement.
TGCTTATGAACAAATAACCGGAAGTAAGATTTATTATAAGTTCAAACCAAAGCAATGCTTGAACCGTACAGCACAATATACACCAGTTTTTATTTCTGTATTGATAGGAAATTGAATAAATGGTATATGGAATTGCAAGTACATTAAGCCACGCCAAAGTAGCAGTATTGGCAGGATTAATCAATAAGAGTAAAAAAGAGCCTGTAAAGTAAAAGAAGCCAACTTCGCTCCAACTTAGCCATGAAGTAATTTTTGCAGCATTAGACTTTAAAATAGCATTGCAATTATTTTTTCCTCCTAGACTACATAAATTTTGAACAAAGGGATTGTTTGAATTTATACTCTGAATTAACAGCAAAATACTTACGGTTATACCACTTAATTTGGTTAATGATAAGATTGCAGAAGACCACGATATATTTTGTTGATAAAATATCAATCCTAAAATACTGATTAATAATATTAAACCTGTTGGTAATATCAGACGTTGTAATAAGTATTTAAACTGATTTTGTTTGTAGTCTTTCTCACCACTTATCGCCGATGTCTCAGCATGAAGCGCGATACCGTCCCAGCGTTTTAAAAATTCATTCTCTGGCATGGTTGAGTTCTTGTGTTCCTCATCAGAAAACTGAACTACTCCAGAAGCAATGTTAGTGATCAGAACAAAACGCCCACCTTTTTCTGGGAAATGGGCAACAAACGGGAATAACAGCTCGTTTACATCATAATCCTCGCGCGGTATCCCAAATGCCTGATTTTCGATGTTCCAACTGGTTAAGCAGTCGCTTAAAGCAAGTAAACTCGGCGTTTCGGGATGGTCTGACAAACATGTTTCAACAGTTTTTGCCGTAACATTAATTTTCAGAGCCCTGATCAGAGATATTAATACACTTTCTAAATTTGATTTGGTTGCTTTGAATAATATCATGAGGCATTATTTAATGCCACAATATGAATATTTTTTTTCAACTATGATATACGTTAGTCATAAAATTATGTATTTTTTTATTTTTAATTACAACATAAAATAGACCATAATTGATATAAAAGTAAGACGTACTAACTTTATTATTGAATCTTTTTATTAAAGAACAGTAGTCCGAAAGCTTTTCCTTTATCCTTACCCCTGCTTTTGTGGTGTAGGTGGTGCGCTTTTCTCACGGCACGCAGATAGGCGCTATTACTTTTAAAAGTTGTAAAACGCCGGTGTACAAACCAATCGTGTACAATGAAATAAATCACACCATAAATGCTAATCCCTAAACCAATAAAAAATCCGTAACCGAAATTGTTTCGGTCTTTATACATCAGAAATAAGGAAACCACTGCGAACAGCAGGGCAAACAAATCGTTCCATTCGAAAAAGGATTTAGACTTTTGATGGTGGCTTTTATGCATAAACCACAGGGGACCGTGGAATAAATACTTGTGTATAAACCACGACAAACACTCCATGGAAATAATGGTAAATAGTACAATTAAAATGTTAATTAATACAGACAAATTTTCTAAATGATTGGTTTGTAAAGATATATAAACAGATCAAGAAGCAAAATTATGTCATAAAATTGTAAGCTTAATGCGCTTTTCAAAAAACCTTTCCTGACAAATCATTTTTTAGCACTATTTTTGACTAAAATATTAAAAAAGTCAGAAAGTAGAAAAGTAAAATGATTGTAGCCGATAAAAAGAGAGAGCAAATTATTGATGGCGCTATAAAACGCTTTATCCATTTTGGTATTGGTAAAACCACAATGAATGATATAGCAGAAGATCTTTCTGTTTCCAAACCATCGCTTTATTATTATTTCCCAGATAAGAAGCATTTAATAATTGGAGTGATAGAAAGGGTATTTAACGACTTCTTTGAGTTGATCAAAAAGAAATACAATCCCGATCAGCCTTTAGAAGAGATCCTTTTTAGCACCATAGATGTTAGAAATACCTTTTTTCAAAAATATTACATGTTAAGAATTAACGAAGGTATTCCTGATCTATTAAACGATGATGTGATAAAAGGCAAGTTAAACGCACTTAAAGGCTCCGAAAAAGAATTCTTTGCAGAAATTTTCAGTCAGGCAAAAACAAAAGGAGAAATAGAGCACGATGATACCGCACACGTTGCAGAACTTTACCTGGAAAGCTTGATGGGTCTTTGTACCATGTGTATTATGGAAACAGGTAAAGATCTTTTCCCGGATAAAAAAGCATTTAATAGAATGACGCTAAAGCAAAAGAACCTCACGACCATATTTGTGCGGGGTTTAAGGTGCGCAGACTAAATATAAAGCACAAAAGGACCCCTTATTACCTTTTAGCTCGGTAAAAACTTAAATAGATAAGAACCCAAAAACAAAAAACAATACATTATGCTTAGAGTAAAAACGGTAAAATTAATGCTCATACTGCTAATCGGTACGGTTTTACCGCAGCTGGCAGTTGCTCAGCAGCAAGTTACCTTAAAAGATGCGCTAACCTTTGCGCTCCAAAACAACACCAAAGTCCGAAACTCGAAACTGGATATCGAAGGCGGAAGATATAAGGTAGAAGAAGTAAGGGCCCAGGCCTTACCTCAGCTTACTGGAAACGTAGGCTTAACTTATAACCCTATTATCGGCCAGTTGGTTGCAAATTTCGGTGGACAAACACAGGCGATTAAGCTGGGCCAGAACTGGAATTCGACCGCAGGTGTTCAACTTTCACAACAGTTATTTAACCAACAGGTTTTTACCGGTTTACAGGCTGCGAGATCAAGCGAGGAATATTACAGCCTTACTTCAAAATTAACAGAAGAGCAGATAATCGAGCTGGTGGCCAACAATTACTACCAGGTTTTGGTAAACAGACAACAGTTAAATGTTATCGACACCAACATTAAAAATGTAAAGGTGGTGGAAAAAATTGTGGGTAACCAATATAAAAATGGTTTGGCAAGAAAAATTGATGTCGACCGTATTAGTGTGAACCTAACCAACCTGAACACGCAGCGCGAGCAGGTAATCAATGCGATTACCCAACTAGAAAATCAATTGAAATTTTCGATGGGCATGCCGGTTTCTACACCGATCAGTTTACCTGCTACCGAATTAACAGAAGTGACTACTTTACCTGTATTTACAGATTCTATAGATCTGGCCAACAGAACAGAGGTTAAACTTTTAGATAACCAGGATAAACTTTTATCACTACAAAGAAAAGCTTATGTTGCGGAATATTACCCATCACTGGCTTTAACGGGTAATTATACCTACTCGAGCCAAAGCGATGGTTTCGATTTCTTAAAATCGAATGCTGCTGCGATCGGATATGGCGCATCGGCAATTGGCTTAACTTTAAAAGTGCCGATTTTTAACGGTTTTCTAACGCGTTCAAAAATCCGCCAGGCAGATGTAGATATTAGAAAAGCGAAAGAAAACAGAAAAGAATCTGTAAACTCTTTAAATCTGGCTTATGAGAACGCGAAGATCCAATTGCGCAATAACATCAACACCATTAAATCGCAACGTAAAAATGCCGATTTAGCGCAAGAAATCTACAAAAGCACCCAAAACAACTATAACAACGGTTTGGCTTCTTTAACCGATCTTCTGGATACAGAAAATGCACTTACATCGGCACAGAACAGCTACACACAGGCTTTATTGAATTACAAAATAGCCGAAATACAATTAATCAAATCAAACGGAAATATTAAATCGCTAGTACAATAGAAATGAAAAGAGTAATTACCATAATTATCGTAGTTGTTGTTGCCCTTGGTGCAATAGCTTATGTTTTAAGCAACAATAAAAAGAAGAACGAAGAAAAAACTGCTTTCATTGCCAAAGGTGGTGGCGCTGTTGCCGTTCGTGTTGCTCAGGTAGAGAGAAAAGCTGTGAATTTAGATTTCAGTGCAAACGGAAACTTTATTCCTAAACAAGAACTTAACTTCTTATCAGAAAATGCAGGTCGTGTTACAGCTATTTATGTTGACGAAGGCGATCGTGTAAGCAAAGGACAGGTTTTAGCCCGTGTTGATGCTGAAATTATCAATACAGATAGAGAAACTGCAGAAGCTAACTACCAGAACGCAGTAAAAGATGAGGCCAGATACCAAAGCTCTTTTCAAACTGGCGGTGTTACCCAACAGCAGTTAGACCAGGCTAAACTGGCTACAAGAAATGCAAAGCTTCGCTTACAGGCTTCACAAAGAAGATTAAGTGATGCGAATATTAAATCGCCAATCAACGGTATTGTGAACAAAAGATACATCGAAGTTGGTGCTTTCGTAAATACTCAAGGCACTCAATTGTTCGAACTGGTTGATGTTTCTAAATTAAAATTGAAGGTAAACGTGAACGAATCGCAGGTTGCCAATCTTAAAATCGGCGATCAGATCGAGATCAAATCTTCAGTTTTCCCAACTGATAATTTCTCTGGAAAGATAACTTTCATCGCTGCTAAAGCTGATGCAACACTAAACTTCCCAATTGAAATTGAAGTTGAGAATAGCCACAAAAACACTTTAAAAGCCGGTATGTACGGAACTGCCATATTTAAGTTTCCTAAACAAGCACCAAGCATCCTCATTCCACGTACTTCGTTTGTGGGAAGTGTGAGCAGCAATCAGGTTTTCGTGTTGGATAAATCTAACAACACATCTAAAACCCGTAACGTTGTAGCAGGCCGTATTTTAGGAGATAATGTTGAAATTCTTGATGGCTTAAAAGAAGGTGAAACTGTAATCACTAGTGGACAGATTAACTTAACTGAGGGCGCTGCCGTTAGTATCGTAAAGTAGGTTAGAGGAATTTTTCGGCTTTAAAAACGCGATACGCCAATCGCAAAACGCAATACTAATTAAAATGAAGATAACAGACATATCTATAAAAAGGCCTTCGCTGGTGATTGTGGTATTTACCGCACTTACCTTGCTTGGGCTACTAAGTTACTTTTCGTTGGGTTATGAATTACTTCCAAAATTCTCTAACAACGTAGTATCTATTTCGACCATCTACCCTGGTGCTTCACCAAACGAGGTTGAAAACACCGTAACCAAAAAGATCGAGGATGCCGTATCATCAATGGAAAACATCAAGAAGATCAACTCTGTATCGTTTGAGAGTTTATCTACAGTTACGATTACCTTAACTGATGCAGCAAACATCGATATTTCCTTAAATGATGCACAAAGAAAGGTTAATGCCATTCTTTCTCAATTACCTGAAGATGTTAAAACGCCGTCATTGAGTAAATTCTCATTAGACGATTTACCGGTTATCACCATGTCGGCATCTGCCAATATGGATGATATTACCTTTTACGATTTAATTGATAAACGTATTGCTCCTGTAATTTCGAGGGTAAATGGTATTGCGCAGGTTAACTTAGTTGGTGGTTCGGAACGCGAAATTCAGGTTTCGTTAATTGCTGATAAACTACAAGGTTACAATCTTTCAGTTCCACAAGTGCAGCAATTAATTTTGAGTTCTAACCTAGATTTCCCTACAGGAAGTGTTAAAACCCAGAACCAAGATGTATTGATCCGTTTATCGGGTAAATACAGAAGTATGGAAGAATTAAGAAACCTGGTTTTAACCACTACCAAAGATGGTGCACAGATCCGTTTAGGTGACGTTGCCGACGTTCAGGATTCGCAAAAAGAAACTGAAAAACTAGCACGTATCGATCGTAAAGCATCTATCGCCATCCAGATTATCAAACAAAGTGATGCGAATGCGGTAGAAGTGAGTAAAGGTGTACACGCCATTATTGCTAAACTTAAAGATGAATACAAGGCTAATAACCTCGACATCAGAATTGTAAACGATAGTTCAATCTTTACTTTAGAATCTGCTGATGCGGTAATCCACGATTTAATTCTGGCGGTTATCCTGGTGGCTTTCGTAATGCTTTTCTTCTTGCACAGTTTACGTAACGCGATCATTGTAATGGTATCAATTCCGGTTTCATTAATTGCAACCTTTATCGGGATCAGCTTATTCGGCTTTACCTTAAACTTAATGTCGCTACTGGGGCTATCACTCGTGGTAGGTATCCTGGTGGATGATGCGATTGTGGTACTGGAAAATATCCAGCGACACATGGAGATGGGTAAAAACAAGGTGCGTGCAGCATCTGATGCAACACGTGAAATTGGTTTTACAGTAGTATCCATTACGTTCGTAATTGTGGTGGTGTTCTTCCCAATTGCGGTAAGTACCGGTTTAGTTTCAAACATCCTACGCCAGTTCTGTATTGTGGTAATTATTGCAACGTTACTTTCATTAGTGGCGTCATTTACTATTGTACCGCTTATCTTCTCTCGTTTTGGTAAGTTAGAACGTATTGAAGGTAAAAACTTATTTGGCCGTTTCATTCTCTGGTTCGAAAAACAGTTAAAGAAATTTACCCTTTGGATTACCAGCATTTTAACATGGTCGTTAAACCACAAAGCCTTAACATTAATTATTGTTGTGGTGATGTTTTTTAGCTCATGTGGATTATTGGTAGGCGGATTTATCGGTTCTGAATTCTTCCCTAAATCAGATAAAGGTGAGTTCTTGGTGCAGTTGGAGTTACCTAAAGATGCTTCTTTAGAGCAAACCAACTTTTTAACGCAAAAAGCTGAAGCTTTCTTAGATAAACAACCAGAAATTACACAGTTAATTACTACTGTAGGCCAATCAACCGGTGACTTTGGTGGTACACAGGCAACGGCTTATAAATCGGAAATTAACGTTAAACTTGTTGAACGCGATCAGCGTAAAGGAGTTTCATCAGATATTTTCGCAACCAAAATGAGTCGTGCACTGGCTAAAGAATTAATTGGTGCAAAAGTAAAAACTGTTCCGATCAGTATTTTGGGTATTGCAGAAAATGCACCGATCCAGCTGGTGGTAATGGGTTCTGATTTGGATAGCGCTTTAAAATATGCAGAAGGTGCACAAAAGGTACTTGCTTCTATTCCGGGTGCTACAGAGATTAAATTATCGGTAGAGAAAGGAACGCCTGAGATTAACGTTCAGGTAGACCGCGATAAGATGTCGGCAGTTGGCCTAACTTTGCAAACTGTAGGTTCTACCATGCAGACTGCTTTTGCGGGTAATACTGATGGTAAATACCGTAAAGGGGAGTATGAGTACGATATTAATATCCAGTATCAAAACTTCAACCGCCAGAATATTGATGACGTACGTAACCTGATTTTTGTAAACAATGCTGGTGCACAGATCAAATTATCACAATTTGCAACCATTACAGAAGGTTCTGGTCCGAGCCAGTTAGAGCGTTTAAATAAATCTACTTCCGTATCAGTTAAGGCACAGTCAATCGGTAGACCAACCGGAACGGTGGTTGCAGAGTTCCAGGCGAAACTAGAAGAGCTGCAAAAAAATGGCAAGCTTAAAGCACCAATTGGCGTAAGTTATAGCTGGGCGGGTGATCAGGAGAACCAGAGCGAAGGTTTTGGTACTTTAGGTATCGCTTTATTGGCTTCTATCATTTTGGTTTACCTGATTATGGTTGCGCTTTACGATAGTTTTATCTATCCACTGGTAGTAATGTTCTCGCTGCCTCTGGCGGTAATCGGAGCATTGTTAGCCCTGGCTTTAACCAATAACTCAATCGGTATCTTTACCATTTTAGGTTTAATTATGTTGATGGGTCTGGTAGCGAAAAATGCGATTATCCTGGTCGATTTTACCAACCACCTAAAGGCCGAAGGTAAAGAGACCAAAGAAGCACTTGTGCTGGCCAACCACGCACGTTTACGACCAATCTTAATGACAACTATCGCCATGGTATTTGGTATGCTTCCAATTGCTTTGGCAAGCGGGGCAGGTGCCGAATGGAAAAATGGTTTGGCATGGGTTATTGTAGGTGGATTAACCAGTTCATTGTTTTTAACTTTAATTGTAGTACCGGTGGTATACTTAATATTCGATAGGATGTTAGAGCGCCTTGGCTTCAATAAAAAAGGAAAAACTATCGATGAGTTAATGGTTGAACCATATGATCATAAAGATGTGAATGAATACGATTTAGATCACGGACATTAATTAACATCCAGATTAACAATCAATTTAGCCCCGACCCCAAATCGGGGCTTTTTTGTGGAGTTTCGAACGGAACGCTAACATGGCTCGTTTCCCCATGGACCATTCTGTGTCCTTTCACCGAAAAGAGGCAGCACCACTTTACTGCCCAGATAATTATACAACATTGTCTCCAAACAAATAATGGCGCAACATTGTATATTAGGCATTATGTTCAAAATCATTCTTAGCCTGTTCCTAATCTGTTCTACGCTCCTTGTAAAAGCTCAACATCCACCTGTTTTTGCAGCAATGCGTAGCGACTCAAGTTTCGTTAAACTTTGTAATTTGGATATCACCTTAGTAAAATACAGCTATAAACCCAATGGCGTAAAGTTTTTAGTGGTACATGACAATGAGGACACTGGCGTAAAGGCTGGTTTTGATTATATCCGCTGGTACGGTGGCGAACTGATTGACAGTCAGTATGGCGCAGTGAGGGATTATTATTTCACCTATATGGATGATCAATATCGGATAGATCCAAATGCTATTTATACCGAAGTAGGTGTAAATACAAGGTTAAAAAAAAATCAGTTCAGCTCTAATGAAGTTGAAAAAGCCATTTTAAACGCAGGAAAGCAAATTGTCGATTTTTACGATCCAAAAGCTACGGGTTATTTTTTAACCCTTCATAACAATGCCGATGGTGGCTTTGGTATTTCATCTTATTTACCAGGTTACGATTTAGCTAGCACCGCCGATTCGGTTTACATCAACTTCCAAATGGATGGAGACGATCTTATTTATGTAACCGAGCCGAGATTATTCAGCAGTTTAAAAAAGGCCAATGTGAATGTCATTCTTCAATCTAAATTTGTCTCCAATGATGGTTCTCTTTCGGTTTATGCCCTGCAAAATAATATTCCTTATATCAATGTAGAAGTGCAGCACGGGCATCTGGAAGAAAATTTAAGGTTGATCGAGCTCGCGGTTGCAGCCTTAAAAGAACACAGTTTGGTGAAGAAAGAGTAGATTACTAAGCATTTTCATAGCTATCCTTACTAACTTTTTGATATTTATGTACAGGCAGCGTGCTCCAAATGAAAATGATTGTTTTAAAATTAGGAAATGATTGGCCTGTGGTTCTTGGAGGGCAACAGTCCCGCCTTACGCTTTACTCCGTTGCACTTCGTGTTCGCTCCAGTCAGGTTTAGAAACAGGGGTTTGTGCACCATGCACCGATCAAATAAAAAACCGTCGTGTCCCTTTAGCCCCGATTGAAGCGGTATCCTGCAGCAACGAGGAACGAGGAAGCATACAAGCGAAAAACGGGAAGGAACCCTCTTTTATGTACAGGTACGGCGCTCCAAATAATCGATATATTTTTTCAAGAAATGAAATCCTAATTTATAGTCTTAATTTTCGTGACCAAAAAAGTAATCAGCAGGCCAAAAACGGAAATGATACCGAAAGAATAACGCAGGCTAGATAGTTGCGAAACATAGCCTATTAATGGTGGGCCAAACAGAAATGCGAAATAACCAATACTCGAAACCATGGTTATAGCTTTACCAGCCGGCACTTTTTTATTGTTACCAGCGATGCTATATACCATTGGCACAATACTCGAAACGCCGAAACCAATAAGCATAAAGCCAAAAATGGCGACGACAATTTCCGGGAATATTACGGCAAGCGCCATACCTATCGATATAATGGCACCACTAATTTGCAAAAGATTTTTCCGCCCGAATTTACCGATTAAAAACACCCCTAAAAACCTTCCGCTCGCCATCATAAACATAAACGATGCATAACCAATAATCGCCTTATTATGTGGTAATTTCACCACATCTTCGAAATAAATAGCACTCCAATCGAACATTGTTCCTTCGGTAGCCATACTACAAAATGCGATAACGCCCAACAGCACTAAAATGCCTTGTGGCATAGTAAAAAATTTTGTTTTCTCAACAGGAGCATCGGGCCGATTATTATGGTCTAACAATTTTTTCGAACTAAACACTACATTTGTTAGCGATATTAAGGCAATAATCCAGAAGTGGGTGTACATCCCCAATTTTAAATTCACCAAACCTAAAGCAATTAAAGCACCGGTTAAATTACCAATACTCCAGGCCCCGTGGAAAGAACTCATAATGGGTTTGCCATAATAATTTTCGCCTGCAACCCCCTGGGTATTTAAAGCAATATTGCAAAGATTACCCGTTATACCAAACAGCACCAAAAAGGCTGCCAACTGCCAACCAGTGGTAGCCAGGGCCAAAAAAGTTAATGCAATAGCATAAAGCGGTGCAGTTGCCCGAAGCATTTTTTTGCTCCCAAAATGAGTGGTCAGTTTTGCAGAAAAAAACATCGTAATAATCTGTCCTGCAGGTAGCGCAAAAAGAATAGAGCCTAGTTCGGCATCGTTTAGGCCCATTGATGCTTTAAAAGTCGGAATCCTACTGGCCCAACTTGCAAAACACACCCCTTGCATAAAGTAAAAGGCAGATATGGCAAATCGTACTTGTTTCGGAGAGCTTTGCGCTAATACAGGTTTATCTTCTTGTTTATCTAAAATTTCCTGTTCTTGCGTGCTTTCTTCCAAAGTGATGTTTTAAATTATACAATGAACTGCAAAGTTCTTTAAATCTATTGGAAATACCCACAAATTTTTAACATTTTATTAAAATATTTATACTTCATGGGGCTAAAATCTTAGATTTTCCATTTTTCGAGTTCATAAGCACTGTCCCAAAACATCCATTCTAAACGGGTTGCCATTTCAAAAACTGCCAGCATTTTTTGTTGAGTTGCTGCATTAGCCTGCGCGGCCAGTTGATCGGCGATATCAATCGCTTTTTCTACTGCTGAAGCAAACTCAACGCCTGCATACATATCGATCCATCTTTTATAGGGATTTTGATTGTCGGTCTGTTGTGCAAAAATATGGTCACCAACTGCCTTATAGATCCAAAAGCATGGCAAAACGGCTGCTACTGCTATTTCTACATTGGCGTACGCAGCCTGGCTAAGAATATAATTGGTATACAAAAGTGTAGATGGAGTAGGTTGCACTTCGTTTGCTAAACCAAATTCTACAAAATAACTTTCGTGCAGACTACGCTCGGCAAAAATGGCACCTGTAGAAAATCCGGCAAAAGCCATCACCAAATCTGCGTCTTGCATACGGCCACTAATGGTGCTTAAAGTTCTTCCAAATTCCAATAAGTAATAGGCATCTTGTGCCAGGTAGAAAATAAATTTTTCCTTTGGCAAAGTACCATCACTTAGCTCCAGGTTAAAAGGCATGGTTAAAATTTTGTTATAGATGGGTTTAACCCTTTCCCAGGCATCGTCGCTCCACTTCATTGAATAATTAATTTTAAAGGTTCAAAAAAGTGGTTTAGCGGTCCATTACCTTCACCTGTTTTTACTTCACTACCTGCTTGCAGGGCCTGACTAATGTAGTTTTTTGCATTTTTAATTGCAGCCAGCAACGTTTTGCCTTTAGCCATTTCGGCAGCTATAGCTGATGAAAGCGTACAGCCCGTTCCATGTAGATTTTTAGAAGCAATAAAAGTACTTTCGAGTATAACGGGAGCATCGCTTCCGCAAATTAAAACATCATAAATTACCGGACCTATTAAATGCCCTCCTTTAACCAGAACAGCTTTTGCCCCTTTTTCAATAATTTTCTTACCCGCAGCAATCATATCATCGAGGTTATGAATGGGTTGTTCGGCAAGGATAACCGCTTCATCAATATTCGGAGTAACCAGGCTTACTAAAGGAAACAATTTGTTAATTAATTGCTCAACAGTATCAGGCGCTATCAATTTATGACCACTGGTAGCTATCATAACGGGATCTAAAATAACAGGTACTTTCGGCAGGTAATTCTTAAGTTCTGTTTCAATTATACCAACCACTTCTGCCAGGTTAATCATTCCGATTTTAATGGCTACTGGTGCTATATCATCCAATACCGCTTGTAACTGATCTTTAATTATTTCGGCTGGGATGCCGTGCACTGAGCGCACTCCCATTGTATTCTGCGCCGTTACCGCTGTAATTACCGATGTACCAAAACAGCCCAAGGCAGAAAAGGTTTTTAAATCGGCCTGAATGCCTGCACCACCGCCACTATCCGAGCCGGCTATTGTTAATACATTAATATAATTCATTGCTAAAGACTTCATTTTGTTGTACAACTTCAGGAGTCTTCAAATGCAGCATGCATTTTTACGCAATTTTTTTGCAGACAAACTAATTTCCTACGCCGGCATGATCCGGATCAGGTTCATTTATAGGGTATAAGATTTAAGGCGTAGGGCATAGGGTTTTTAACCTTCCGCCTTTTATCTTTTATCTTCTACCTATAAAATGGGTATATTCTCAGCCAACTTATTTGAAGGCACCCCTAAAGTTTTATTTTGTTTGCAATATAGTGCTTAGTTTTTATTCTTCGTTTATAGAAATGAATTATAAGCGAAAAGTTGGCAACTTAACAGCGAAAGGCCCATTAAAATTGACAACTCTAAAAAGCAAAAACCCCGATTTTACATCGGGGCTAAAAACATAATAATTAATAAGGGATAGCATCTATATTTTGTCGGGCTGATAGAACCGAACGGTACCATCTCCTTCATTTGAAACAATTAATAAACTTCTGCCGTTCGGACTATCTTTTGGTTTAACAAACATTAAACCCTCAGGCGCATCGCCTGTAGAGCATAACTGAACAAATTTTGGTGCCGCTGGACTGGTCACATCATAAATGGCGATTGCATCTGCACGTTCCAGACCAATAAAAGCCAGAGTTTGTCCGTTTACTTGTGCAATAGTTACACTTTCTACTTCTACGCCTTTATTATCCGAGCGATCATCATCGTATTTACCGGCATCAATTACGTGTTGCTCAAGGTCTTTACCGATGTTGGTTACCAAAGCTCCTGTATTTGCATTAAGAATACTCACAGATCTTCCTCCGGTTGAAAATAATTCCTGATACACTTTGTTTGTACCAACCATAGTAAAACCAGCTGTATTGGTTACAGTAAGCCTTCCCAAATTCGCATCTAACTGCAGGGTTGCAGCATTAGGAAACTTAGCCGGATCTAACATCAGATCTTTTACGCGTACTTCTTCTTTCGCTTCTTTTGGTGTATAGTCCTGGCGGGTATCGCCTTCATTTGCCAGCGCCAGATAGGCCGTACCATTAGCAGTAAAATAAGAGATTGCATCTGGCAGGTAATAAGCTTTTATTGGCCATGTACCCAAAACTTTTTTACCATCTTTATCACTAACATCGAAAGCATTTTCAGCCAGGTTAATATCCCTTGTACCTAATGGAATAATCTTCGTAATGGTTCCTGCTAAGATATCAACTTCAGCAACACCGTTGTTTTCCTGTAAGGTAACATAAGCCTTCTTAGAATCGCTGCTTACCGCAATGTATTCTGGCTCAATATCCTGGGCAAAACTCGCATTATAACCATAAATCCTGAAACCACCAGCCAGTAATGTAGCTTTTTGTGATTCAAAGGCCGAGAAATCAAGCGTTTTTACCGAATAATTATCTTTGATATTAATAATAGAAATAGTGCCTTTAGGATCAACCGTATAAGCCAGGTTCGGTTCACCTTCGTTGGCAGATAAAATGTAGTTGCCATCTGGACTAAAAGTTACCATATCTGGCATGGCACCTACTGTAATTTTTTTAACTTCTGATAAATCTGACGTTTTAAGCACGAAAACATCACCATTGCCCTGCTTATCAGCTCCATCTAAAGTGATTGCCAATAAACCGTTACTAATTGCTACGCTATTAATACCAGCGTTGGCTGCAAAGGTTAAGGTTTGCAATTTTGTAACAGTTGGATACTTGCTCATGTCTACCACATCAACTTTGGTTCCCCCATCATTACTCACTACAAATAATCTTTTCGTTAAGGGATCGTATGCAGAAATCTCTGAAGCGAATTCTCCACCTAAATCAATAGAGGCAGTTTCTTTAAAACTGTCGATTTTTTCAGGAACGATAGCTTCAATTGGAGGATCTACAATCGGATCATCAGTTGAATCTTTTTTGCAGGCAGCAATTGCCAACGACGCAATAAGAATTGCACCAAATAGTTTTTTACAGTTCATGGTTTTAATATCTGAACCGCAAAAATAAATTGCTAAAATGCTGTTTTTTAGGCGCTAATTGTTATCATTTTATTAAGAAAATATAAAGGAAATAAAAACAAAAAATCCCAATATAAATATCGGGATTTTTCTATCATTCACTAAACAGTTATTGAAACAAGTTCAGTATGACGCCTCGTGATTAAAAGCTATTTTTAAATGTGTATTGCTCTGTTATCAGTTGCAGCTAAAGCAGCTTCTTTTAACGCTTCGGTATAGGTTGGATGTGCATGGCAGGTGCGTGCAATATCTTCTGCAGATGCACGGAATTCCATTGCAATAACCGCCTCGGCAATCATATCTGCGGCACGCGGACCAATCATGTGTACACCTAAAACTTCATCTGTTTCGGCATCGGCCAAAACTTTAATGAAACCATCGGTATCCATACTCGCTTTCGCACGTCCGCTGGCTTTGAAAGGGAATGAACCTGCTTTATATTTAACACCTTTTTCTTTTAACTGCTCTTCGGTTAAACCTACAGAGGCAACCTCTGGCCAAGTATAAACCACTCCAGGAATTAAGTTATAATTGATATGTGGTTTCTGGCCTGCAATTGTTTCAGCAACATATGTACCTTCATCTTCTGCTTTGTGTGCCAACATTGCACCGGTAATTACATCGCCAATAGCGTAAACACCTTTAACAGAAGTTTCTAAATGCTCATTAACCGGAATTTTTTTACCTCTTTCTTCAACAGTGATACCGATTTTATCTAAACCTAAACCTTCGCTATAAGCCGTACGGCCAACAGCAACGATACAATAATCGGCTTCTAAAGAAATGGATTCGCCTTTAGGTGTTTCAGCCGTAACGGTTACGGTTTTACCTTTAGTGGTAGCACCGGTAACTTTGTGCCCCATGTAAAACTCCATGCCCAAAGTTTTCTTTAACACACGTTGCAATTCTTTGCCCAAACCAGCATCCATAGTACTGATGATAGATGGTAAAAACTCAACAACAGAAACTTTTGTACCCAAACGGGCATATACCGAACCTAACTCTAAACCAATTACACCACCACCGATTACGACCATCGTTTTTGGTACTTCTTTAATATTTAAAGCCTCAGTTGAGGTGATAATGCGTTTTTTATCGATTGGTAAAAATGGTAAAGCTGTTGGTTTAGAACCTGTAGCAATGATTACATTTTTAGCTGACAACGTCTCTGTAGAGCCATCGGCTTTAGTTACCAGAATGGTGTTTTTATCAACAAAAGAACCAACACCTTCGAAAGAATCGATTTTATTTTTCTTGAACAAATAAGTGATACCGGCAGTGTTCTGAGCAACAACATCGTCTTTACGGGCAATCATTTGTTTCATATCAACCTTTAAATCTTTTAAGTTGATACCATGGGTAGTGAATGTGTGGGCAGCGTTGTGAAAATGCTCTGAAGAATCTAATAAAGCTTTAGATGGGATACAACCTACGTTTAAGCAAGTACCTCCAAAAGTTTTATATTTTTCGACAACTGCAGTTTTTAAACCTAACTGAGCACAACGGATTGCGCCTACATAACCGCCCGGCCCTGAACCGATAACAACGACATCGTATTGCATAATTTTATGAGAATTTTGATTAGCCAAATGTAGGGAAAAAAGGCGGAAAGCTGAAAGTCGATTGGGTAATAGTCTTGCAATCATAGCCATCGGTATATAGCTTATTAGTTCATAACTATAAACAATGCGTCATTACTAAGGCCAAACAGGATAATCTCATAAAGTTAAAATATCGATAAATTACTGAGCATAAAAACATTTTACTTTAAGACTATAAAATATTTGGTTGGGCGCAATAAACAAATAGCTAAGTTGGGCTAAGTCTTTGACGTTTTGCGTTAATTAACCAATTATACTATCAGCCATGAACCAGTTATAAATGAACTATTGACTAATGAACAACTGAATCAATATTAGTTGTTTTTCTTGTTAACAAATAGGCAACAATCAAATTTGGAATCCAGCATAACCAGGCAACAACCAGGTAGGCTTTTGAAAAATCGCCATAAACCATTGTCAAAATTGGCAGCCAAATTCTTAATGTTACAGCAGCAAAACAAGCCGCATAACTATAAACCATCATTTTTTGATGTTGTTCAACTGCTCCGCGTTTAATATATAAATAAGCCTTTAAGGTAGTGTAAAACCAAATGATGCCTAAGCAAATAAAGCCTGTTGAAGAAATCCACCCACCTGTTGCAAAAAAGCCAATATAAATACCCGCTAATGCGCTAAGCAGTACAGCGACCACATAAACTTTGCCCAGTTTTCGGTGAAGTGCCATACGCCTATTTCTCATTTTCGGACTAAATTGTGTCCAACCAATCAATAAAGCGATTCCTCCGAAAATGATATGCATATAAAAACCAATGTTCCAGAAAGTATTGGCCAACAACTCAACCGACTTTGAATTTAACAATCCAAATTTCCTGTCCATCAAAAAATAAATCATTGGGTAGAGCCCAATCAGCAATGCGAAGGTTGCAAATAAAATCCATAATCCTTTTTTTACCATACAAAGTTCTATTGCTTTATACTAAGCTAGGTAATTTCCAAGAACTAAATCAATTCCTTTTGCAATATAAATTCTTTCGCAGAGGAACATTTCTTTCTGGTTAAACAAGAGCATTGCCAATAAAAATGGCTGGTATTGCTACCAGCCATCACATTAACTCAACTAACAAACTCAATTTCTAGTTCTGCCTTTACTTCTTCCGCAATTTTTTTTAAAAAAATCGCAATCTGGTACCCACTTTAATGTTTAAAGACGAAAGCTTCCGTCTTTAAAATTTAAAAGCAATTCCGACGTTTAAAAATGAGAGACTTTGATAGCCTAACTCGGCATATAGGGCGGTACTTGATTTTAAATAATATTTACCTCCTGCATACAAACCAAAGCCCATGCCACTTGCTGTACCCTCATAAGATCCTTGATTATCACTTACACTAACGGCAACATAACCAAGGCTTGCTCCACCATAAAGGTCAAATTTAGGATCAACATTAAGAAGTTCATTAAAATGATAAGAGCCTCTTGCACCTATGTAAATAGCATTTTGCTTAAAACTATAACTATTATTAAAGCCTTCGTATTTAGAACTTGCATACGATAACTGGCCGCCTACACTGATCGCATTAGAAACTCCCCTTTCGTAACTAATTGATGGATTGACAGGTAACGATGAGGTATAACCCGAACCAAAAAATGGGCTACCAATACCTACTCCGATGTTAAAGAGGTTATCGCCTTTACTAAATGAGCCAGATTTAGACTGGGCCATTCCGGTTAATGCTACAAGAATAAATAATGCGGTAAGCTGTAAGTGTTTTTTCATTTTTTTTAATTGTTGTATAAATAGATTGATAATAAAAATTAGCACATAGAAAACCTATTAGCGGCACAAAAAACGCATCTCTTAAATAATTTTACACTTAATTGCTACTGTTAATGGGAAGGTTAATTAGCTGTAAAACCTGTTTTAACATTTGCTAATTGGTAACCCCTTAACCCGTTTAAATCTGCGGTTTTGGCTTGCCAGAGCATAAATTAATTTAAAATCTAAATTACAGCCAATAAGAATGTTAATATATAGCTGTAAACAGCCTTTTTGCGTATAGCTATTTATAGCTATACCAGATTATATTACCCTAGAATTAACCGGGTTTATGATTTGCATGGGTTTTGACATGCATTAAACGGTATCCAGTAAAAAGGTGATTTGATTAAAAACGAATACTTACTTTAAAGAATAAGCGACTATATTAATGCCCTTTGCAGCATAAATTCTTTGGCATTCGCAAAGCTGAGGAATAATTCGTCTGCTATTTTTAGTTTTTGATGTGCCCTTACATTGCTTTGAATGGCGTAACAGGTTATGCCTGCAGCCAGAGCAGATTTAACTCCGTTTAAAGTATCTTCAAAAACAAGGCATTCATCTTTTTCAAGGCCTAACCGCTCTACACAAAGATTGTAACTTTCTGGATCGGGCTTAGATTTACTTACATCAGTTCTGGTAATAAATAAACTGAAATACTTAGCCAAACCATTACGCTCAAAAACGGCTTCAACATCAATTTTAGGACTAGCGGTAACCACAGCTAGTGTAAGCCCTTTTTCGTATGCAAACTTAATAAACTCTAATGCAAAGGGCATTAACTGAATATCTGTTGTCCTAAAACCATCAAAAGTTATTTTTTCTCTTCTGCTGATAAAACCGTCTAAATCCTCCTCAATTTTATATCTGTCTATTATAGTCTTTGCATTTTTAGGCAGGGGGATTCCAGCGTAATTTGTTAACCAATCCTTAAAATCAAGCTTTACCTCGTATGCACACAAAAACTTATTCCAACAATCGAAATGAAATTTTTCAGAGTCAATTAATGTACCATCTAAATCAAACAGTAATGCTTTTATTTTACTCATTATAATTTTTAACAGGAATGATCCTTATGGAATAATCTCAAATAAGAAAAATTGTTGTACCTGAGATTTCCCGAAATTATTATCTACACAAAAAATTAGCGAATAGTGTCCATTTGGCAATTTTGGTCCAAAAGTTACACCTTCAAAATTATCAATATGCCTGTTTAAGGAATCAAAATCGAAAAGCAATTTTTTGGTTAATGGCCTTGGAGGATTTTTAAGGAACGATGCATTATTAATTTCATTTTCTGCACCATTCAGATCAACCAGATAAAGTTTTATAAAGGTATGATCGTCGTGGCCTTTGGCCCAGGCCCTTTCCATTACCAAAAGTGTATGATTGTTAATGGCGAGTATTTCGGAAATCCCATTTACATTCCAATCGTTTTCTACGGTAGGCTTAACAGGCATAGCATCAAGATTATAAGCATATTGGGCAATATTCTTTTTAGTAACTATATCAAACTTTAAAATCCGCGTTAAGGCTTTATCATATTCAAAAGCAGCCTGGGGGCCATCTTGGTAAAGTGGTTCTTCTAAGCTGGCATACAATGTTTTGTATTGGTCTGCATAAGTTAAACCTTCAAATAAAGCATTTTTGCGTGGTCCACTTTCGGTTTTTGTAAAGTAAAACCCTTTTGGCATTGGAATGGTATCCAAAAATTTTCCTTCCGTAGAAATAAAAGTTAAACCAGGCTGAACAATCGTAGTATCTCCCTTCCTAAATAACCTTTCCCCCTCACTGCTCCAGAGTAATTGTTTGGTTAACGGATTATAGCGAACCGATTCGCCATCAGGCTTTACACTTTTATCAGTACCATATTGTGGGTATTGTTTCCCATTTTCCTGCAGCATATAAGTAACACCAGTTACACGAACGGTATCTATCTTATTCTCTCTAATGTCAATCTGCGCAGTATAAATTCTTGCCGGACTATGCTGTGATGGATCATCACTGATCATATAATACTGGTTCTGTTTTGCATCATAATCAATACCCGACAAACCACCAACAACCGTATTTTGGAAAATTGGATTTAAGGGCATAATGTATTCATCCAGAAACTTTACAGACGAAATGCTGGTTTCATTTTGCTTAACCACAGCATATTTTGTTGCAGAACAAGATGATAGGACAATGGCAAGAACCGAATAAACAAAGAAGAGCTGCGATACAGGTTTCAAATCGAAATGTTTAGACCGTAAAAATATGGATTTTTTGCTGCAAAAAGTCTATCATTAAGAGATTGAGAACATTAAGAAGATAGGCTCTTTCTTATAGATATTAAACAATACAGTTGGATGTTACCATCCAACTGTGCATTTACTGGAATTATAAATGGTGTCAGATGTTACCACCTGACACCGATAAAAATTAATATTAAAACAACTTACCAATTACGCGGTAAGTAATATTTGTTCCGTCTACTATTTCTTCATAATAAACATCATCTGGCGAAACAAAATACTTTTCGTTTTTAATGGTTACCTCTCTGCATCCTTCCGGCAGTTGATTAATAACATCACCTATATTGTGCGTATCAACCGGTCCATCGGTTGTATTTAAAATTCCATCTTTTCCGGCAACCACGTATACAGTTTTACCATCAGCATTTTCTTTTTGAGTATAATAAATGCCTTTGTATTCGTAATAATCAACACCATTAATGGTAACCAGGTTTGCATCTGATGGTAAATTCGGAACCTCGGCACCAACTGGCGGAGTTACCACTTCATATTGACTGTTGTTTTGCTGATAGAATAACCCGCCAGAATAATAAAACTGGGTTGGGCCATACCAGAATGGATAATAGCCATAAGGCAATACACTAATTCTGAAACCTAGAAACGGTCTGTAAAAATTATAATAGCTATAATATGGCCTGTAATAATAAGCCCTTCCATAACCATGGCGATAACCATAACCTGGCCTACCATATCCTGGACGATACCCTGGCCTGTTATAACCATAACTTGGTCTGCCAGAACGGATACCTGGAGAAAAACTGCCTCTGCTTGGTGCGCTCATAGATGGCTGGCGGGAAATGGAACCACCGCCTCTTGATGAACCAATTGAGCCCGATCTGCCACCGCCGAAAGAACCGCCACCACCACCGCTCCTACTTGGTCGTTGTGCTGAAACACTTTCGATACTCAAGGTTGCAATCATCGCTGCTGCAGCGAAAACAACCAATCCTTTATTTAATAACCTATTCATTATTTTGTGTTTATGTCGATTATCTATATGACGATGAAAATTCCTAAAAGATTATCCCTTAACAATATTTAACTAAATTTTGATAAAGTGATGACGAAGGGAGGGTTTTAATGGTAAAAACATCACAAATCCATCCATCTTGCATCAATACATCTTTACTAACAAACCTTTTACGAGCTATTTTTTTTAATCAATCGTTAATCAACTATATTTAAATTTTATTCCTAAAAACTAGCTTAAATGAACCTTACAAGAATTTTCAGTCTTTTATTTTGTCTGTTTATTTCTAATGAATTAATAGCCCAGCAAACCGATTCGGCATATGTTAGAGAAAACTACACCAAAATAGAACGCCAGATCCCCATGCGCGACGGAGTTAAACTCTTCACTTCCATTTATATACCCAAAAATCAAACCAAAAAATATCCATTTTTAATTAACCGTACACCCTATACCGTTGCACCTTATGGCGAAGATAAATATAAGCTGAGTTTGGGGAACTTTCCGGCGATGATGCGTGAGGGATTTATTTTTGTATATCAAGATGTTAGGGGCAGATGGATGAGCGAGGGTACTTTTGCCGATATCCGCCCTCAACTAACTGGAAAAAAATCTAAAACAGCGATTGATGAAAGTACGGATACTTACGACACCATCGATTGGTTGGTTAAAAACGTGAAAGGCAACAATGGCAATGCTGGTATTTACGGCATTTCGTACCCTGGTTTTTATTCTACCACCTCATTGCCAAATGCACACCCGGCGCTAAAAGCCGTTTCTCCTCAGGCACCAGTTACCGATTGGTTTATGGGTGATGATTTTCACCACCGTGGCACATTATTCCTAATGGATGCTTTCAGCTTTATGGGCAGTTTTGGCGTGCCAAGGCCTAAACCCATTACGCCAGATAAAGGGCCTAAAGGTTTTCAATTCCCCATTCAAGATAATTATCGTTTTTATTTAGAAGCCGGATCGGTTAAGAACCTAAAAGACCGATATTTTGCAGATAGCATTAAATTCTGGAACGATTTATTTAAACACCCAAATCTGGATACCTTTTGGAAAGCACGTTTAATTACCCCTCATTTAACCAACGTAAAACCTGCGGTGATGGTGGTGGGTGGCTTTTTCGATGCTGAAGATGCCTATGGAACTTTTGATACTTACAAAGCAATTGAGAAACAGAATCCTGGTGCTAACAATATCCTGGTTGCAGGGCCTTGGTTCCATGGCGGCTGGGTACGTAGTGATGGTTCTTATTTTGGCGATATCCCTTTCGGAAAAACCACCAGTATCGATTACCAACAGCAGTACGAACTGCCTTTCTTTAAACATTATTTAAAAGGTGAAGGCGATTTTAATGCAGCAGAAGCCAATATTTTTGTAACCGGAAGTAACGAATGGAAAAAGTTCAAAACATGGCCGCCACAAGAGGTAGAAAGCAAAAACCTGTATTTACAACCTAATGGGAAGCTCAGTTTCGAAAAAGTGGGCAGAACTGATAGCTGGGACGAATATGTGAGCGATCCAAATAACCCCGTACCTTACCAGAATGGCATTCAGGCCAGACGTACCCGCGAATATATGATCGACGATCAGCGTTTTGCTGCGCGCCGTCCGGATGTAAAAACTTACCAGACTGAAGCTTTAACAGAAGATATAACCTTAACCGGCCCTGTTTTGGCCAATCTCGTGGTTTCTACTACTGGTACAGATGCCGATTATGTAGTTAAATTGATTGATGTTTATCCTGAAGATGCACCAAACCCAGAGCCTAACCCTAAAAACCTGATTATGGGTGGTTACGAAATGCTGGTGCGCGGAGAAATTATGCGTGGTAAATACCGCAACAGTTTCGAAAAACCAGAGCCTTTTGTTCCAGGTGCCATCACTAAAGTAAATTACCCTTTGCCAGATGTAGCACATACCTTTAAAAAAGGCCATAAAATCATGATCCAGATTCAAAATTCATGGTTCCCTTTAGCCGACCGCAATCCGCAGAAATTTATGGATATCTATCAGGCAGAACCGCAGGATTTCCAGAAAGCTACGCACAAAATTTATCATGATGTGCATAACAGCTCGTTTATTACTGTTTCGGTCTTAAAATAAAAGGCAAAAGAGCTTGTATCATAAATATAGATTTGTCATCCTGTCCAAGCCCCCCATGGAGAGCTTGCCAAAGGGTCTGTTAAATATTTAAGGTAAAATCGCCTTATGATACAATCTTCAAATTATCAATCCCGTTTACTCACGATAATTAAAAGTTTACGATCGTTTTAACGGTCAAGAAAACATAACAAATGAAAAAGTTACTATTTATCCTTGCCATCGTCTTCAGTATTTCAGCTGTACAAGCACAGATGCTCGGCAAAAACCAGGTAAACTCAAGGGCTGATAGCCTCCGCGGAACACTTACCCCCCTACGCACCTGTTACGATATCAACTATTACCACTTAGATGTGAAAATAGATATCGACCAGAAAACAGTAAGCGGCAGTAATGAATTTGCTTTTACCGCCACACAAGATTTCACTAAACTACAATTTGATCTTTTTGATAACCTAAAAGTAGAAAAGGTAGTATATAAGGGTGCCGATTTAACTTTTACCCGAGAATACAATGCGGTTTTTATAACCTTCCCTAAAGCAATAAAAAAAGGAAGTAAAGATCAATTCACGGTTTTCTATTCGGGTAATCCCTTGGTAGCAAAAACACCACCTTGGGATGGCGGTTTTATCTTCAAAAAAGATGAAACAGGCAATCCTTTTGTTTCTGTGGCCTGCCAGGGTTTAGGTGCAAGTGTATGGTGGCCAAATAAAGATCACCAGAGCGATGAGGTAGATAGTATGTTAATCAGCATTAGTGTTCCTAAAAATTTACAGGAAATATCTAACGGAAGGTTGAGAAATACTGTAGATAAACCTGATGGTTACAAACAATACAATTGGTTTGTGGCTAACCCCATCAACAATTACGATGTAACTTTTTACATCGGCAAATATGCCCACTGGCAAGACAGTTACGATGGCGAAAACGGAAAACTCAGTATTGATTACTGGGCGCTGCAAACCGATAGCGCCAAAGCCCGCCCACATTGGGATGCCGATGTTAAACCCATGTTAAAATGTTTCGAATATTGGTTTGGCCCTTACCCGTGGTATAAAGACGGCTACAAACTGGTTCAGGCACCACATTTAGGTATGGAACACCAAAGTGCAGTAGCTTATGGCAATCAATTTAAACCAGGTTATCTAGGTAAAGATTTAAGCGGTACCGGCCATGGTTTAAAATGGGATTTCATCACCATCCATGAGAGTGGTCACGAATGGTTCGGTAATAACATCACCTCAAAAGACATTGCCGATATGTGGATTCACGAAGGTTTCACCAATTATTCGGAGGTATTGTTTACCGAATGTACCGAGAACAAGGCAGCTGCAAACGAATATGTAATTGGATTACAGAAAATCATCCGTAATGATGTGCCTGTGATTGGGCCTTATGGGGTAAATAAAGAGGGCTCCGGCGATATGTATCCAAAAGGTGCAAATTTGATTAGTACTATTCGCCAACTCATCAATAATGATGAAAAATTCAGACAGATTCTCCGCGGATTAAACAAAACATTTTACCATCAAACGGTAACCACTGCTCAGATCGAAAATTACATAGCCAAACAAAGCGGACTTAAATTAGATAAAGTTTTCGATCAGTATTTACGTTTTACCAAAATCCCTGTTTTAGAATATAAAATCAACAATGGCACTTTATCTTATCGCTGGATAACAGATGTGAAAGGTTTTGATATGCCTGTTCGTGTAACACTAAAAACAGGTGCTTACACCTTGATTAAACCTACAAACGATTGGAAAACCATTAAAGTAGATGCCAGCATAAATGCAGATAACTTTAAACACGATCCGTTGTTTTACATCAATACAAAAAAGGGGAACTAAATCTCAGAGAAGTCAAGCCTAAAATTATTAATAAGAGAATTAAATCGCATTTTATGCAACTTTTCAACAAAACCATCGTCTTATAAGAAAAAGCTCATTATTTATCTAAAAATAAAATCTATACCATGAAAAAAGTATTTGCAATATTATTGGCATCCCTTACATTAACCTCTAGTATCAATGTAATTGCTAAAAATCAGATCAGTATCAACACTTCAAAAAATAACGGCGACAACAGGGAGGTGAAAAATTTTAATGGAGTTGCTGCAGCGGGCCCTATAAACGTAATTGTAACTTTGGGTAATAGTGAAAGTTGTCGTTTAGAAGGTGATGCAGATGCATTGGCCTCAATCGTTACCGAAGTAAAAGGCCATGTTTTAGTTATTCGTCCGCAAACCAGTATCACAAGCTGGTCCAGAAAATACGAAGGTAAAAAAATAACAGCTTATGTATCAGCCAGAGAATTAGCGAGTTTAACTGTTAGTGGTGATGGAAGCTTAACCGTAAATGGAAAAATCAGCACTGGTAGTCTAACAACAACAGTAAGCGGTTCGGGAAGCATTAAAGCAACAGCAGATGTAGATAACTATAGTGGTGTAATCAGTGGTTCTGGAGCAATAAATATTACAGGAGGTGCAGATCATGCCAAAGTGGTGATCAGCAGCTCGGGAACTTTTGCAGGTAAATCTTTTTCTACAAAAACTTTAAACAGTACCATTAGTGGTTCAGGAACTGTAAATATTGCGGTAAGCGAAAGCATCAGAGCGGTAATCAGCGGATCAGGAAGCGTAAATTATTCCGGTAATCCAAGTGTAGATAAAACCGTTATTGGCTCAGGTGGAGTAAGAAAAGTATAAATTAAAGCCCTTTTTAATAGAGAAACACCTTCAAGAAATTGTAGGTGTTTTTTGTTGGCCAATATTTTCTTTTGAAAGCAAAGCCAGTATAACTGTCAATCCCGCTATCATTTCAAGTCCTCAACTTAATCGGGCAAGAAACACGCTGTAAAAAACCACATTAAACTAAATTATGCCTTCAAATATTTATATTCGCCTAACAACATTTCAAATAATCCCTTAAGAATTTTCATATGCTTACCCAAACCTTAAAAACACTTTTCAACCGGGATTTGAACAAATTAAAATCCGAAATCGAATCGTACAAAGTCGAATCGACCTTATGGCTTATTGATAGGGGAATTGCAAATTCCGCTGGGAACCTTTGTCTGCATTTAATCGGAAACCTCAACACTTATATTGGCGCAACTTTGGGCGGCAGTAATTACATCCGCAACCGCGAACTGGAGTTTTCGTTAAAAGATATTCCGAAGCAGCAACTTATTAACATGATCGAAGAGACCCTAACCTCGGTTAACGAAACGCTGGATAAAATAACAGAAGAACAGCTCAATAGTGAATACCCGATGCTGGTATTTAAGGAGAAAACATCAACCGAATTCTTCCTCGTCCACCTTACCACACATTTAGCCTATCACTTAGGACAGATTAATTATCACCGAAGGTTATTGGATATTTAATTCAATCCGTCATTGCGAACAGAAGCGTGGGACTGAGCGCTAGAGTGAAGTAATCTTTTTAGTAGATATATTAATGAAAATTACCCATGATACAACAACTATTTGCCCAACACGCAACCGAAATATTAAAAAGCGATGAATTTGTTATTGGCTTAGCCGTGGGTGGCTCCTGGCTCAGCAATGAGATCGACGAATTTTCAGACCTCGACCTCATTTTGGTTACTAGGGAAAAGATATCAACAGATAAATCGAAAATGCTGCAATATGCCAATCGCCTTGGCAATTTAATTTCTGCATTTACAGGAGAGCATGTTGGCGAACCGCGCGTATTGATCTGTCTTTACGACAAGCCATTACTACATGTAGACATTAAATTTGTAACACTTGATGAATTTGCCTCAAGAGTAGAAAACCCTATGCTATTAATCGACAGAGACAATCAATTGCAGAAAATTCTTGATCAAACTGAAGCTAAATTTCCCTACCCAGATTACCAGTGGATTGAAGACCGCTTTTGGACATGGATGCATTATGCCCTCTTAAAAATCGGCAGAGGTGAGTATCTGGAAGCCTTAGATTTCTTCGGCTTTTTAAGGATGGTGGTGTTTGGCCCTCTATTGCACATCAAAAACAAAAACCTCCCTCGAGGAGTGCGTAAAGTAGAATCGCAGCTTCCTGCCGAAGATTTTAACTTACTTAAAGGTACCATTGCCGAATACAATAAGATAGCCTTAATTACTGCGTTAGAAAATGCGATAGTGCTTTATAAAAACCTGAGAATTGATCTGTATACTGAAAATATCAGGCAGAACAAAAAGGCAGAAGATGCTGTAATACAATATTTAGCCAAAATAAAAAGATAGCTGCTCAGAATGAAAAATTAGATAATGTAACATTCACTGTATCTTCCGTGGCAATTTTAAATCACAACCAAAACAACAAAGGAGGCTTAAGCCTCCTTCCAAATCTTTTAAAACTGAACCCCAATCAGCCATATATTTTCAATGTAGTTAATCTTCTGACTAGCCTTGTCGTACTCATCCCAACCAGTAGTATGCACATTGGTTAAATTGGTAGCGCCAAACTTAGTGGTATTCTGCAGGTAGATATTTTTCCACACATAAAACTTAAGTCCAACTTTTGCAGAAACACCGTAACCCGAAATACTGAAGTGGTTATTTCTGCCCTGTCCGAACAAACGTACATCCGAACGCGGAACCATCATGCCACCACCTAAACCGGTTTCTAAGGTTAAAGAAGTATTTCCACCTGGAGCAACCCAAATATCGTCATAACGTTCAATCTCGATATTGGCATAATTAAAACCATCTGTATGCTCATAAGTCAGCATACTCTCCTTAACGTTAATGCTTTGGCCATTGTAATCGCCAGCTAAATTACCTGTAGGAGTGTTGGTTGGAGAAATATTTGGCCCGATGTGACCAGTAATTGCAACAGTTTGTGGAATATCCATTACATACTTCATGTGGTCCCAACCAATGGAGATACTATAATTATCTTTGATAAAGTACCCGGCGCGGATATTATATTGTGGTACAGTGATCAAACCAGGATTCAAATAGGCCCAGCTTAATTTCGATTGTCTATCGTGCGCAACTACATCTTTCAAAGTAAAATCGTAGTTAGGTCCCTGAAACCTGATATCGCTTTTACCATACCAGGAGCTATTATATCCCCAGTGAAAATAAAAATCGCCTTTACGGGAAAATTTCCTTTTATGTTCAGGATTGAATAAACTTTTTGAAGTTGGCGTATTATTGGTTGAAGCGGCTTTAATCTCTTGTGCCTGCATGCGCTTGCCAAACAAGAGTGCTAAAAATAGGATGGTAAATCTTTTCACGCGGCAAATTGAGCAAAAAGACCCGTCAATTACAACAGCTTTAACAATTTGTAAGAGTTGCTGTACAAAAAATGACTTTAAAACATTAAAACCTCGTGTAAACAGCCAGCTGAATAATATTATTAACCGTATTGTTCGAAATGCCATTTGTAATCTGGTTCATATATCCAGCTTCCAGGTCAAACTGCTTCGAAAAACGATAACCCGCAGCCAGGTATAACCTATTCTGATCGAAAACACTATTGTTAATTTTATCCTTATTCTGAAGATTTAAAAACACCTCGTTCTGCAAAGCCACAAATGGTCCTTTTGTAAACGTTGGCTGAGTTTTTTGCAGGGGCTGGATTAATCTCACAAAATAACGGAAACGTTGTGAAAACACATCTTCACCAGTACGGCCGATGAACCGTTGTTCTACCCTAAACCTGTGACTGGCAAAAACCGATTTTATTTTATGGTTATAAATATACTGTTCAAAAATGCGGTGTTCGTGAAGCGTAAGATCTGGAGTTCCTTCCAATTCAGTGTGTGTAGTTTGCCATAAATACCCTAATGCTACATTGTGCTTGTTGTTAATAAAATATTGTAAAGCCGGACGCATCAATGTATTTCTCAAATAACCCCAGTCATCAGCCGAGCGCAGTTGAACATCGAACTGAAGCCCCCATTTATCATTAAACTTGGTGTTATTTAGAAGCATAAACCAACCCGAATTTTGATGTTGGGTTTGCGCATAAAGATTTCCAGAAGCCATGATGATGAGCACCACGGCAGACAATATTATTTTTTTCATAAGAAGAGATAAACCGGTTTTATCTGTGTGGCGCTAAATTAAGAGAAATATGCGAAAGTAAGAAGCCTCGAGTCAGAAGTGCATGTGCCTAATAAAATGTTTAGTAATGCCAACCTATGCATTCCCTGTGCCCTTTCTCCATTACCACGATAGTAAAAATGGCACCAATCTCTTTTGCTTCTTTGCGAAAACCTTTGCGACTATTGCGGTTAAAACAAATTTCATTTAATGTTAAGCGATTAAAAATTTATCTTCGTTAAAGATTTGGGCGTTATGGTATTTTCTATACCCTTAAAATCGCACTTATTTTAACATTACAAAACGTAAATAGAACAAAAAATGATTATCGAACCTAGAATGAGGGGCTTTATCTGTTTAACCGCACACCCTGATGGTTGCGCACAAAACGTAAAGAATCAAATTGAATATGTAAAATCTAAAGGAGCTATAGATGGCCCTAAAAAAGTATTGGTAATTGGTGCATCAACCGGTTTCGGTTTAGCTTCGCGTATTGCGGCTGCATATGGTTCTGGAGCTTCTACAATTGGTGTATTTTTCGAAAAGGCACCTTCTGAAGGCAAAACTGCATCACCAGGTTGGTACAATAGTGCAGCCTTTGAGAAAGAAGCCCATGCTGCCGGTTTATATGCAAAAAGCATTAATGGTGATGCATTCTCAAAAGAAATTAAAGAAAAAACAATTGAATTGATCAAGGCTGATCTTGGCCAGGTTGATTTAGTCATTTATAGCCTGGCATCGCCAGTGAGGAAACATCCTGATACGGAAGTGCTTCACCGCTCTACCTTAAAACCTATCGGTGGAACTTATACCAATAAAACCGTCGATTTCCATACTGGTAATGTGACCGAAATTTCTATCGAACCTGCTACCGAAGAAGATATTGCCAATACCGTTGCGGTAATGGGTGGCGAAGATTGGGCCATGTGGATTGATGCCCTAAAAGCAGAGAATCTACTTGCTGAAGGTGCAACTACAGTAGCATATTCTTACATCGGCCCTGCTTTAACCGAGCCGGTATACCGCAAAGGAACCATTGGTAGAGCTAAAGATGATTTAGAAGCAACTGCCTTTAAAATCAGCGATAAATTAAAAGATATTAATGGCAAGGCTTATGTATCGGTTAATAAAGCATTGGTAACACAGGCAAGTTCGGCTATTCCGGTAATCCCGTTATATATTTCATTGTTGTACAAAGTAATGAAAGCAGAAGGCGTGCATGAGGGTACAATTGAGCAGATCCAACGTTTATATGCAGATCGTTTATATACCGGCAACCCTGTTCCTGTTGATGAGAAAGGAAGAATCAGAATCGACGATTGGGAAATGCGTGAAGATATCCAGGCTAAAGTTGCCGAACTTTGGAAAGAAGCAACAACCGAAACTTTACCAATAATAGGTGATTTACCAGGTTACAGATCTGATTTCTTAAGCTTATTTGGTTTCGAAATTGATCAGGTTGATTATCAAAAAGATGCCCAGGAAGTAGTAGAAATTGAAGGTTTAGTAAACTAACTACTCAGATACGCCACCCTGAACCTGTTTCAGGGGCTTAAATAATAAATTATAAACGGCTGGCCCTATAGCCAGCCGTTTTTACATTCAAACCATATGAATTTCGATTTACAGCCTACATTAGCAAACGATTTAATTACAGTAGTTCCCTTAAAAGAAGAAGATTTTGAAGCACTTTTTGCGGTAGCTTCCGATCCGTTGATCTGGGAGCAGCACCCCAATAAAGATCGTTACAAAAGAGCGGTTTTCGAAAATTTCTTTAAAGGAGCAATGGAATCGAAGTGTGCTTTTATCATTTATGAAAAAGAAAGCAACAAAATTGTTGGCAGTTCCAGATACTACGAATTGGATGAGGCAGCGGGTTCAGTGGCCATTGGTTACACTTTTATTGCCCGCGAGTTTTGGGGCAAAGGGCATAATAAGGCTTTAAAAACTTTGATGCTCGATTATGCTTTTCAATTTGTAGATAAAGTAATCTTACATATTGGGGCTACTAATTTTCGTTCACAAAAAGCGACAGAGAAATTAGGAGCCGTTAAAATTGCTGAATTAGAAGTAGCCTATTATGGTGAGCCATTAAAATGGAATTTTGTTTATCAGGTGGATAAAAATAAGTGGGCAAATAAAGCATCGTAAAAAGAATCAATCACAAGATATATACGGACGATATCTTTCTTTATCTGTGTTCATCCTCTTCCTCTGTGGTAACTATGCTTTACTATGCAAGCCCAAATGACAAGAGCATAACCGAATAAAATCGTGTTTATGCTTTAGTATTGTTATCTTTGTATAATTCTCCATTCCACTCACCTTTCAAAACAAAACAATTAAATAATATATGGCTAAATCTCAGGCAACATACAGTAAAAAAGAGAACGAAAAAAAACGATTAAAAAAACAAAAAGACAAACAAGAGAAAAAAGAAGAGCGTCAGGCTAATGCAAAAAAAGGTTTAGCGCTTGAAGATATGATGGCTTATGTTGATGAAAACGGAAACATCTCTTCTACTCCACCAGATCCGAAGAAAAAGAAAGTAATTAATACGGAAGATATTCAGATTGGTATTTCAAGACAAGAAGACATCGTTGATGAAAATCCTGTTAAAAAAGGAACAGTTACTTTCTTTAACGACAGTAAAGGTTACGGTTTTATTAAAAACACTGAAACACAAGACAGTATTTTTGTTCACGCAAACGGTTTAATCACCCAGATTAAAGAAGGTGATAAAGTTACGTTCGAAGTAGAAATGGGTCAAAAAGGACCAACAGCTGTTAAAGTATCAAAGGTTTAATCACCACAATTCAATTCCTTTTGCAATTCTTAATTGCAAAACATGATTAAAATTCTGCAGAAAACTCTGCTGCGCTAGGTTTTATAACCATTTATAATTCCGTCTATTTAAGCATAAAACCTTGCGCATAATTTTTACTCTCATTCTATTTATTTTAGAAAATCAGGCTTCAATATGCATTGGCCAATTCGGTCCCGCCATCGCTATTTTCCTCATTTCGCTGCGCTTTCATTCCGGGCTATTCGTTTTGTCGCGTTTAGGTGGTTAGAACAATAACTTTTTTAATGGAGGTAATAATTGAATGAATATTTACATGATAAAAAGAATAATATTTTCAAGGTTAAAACTTATTCCTGTAGCAATTGCTAATATTTGATAGTTTTTTTTTTGATAGCAGCATAATCCTTTGTTAATAAACCCGATAACAATGGCAGCCCCGATTTTTCTTCGGGGTTAAAGTGTATAGTGGGACCAGTTTTGCCCTGAAGTACTGATGCTCATTTCAAAAAAAATAAAAAAAATGATAATCTCGGTGTGGAATTTGTGCACGGTTTACATCATTACAGTACACACAAAGAAAAATAAATATGAAAAAGTTAATAGCACTTGCACTGGTTGCATTTTTAGGATTATCATCAGCGATGGCTCAACAAGTAGACTTACGTAGAAAAATTAATGTTAGCGGAACCGCAGAAACAGAAGTTACCCCCGATATTATTTACATCGGCATTTCACTTAAAGAATACTTAAACGGAAAGAAAAAAGTAGACATTACAGAATTGGAAAAACAATTGTATGCCGCTGTACAAAAAGTAGGTATTGCAAAAGAAAACTTAACCATTAGCAATTTAAGCAGCTGGAATTATGCTACAGAAAAAAAGAAAAATCCTGATTTCTTAGCCAGCAAACAATATCGTTTAAAAGTTAGTGATCTGAATAAATTCAACGCCATACTTGAATCGATAGATGCCAAAGGAATTGCCAATACGAATATTGAAAGTTATGATTATTCTAAAATTGAAACCTTAAAAAAAGAGCTTAAAATTAAAGCTTTATTAGCTGCAAAAGAGAAAGCAGCATACATGGTAGAGGCTTTAGGCGATAAATTAGGTGGTGTAATTGAAATACAAGATGGTGGAGACAATGTAATACAACCTGTTTATAGAAATTACGCGATGAAAGCTGAAATGGCTGATGCCGCTGGCGCACCTGAAATTGATTTTAAAAAAATTAAGCTGAATTTCACAGTAAATGCCATTTTCGAGATCAAATAAGAATTTAACAGTTAAATTAATACTTTTCAAAACCTACCAGAACATTTTTGGTAGGTTTTTTGTTATCTAGAGATCGAACACTAAAAAAATTAGATATTATGAAAAAATTCATCTACACGCTAGCCTTGGTTTTCTCTTTAGGCATTAGTTTTAATTCAGCTCAGGCAGCTGACAAACTTGCGAAAAACCCAACAGAATTATCTGCAGATCAAGCGGTGAAACTGGAAAGAATTAAAACCCGTGTTGAAGAAATCAGAGACATGGACAAATCGAACTTAACGAGAGCAGAACGTAAAGCTTTACGTAGTGAGTTAAGAGAATTAAAAGGTCAGGCCCGCGCTATTTCTGGAGGAGTTTACCTTTCAGTTGGTGCAATTATCATCATTATTCTATTATTGATCCTGATTTTATAATCATTGCAAAAAACACTTCTATCTATAAAAACAAAAAGCTTTGCAGTAGTGCAAAGCTTTTTTTATGAGCAAATATCGTCATTGCGAGAAGGAACGACGAAGCAATCTCATCCTTTTTTTATATCCTTAATTTGATCCTTCGTCATTTTGCTACAGCATTAAGATTATTCATTTGTACAGTAGTTTCTAAAGGCATTCATGAGCTCACTTCGTTCGGTTATCTTCGTGCTTCGCAATGACGATTTATCGAAGACTAATCAATAATATCAAATCCTGTATACTTCACTAAAGCTTCTGGAATTTTAATTCCATTTTCGGTTTGGTAGTTTTCTAAAATCGATGCTACTATACGTGGTAAAGCCAATGCACTTCCGTTTAATGAGTGTGCAAGCTGTGCCTTACCTTCTTTTCCTTTAAAACGTAGTTTCAAACGGTTACTCTGGTACGTTTCGAAGTTTGAAACAGAAGAAACTTCTAACCAGCGCTCTTGTGCAGCACTCCAAACCTCCATATCGTAAGTCATGGCAGAAGTAAAACCCATATCGCCACCGCATAAACGCAACACGCGGTAATGTAATCCCAGTTCCTGCAAAAGGGACTGCACATATTGGCTCATATCTTCTAAAGTTTCGTAAGATTTATCGGGATGTGTAATCTGAACCACCTCAACCTTATCAAACTGGTGTAAGCGGTTTAAACCACGTACATGGGCACCATATGAGCCTGCTTCTCTACGGAAACAAGGGGTATAAGCCGTATTTTTAATAGGAAGATCCTCTTCTTTAACAATTACATCACGGTATAAATTGGTTACCGGAACTTCTGCCGTTGGGATTAAATATAAATCATCAACAGTTGAATGATACATCTGTCCTTCTTTATCAGGTAACTGGCCAGTACCAAAACCCGAAGCCGCATTAACCAAATGAGGCACCTGCATTTCTTTATAACCCGCTGCAGTAGCATGATCTAAAAAGAAATTGATCAACGCCCGTTGTAACCTCGCGCCTTTTCCTTTATACACCGGAAAACCAGCACCGGTAATTTTTACGCCCAGTTCGAAATCGATAATATCATATTTCGCAGCCAATTCCCAGTGCGGCAAAGCCTTGTTTGGTAATTTAGCAGGCTCTCCATATGTTAAAACAATCTCGTTTTCTTCGGCAGTAGATCCCTGCTTTACCAAATGATAAGGCAGATTGGGTAACTGAACAATTAAATTGTGTTGAGCGGCTTCCAACTCATTCAATTTATCGCTCAGGTTTTTGATATTTTCTTTATGAGAAGCCGTTTGTGCTTTAATCGCTTCGGCTTCTTCTTTTTTACCTGTACGCATTAAATCGCCAATCTGTTTGGCCGCTGCATTAGCCTCAGCAGAAATATTATCCAAGGAAGTTTGTGTAGAACGGCGGTCTTCATCAATTTTAATGATTTCATCTACCAGTTCCGGTTGTTTAAAATGACGGATACTTAAACGTTCTAAAACTTTCTCTCTATTTTCGCGGATATAGTTAACTTGCAGCATTATTTAATTTTTTAAGCAAAGATAGCAAGAGTTTGGAGTTTGGGGTAAGGAGTTTGGAAAAAACTGCAAACCATTAACTGTAAACTGCAAAATGAAATATGGATGGCAAACTATTTCTCGTACCAACACCTATAGGCAATTTAGAGGATATGACCTTTAGGGCAATCCGTATCTTAAAAGAATGCGATTTAATCTTGGCTGAAGATACCCGTACAAGTGCCCCCATGCTTAAACACTTCGGCATCGATAAAAGGGTTTTTTCTCACCATCAGCATAATGAACATAAAGCCACTTCAGAAATCATCAAGTTTTTAAACGAAGGGCAAAAAATTGCTTTAATTTCTGATGCGGGAACACCTGCCATTTCCGATCCGGGTTTTTTCCTGGTACGCGAAGCGATTAAAAATGGTATTGCGGTAGAATGTTTACCTGGTGCAACAGCCTTTGTACCTGCCCTGGTTAATTCGGGTTTACCTGCCGATGCATTTTGTTTCGAAGGTTTTTTACCAGTTAAAAAAGGCAGACAAACAAAGTTCAAAAAATTGGCCGAAGAAGACCGTACCATTATACTTTATGAAAGCCCGCACCGTTTATTAAAAACTTTAGAAGAGTTTGCGCAGTATTTGGGCGCCGACAGGCAGGCATCAGTAAGTAGGGAGCTAACCAAGATGTTCGAAGAAACTGTTCGCGGAACTTTAGTAGAAATAAAATCACATTTTGAGAACAATACTTTAAAAGGAGAATTTGTAATTTGCATAGCGGGTAAACCAGCAACAAAGAACAAAAACAAATATGATGATGCCGAAGATTAGCATCTGAACATAACTACACATCAATTTTAAAAAATATTATGATTAGCATAGATAGATTTCTAAGTGACGAGCAAGACCCAAAAGCGGTTGAAAAAGTTATTGGAAAATTAAACGACCTTTTAACCGCAGGCGAAGAACTTTTATATTTAGCCGTACAGAAAAAACCAGCGGTAAACTTGTTGCCGGATAGCATCGCGATTTCGAACAAGCGCATTTTTTATTGCGAGCCAGGTAATTTAGGCTTAACCATGAACTTTAAAGACATTTCTTGGAAAAGCATTAAAGAGGTTTCATTTAAAGAAGAATTTTTTGGTTCTAAATTTATCTGTGTACCACAACATGGCGAAAATATCGTAACCGAATTTATTCCGAAAGTACAGGCGCGTAAATTGCATCAGGCTGCAAACCAGCAATTAGAAGAGTATAAGGAAATGCTCCGCCAGCAAAAACTGGAAGAAAACCGTGCAACGGCATCTCCCATTAATTTAAATGCACAGCCCTTTGCTGAAATTCCTGCTTACGAGCCAACTCCTGAGCCAGTACAACCTGTTATTCAAATAGCTGAAGTTGTAGAAGAGCCGGAAGACGAAACCACATTAAAATTACGCAAGCTTAAAACTTTGTACGATAAACACCTGATTACGCAGGAAGAATATGAAGCAAAAAAAGCAAATATTTTAGATAGTTTGTAAAACTAATCCCCTCAAATTGTCACGTTGAGCCGATCGAAGCGCCAGATTATAATTAATTAGCCCTTCGACAAGCTCAGGGTGACAATATTGCGCCAGCACTTAAAATGAACAAGAAACAAACTTACCTCCTCGCCCTCTTAAGTGCATTTTTACTATGGCTAGCCTGGCCACCAATGCCTTTTACCACACCATTATTGTTGATTGGTCTGGTGCCTTTATTCATTGCACTTAATTCTATTTCAGGCAATATCGAAAAGAAACAGGGAAAAAGAATTTTCTTAACTGCGGGCCTAACTTTTTTAGTCTGGAATACGGCATCAATTTATTGGGTATACAATGCCATAAGTGCTTATAATGGTACAGCAGTAGCCCTGCCTGTTTCTTTAATTCCTTATGGATTAGGCGCGCTTTTAATGACTTTTGCTTTTTGGTTATACTATAGGTTAGGCAAATACGTAAATAAACAGGTCGCCTACCTTGGACTTGTTGCCTTTTACATCGCTTTAGAATATTTGCAGCAAACCTGGGACCTGGCCTTCCCTTGGATGACTTTAGGTAATGGTTTAGCAGGAATGCACCAGCTGGCACAATGGTATGATTATACCGGTGTTTACGGAGGCTCACTGTGGATTTTAGTGAGTAATATCCTGGCTTTTGAAGCTTATAAGAAATTTAAATCACAAACAGGTTATTTAAGGTTTAGAACAACAGGAATCTGGCTTTTGGTAGTAATTATTCCCATTGGCATTTCATTAACCAAATACTTTACAGCAGCGCAAAAAGGCACACCAAGTAACGTAGTAGTGGTTCAACCCAATATAGATCCTTATCTAAAACTAGAGAGTATCCCTCCGGCAGAGCAGATCAGGATATTGACACACCTATCAGACTCGATCGGACAACCCAATACCGAATATTTTATCTGGCCGGAAACCGCTATTCCGAATTACGCGGATGAGGATAGAATCCGGAGCAATCCTGATTTTATCAATTTACAAAACTTCTTAAACAAGTACAAAAACGGCACTTTAATTACAGGAATTGAAAGCATTAGGTGGTACAATAATAAGAAAACAGTATCTGCAAAGAAGTATCCAGATGGGATGTTTTTAGATAATTTCAATTCTGCAATGCAAGTTGAAAACTCTGCAAACGTTCAATTTTACCATAAATCAAAATTGGTTCCTGGAGCGGAGAAAATGCCTTTTCCAAAAGTATTTTCTTTTATGGATGGCGTATTTTCACAATTAGGTGGAAGCGTAAGTGGTTGGGGATGGCAAGAAAAACCAAGCGTACTTTATGCACAAAGTGGTATCGGTGCTGCACCAGTAGTTTGTTACGAAAGTTTATGGGGCGATTGGATTGGTCAGCAGGTTAAAGATGGTGCACAATTTATTGCCATTATTACCAACGATGGCTGGTGGGGAATACCTCAGGAAAAGACCAGCATATGATGTATGCCAAATTGAGAGCTATTGAAACCCATCGCGATGTGGCCCGCTCGGCAAATACCGGAATTTCTTGCTTCATTAACCAACGCGGAGATGTAACACAAAGCACTAAATGGTGGACTAGAACTGCACTAAAAGCCAATATCAATCTGAATGACGAGATTACTTTCTATGTAAAAAGTGGAGATATTATTGCAAAATTCTTGAGTCTTACAGCCATTCTTTTAGCTTTGATCATTCCGTTTAGAAAATGGATCAGGAAACCAGGCCATGCTTAAACAACAATACGATTTCATTTTATCATCCAGGAATACCCTTTTAACTTACATTGGGAGTATTTCTGAACAGGATTTCTTAACCAACAACAGTTCGTTTGGCAGAGGCTCCATCAGAAATTTATTGGTCCACATTTGCCAAACCTATTGCGCATGGATTGGTGAAAGAGCCTTAGGCATTGAACAGGAGTTTTTACCTTTCGAAAGGTATCAGGCTTTACACGACTGCCAAACTTATTTTAACCAGGTAGATGGGTATATTGGCTTATTTATCGAAAAATTCAAAGGAAATGAGCTGCAGGAAATGGAGTTGAACAGAAATGGAGAGATTTTAAAAGTAAATCCATTAAAATTATTTACTCATGTTACTACCCACGAGTTTCATCACAAAGGGCAAATCATGTCGTTAAGCAGGCATTTAGGCTACATACCGATTGATGCCGATATAATCAGATAAAAAATTATGCGAAAAATAAAAAACCTCCGCTGGTCAGTATTACTCTTGTTATTAACCTTAAATTTTGGCTGCGATCAGATTTCTAAAAAAATTGTACGTACTGAGATTAGCGATTACGAACATATCAGTATCATAAAAGATCGCTTCACCTTAACCAAAGTAGAAAATAGTGGTGCCTTTTTAAGTCTGGGCGATGAGATGCCCTATATTTTTAGATTAATTATTTTAACTGGGCTTCCCCTGTTATTTCTTGGGTATGGACTGTATTTTCTTTTCGTTAAACGCAACCTTCCCATTAGCATGCAAATTGCACTCTGCTTTTTAATTGGCGGTGGTATTGGTAATTTATATGATAGGATTGTGCATGGATCGGTTACCGATTTTATGCACATGGACTTTTATATTTTCCAAACCGGTGTTTTTAATTTTGCTGATATTTCGATTATGATTGGCGTAGGCATGTTACTTTTTCAGTCGATTAGAAGTAATAGGCTAAAACAACAAATAGATTAGGGCAAAAGACAAGATCAAGATACACTAATTATAAATACAAAAAAACATGCATCAAAAATACATGTTTGTATTTTTTGTGTTATATTTATTCATGTAATACTCAATTGCAGCATCTTACGATCTAAACCAAAAACCTAAACTATGAAAAACCTATTTAAAAAGACTATGCTGATTGCATTGCTCTCAGTAGTGGTGATCTCGTGCTCGAAGAAAAACGAGATACCAGCAGATCAGGAAAAAGAAACTGTTCAAAATCAAAAAGTTCTTGCTTACATCAAAAATCTTGGATTTTCTGATGCACAGATTGTAGAAAGTGGAGATAATTATGTTGTGGATGGCGATATCGTATTTAGCAAAACCATGGAAGTTCCTGCGGATAATGGAAAACCGATAACAGAACAGTATTATAATGGAAATATTGTAACCAACAGTACTAACATCCGCATTAAAATCGACCCGTCTATAACCAGCATGACCAGTGAAATTAATTCTGCTATTAACCAATGGAATACGGTACCGAACTCGAAACTCAAATTTGTAATCACAACTGGTACGGTATATGATATTCTGATTAAGGTTGATAATACAATTGGAAGTTCTACCTGCGGGCAGGCGTATCTATCAACCTCAAACGGTAAGGCTGGTAATACGGTTTGGATTAATCAGAACCTGATTCAAAACAATTCTTTTGCGCAACGTACGAGAACCATAACACATGAATTTGGGCATACCATTTCATTTAAACACACCAACCAATCTACAACCATTAATGTTCCAGGGGTTGGTGGAACCGATGCTTTATCATTAATGAACGGTGGACAATGTGGAAGTGGTGCTACTGTTTTATCAGCAAAGGATAAGCAGGCTACCGCGGTATTATACCCTTTATAATATTATAATATTGTACCCTTTATAATTTAATAATCAGATAAATAACTTAAAAAGATCGTAAATGCAATAGAAGCTGTTTCTTTGAAGCAGCTTTTTTTTTAACAATATTTGAAAATGATTTTAACTCAAGGATTTCTTAACAAAGAATTGCCACCTTTAAACAAACATATTTTTATCTTTAGGTGTTAAACAATCTAAAAATAAAATCCAATCATGAAAAGAAATGCAACGGCCGTATGGCAAGGTTCAATTAAAGAAGGTAATGGTAACATCACCACACAAAGTACCACTTTAAATAATACTCAATATTCTTTTAATTCTCGCTTTGCAGAAGGTGTTGGTACAAATCCGGAGGAATTAATTGCTGCTGCACACGCAGGCTGTTTTACCATGAAATTATCTGCTAACTTAACTGAAGCAGGATTTACAGCTGATAAATTGGAAACTAAATGCGAAATCAACCTTGATCCATCTAAAGGTGAAATTGTAGAATCACACTTAACCTTAACCGCGTCTGTGCCTAATTTAACACAAGAAAAGTTTGATGAGTTAGTAGCTGATGCAGAAAAAAACTGCCCCATCTCTAAATTATTAAACACAACGATTACTGTTGATGCTACTTTAGCGTAAATAAATAATCTTTTTTGTCATGCTGAGGCACGAAGCATCTGAAATCGGGACTTCGTATCTCAGCACGACGTTTTTATAGCTACCTAAATTTAAAAATAAATTAACAGTTGGCAGTTTTCAGTTCGCCATTTAAACGCTTAAACCTTTCAACAACCTAAGCCATATATTTTCCTACAATCGGCATTCTTCTGCCCATACCAAAAGCTTTTGGCGATACCCTTAAAATAGGTGGTGTTTGATAGCGCTTAAATTCTGCAATGTTTACCATTTTTAGAATCCGCAGCACCAGGGCCTCATCAAAACCCTGCGCAATGATGGCTTTCGAGCCTTGTTTCTTTTCGATGTGCTGATATAATATTTTATCCAGAATTTCATATTCAGGTAAGGAATCTGAATCTTTTTGGTCGGGCCTTAACTCTGCTGATGGTGGTTTAACAATAGTATTGATCGGGATAATTTCCCTTTCTTTATTAATGTACCTCGCCAGCTCAAAAACCTGCATTTTATACACATCGCCAATTACACCAATTGCACCGCACATATCGCCATATAGTGTACCGTATCCCACGGCGCATTCGCTTTTATTAGAAGTGTTCAATAAAATATAGCCAAACTTATTACTCATAGCCATATTAATAATACCACGTATTCGGGCCTGGATATTTTCTTCTGTTAGGTTAAAAGGCAAGCCTTTAAAAGCTGGAGCCAATATATGATCAAAAGCTTCTGCAACTTCTTTAATTGGCACAATTTCGTGCATGCAGCCAATATTGTTAACCAAATCCAAAGCATCTTGAACAGAATGGTCTGAAGAGAATTTAGAAGGCATTAAAACGGCCATAACATTCTCTGGTCCTAAAGCGCGACAGGCCAAGGCACAAACCACGGCTGAATCAATTCCGCCAGACAGCCCTAAAACCGCTTTACCAAAACCAGATTTCCTGAAATAATCTTTTATACCTAAAATCAAAGCATCATGAATCTGTTCAATATCTGTTAATCGTTCTGATTGGGGATATTTATTACGCACATTTTCAACTTCTTCCAGGTCAAAAACCTGAAGATCTTCTTCAAAATACTTCATTTCTGCCTTCATGGTTCCATCAGCATCGAAAACCAAAGAACCACCATCAAAAATAATTTCGGTCTGTGCGCCAACCTGGTTTACATAAAATACAGGTAGGTTATACTTTTTTGCATTATCGGCTAGTACTTTTATACGTTCATCATCATGGGTGTAAGAGAAAGGAGATGCCGCAATATTAATCATGATATCGGGCTGCTCTTTAATCAGTTCATCCATTGGATTTGATACATATAATGGATTATCATTGATATTCCAAAGGTCTTCACAAATGGTTAAGGCAATTTTTTTACCCTTAAAATCGATACAGTTAAATTGTGTGGCAGGTTCGAAATAGCGATATTCATCAAACACATCATAAGTTGGCAACAGTGCTTTTTTAACAACGGCCTTAACTTTTCCTTCTTCGATAAAATAGGCCGCATTGAACAGATCTTTTCCCTGTAAAACCTCATTTTTAATCGGCAGGCCAACAATACAGGCAATATCTGTACAATGTTTGGCAATTTCCAGAGCAGCAGTTTCACACAATGCGATAAACTCATCAAACTCCAAAAAATCTCTTGGCGGGTAACCACAGATAGCCAGTTCAGCAAAAACAACCAGATCAGCTCCTTTATCTTTCGCCAATTGAATATTTTCGGTTATTTTTTTAGTATTGGACTCAAAGTTTCCGATATGGTAATTGAGTTGTGCTAGCGCTATTTTCATGGTTGTAGTATAAAATAATGAGAATCAAGTATCAAGACAAATATTCCGATTAAAAGAATACGCCGAAATTAAGCGCCAAATAATGATTTCTAACATCTCTGGCTTTATCTGTTACAATATTGGTGAAACCATTATTAAAAGTTAAGCCGGCAACAATGCTGGTATTTCCTGAAATATCAAATTCGCCACCACCACCGATAATTAATCCGGCACGGTAAAGTTTAATGTTATCAGATACGTTTAAATTATCGCCAACAACAGCTCCACCCGTTACAGCATCTTGCTTAGCACTGATATTGATTGAGCTTGATAATCCAAACTGGCCATACCAGCGTTTTCCATCAGTCTTTACCGTTTTTAGTTTAATGGTTAAAGGCAAGTCTACATATTGTAGTTTATACTTTAAATCATAAGCTTTCGGTGTTGTACTGCTACTGCTTGCATAATAAGGTAAAACATTGGCCTCCGTACTTTTACCATTAATTGAGGTGATGGTTAAAGCAGTAGAAAAACTATAATTCGGGGCAAAATTAAAATCACCAATTAGGCCATAAGAAAAGCCCAAAGCTATTCCGTCTGTTTTTCCTTGCTCCGGTTTAATCCAACCAAAAGTTGGGGTAGCGGTTAAACCTAACCTAAAACCGTAACTGGTTAAAGGAGAATTTTGCGCCCATGCGCCAATACTTAAAAGAGATAAAATTAAAATGGTCGATATTCTTTTCATGCTATAGGTGTTTATATATATTTGTTGTACATGATGTATAACGTAAAACACTGGCAAATTTATCTAATTTTTCTTTTTGCCATCACATTTATTTCCTGTAGGCAAAGCAACAGGCCCGATGTAAGTAATATACCGGTAAACATTAAAATAGAAAGATTTGATAACGAGCTATTTGCCGGAAAAAATAAAGATGTTATTGCCGTAGATAAACAACTTGCTTCGAAGTACGGCATGTTCTATGATGATTTTATCCGCCAGATTTTAGACAGTAAATATTCAAGTACCGAATCGTTAACCAATTTATATCGCGATCAGGCCTATACCGATCTCAGTAAAGAAGTAGATAGCGTTTTTCCAAACTTAAAAGTACAGGAAGAGGGACTAAACGAAACTTTTAAATACATTAAATATTATTATCCAAAAGCGAAAATTCCAAAATTTATTTCTTTCGCATCAGGTTTTGCCTACCAAATGCCGGTAGGAGACAATTATTTGGGCATTGGTTTGGATATGTTCCTTGGCAAAGACAGTAAATTTTACAGGGCCATTGTGCAAAGTGTACCCTTATACCTTTCGAGAAGATTTGCGCCTGAATATATTGTACCCCGTGTGGCCGAAACATATGCCCACGAGGAACTTTTTGCTGAGCCTGATGAGAATAGAACCCTCTTATCTAAAATGATTTTCCAGGGAAAGGTTTTATATTTTCTAGATCAGGTATTGCCTGAAAACATAGCCGATTCTACCAAAATTGGATACACCCAGCAACAATTGGATTGGGCGCAAAATTTTGAAGGTGATATTTGGGCATATTTTTTGGAGAACAATTATTTATATG
Source organism: Pedobacter riviphilus (assembly GCF_014692875.1). Taxonomy (NCBI): domain Bacteria; kingdom Pseudomonadati; phylum Bacteroidota; class Sphingobacteriia; order Sphingobacteriales; family Sphingobacteriaceae; genus Pedobacter; species Pedobacter riviphilus. The sequence goes on along the minus strand of NZ_CP061171.1, from coordinate 5,515,824 downwards.
AAACCGATTACCAAAAGATCCAGGTATTTTTATCAGAAGGACCTTTTACCCCTGGTTTAGGCGAAAATAGAGATTCGGCACCAAAATTGGGTGTATGGACAGGCTGGCAAATTGTAAGGAAATATATGAAAGTGCACCCTGATGTTACTTTACAACAATTAATGGCAGATAACGATGCACAGAAAATTTTAAATCAATCGAAGTATAAACCGAAACAACGGAAATAGTTTTCAGTTGCCAGTTATCAGGTAACCGATTAACCAGTTTAAACAATTAACCTCAAAAAAATGAAAGTTGGCATTGTATTATCAGGTGGTGGTATTAGGGGAATAGCACATTTAGGCGTTTTAAAGGCGTTTAGCAATTTGGGCATTACCTTTAGTCATATTAGCGGTACCAGTGCAGGAGCAATAGCAGGAGCCTTTTTTGCAGCAGGCATAGATCCGGAAGAGGGATTAAATATTTTCTTAAAAACAAAACTTTGGCGCTTTGTGAGACCCGCAGTAGGCTCATTAGGTTTAATTAATATCGAAAACACAGCTTTAATTTTAAAGGAATACTTTCCTGATGATACCATTGAGAAGCTTAAAATTCCACTAACCATTGCCGCAGTAAATTTTAGTGAAGGCCGATTGGTTTATTTCACAAAAGGACCACTTATCAGGGCCATTCATGCTTCTAGTTGTATACCCGGCATTTTTAAACCCATTATGATTGATGGTCAGATGTATGTAGATGGTGGCATTTTAAATAATTTCCCGGTTGAACCCTTAATGGATAACTGCGATTTCATTATAGGCTCTTCCTGTAACCACCTCAAACCAGTTGATAAAATTACAGGTATTACCAATTTAATGGGCCGTGCAGGTATAATGTCTATCAACCATGACATGGAAAGAAAAGCCAAATTCTGTAATGTATTAATAGAACCAAAAGGTTTAGGAGCTATTAGTACATTCGACATGAAACGTGCAGAAGATATTTATTGGCTGGCACACGAAGAAGCACTAATTACAATTAAAAACAGCCCAACAATTTCTGAATTAATTACCAAATAAGGTTCATCCAAATATCGTTTCGCCCAAATTGCAGTATTAAAACTACATAAATATAGTTTTATAAAACAGATAAATCGAGTGTAAATAATACACTTATGCAATAAAAATATTACATTTCTCTTGGTAGTAACATATTAATATTTTACTTTAGGATTATACTTCACATATGTACAGGAAAATAACCTAATTGTCTATCTATGTTTTTCAACCTCATTATTCTTTTCCAAAGAAGAAGAATTCCTGTTTTCACAATTTTCTAACTTGATTTCCAGCCAAAAACAGATCATTATTTTTTACCTAAAAAACCTAAAACATGAAATTTTTAAAATTAAATAAAACCTTATTAACTGCCCTTGCGCTAACTACAGTATTATACGCTTGTAAGAAAGAAAGACCAACAGAAACTACAAATTTAGAAAAACCAGAAATAGCTGCTGTTAATCCGCTTGGTAATATTCAGATCTGTACAGAAAGATCTTTAGATGGTACTACCCCAAGAGGTGCCGTTCTAAAATCGACAAAATGGACTCCTGGAACGACGATTAAAGTAAGTTTAAATGGAAGCACTTCAGCCATCAGAACCAAAGTGATCCAGTATGCCAGAGAGTGGGAACAATACGCGAACATTAAATTCAATTTTGTAACAAACGATAATACCGCTAAAATCAGGGTAAGTTTCGTAAGCGGGGATGGATCTTGGTCTTACATTGGAAAATCTACACCGAGCACTGGCGCTACCATGAACTTTGGTTGGCTAACAGCTAGCACTGCAGATTCGGAGTATAGCCGTGTGGTGATACACGAATTCGGTCACGCTTTGGGTATGATCCATGAACACCAGCATCCTTTGGTTGCTATTCCTTGGGATAAACCAGCCGTTTATGCTTATTATGCAGCTGCTCCAAATTACTGGACACAAGCAGATGTTGACAATAATTTATTCGCAAAATACAGTACAACACAAACCAATTATAGCGCTTATGATAAATATTCGATCATGCACTATTCGGTTCCAAACGAATTAACCATTGGTGATTATGAAGTGGGATGGAATACCGTATTATCTCCTACTGATAAAGCATTTATCGCCTCAGTATATCCATTTTAGAAAATAAATAATTACACATAGTGGTATAATTGGCCACTATGTGTATTTTACTGTTATAAAATAAAAAATAGATATGCTCATCGCTTTTCGGATTCCCTTTTTCAAACAATTTTTAGCCTGCTTAATCCTTGTTCTATTCTGTAAAGTCGCATCCGCACAAGATAGCCCACACCGATGGAACATAAAGCCTTATATTGGTCTCCAGCAATCTAAATTTGATTGGTCTATTGCAGGCAATGCGGCCGGAGCTAATCCAAATATATTATCAGAATTAATCTGGAAAAATCTTAAGGGACCCGGTTTTGGATTAGATATCAAATACAACATTACCAAACGGTTCAGTGTTAAAGCCACCAACCAATATAGCAGCATAACCAAGGGCGAAGCAGAGGATACCGATTACGCAGAAGATAACCGACAAGGTGCTTTTTATTTTGATCTGCTCAACGCAAATAAAGGTTACTTATACGATGCCAGTTTACAGCTCAGTTATCAACTTCTAAAATTTGGAGAATTTAACATCAATCCGATTGTTGGCCTGTCATATAATCAGCAAAAATTTCACCTATTAGAAAGTGCAAATAACCCAGATAGTAAAGGCTTAAACTCTACCTATGAAGCAAGATATAAAGGCTTCGATTTTGGAACAGAGCTCGTTCTTAAAACACAGAAATTTAGTATCTGTGCTACAGTTTTAGGTAGTTTTTATACTTATTCTGCAAAAGCCAACTGGAATTTAATCCCCAATTTTGCAAAACCAGTAAGTTTTACACACAAAGCAAATTCCTTTTCGTTAAGTGGCGGTATTAACCTGGCTGTACCATTAAACAAAAGCTTACAGGTAGAGGTTGATTATAAGATCAATAACATCAACACGTATTCCGGTGTAGATAAAGCTTATTTTAATCGTAAACCAACAGAGGAAACTCAATTTAATGGCGCAAGTTTCAGAAAAAATGCAGTATTGCTGGGGTTAAATTTTGGCTTTTAATTTTTTAAGGCCACCAAACGTTCGCCCTCTAATACCGGAATTGTTTTGCACAGATTTAGCTGCAAACAGAAAACAACATCTTCTTCTATATTCAGCTGAGCCAAGCGGTGGCTATGTGATGATTTGTGAAGATATTTCCTCAAATCTGCCTTAGCTAAGCCATACAAATCTTCTGCCGCCACGCTAGAATCATCAAAATGTTCGAAATTTTGGCGGAGATTATTTACCACCGCACCTGCAAAAAGGGTATCCTCTAAATTGAACTGATCTTTCCAACCAGCGCAAAGCAAAAGCACATTTTTATCCTGGCTTTTCAAATAATTGCAAAGTGAATCTAAGTTCAGAAAAGATCCAATTACAACCTGATGGGCCCTTTTCTGTGCCAAATGCAAGGCCTTGGTTCCATTCGTAGTTGTTAAAACGACTGTTTTTCCGTTTACTTTTTCATGGGTATAAGAGAATGGCGAGTTGCCGAAATCGTATCCTTCGACTACCTCTCCATTTCTTTCTGCCGCCAATAAAAATCCGCTATTACGATAGTTTAAACAATCTTCTACGTTAGCCACAGGGATGATTGCTTCAGCACCATTATCTATCCCATAGGTAATTGACGATGTCGCTCTTAAAATATCGATAACCACCACAATACTCTGCTCGATATCGTATAAATCGATCAAGGCTGGAGTTAAACATACTTCTATTTTTTTTGACATATGGGGAGTATTAAAGTATCACGTATTTAGTATCAAGTAGCAAGACAAATTCATCTCGCTACTTGATCCTTAATACTTAATACTTCATCTATTTATAAAAAGGAAACTTAACCACTTTAGCCTTAATTGGCGTATTGCGGATTAAAATAAAAACTTCAGTTCCTTCTTTAGCGAAATCTTTAGCAACGTAGCCCATACCTATTGCTTTTTGCAAAGAAGGTGCCTGGGTACCAGATGTTACTTTACCGATGATATTTCCTTCGGCATCAGCAATTTCATAATCATGACGCGGAATACCACGATCGATCATCTCGAAACCAACCAATTTCTTTTGAATCCCAGCTTCTTTCTGCGCCAATAACGCTTCTGAATTGGTAAAAGATTTAGAAAACTTAGTAATCCAGCCCAAACCGGCCTCAATAGGCGAAGTAGTATCATCAATATCATTTCCGTATAAACAGAAACCCATTTCTAAACGCAAAGTATCGCGGGCGCCCAAACCGATTGGCTGAATGTTATACGGTGCTCCTGCCTTAAAGATAGCATCCCAGATCTGATCGGCATATTGGTTTTCGAAATAAATCTCGAAACCACCAGCTCCGGTATAACCTGTTGCAGAAATCACGACGTTATCAACGCCAGCGAAGGTACCTTTAACGAAAGTGTAATATTCCATTGATGCCAAATCAACATCAGTCAAGCTTTGTAAAGCATCAGCTGCTTTTGGTCCTTGAATAGCCAAAAGAGAAGTTTGATCAGAAATATTGTGCATTTCTACATCTTTCGAATTGAATTGTTGAATCCAGTCCCAATCTTTTTCGATGTTTGAAGCATTTACCACCAACATATAGGTTTTATCATCTATTTTGTAAACCAAAAGATCATCAACAATACCACCATCTTTATTTGGCAAACAAGAGTACTGAACTTTTCCATCATATAATTTAGCAGCATCGTTACTGGTTACACGTTGAATAAGATCTAATGCGTTTTCACCTTTAAGAATAAATTCGCCCATGTGGCTTACATCAAAAACACCTACGCCATTACGAACAGTTGCATGTTCGGCATTAATACCCTCGTAAGTAACAGGCATATTGTAACCTGCAAATGGAACCATTTTAGCGCCTAAAGCGATGTGTTTTTCTGTTAATGCGGTGTTTTTCATCCGTAAATTTTATTTTTTATGATAATGAAGCCAGTATAGCTGATATTCTGTGAATTATGACGACTTTATTCGTTATTCTTCTTGGGGTGCAAAAGTACTAAGAAAAAGATAAAATTTTGAGGTTAATTTTAAGGAGTTTCTAGATGGTTTTTCTATTCATCCGTCATGTTGAACTTGTTTCAGCATCTCTTAGAGATACTTACACACTCACCAATTCTTCATAAATCTTCAGCATTTTACTGGAGATCAAATGCACACCATGGTCGTTCTCCACTGTTTTCCGGGCGTTCTCTCCTATTTCTACCCAACGTTTAGGGTTGATGATGCATTGCAAAATTGAGCGGTAAAATTCATCTGCAGAGTCAGCAATTAAAATATCATGTCCGTGCCTGCAGTTAATTCCCTCAGCCGCCGTGGTTGTCGCTATAATGCATTTTTTCATAGCCATTCCTTCAATAATTTTTACGCGCATTCCGGTCCCAGAAATTAACGGCACAATCATTATTGCTTTAGAATTCATAAACTCTACCGCATCGAAAACTTCTCCCTCTACAATCAGGTTTTCTGAATCGTATTCGAAGAAATGTTTCTGCATGTTTTTCCCTGCAATGTAAAACCGGAGATCCTTATTCAACTTTTCGATATCGGGCCAAATATCATCCAAAAACCATTCTAGTCCTTCCTGGTTTGGTCGCCAATCCATTGCACCTAAATGAAACAGTGTAGGAAAACTGGTTTTACTTTTATCTACTTTATATTTTTCTAAATCGATTGCAACGGGAAAAACCGACATCGGAATTTCGCAGCCAAACCTTAATATACTTTGCCGATCGGGTTCACTAATGGCAAAAATATGGTGGAAACGGTTAATCTGATCGGTTTCGTATGCTTTAAGCCGCTGGGCTAAAAAAGCTAAATACTTGCGGCGGATTAAAAATTTTTCTGAATGAGAAAGACGTTCCCAAAGCGTAAATTCGATATTGTGTGCCCGATAGATGAGCTTGGCATTACTGTTTGCCTTAACCACATCGAGATAAGGAACAACAAAGAGACCTTCGAATTGGATGATATCAAACACGTTTTCGCGTAGAAGGTTCTCTAACTGCCGCGCGGCATCTTCACTATAATAACGGGAAACGTTATAAGATTCGTTCGTAAAAATATTAAAAAATGCCGACCATACATTTACATCGGTATCTAAATCGTAGGTATGATATTTAATCTGTTCAAAAATAGGATCGTAGATATCTTCGATATCGATCCGTCCTTTTGTAGGATTGAGGCTAAACAAAGTAATATCTGCACCAAGTTGCAGCAAGCCTTTTATGGTGTTATAAACCACAATGGGATAACCACTATTTGGCGGAAAGGGAACCCGCTTAGTAATCAACAGTATTTTCACAATGTTGTAAAATACGAAATTTTAGGTGTTTTTTGAAAACAGTTCTAACTGAGGGTCGCTCACATTAAAAGTTTTGCGGTGAAACGGCGATAAACCGATTTCAATTACAGCCTTACGGTGCGCAATTGTTGGGTATCCTTTATTTTGCTGCCAATTATAATGCGGAAAATCGACATGCAGGTTCGTCATATATTCATCGCGGTGGGTTTTGGCCAATATAGATGCTGCAGCGATATTTAAATATTTACCATCGCCTTTAATAATACAACTATGTGGAATCTGCGGATAGGTTTTGAAGCGATTGCCATCAATTACCAAATATTGCGGCTGGGTATGTAATTTTTCGATTGCCCTATGCATGGCCAGAAATGACGCATTTAAAATATTGATCCGGTCTATCTCTTCATGATCACAAGAAGCTACGGCCCAGGCCAAGGCTTCTTTTTCGATAATTGGCCTTAACAAAGCCCTTTGCTCATGTGATAATTGCTTAGAATCATTTAATCCTTCTAACACAAATCCTTTTGGCAATATTACCGCTGCGGCAAAAACAGGTCCTGCAAGGCAACCTCTTCCAGCTTCATCACATCCGGCCTCTAATAATTCTTCCTGATAACAGTTTAACAACATGTTGCAAATTTAATTAATTTATTATTTGCGAAAGGAAGGTTAAAAGATTAAATTGTTTTAATTAAGCCTGCATTACCCTATCTTACTATATGCTCAGATTTCTCAACGTAATATGGATGTTATTTATCAGTCATTCGGTGATTGCGCAGTTTGGTCCCCTAAAAAATCTTTCAATAGAGGAGGAATCAAAGTTAATGGTGTACAATTCTAAATGTGTACACAGAGATAAATATAGTCCTTCCCAAAGGCAACTACTTTATCCTTTTAACCAGACAGTATTCATTTCTTTAATATCTTTTCAAGATACAGTATCTGAATTTTCAAGCCATCTGCCAATTAAAAAAGGAATTTTAGATACCGGAATGGTAAAGGAGGAAATCAGATTATCTAAAGCAGACATTAATAAACTGACAGATTTACTTTTTAATTATGGTTATAGATCTAAAAAGTATGGAGTGATTGAAGACAGAATGTCCTGCTATGACCCCCACAATGCCATCTTATTCTTTAACAATCAGAGAAAAGTAATCTCTTATATCGAAATCTGCTTCGATTGCCTACGCATGAAATTTAGTTCAGAAAAAATAAAAGTTGGAGAAAACTGCACTGAAAAGTTCAGTATCCTCAAAAATTTCTTCACATCAAAAGGAATCAAATTTGTATCAATAGACCATAGACCATACGGATTAATTATGAGAGCTTATAACGAAACCCTAGCCCTTCGCGTTGCCGAACGTTTAATGCATATACAAGATGTAGAGGAAAAAGAAATGTTCAGCGGACTTGTTTTTATGGTTAACGGTAAAATGTGCCTTGGTGTCTCCAAAAATAGCATGATGGTAAGGCTCGACCCCAATACTTTAGAAAATTTATCCGATAAAGATGGCTGGCAGCAGATGGTTATGGGTGGCAGACCAATGAAGGGGTACATCTCGGTATCAGAAGATGTTTTAGGCCGAAACGATGAGCTCGATTTTTGGGTTAACCTTGCCCTGGCCTTTAATCCTTTTGCCAAGGCATCTAAAAAGAAATAATCAGAAACACAATCTATTGCCCCACTCCTCATTCAAAAACTAGCAAGAGCCATATTTTTTGATTAATTTTATATTGACTAATCAAATATTATGAAAAAACAGGCTTTTATAGCGGTATTTCTACTATGTATTTCATTTACCATTCTTGCTCAGGTTAAAAGAAGCAGTACATCAACAGAAACTAAAGAAACAAGTACACAACAATTAAGAACTCAGGCACCCGAAGGGCATTATTGTGATTATTGTAAACTAAATTATCCCGAATCCCATTTCCCTTGTATTATGAAATCCATTAAAGGCAAACTGGATGTGACCACGGGAGAGGTAAGTTTTGTTGCCGGACAACCTATTGGTGGAATTGTAGTAAAAGGCGCTAAAAACCCTGGAGACAACACAATTACACTAGTAACCAACCAAAACGGGGAAATAGAGTTTAACAATGCCAGTGCAGGGAATTATAAATTTATCATTTTAGTACCTTCTACCAATCCTAAATCACGGGTGGCGGGATCACCAATTGGCGGGATAATAGTTAAAGGCGGCAAAAATCCCGGGGGCAATTTAATTACTTTAATTACGAACGAAAATGGCGAAATCGAACTCAACAATCTTCCTGTAGGCACCTATAAATTCACAGCAATGGGAGCTTCTGCAACGGAAAAGAGCAACCCGTTATACAAATCGAGTTATTCTGAAAAGGTAAATCCTTTATATAAAAACTAAAATCGTTAAATTTACACTACCTTCCATTTTTTGGCACCATTATGGAATCTTTCAAGTCTGTGCATCTTTAAATTGTTACACATTTAAAACACACATTATGAAACGTTTAAATTTAATATTGAGCCTTGCATTTCTTTCGCTCGGATTTCAATCTTTTGCCCAAACCAATAAAGAAACTACAGTAAAAATTGTAGCGGATAAAAATTATACTTTTGTTGCCAACTCAGCTATGCCGATGTCGAACAATGATATTAACCGAGTATTAGCGATGATGCCGGGCGGCCAGGGAGGCTCTACAATAAACCTAACGGGATCGCAATATGATGTAAAGGTTACCAAAGACAGTATTGTTGCTTATCTGCCTTATTATGGAAGGTCTTTCCAAGCACCAATGGATCCTACTCAGGGTGGCATTAAATTTACCTCAAAAGATTTTACCTACACAGAATCGAAAAATAAAAAAGGTGTTTATACTATCCAGATTAATACAAAGGATGTAAAAAGAGAAAACTACCGGTTTACCATTAATATCTCGACCAATGGTTATGCATCTTTAACGGCTAGTAGTGTAAATAAACAACCCATCATTTTTAACGGTTATTTAGACGAGCCGAAGAAACAGGATTAGAAGTTTGTCATCCTGAGCCTGTCGAAGGACCTACTTAACTCATATTAAGGCATTTCGACAAGCTCAATGTGACATATCGATAATTAAATTATTTCTTAACCAACTCGATCTGAAAAATATGTGGCCACTTTTTACCGGCTACAAAAAGTCTTTTAGTTGCTTTATCATAAGCAATGCCATTTAGCACATTATTGTCTTTTGCGTCTTGGGTTTTAAAGTAATCTGCAGGCAACAAACCTGATAAATCGATCTTGCTTTCAACAGCACCTGTTTCTGGATTAATGATCATGATTTCATTCGTTGTGTAAACATTTGCATAAATCTTTCCATCAATAATTTCAAGTTCGTTCAGGTTTTGGATTGGGCCTTTATTATCAAAAACATCAATCGATCCAATTTTCTGATAGGTATCCTTATTCAGAAAAAAGATCGTGTTGGAACCATCGGTATTCAATACTTTCTCTCCATCAAAAGCCAAACCCCATCCTTCTCTGCCAGTGGTATAAGAAAACTCGGATAATTTCTTGAAAGTAGCCTTATCATAAACAAAGCCTACTTTTTCTCGATAAGTTAACTGAATAATCTTGTTTCCGATCACGGTTATACCTTCGCCAAAATACTGCTTATCTAAATCTGCTTTCTGAAGAATTTTCCCTGTTGATGGATCTACCTTACGCAAGCTCGAATGGCCATAATCGCCAGCACTTTCATAGAAAAAGCCGTCATGGTATTCTAAGCCCTCTACATACGAAGAAGTATCGTGGGGCAAGGTCTTAATCACTTTATAAGTATATTCAGTGGGTGCCTGAGCCGCTAACACATTAATATTTGAGGTTAGATCTTCTGATTTCCCTGCACCAAATATTTTGGCTGTTAACAGGTGATTACCTAATTTCAAACCTGCTGTTTTAAGCTTGATGGCAGCAGTATCGGCTTTTGAAAGCACTTTAACGGTATCAATTAAATACACTACAGAATCTACTTTCTGTTCAGCGCCAAACTGCACTTTAACATCAAATTCGTTTCCCAATGGCACATTAAGACCAGTTAATGGGGAAAGAAAGCTACGGTAAGTTGTGGTAGAACTGTCTTTACAAGAGCTAACGAATGTAAGTGCAATTCCGATAAATATGAAATTTTTAATGGGGTTAATCTTCAGGCCAAAACGCATCTTCTATATGGTTTAAATTATAATCTTTATTTTTTGTAAATGTAATGGCAATAATATCAAAACGAATATCATTTTGATGGTTCATTATTTCAATATAGGCATTAGCTGCCAATTCCATCTGATTTTGTTTTGCTTTGTGCACAAATTCTTCTGGTTCGCCAAAAGCAATGGAACTACGGGATTTAACCTCTACAAAAACCATAATGCCGTTTTTATAAGCGATTAAATCTATCTCGGCCTTACCATGCGTCCAGTTTTCATCTAAAACTTCATATCCTTGGTCTTCCAGATACCGTTTGGCAATACTTTCTCCTGCTTTACCTAAATCATTATGAAGTGCCATAAAGGATTAAAACTGGTTCTAATTAATGTTTTTATTATAATGATCATTTTAGCCTTTCTAGCTCAAGTCGAGTAAAGTTACTTAACAATCACTGAGCCTAAGAACTTTGAAATTTCCCTTTCTACCCCTTTAATTACCCCATAACGCTGCATTAAAATCATTTGATTATCCTCGTTCTTTTCCTCTTTAATTTCTTTCAACAAGTTCATCAATATCTTTTCGACTTTACGTTTTTTAAGGTGAAAAATACCGCCTAAAATGGTTGCTTTTAAATTCATCGATTCATCCTTAACATAAATAAGATGTTTATTTAGCCAGTTTTCGCTTAACGCATATTCTGAGGTTGAAAGTGTAATGGCCAAATCGGCAATATCTCTATCCTCGTGTTTAACAAAGTGGTTCGACGTGGGTAATCGGCCGTTGTCGATCTCTGATTTATAATAATCGATAATTCTTTTGCAAAGTGGATCATCAAATTCTACATCACTCAGGTTCTGCATAATAAAAGAACCAATGTACATATCATCAATTTTATCCCAGTTTACAAACTCGTGCCCAAAAGCTAGTAGTAATCTTATAATTTCTTTTTCCTGATGCTCATTTTCTTCTACGGGTGCTTCATTACTCATTGGCCCAACGCTGTCATCCCATAAATCATCTGGCGGGCCAAGCGACTCTGGTGGACTCGGAGAATAGGTTTTTGGAGCTGCAGACGGATTTGCCCTCTGGTTGTTATCAAAGCTTTTTTTAAGCTTTGCCGACCGCATTTTATTTAATTCACTCAGTAAAATGTGCTCATCAATTTCGAGCAGGCTACTACACTCTCTGATAAAAACCGAAGCCTTAATCGGATCGGGAATTTTAGCAATACTCTCTACAATATCTCGGATAATGCCTGCTCTTTTGATCGGATCATTGCCCGCATCTTTAAGCAGTATATTTGCTTTGTATAAAATAAAGTCTTTTCTATTCTGCTCGAGATAGGTTTTAAAAGCGCCTGCCCCAACATGGTGCATATAAGAATCGGGGTCATGACCATCTGGAAAGGAAACAATTTTTACATTCAGTCCTTCTTCCAAAATCATATCCAGACCACGAAGGGAGGCTTTAATCCCCGCAGCATCGCCATCAAATAAAATGGTAATATTCTGGGTAAAACGCCCAATCAGTTTAATCTGCTCTACGGTTAACGAAGTACCCGAAGAGGCCACTACGTTTTCTATGCCGGCCTGATGCACCGAAAGCACATCTGCATAACCTTCGGCCAAGTAACAGTTATCTAAATCGCGGATGGCTTTTTTGGCGTGGAATAAACCATATAGCACATTCGACTTGTGGTAAATTTCACTTTCAGGTGAGTTTACATACTTCGGAACATTTTTATCCGTTTTTAGCGTTCTACCGCCAAAACCAATAATCCGACCTGTAAAGTTATGGATCGGAAACATTACCCTGCCACGAAAGCGGTCGTAAATTTTGCCGTTATCGTTTTTGATCGATAATCCGGTGGCTTCTAAAAACTCTAATTTATGTCCGGCGTTGATTGCACTTTGCGTCATCGCATCCCATACATCCGGAGAATAACCCACCTCAAATTTTTTAAGGATGTCTTCTCTAAAGCCACGTTCTTTAAAATAACTTAAGCCGATGCCCTTGCCTTCATCTGTTTCCCAAAGCTGTTTTACAAAAAATGCTGCAGCATATTGTGAAACTACGTAAAGGCTTTCTTTAGCACTTTGTGCTTCGGCATCTTGAGGGTTTAGTTCGGTTTCTTCAACCTCTATATTGTACTTATTGGCTAAAAATTTAAGTGCCTCCGGATATGAATATTTTTCATGATCCATAATGAAGCGCACCGAATCGCCCCCTTTACCACAACCAAAACATTTATAAATGCCTTTAGTTACAGATACGTGAAAGGAAGGTGTTTTTTCGCCATGGAAAGGGCAATTACCAATTAAACTGGTCCCGCGTTTTTTTAAGTGCACAAAATCCCCAACTACCTCCTCAATACGGGCGGTATCCATTATCTTATCTATCGTTTCGCGGTTTATCATATACGCACAGCTCTTTCCTCTTCTTATTTAACCACAAAGATAACAGAGAAAAAACACAAAGAACACAGAGAAAAATTTCTTTGTGTTCTTTGCGGAATACTTTGCACGCTCTGCGGTTTAGAATCTACTATTTTACCAAAGGCAATAACTGATCGGCCACCAATTTATTACCAGTTTCGTTCAAGTGTACCCTATCAACGGTTAAAATGCCTTTTTCTTTATCCTCTGGATTATTTTTCGCCTCATATTCAGCAAAAACCTTCCTTAAATCGCATACGGGAAGATTATTTTTTGCAGCTAATGTTCTAATTCCTTCAGCATATTTATTTAAATCGGCATCCAGCTCGTTGGTACCATCTTTTTTCTCGCCAACGACAGATGGAGTAACCAATACGACCTTACTGCCCACACCCTGAATTTTATTGATCAAAGCCTGATAAAACTTTAAATATTTATCATAATCAGTTCCGGTATGAGAAGATTGTTTATGCCAAACATCATTAATGCCTACATAAATCACCACTAAATCAGGTTTCTTATTCAGCACATCATCTTCTAAACGCAGGTATAAATCGTAAACCTTGTTGCCGCCTATTCCGGCACCGATTACATCATATTTAGTAGAATCGAGCGATTTTTTGATCAGGGTTACATATCCGTTTTTTGAAACGCCCTGTTGGGTAATCGAATCGCCAAAGAAGATAATCCGTTTTGGTTTAAATGTCATTGATGTTAATGCAATTAAGCAAAAGCTTAGTAAAATACTGGTTTTAAATAATGTCTTCATCGTATATTTGGCTAGGGTTATTTTTTTTCGGTCTTTTTAAAATCCAGGTCCTGAAAATCGAAACTAAAATCAGTTAACGGCGAGATCGCACTTATTTTAAATCCATCAGCCAAAGCATTATGATCTAAACTAAAATTAACAAAAGCATCGGCATCCAAACTTCTGTCATACCATTTTACAATAAAGGTATTTCCTTTGAAGTAGGTCATATCGCCTTTTAATTTTGGCGCGTTTTTAGCCTGAAAATGCATCTTGCCGTTCACCTCACTAACGGTTACATCGCCAAACCAGGCATCGTGGAAAGTACCATAATAATTTTTCGCATCAGGCTTAGTCGTTGCTAATTTTTCTTGGGCTGCAATATCGTTCCAAACTTTGCTCACGATTTCATCGGCTTGTTTTTCGTTCTTAAGCCTGTTATCATTATAGGTTTTAATCCGATCCTGCCCTTTAATTCCGAGATAACCATCTTTGATCGAATTGGTAATGGCATTAAAAGCAGCTCCAGATTGCTGATTGGTTAATACAATGATTCCCAATTTTATCTCTGGGATAATCGTTACCTGGGTTACAATTCCTGATAGGCCACCTGTATGTGTTGCCTGAAAATTGCCATTTACATTACTCAAAAACCAACCTAGGCCATAACTACTAAAAGCTGCTGGATTACCACCTGCAATAATGGTCTGTGGGGTCCAAAGTTCTCTTGCTACCGCAGGGCTGAATAATTTCTTTTCTAATGTTTCACCGTATTTCCCACCATTAATCATCGCCATTACCCATTTACTCATATCGGTTACATTCGAATAAATTCCGCCAGCGGCATTGGCAATCTCACCAAAGCTTAAACCTACTGGAAGCAGTTTCCCTTGGTAAGGTGCATGGCCATCAATTACATTCGATTTGTCTTTTAAGCGGTACCACGAAGCTGCCGTTTTGGTCATGCCCAATGGTTTAATGATCCTGCTTTCAATAAAATCTTCGTAAGTAATTCCTGAAACCCTTGCTACCACATCGCCGGCAACAATATACATCAGGTTGTCGTAATCGTATTTGGTACGGAAAGAGGAAACCGGCTTTAAATAACGCAGGTTATGGATCAATTGCTTTTTATTAACGGTTGAAGAATCTGGCCAGATCATTAAATCGCCCGCACCTAAACCTAAACCGCTACGGTGCGTGAGCAGATCGCGGATGGTAAATTCACTGGTTACGTAGGCATCGTACATCTTAAACTCCGGAATTACATCAGTAACTTTTGTATCCCATGTAATTTTCTTTTCATCAACCAGCATACCTAAAGCGGCCGCTGTAAAAGCCTTTGTATTTGATGCCACGCCAAAAAGGGTATTTTCATCAACTTTTTTATTGGTTTTGATGGAGCTGATACCATAACCCTTTAAATGGATAATTTTACCGTCTTTGATTACAGAAACTGCAATTCCAGGGACATTAAAGGTTGTTAATGTTTTTTCTACAACACTATCGATCTGTTTTGAAGTGAGCACCTGTGCATGCACGTGAACACCCAAAAACAATGATAAAACTAATGATATTTTAAATTTCAATGAAGAAAAGAGTTGCATATTTATCGGTTTAAATAATCGTTTAAAGATAATAACCTGAGTTCGATTAATATTTATTCATAGTGATTATTTTTACTCTTTACCCCTATGCGACCGTTATCCTGAATCCTTATTTGCCCTTTTCGAGTTTATAATCTTTGTGTATGATTAAAAAACTTGCTCTTTCTTCTTTTTTGAAAGGATAATCCCAATTGCCCTGATAAGTAATTTTGGTTGGCAATTTATCTTCTCCGAAATAGCCCATTTCTATATTCATTTGCACATCAAAATCAAAGAGCATATTGCTGTACTTCATATCAACATAACGCCCCAAAATATTGAAATTCCGTTTATCGAAAATGGTAACCAGTTCTTTTATCATGATGCCATCTTTTGTCCAGCTACTTAAATCGGGCTTAACTGAAACCTTGAAACGATACACGGGAATAGAATCGAGATAAGTACCGCTGGTGAAGCCATAATCATAATATTGGCGCATATTGGCCGAAAATATTTCAGTTTTACTACCAATAAAAGGCACTTTTACCGGACGGCCAGGATTAAATATTAATGTTTTGAGCTTGTCTTTATAACTTTCGTTTGTTCCTCCCTTTCCATCAGGCTTGGGTGCATTGGGGACAAAATCAGTATTATAAGCATTCATAAAAATGTAATCGAACATTTCTACGGTATAAAGCTGGTATTTGCCATTTTTCTTATAAATTTTCCCGGTATCCTGTTTTACCAAATACTCCATTTTATAGGGGCCACTATTGTTGTGGCGGATTTTACGGTAAATTTTCCCATCAACTTTGTTCTTTTTATCGTAACTGTAAATCCTGTTTTCGGCAATAAAAGTATAACGTTTCATATCCCTGAACGACTGATAAAAGGAAGTATCGTACATCACCTTTCTGATAAATGTTTCTACATTCAACTTTTCGGCCTTAATATTTACTGCCGAATCGAGTGTAATGGTTTTAACTGTATCAGGATTAAAACGGTTGATTTCCTGTGCAAAACCTTTATAGAAGAGCGACGTAAATAGTATATAGAAAAATATTTTTTTCATGGAAGGTAAATGTAAAAGGTAAAATGAAAGAAGAACAATGGGGAATGTATTGCGGAAGATGGGGAATTTAACTCCTTCATCCATCCCACATCCTCCATTTTACATCTTTAGTTCCCTAGTTGTTTTAAAGCAATATAAGCCATTAAGCCTGTTGATATTTTCAAAGCATCCTCATCAATATCAAATTTTGGTGTATGAACAGAATATTGTGTGTCTTTTGCTGCATTCCCAGTACCTAAACGGTAAAAACATGCATCTGTTACCTGCGAGTAGAAAGAAAAATCTTCAGCGGCCATCCAGATATCTAAATCAACCACATTGTCTTTACCCAAAAATTCTTCGGCGAAGGTTCTTGCATTTGCGGTTAGTTTTTCTTCGTTGATTAGAAACGGATAACCTCTATGGATATCAAAATCACAGCTTCCCCCCATACTCTCGGCCATTCCCTCAGCCATTTTTTTCATGCGTTTGTGCGCTTCATCTCTCCAATTTTCATCTAAGGTTCTAAACGTACCTTCAATTTTTACCTCATTTGGGATTACATTAGTAGCCCCGTTGGCAATTACCTTACCGAAAGATAGCACTGATGGTAAACGTGGATCGGCATTACGGCTAACAATTTGCTGAAGGGCAACAATAATATGCGATGCAATTAAAACAGGATCGATATTTTGATGGGGCTGGGCGCCATGTCCCCCTTTCCGGTTACAGTAACATACAATTCATCGGTTGAAGCCATGTAAATACCGGAGCGAAAACCTACTTTACCCGCATCAATCAATGGCATTACGTGCTGTCCAACAATATAATCAGGTTTTGGATTCTCCAGTACACCTTCTTTAATCATGATGCTCGCCCCGCCGGCAACAACTCTTCGGCAGGTTGAAAGATTAATTTAATTGTTCCTCCGAAATCATCTTTCAGTTGGTTTAAAATATACGCTGTTCCTAAAAGTGAAGACGTGTGCACATCATGCCCGCAGGCATGCATTACGCCATGATTTTTAGAACGATAGGGTTTGTCGTTTGCTTCGTGGATAGGTAAAGCATCCATATCGGCACGTAAGGCAATAACTTTATCAGATGGTTGGTTCCCTTTAATTAAACCTACCACACCGGTATTGGCACAGTCGGTATATTCAATTCCCCATTTTTTCAATTTATCCTTGATGAACAATGAAGTTTCGAATTCTTTGAAAGATAATTCAGGATTGGCATGAATATGTTGACGATAGCCTACAACATCATTAAAAATGTTATTGGCTAATTCTTGGATTTTATTTTTGATCATTACTTGTTGTGGTATCTAAACTTGGTGCATTAATTTTCTCCCTAAAAATAAACAGTGTAGGGAAGTTTGGTCTGAGTTCATTTATAAGGCGTTGTGCTTCTAAACGTGTTCTAAAATCGCCAACCCGAACATAATAGTTAGGTTCTTTATAAACAAGATAAGTATTTAATTTAGGATAAAGACCTTTAAACCTGGCCTGTTCGCTAAAAACTTCGCGCCGATCTGAGCCATAAAAAATCTGCACCCGGTAACCATAGGCCGAAACAATCGGCTTACCTGGTTTTACCTCGCCAGAAGTTTTATAAACCTGTAACCGTTTGGCAATTAAACTATCAATTAAAGGATCTTTTATAACAGTTACCTCTCCTTTTTGCGCAAAAGCATTAAAAAAAAGGAACAAACAGCATATAAAAGTTAGTATTGTTTTCATGTGTACAAACCCCTGCATTTAGTGAGCAGATGAATAAAATATCATCTCATTTCTTCTTAACAACAAGAATGCCGAAATCGCTACAAAAATCGGCATTCTTTATGGGTTAAGCAAATCGTTATTGTTTGGAAGGTTTCAATTCGTCATTTTGAACCAGGGGCATGCTTAATTTAAAAAGACGATCAACTAGGTGACGATTACAAATAAAAACCCCGGTTTCCTTTTGGAAACCGGGGTTTTTATTATGATTTCCAGTAAAATATTCTTAATTCGCCTTCTTTTGCTCCAAGGTAAATTCATAAACTGTCGGATCGTATTTCATCATTGCACCTGTAGCAATATCAACAATAAAACCAGGAATGAATAATAGATTTACTACAGATACGGCATTAAAGGTGGTTACGGGCTGGAATGTCTTGGTTTCGTAACCATCAAGTTTCAACGAGATGGTTTGCCCTGTAAATCCTTTTTTTAGAGGTACGGCCATGGGTGTTACCCCTGCTTTAACCCCATCTACTTCGATAGTAGCGGCTGGAGGATTAGAATTGATTTGAACGGTTTGTTTTGTACCCGTAAAAATAGTGGCGCAGCTTGATAGCAGCAATGTCGCTGAAACAGCGGCAATGTTAAAAATTCTTTTCATTTGTGTGTGTTTGTGTGTATTTCCTACTCTTATGGCCTTTCGGTTACGCCCCGTTTTTGATGGTTGCCAGACTCCATTTTTAAGTTTACTAGTCATTAAGAAATTGCCTACCAATTTCAAATTGACCGCCCCTAAATATAAGCGTTAATTTGAGAATTAAAAATTTAGTTACAAAAAAAGCCTCAACATTTGTTGAGGCTTGGTAAAACATTATATATCTTGATTATAAATTAGCACCGTGGCAGTTTTTGTACTTTTTGCCGCTACCGCATGGGCAAGGTTCATTTCTGCCAACAGTTGCTTCTTTACGGATTGGCTGCTGTGGAACAGCCTCACGCGTATCGCCAAACTCGATACCTGGCTCTTCTCTGCCAAACTCTTGTTTAGTAGTTTGCAACTTTGGCTGTTTTACCGGAGCTGGCGCCTCTCTTACCTGATCTGGCTCTTGCTGAACCGGGATACCGCCTTTATATAAGAAACTTACTACTTCTTTATTTACCGCGTTAAGCATATTTTTAAACAAGTTGAAAGCTTCCATTTTATAAATTACCAACGGATCTTTCTGCTCATAAACCGCGTTTTGTACCGATTGTTTCAAATCATCCATTTCGCGTAAATGTTCTTTCCAGCTATCATCGATTAATGCTAAAACAATGGTTTTTTCGAATGAACGAACTACTTCTTTTCCTTTATTATCGATTGCTTTCTTCAAATCAACTGCTACCTGAATACCACGGATGCCATCGGTAAACGGAACCACAATCTGTTCGATGTGCTCGCCACGCTCTTGATAAACCTGCGTTAAAACTGGTAATGATTGCTGGATAATCGCTTCAGATTTACGTGCATAAAATGCTTCTGCTTCTTCGAATAACTTTTCAGTTAACTGAGGGATATTGGTTGAAGAAAATTCTTTTTCTGTAATGGCTGTATCTAAAGAGAAGTTTTTGATTACCTCCAGCTTGAAACCATCGTAATTTCCTTCTTGTTTATATTCACTTACGATATCTTCAGCAACATCGAAAACCATGTTGTTCATATCTACATCTAAACGTTCGCCAAACAAGGCATTTTTACGTTTAGCATAAATTACGGTACGTTGTGAGTTCATCACATCATCGTACTCCAATAAACGTTTACGGATGCCAAAGTTATTTTCTTCTACTTTTTTCTGCGCACGCTCGATAGACTTGGTAATCATAGAGTGTTGGATCACTTCGCCATCTTCGATACCCATACGTACCATGATACCAGAGATACGCTCTGAACCAAATAAACGCATTAAGTTATCTTCCAATGAAACGAAGAACTGTGACGAACCCGGATCGCCCTGACGACCTGCACGACCACGTAACTGCCTGTCTACACGACGGGATTCGTGGCGCTCAGTACCTACAATAGCTAAACCGCCAGCTTCTTTAACACCTGCACCCAATTTAATATCGGTACCACGACCAGCCATGTTGGTTGCAATGGTTACCGTTCCTGCCTGACCAGCTTCGGCAACAATATCGGCCTCTTTCTGGTGCATTTTAGCATTCAATACGTTGTGTTTAATACCACGGAGTTTAAGCATACGGCTTAACAGCTCTGAGATCTCTACAGAGGTTGTACCCACTAATACCGGACGGCCAGCTTTTGGCTCCAATTGCCCTGTTTCAGGATTCACTGCAGGGATCAAACCGCCTTTGGCATCTAATTTAGGTACTGGTCTGCCAGTTTGATCATATTTAATAACCGGTTTTCCATCTTTCTGTTTTACATTACCTTCTTTATCAGTTTCGTATTCAGTCTCGTAATGAGAATACGGGAAAACAAGGTATTGTATCTCTGCTGCAACAGCATTATATTTTTCACGAACGGTACGATAAACGTAATCCTGCTCGTCAATCCTCGAAATATTTCTGTTGGTAGGAATTTCAACCACATCCAATTTATAGATCGACCAAAACTCGCCAGCTTCTGTTGTTGCTGTACCTGTCATACCGCAAAGTTTGTGGTACATACGGAAATAGTTCTGTAAGGTTACGGTTGCATAAGTTTGGGTAGCATCTTCAACCTTTACATTTTCTTTGGCCTCAATTGCCTGGTGTAAACCATCAGAATAACGGCGGCCATCCATAATACGGCCAGTTTGCTCATCAACAATTTTAATCTTTCCTTCATCAATGATGTACTCCACATCAATCTCGAATAAAGTATAAGCTTTTAACAATTGGTTAACCGAATGGATTCGTTCTGCTTTAACAGAATAATCGCGCATTAAAGCGTCTTTTTGAATCACTTTTTCTTCTAAAGGAAGATCAGATTTTTCTAATTCTGCTACTTCGGTACCAACATCTGGCAATACGAAGAAATGTGGATCTTCACCCGATTGAGTAATTAACTCAATACCCTTTTCAGTTAATTCAACCTGGTTATTCTTCTCATCGATATAGAAATACAATTCAGAATCTACCTTTGGCATATTCTTAGACTGATCTGCCATATAGTGGTTTTCTGTTTTCAACAACAGACCACGCACACCGCTTTCACTTAAAAATTTAATTAAAGCTTTGTTTTTTGGCAAACCACGGTATGCACGTAATAAAGCTAAACCGCCTTCACCTTCTTCGGTTCCGCTGTTGCCTGCGTTGATTAATTTTTTCGCTTCGTTTAATGCTTGTGTTACATAAGCTTTCTGTGCATTCACTAAACGTTCGATACGTGGTTTTAATTCATAAAACTCATGTTCATCTCCGCGTGGAATCGGTCCAGAAATAATTAAAGGCGTACGGGCATCATCAATCAAAACCGAATCGACCTCATCCACCATTGCAAAATGCAGCTTGCGCTGTACCAATTGATCAGGCGTCTGCGACATATTGTCACGCAGGTAATCAAACCCGAACTCATTATTGGTTCCGTAAGTAATATCTGCGGCATAAGCTTTTCTTCTTTCTTCAGAGTTCGGCTCATGTTTATCAATACAATCAACAGTTAAGCCGTGAAACTCGAATAATGGTCCATTCCACTCACTATCACGACGAGCCAGATAATCATTCACCGTTACGATATGTACACCCTGTCCGGCCAACGCATTTAAATAAGCCGGCAATGTACTTACCAGGGTTTTACCCTCACCGGTAGCCATTTCGGCAATTTTACCGCTGTGTAATACAATACCACCAATTAACTGTACATCATAGTGTACCATGTTCCAGGCCACTTCTGTTCCGGCAGCATCCCATTTATTAGCCCATTGCGCCTTATCGCCAACAATTTTAACATTGTTTTTTCTTGCCGCGTAATCTCTATCAAACTGGGTTGCGGTAACCTCTAAATAATCGTTTTCGCTTAAACGGCGTGAAGTTTCTTTAATTACAGCAAATGCTTCCGGAAGGATTTCCAAAAGTACTTTCTCTAACTCTGTGTCGCGCTCTTTACCTAAGGCATCAACCTGATCATAAATTGCTGTTTTTTGGTGAAGATCTAAATCTTCGCTCTCTGCTTCAGCCTTTAGTGCCGAAATTTTCTCGTCAATAGCGGTTAAAAAACTAGAAATCTTGTCTTTAAATTCTGTGGTCTTACCACGTAACTCGTCGTTGCTAAGCGCAGACAGTTTACTGTAGTGTTCGTTAATTTTAACAACCAATGGCTGAATAGCCTTTATATCTCTTTCTGATTTACTTCCGAAAATCTTCGCTAAAAATCCTAACATTATAATATTTTAAATCGTATTTATTATTGAAAAATGGTGTGTTACAACAACCAAGCCATTGTCTTTCTTAAGTCAGTTTGGCAGTTGTTGATATAAATGGGGCGTAAAATCTTCTAAAAAGATCTTTCCGAAAAAATTTAGGGGCTGTTGTTCTTCGGTTTTTTCCTGATTGTTAAATCAGCAATCACCTGGTTTACACTCACATATTTTGCAACTTTTAATGGGGTCTGGGTTCCGATTAAAGCTAAAGTGGTGTATGATAATAAATAAGGGTTACGGTCTTCGTTTAGTTGAACCGAGGTTTTGCCGCTTGCATTAACGCTAATATTATGCTCATTGCAATATTCGTTTAATATCCTTAGCCCTTCAACACGTTCGGCTTTTGCCAAATGTGTTAAGCTAAAAAATACAAGCGATATGGTAACCAGGTGTTTCATTAATTGCGGCAAAGCTAGTTTTAATCTTTTATAAAAAGAAATTACATTGTTGCAAAAAGCGTACCTTGATCTTCTTGTCGTTCTGAAAATGGTGAAGAATGTTTAATCCATTGGGTAGATTCTGAAACAAGTTCAGAATGACGGGTCGCATAAGAAATACTCTTCTCCGTTACTTAAAAACCACTTCTGTAGCCCCATAACCAAATTTTTCTTTCCTGGCATCCATATATGTTTTTACATGAGGATTTTTGCTAATTAATTTATGAATTTTATCTCTTAAGGTACCGTTGCCCGAACCATGGATAAAAACGATTTTATCGAAATGATGTACAACTGCTGCATCCATTGCAGTTTGAAAATGATTGATCTGTATCTGTAACATTTCATCAGCTTCTAAAAAATGATGGTCGTCTCTTAGTTTCTCGATGTGCAGATCGATTTCTTTTTGAGGGGCTGCTACCGTTTTTTTCTCTTCAGTTGATTTGAAAAAACTTTCCTTCAACTTCTGTGGATCGATGGTAACCGGAACAAGATCATCCAAACGGATCAACCAACCTTTGTTTTTTAATTGAGGTAACTCCTTTTGCTCTGTACTAAAATCTTTTGCCCTAAACTTTTTACGGATTACCAATGGATCGATTTGTTTCACATCAGCTTTGCTAAACACTAAAACCTGAAAATTAAATTCTGGCCAAAGATCAAGATCGGCCAAGGAAGCAGAATAAACTAAAGTGGAGCCATAAGATTCAATTACCCCATGAAAAGCACCCGCATATTTTTCTTTACGCTCGGTGATTAAGCTTACGAGTAAAATATTTGGAGAATGGTTCTGCAGATGAAAATGCACTACATTACCAGCCTTATCATCGGTAGCCACAGCTATATAAATACCATTTTCGATTTTGTTAATGCTGGGGACATTTACCTGGATGGGTTTTGGCGCATCTAATTCTTCAGCTACCACACCATGCCCATGTACAGAAGTTAAATTACTCACCGCAACAGGTATCTCAAAACCATCTTCATCGGTAACCCCTAAAGTTTGCGTATCGATAATTTTGGTTACATAACCTTCACGTTTTTCATCAACAAAACGCACAAAATCTCCTAATTTGAATTTCATAGCCCCTAAATCCCCTAAAGGGGAATCTCCATATATTTAGTAATAGTTATTAATTTATTCAACTTTTCAGCGCCTTTCAGGGGCTGGAGGCTAATGTCGCGTATCGTTTCCGTGGTAAATGCTCAGGTAACTTTCATATCTTGAAACCGCAATTTCACCTTCATTTACGGCTTCAATAACGGCACAGCCTGGTTCGTTAATATGCCTGCAGTTATTAAAGCGGCAATTGTGCGAAGTTTTAAAGATTTCTCTAAAAAAATGGCCTAATTCTTCTTTTTCGATGTCTATTACACCAAGTTCTCTGATACCCGGAGAATCTACAATAAACCCGCCTTGTGGTAATTCAAACATTTCGGCAAAAGTGGTGGTATGTTGTCCTTTATCGCTCCAATCTGATACCTCTCCTGTTCTTAAATCACGATCGGGCATTAAAGCATTGATCAAACTTGATTTCCCTACTCCCGAATGTCCAGAAATTAAGGTAATCTTATCAGTAATCAACTCCTGAATAATAGGAATGTTAATACCCTTTAAAGCAGAAACTTCGTAACAGGCATAGCCGATATTTTCGTAAATATCTTTAAACTCCTGGAGAATTTCTAATCCCTCTTTACTAAAAAGATCGAGTTTATTAAATACCAATATAGCGGGCACATCATAAGCTTCGGCGGTAACCAAAAAACGATCGATAAAACCCAAAGAAGTACGGGGCGAAGCAAGTGTAACCACCAACATGGCCATATCCAAATTAGCAGCTAATATTTGCGCCTGCTTGCTCAGGTTGATTGATTTGCGGATGATATAGTTTTTACGGGGCAGCATTTCGTGTATCAAACCCTGGTTGCTATCCCGTTCCAGATCAAATTTCACCCTGTCGCCAACCGCAATCGGATTGGTGGTTTTAAGTCCTTTAATCCTAAATTTCCCTACAATCCGGCAATCATAGCGTTCGCCATTATCGGCCAAAACACTATACCAGCTCCCTGTAGATTTAATAACTAATCCCTGCATATTTGCGGTAAAGGTATGAATATGATTCCATTGGTAGAAGCGGCTAACCAGGATAAAAGTTTGTACATTAATGATGAAGAATAAAAAGGAATAGAGACATTTCGGTGATATATTTTGTTATCCATTAAATATCTTACATAAATCCAACGCTTTAAAAGGCAAAAAACCTAAATTTGCGACAACAAAAATCAAAAATATAATGAGTTTCAGAATAGAACACGATACCATGGGCGAGGTGCAGGTACCAGCCGACAAATACTGGGGTGCACAAACCGAACGCTCACGCAATAACTTCAAAATCGGGCCGGAAGGTTCGATGCCAAAAGAAATTATCCATGCTTTTGGATATCTGAAAAAAGCGGCTGCCCTTGCTAATACCGAACTGGGCGTATTATCAGCAGAAAAAGCCGATTTAATTGCTAAAGCTTGTGATGAAATTATTGCAGGACAGTTAGATGATCAATTCCCTTTGGTAATCTGGCAAACTGGTTCTGGTACACAAAGCAACATGAATGGTAACGAAGTAATCGCAAATCGTGCTCATGTGATTAACGGTGGTTCATTAGCTGACGATAAAAAAGTACTTCACCCTAATGATGATGTAAATAAATCACAGTCATCAAACGATACTTACCCAACTGCAATGCACATTGCAGCCTATAAACTTACTGTAGAAAATACCATCCCTGGCTTAACCCATTTAAGAAACGCTTTGGCTAAAAAGGTTGAGGAATTTGCTGGAATTACCAAAACCGGACGTACCCACTTTATGGATGCTACGCCTCTTACTTTAGGCCAGGAATTTTCGGGGTATGTACAACAGATTGACAACAGCATCAGAGCCATTAAAAATGCTTTGGTAATGGTTGCAGAGCTGGCTTTGGGCGGAACCGCAGTAGGTACAGGTTTAAATACCCCAAAAGGATACGATGTTTTAGTCGCTAAAAAAATTGCCGATTTAACCGGTTTACCATTTGTTACCGCTCCAAATAAATTCGAAGCCTTGGCAGCGCATGATGCAATGGTAGAGCTTTCTGGCGCTTTAAAACGTACTGCAGTTGCTTTAATGAAAGTAGCAAACGATGTAAGAATGTTAAGTTCTGGCCCACGTTGCGGCATTGGCGAAATTGTGATTCCTGATAACGAACCTGGATCTTCTATTATGCCGGGAAAAGTTAATCCTACACAACCAGAGGCACTAACGATGGTTTGCGCACAGGTAATTGGTAACGATGTGGCGGTTTCAGTAGGTGGAATGTCAGGTCATTTTGAACTTAACGTATTTAAACCCCTTATTGCCGCTAATGTTTTACAGTCGGCCCGTTTAATAGGCGATGCCTGCGTTTCTTTCACCGATAAATGTGCTGAAGGAATCACCGCTAACTTGCCAGAAATTGAGAAACATTTACAAAATTCTTTGATGTTGGTTACGGCTTTAAATCCGCATGTGGGTTACGAAAATGCAGCCAAAATTGCAAAGAAAGCCCATAAAGAAAATAAAACCTTAAAAGCAGCTGCTGTAGAATTGGGATTATTAACCAACGAACAGTTTGATGAGTGGGTTCGCCCGGAAGATATGGTAGGCAGCTTGAAATAAGCTAATTACATAAACGGTAGTCATCCTGATCCCGGTATAAATCGGGATCAGGATCTTTCCAGTACTAAAAGATGCTGAAACGAGTTCAGCATGACGCTCCGACTTTACAACACAGGTTAATTAAAACATAGGCAAAATGAATTCATTACTCTCTACATTAGTCAACTTGATATCTATCATTTCGCCAGTTATCATATTTGGTGCCTGCTGTTATTTTTTATCAAAAAAATCTGCTGTTGAGGCGATTTTAATGACCATTGGTTCAGGAATCGCTTTACTAACAACCTTATTTTATAGTGTTTTAATGCCTTTTTTATTAGGAGATAGACATTTGGTTTATACTGATGTTTCTAAATATTATACCTTAATTGGCGTCATTAGCTTTATAGCCAGTCTTTGTTTTGCAGCCGGCTTTTTAATCCTGATTATCAATACCATTAAAAAGAATACTGTAACACACGATCAATTTCCTAAAAGCATCGATTAATAGTACAATGAACAAGCTGCACCCGGGTTTAAAGAATTTCTACATCATCCTTTTTACATTATCTATCTTACATGTAGCTTGTAGTCCGCGACCTAATATTCAAGGTAAAGGCGAAGATTTTATGCAGGGCGTTTGGAATGAAGATTCTATCGCTTTTAGCAATAAACTGAGCAACTACACACAGCACCATTTCAAATTTACCTGCGATTCGGTTTATATTGATATGGTTACCCACAGCAAAGTAAATTTTTACGAAGATTCCTGCTACAACAATGGTATTTGGAAAGAATATGCCAAAGGTGTTTACGTAGTTAAAGGCGATACCCTATTTATAGGTGCCACCTTTACACATGCTAACTATAAACAGAAAATATCGGGATGTTACCGCATCGGCAGGTACGACAAGAACTTCCTGATCAAAAAAAAATCTGCAGATTCGTTATTTTTGGAAAGTTTAAGCGATCAGCGTGAAATTAAGCTGACACTTAAAGAAAAAATTACCTGCATACAAAAAGAATTATAAAATGATTTTAACATCAATAAAAAAGAAATTAACCTCTGCCTTAACTATTGGTTTTTTAGCCTATTTACCTATTCAGGCAAATGCATGGGGTACAATTGGTCATCGCGTAGTTGGAGAAATTGCCGATAGTTATTTAAAGGCTAAAACACGCAAGGCTATTCAAAGTATTTTAGGTTATGAAACTTTGGCCATGTCGGCCAATTGGGGCGATTTTATTAAATCGGATTCTACCTATAACTATATGTACAACTGGCATTTTGTTAATCTTCCGGCAGGATTAGATAAAAATGGTGTATATCAATTTTTGGACACTGAAAAAACACCTAATCTTTACAATAAAATCCCTGATTTAATTGCCATTTTAAAGAAAACAAGCAGCACTGCAACCGAAAAAAAACTAGCCCTACGCGTGTTGGTTCACCTGGCAGGCGATTTGTGCCAGCCTATGCATGTTGCCCGTAAGGATGATTTGGGCGGTAACCGCATTTCGGTATTATGGTTCAATGAAAAATCGAATATCCACAGGGTTTGGGATGAACAGCTTATCGAATACCAGCAGTTAAGCTATACAGAATATGCGAAGGCAATCAATCATCCTTCGGCAATTCAGTTGTATAACTGGCAAAACACAGACCTTAAAGATTGCATTTATGAATCGTACGGCATTTGCAATAAAATTTATGAAAACACCAAACCTGATACTAAATTAAGCTACCGTTATAATTTTGACTGGGTTGACACCCTTAACGAGCAGTTATTAAAAGGTGGTGTTCGATTGGCGAAAATGTTAAACGATATCTATGGATAAGCCTTTCTGATAAAATATCAAATGCCCCAATGTTACCAAGCTTGGGGCATTTTTTTTGCCTGTGTAGCATATTAACCAGGAGGTTCGTTTATGAGGTATAAACTAAAAACAATTATAAACCGATGAAAAAATTACTACTGATTTTAACTGTTTGTTTGGCATTTGGTTGTAAAAAAGATCTCGACAAAACATTAACAAAAAAAGACTGGCGCATCGAATCGGTTACGGTTAGCCCAGCAATGACCATTGGCCAAAAAACGAGCACCAACTATATAGAACTGATGGGACCAAGCAGTTGTATAAATAACGCTATGATCTCTTTTTCTAAAGATGGCACATACACTTCGGGTTCCAATGGTGCGCTTTGCGATTTGAAACCTGATACAAGTATTAAAACCTGGAGAAGAGATGGCGATCAGATTTTTTTATCTTATGCGCCACAATCGCCATTCATATTAAGTGGAGATAAACTTACCCAAACCACTTCTACCCCACCACAAGGAGGAATTATTTATACATTTGTTTTTGTATATAAATCTAAATAATATTGAAAATTTTAATGGTCTGCCTGGGCAATATCTGCCGCTCGCCACTGGCCGAAGGCATTATGCGCCATCTGGCAAATGAACGAAACTTAAACTGGGAAATTGCTTCCGCAGGAACAGGCAATTGGCATATCGGCAAAGCACCCGACCATAGGAGTATTTCTGCAGCGAAAGCGCTTGGTTACGATATTAGCAAACAGCGGGCACAACAATTTAACCACTCCATGTTTGCTAAATACGATCTGATTTTGGTTATGGACAGGAATAATTTAGCCGATGTTAAAAACCTTGCTAAAAGCGAGGAAGAACGAAAAAAGGTTAAACTTTTTCTTGATAACGACGAAGTTACAGACCCATATTGGGATAATGCCCTATTTAACCCCGTTTGCAGACAGGTTGAAGAAAGATGTATAGAAATTATCAAACAACTTTCTTAAATTTAAAGCTCAATATCCATCACTAACCAAGTTAACAAAAATGAAAAAGTACCTGTCCCTATGTTTATTAATTGCCTCCGTTTTTTTATTCCAAAGCTATACTGCCGCTAAGAAATCGGCAAAGGTTTTAGTTTTTTCCAAAACCAAAGGTTTTAGGCACAACTCTATTGAAACCGGAAAAGAAGTTATCCAAAAATTAGGCACAGCGCATCATTTTGAAGTAGATACCACCGAAAATGCTGATCTGTTTACAGAAGATAACCTTAAAAAATATGCCGCTGTTATTTTTCTAAATACAACAGGCGATATTTTAGATAATAAACAACAGGTAGCTTTCGAGAGATATATCCAGGCAGGCGGAGGTTATGTAGGCATACATGCTGCAACCGATACTGAATACGATTGGCCTTGGTATGGTAAATTGGCTGGCGCCTATTTCATCAGTCATCCAGCTGTTCAGGAAGCTAAATTTATTGTTAAAGATAAAAAACATCCAGCCACTAAATTCCTTACTGATTCGATATGGATGAGAAAGGATGAACTATATAACTTTAAGGATATCAATCCAGATATTAAAGTGCTGATCACCTTAGACGAGAAATCGTATACTGGTGGTAAAAATGGCGATTTCCATCCTTTTAGCTGGTACCACAATTTTGATGGCGGAAGAGCTTTCTACACTTGTATGGGCCATACTAAAGAAGGCTGGGCTGATGATAAATTTCAGAACCATTTATGGGGCGGTATTGAATATGCCATTGGCAACCAAAAGAAATTAGATTACAGCAAAGCGCATTCAAAATTATAAGATTAAGGTTGAGCTTACTGGAATAATTAGCCAGTACGCTCAACCTTTAATTCATACCTAATAAAACAACTGCGAAAGTACATTGCTTGCACTAGGCGCTGCAGGTTTTAAAGAAGTAAACTTTGCCAATTGTGCAACAGTTAAAGCGGTTCCCAGTTTCGATTTCAATCCAGAAAACAATTTACCAAATTTGCTTTGATAAGCAGCAGGATCTGTTTTTTGAGTAGCCATAATTGTTGCTTTCTGCACCAGAAAATCTTTCACAATTGTAGTTACGTTTGGTTTTTGAGCCGGAGTTAAACTTAAGGAAGGGGTAAGTTTACCAATAATGCCCGAGGTTAAACTTGACACATCGAAACCCGTGCTTGCCGCTGCAGCAGATCCAACTTTACTTAAAATACTTTGTGCATTTGATGCAAAGTTCAGGCCCAATATGAAGGCAGATAAAATCAATATTTTTTTCATTTCAACAGTTATATATTTAACTAAGATAAACAATTTACACCTTTTAGGAATGAATATTTTATGAAGTTCTGACTTTTTTCAGGTTAGTCAAATAAATATAATTCAGCATACAGAAAGAAGCTACAGCCCCAAAAGTATGCCATAAAAAGTGCGTGCCTATTGCAAACACATCCCATTTATCGGCAATACGGAAAGTTAGTGCGAATATGAAAGCAATTAGGGCAAAGCCAACCCATTTGCCATTTTTCCACTCCGTTTTGATTAAATAGCCAAATACCGGAAATAAAACCAGCGCGGCCATAAAAGCATAATTGATATTGATGAAAATCTGAAAATCGCCATTATTAAAAAGCTTTCGGACATAAAATTGAAAGAAAGCATATACCGCTACAATTAAAACAGCAAAATACCATTTGGTTAGTTTAGAAAGAAAGTAGACACCAGCCGAAAGGCACAGAAGCATAATCGGCATCCAATCCATCATGATAAAGATTGGCCACCGCCTTAGCCCATGGTAAGTAGTCCCTCCTGTTCCGCCTATATAAAGTAAAACCAAGACAATGGTTAGAAAGGTATGCTGTTTAAAATTACCCCAAATTTTTATTGTCCAATACACCGCAATAGCTAAAAAGAAGCAACTTGTTATGGTATTAAATGGCTCAGGGAAAAGCTGACTAAGGTTAGTTTCTGTATATATTGTACCTCCATCGGGAGGGGTCTGGATAAAAGCGTTCATAACTAATTAACGTAAACTGAAATTAAATGTTTGATGAATCCATGTAACGATCAAGATGTAAAAATAATTTCGTGTTTACATTTTCAGGAGGTTAAATATCGGTTAACTCTTACCTTACCAATGGGAATTATTTGTACTTTAGTTTTATCTAAGCTATACTATTATGAAACGGTTATTGATTCTTTTTTTGCTTCTTTCGTCGGCTATTTATGCCCAAACACCTCCTCAACCTTATGGTGCATTACCATCAAACAGGCAGTTGGCCTGGCATGATATTGAGGTTTATGGTTTAATCCATTTTACACCAACTACCTTCGAAAATAAAGAGTGGGGCTATGGTGATGCTGACCCAAAAACATTCAATCCGACAGATTTTAATGCTGAGCAGATCGTTAAAGCCGCTAAAGCAGGTGGTTTGAAAGGGATTATTTTAGTAGCCAAACACCATGATGGATTTGCTTTATGGCCAACTAAAACGACTGAATATAATATCAGTAAAAGTCCGTTCAGAGGGGGAAAGGGAAATTTAGTTAAAGAAGTAGAACAGGCTGTACGTAAAAACGGTTTAAAATTTGGCGTTTATTGCTCACCATGGGACAGGAACAATCCGCTTTATGGTACCGATAAATATCTGGCCATTTATCAGGCCCAGTTAAAAGAACTTTACAGCAATTTTGGCGAACTTTTTATGAGCTGGCATGATGGTGCTAATGGGGGAGATGGCTATTATGGCGGCGCTAAAGAAAAACGCGCTATAGATAACACTACCTATTACGATTGGAAAAACACCTGGGCCATTACCCGTAAAATGCAACCAATGGCCAATATTTTTAGCGATATCGGTTTAGATATCCGCTGGGTAGGCAATGAAGATGGTCATGCAGCGCCAACCTCATGGGCAACTTTTACACCGATGGCCCCGGATGGAAAAAATGAAGCCGTTCCCGGTCAGGCAAATTATCCGCAAAGTCCTGAAGGAATACGAAATGGTAAATTCTGGATGCCGGCAGAATGTGATGTTCCTTTAAGAAAAGGATGGTTTTACCATGCCAACGAAAAACCTAAAACCCAGAAACTTTATTCGATCTGTATTTAAAAAGTGTTGGCCGTGGTGCAGGTTTAGATCTTGGTTTAGCACCCGATACCCGCGGTCAACTTCATAATGATGACGTTGCGGCACTGAAAACTTTTGGCAATATGGTTAAACATACTTTCGAGAATAACCTGGCCAAAAATGCATCGATTAAAGCAAGCAATAGCAGAGGCAAAAAGTATGATGTTAATGCCCTGCTTGATGGAAAAAGGGAGAGTTACTGGGCTACTCAGGACGATATCCATCAGGCAAGTTTAGAACTAGATTTAAAAGCAGCTAAAACCTTTGATATCATTAGCCTACAAGAGTACATTCCTTTGGGGCAGAGAATAGAGGCTTATACTATTGAAATATTTGAAAACAATGCCTGGAAAAAAGTTTACGATGGCACGAGCATTGGTGCAAAACGCTTAATTAAATTGGATAGTCAGGTTACCACTAATAAAGTAAAAATAAATATTACAAAATCTCCGGTTTGTATTACACTGAGTGAAATTGGGTTATATAAAAAAGCTGGATAAGTTGATCTATTTGTAAAGTATCTCGAATACACTTCCTAACGCGGTAGAAGTTTCTTTACTGTAACGATAAGTGCTATCGGCCTTGATGTCTCTGTACATGAGCATCACGGCCCGATAGGATGCTTTACTCAGTTTTATTTTTTCATTGCGCTCTTTAACATCCTCAGGTCTTAAATTTAAAGCCTGCATCTGTTTAATCACGACCAAATTTCTTTCGGTAGGAATAATACCATCTTGTTTGATAGAAGCTAATTTAACATCTTTTGGCAAAGAAATTTTCAAGTTCATAATACCATTAAGCGATCGCAAATTACCATTAAAAGTATCGCTTAATTTGCGGTATTCTTCAGTGCCGTACTTTGGATTAAAGTAAATTACCCCACTAAAGAACATCAGGAATAAAAGGATCGAAACGGCATACCTTGTCCAGATTTTAACTTCGAATGTTTTGTCCCATTTATAATTAAGGAGATAAGCAAAAATAAATCCAGATACAAAACCGCCAATATGCGCGGCATTATCTACCCTTTGGCCAAAAGCACCGTTCACCAGTACCAGTAAGGAAACAATCAATGTACTTACCAACAATGCTTTGGTGGCTTTCGGTTCGAAAGTTTTGGTAAGCAGAAGCGCAATAAAAGCACCATACAAGCCCATAATGGCTCCAGACGCACCCATCATAACCCCTCTTGGTGAAAAATCAAACTCAACAGCCCTCCACAAATACCGCTAACCAAATAGATAAATAGATATTTTTTCCAGCCCAGTTTATTCTCGATCATTAAACCAAGGTAAACCAGGGCATACATATTAAAAAACAAATGCGACTTAGACCCATGAATAAACTGATAGCTAATTAAACGCCAATATTCGCCGCCCAATACGAGATTACGCTGATTAACCCCAAAATTTAACGCTATCTTTTTTAGTTCTTCTATAAAATCGGGATCATAACTGCTTCCATTTCTTACAAACTGATACCTCAGGTACACTATCGAGAAAAGAACAAGTGTTATGTAGTAAAAGATATTTAGAAGTACCAAAATTGGCGTAGCTGTATAACCTTTTTGAGGAAAAAACAGGAACAGCACATTTTTGATCTTGTTTTTTGTTGCTAAAGGCGCTTTCTCAAAATACTGATCATCCTGAGTTGCAATAAACTGGTGAAACTTTTGTAAACTTTCTTCCCAAACATCTTTGAGATGAAACTCTACATATTCAAATTCATGAAAAAACTTCTCAAGGTTTGCATCATTTTTACCGTAATCATTGAAAAGCATTTGAATACCTACACACTCACTTTTTACTACTGCGAAATTCCCATGGATACGGATAGATATTTCCTCGCTATACGATTGGAAGGATATTGGCGTGTAAGCAATTAGCCCACTTTCTGATACGTGACTAAGGCTCCAGCCGAGATTTTCGATGGCCTGCCTGGCAATGATTAGATATTTATCTGCCGGAAAATCGGCTAAAGGAATAAATTTTTCAATTTTAGGTGAGTACCCCCAACTGATTAACATAGCGCGTTATATTTTTTTCGCTACTAAGATAATATAAGGTGATAGATTTTTGCTTTCGAATGGAATAATCTTTGTAAATACTTTTCCAGTCAGCCAAACTGCCTTTTTAAATAGGCGAACGCCTGCAGATTTCTGACTTTCATTTTCCAACCACACACTAAAACGACCAAAATAACCCGATTTTACTTCTTTAAGCCCGGCTTGCTCACAGATCGACTTTAACAGTGCCGGATCCATGCTATTGATATTGTGTTTATCGTAATTTTCTCTATCGAAATTCTTTTGGAACCAGCCGTTTACCGCCTTAAAATTTGGTAACGTGATAAACAAGGTACCGCCCGGTTTTACAAAAGCAATGTGGCGGTTAATAATATCGGCAGTATCGTTAAAATGCTCAATTAAACCGCAGCTTAGCACAAGATCATACTGCTTTTCAGGTGTGTAATTAAAAAGATCGGTTTCGATAATGTGAATATCCTTTTCGGCTAAGCCGTTCTTTTCCAAAAGCTCGTTTACAACCGGTGGATGAACAAAATAATCAAGCAGGGTAACATCAAGCTGAAAATATTTTTTTAGGAATACGGCGTAATAACCAGGGAAACCACCCAATTCGATAGCGGTTTTAACATTATCTTTCTGAATAACATCTGCCAGTTGCTGATGAAATAAATAATTTGAAGGTAACTGAACCGCTAGTCCTTTTTTACTTTCCCAATAATTTACCCAAAAAGCCCTGTCGGTTAATAAATTTGCCATGTTTTAAATAATTCCAACCTCAAAGAAACGGAAAGTATATTAAAGTTGAAAGGTTTGCCTTGCTGGATTGCCAAATTGTTGTTATTGTTTGGTAGTGAATAGAAGCAAAGTTGTTTTATTGCAAGAACTGTTACAATATAACAGTCCAGCAATAAAACAATGCTTTACAATTTGAATGGTTAACTAGCCTTATTTCAAATCTTTCAAGATCTCTGCTACTGCTTTTTCGAGTTGAGGATCTTTATTTGCCAGGCGGTCTTCAAAAGTATTTTTAACGAAGATATCTGGCTTAACACCCTCCTTTTCAATATTCTTGCCATCCATAGTATAACAACCCCACGATGGCAAACGGTAAGAAGAACCATCAACCAAACCTTTAGCTGAAGTAAAAATAATCCATCGATAGGTTTCTGTACCGATAATCTTACCCAATTTTAATTGTTTAAAACCTGCAGCAGTCATTTCAGCATCACTTAGAGACTGCTCGTTAATTAGCAATACAATCGGCTTCACTGCAGGGCCAAAATTACTTTGTGGGGCCATTTTACCACCGCGGTATTTCCATTGTAAATAAGGGCGCTGAGAAAGAAATTTCAGTACATCATCATGCACGTTTCCTCCGGTATTGTAACGTAGATCGAGAATAATGGCTTCCTTATTTTCTTCTTGTGCAACCATATCCAAAAGGAAAGTTTCCAATTCGCCACCGCCCATGTTCTTCATGTAAGAATAAGCAATCCTGTTGTTGCTCCATTTATCTACATTTTTATGGTTTTGGCTAATCCACTCATCGTAAAGGTTTCCGCGCAAAGTACCAGAACTTTCAGGATGTACATTTACATAAACATCTTTTCCATTGCGTTTAAAAGTTAAAATGATTTCTTTATCCAGCGATGGCTTACTAAAATAATAATCGCGGTCTATTTTTTCATCTACCTTAACACCGTTTACTTCAGTCAAAATATCTCCTGCCAAAATATTAGTTCCGGTGTGTGCAGCATTGCCTTTAGCGGCAATACGTTCAACTTTTAAAGGGTTTTCATTATCGAAGATAATCCCCGTTTCATTAGTGATGTAAGTAAGGTTTTTACGTTCCTCTGCCCCTGAGCTATTAAAGCCCATGTGCGAAGAATTCAGTTCGCCCAGCATATCATTCAATAAAATCCTCAGGTCACTGCGGTTATTTACATAAGGCAGATAAGCCGCATAGCGCGTTCTCATTTTATCCCAATCTACGCCATGAAATTTTTCATCGTAAAAATTTTCATCTAAACCTACCCAGGTTTCGTAAAACATCTGATTAAACTCGGCATTTAGATTTCTGGTAAATTTATAACCATGGTCTACCCGATCAAGTTTATTCCCTTCTAAGGTATATTTGTTGATTATACCTCTCGATAAAACGAAAAATTTATCCCCAGCCAAAATGATGGAGTAATCACCCCCATCAGCAACTTTTTCAGTTTTATTAGCTTCAAAAGGCTCAATAGTGGTGCGATAAAGACCTGGTGCACCACCTTCATGGTTAGATGAATAAAAAACATAGGTTTTATCGCCCTTAGCATAAGCATCTGTTCCGTACTGGCCGCCAAACGAAGGACCAACCAATTCTATTCTATCCAAGATATCTTGAATATTAATGGTAATTACGTTAGCGGGTTTAGGTGTAGGCTTAACTTCGGTTTTCTTTTTAGCCGTATCGGTTTTTGCTTTTTTATCATTTTTATTTTCGGGTGCAGGCTTAACATCGGTTGGTGCGGGTTTGCTTTCTTTAAACAGATCATCGAACTTATCTGAACGGTAGGGCTCATCGTAATCGTTCAACGCCATTCGATAAATGTGCGCGTTCGACATGCCGGTTGGATAAGATGGCTTGGTACGGGCGCTGGTAAAGAAAATATATTTCCCATCTGGCG
The DNA here is from genome assembly GCF_014692875.1 of Pedobacter riviphilus. Taxonomy (NCBI): domain Bacteria; kingdom Pseudomonadati; phylum Bacteroidota; class Sphingobacteriia; order Sphingobacteriales; family Sphingobacteriaceae; genus Pedobacter; species Pedobacter riviphilus. The sequence goes on along the minus strand of NZ_CP061171.1, from coordinate 5,478,522 downwards.
ACCATGCCGGACCCGTTTCGGTAACACCTGTATTGGTTAAGTTAATGGTTTTATTGTTTTTAATGTGATGTACCATGATATCCTGCTCGAAATTCCGGTAAACAGTGAAAAGCACATATTCGTCATTTGGCGAAAAACTTGGTGCCGAGCTCTGTATGGCCCAAAACTCGTCAGTCACTAAAGTTTTGGCATCGAAAGTTTTAAGATCCATCAGTTTAAGTTCGTTTCTGCCACTCAGATACACGGCCATCGTTTTGGTCTTGTTTAAAGTGATATCCCGTACGTTTGCTTTCTCTTTAGTGAGCTGTTTTATTGAGCCTTTACCATCGCCGGTAATGGTAAACCAGTTTTGATAGCCATTAGCTGTTTGACTAAACAGGATGGTTTTGTTATCAGCCAACCATTTACATTCTAGCGCCCTTTCCCCGCTGTTGGTAATCTTACGGATAAATTTTCCATCGGCATCGCTTACAAATACGTCCCCTCGCGAGATAAATGCCATCTTTTTACCATCAGTAGAAACATCAAATGCCGAAATATTGCCTCGCACATCGTACTCTTGCTCTTTACTCAATACTTGATTGCGTGAGGTACTAATATTGATTTTCTCTGTTTTCTTAGAAGCTACATCGTAGGTGTACAATTGATAATCTTTCTCAAACACAACCGTTGTTCCATTAGCCGAAACAAAAGGGCGTTTAATGGAAGTATCAAAATTGGTCAGGCTTGTTTTCTTGCCACCTATAAAAGTGTAGAGATTGTATTCCTCATTGCCTTCATCCGATACGAAAAAGATATTTCCTTTTTGATCAACACTCGTCCAGAAATCTTTCCCAATGTAATCGGTATAGCGTTTATAACTTTTCGATTTTGGATTGTACGACTGGATATCGGGATTATAGGCCCCTTTGTAATGTTTACGGTTTGCAAAGCGGTAACTCTCCCATGTATCGTTAAAAAACAGTTCCCCATTTGGCGATTCGGCAATGTGGTGTGTAGTGTTGAAATAATTATCGAATAAACGAACAGCCGTACCGCCGTTTACACTTACCTTATAACTCGAAAAAGAATTGTACCGACCAGATGTAAAATAAATTGTTTTCGAATCCCAACTCCAGTTGTCCACTTCATCCGCAGCATCGTTAAAAGTTAATTGTTTAATGTCGCCACCTGTTAGAGGCATCACATAAACATCATAATTACCAAATTGATTAGAAGAAAAAGCCATCCATTTTCCATCGGGAGATATTTTCGGATTGATTTCTTCACCTTGCATGGCGGTAACTCTCGAAGCTACACCTCCTTTTACCGGTACTTTCCAGATATCACCATCATAGCTAAATACTATTGTTTGTGCATCTGGCGTTAAAGCAGGGTATGCTGCAAAATAAGTTTGGCTGTAGGCTAAGGAATAAATGGGCAACAAAAAAGCTAATGTTGCTAGCGATTTCAACAGGGATTTGATCATGATTTATTTTGTTTGGCTTTTGATGCCTCAAAATACGCAACAGATTTTATATTCGTAAACAATAAAATGTATTTTTGATTGATTTGAAAGTAGTACACCTAAATACCTACGATGGAAATGGCGGAGCAGGACGTGCCTGTTTGCGCTTAAGTGACGCATTAAACGCTAGTGGAATCGATTCGAAAGTATTGGTTTACTATAAATTTGGTCAAAATCCTAAGATTGATACCTTTAGCAAATCACCCTTGCAGAAAGCCAAAGCCATTTATAACATCTTATCGGAAAGATATTTTGCCAAATGGCTCAGTAAATCTGTAAAAACGCCATTTAGTTTGCAGTGGTTTGGCCGTTCGGTTATAAACCACCCAGATGTTAAAAATGCTGATATTATCCATCTGCATTGGGTAAACCATGGCTTCTTAAACCCCAAGTTTTTAGCGCAGCTTGATGAACTGGAAAAACCGATTGTGTGGACTTTTCACGATAGCAATGCTTTTACCGGCGGATGCCACGTGCGCTATGGATGCGAAAACTTTCATCAACAATGTGGCAATTGCCCGATTTTGAAAATCAGCGGTAAAAATGATATTTCGCACAAAACCTGGGTGCGCAAGCAGAAAGCTTACACTGAATTAAATTTCCATATTGTAGCGCCTAGCAAGTGGATGGCGGCTTCGGTAAAGTTCAGCAGTTTGTTGGGCACAAGAAAAACTACAGTTATCCCGAATACAATAGAAACGAAAATTTTCAAGCCCTATGTTAAATCAGAAGCTAAGAAAATCCTGAAGATTAATCCAGATAAATTTGTTTTGATGAGCGGATTTATGCCTTCAAAAAACGACAAGCATAAAGGGACTCCCTATTTAATCGAAGCGCTGGAAATTTTGTCGCGTAGGGCAGGAATACAGAAAGAAAATATTGAGTTGGTTATTTTTGGAAATAAGGAGAATGCCGAAATGCCTGAGTTTCCTTTCAAAACCACTTTTTTAGGCACAATTAACAAAGATGATCACCTAGCAAAATGTTATTCTGCTGCAGATGCATTTATTACACCCTCGCTGGAGGATAATCTACCCAATACCGTGATGGAAAGTTTATCGTGCGCTACCCCTGTTGTTGCTTTTACTACCGGTGGGATTCCGGACATGGTTAAACACATGCAAAATGGCTATCTGGCCGAATATCAGAATGCTGAAGATTTGGCAAACGGCATTGAGTGGCTGTACCATCGCCCAAATAAAGAAGAGATCCAAAAAGCAGCCAGGTTAAGTATTTTAACCGATTTCTTGGAAGAAGTAATTGCCGCAGAACATATCCATCTTTACGAAACATTGATTGATTTACAACCGAAGTAACGCTACATTTTAATAAAATTTTAAAGTTCTATTTGCAATTTGGTTGGCAAAATCTCATTTTCTATTCTACAAATAAAAATTTGATCAATCTTTATTAAATTTATACCGATCCAAAAAAGCCATCCCTTGCCAAAGCTAACAATCATCACCATTGTATATAATAACGTTCGCGATATCGAACGTACCATCCATTCTATTCTTAATCAGACCTATAAAAAAATTGAATATATTGTAATAGACGGCGCATCAACCGATGGCACTTTGCAGGTTGTTGAGCGTTATAAAGATCAGATTACAAAAATTGTATCAGAACCTGATAAAGGCATTTACGATGCCATGAACAAAGGTTTAGCATTAGCAACAGGCGATTATGTTTTATTTATGAACTCGGGTGATGAGATTTATGATGAACAAACAGTAGAAGATGTTTTTGCCTCTGCCCCCGGTGCCGACATTTATTACGGCGAAACTGAAATGTACAATGACAACTGGGAAAATTTAGGCCGAAGAAGGCATGAAGCCCCAGAAGAATTCGACTGGACGAGTTTTAAATATGGCATGAACATCAGCCACCAGGCCATTTATATCCGCCGCAGTATTGTTACGCCATACGATTTAACCTATAAGTACAGTTCAGATATTGATTGGATCATCAAAGCGGCAAAAAAGGCATCTAATATTGTTAATGTTCACCGTTACGTTGCCAAATACCTGGTTGGTGGCATGAGCAAGAAAAAACATCGCGAAAGTTTAAAAGAACGTTTTAAAATTTTCACTAAGTATTATGGCTTAATACCGAATATCTTTAATCATATTATCATTGCAGGTAATCTGGCTCTGTATTTTGTTAAGCACCGTAGAACGAACGATTAGCTTATGAATGAAGAAATTAACGAGCTACTTTCTATCTATGAACAGGAAAAAAAATTAATCGAGTCTATAATTGAAGAAGATCGGATTGATGGTGATTATAAAGCAATTCGCTTAAATTCTAAAAATCTCAATAGGATACAGCGCCAGATTGAACTGATTAAATCATTAATTGATCCATATACGCAAGAAAAAGAACGATTAAAAAGGACAATCGATTTTTTCGTTAAAAAAAGTGAGCAGGAAGAATCTGATGAGTACAGAACCCAGATGCTTGCTCAGATTGATCGTAAATTAGACCAACTCAATAGTTATAAACTAGGTTATTTTAACGATGGGCAAGAGTTTGATGATGCCATATTTGATTTGGTAGAACAGAAGAATGAAGGATTTATTTTCAACTTAAAAAAAGAAAATAAATTGGCCATATTGTTTAAACGCACGGATAAGGAAATTTTATTATCAGTTACCAATATAAAAAAGCTTAAAAAACAGCACATTTTAGATAAAAACGCTAGGGCTGTACTTAAATCAATCGGTTTTAAAGAGGAAAAACACGATGATTCACTAGTTTTCACTTATGGTTTGGATAATTTTAAAGATGCTATTTTTATTAAAACTATAGTGAGCAGAGTGATTTTTGATGCATTTCATTTTCAAAACTTAGACAATAAAACAACCATTGAGATTTTTTAGTAATCTCAAATTTCTAAAAACAATAATTTTTCCCAACTGTCTTTAATATATCACCTATTAAAAATTTAAAGATTATGGGACAATTAAGTAACCGCATCATTGCTGTACTTTCAGAAAGCGGATTTGAAGAAGTAGAATTGACCGAACCAGTTAAAAGGTTAAAAGAAGAGGGCGCAACCGTTCACATTATCTCCTCAAAAAGTGGAAAAATAAAAGCCTGGGATCACGATCACTGGTCGATAGAAGTTGATGTAGATAAAACCATATCGGAAGCAAATGCTGATGATTATAACGGATTACTTTTACCAGGCGGCGTAATAAATCCAGATCAGTTACGTATTAACGAAGATGCATTGGTTTTTGTAAAATCATTTTTTGCCGACGGGAAACCTGTTGCCGCCATTTGCCATGGTCCACAAACGTTGATTAATGCCGATGTGGTACAGGGCAGAAAATTAACTTCAGTAAAAAACATTTCGCAGGATTTAATTAATGCCGGAGCTATCTGGTCAGACGAGGAAGTAGTAGTTGACCAAGGCTTGGTTACCAGCCGTACGCCAAAAGATCTACCCGCTTTTAACGATAAAATTGTAGAAGAATTTGCTGAAGGTGTTCACGAAGGGCAACACGCCTAAAACTTTCGACGCTCTTTCTAGATTCACTCAAAAACGGTAGGCAATTTGCCTACCGTTTTTATTTATTTGGTAGCGTCAGATGGTAAACATCTGACGCCACTTATAGCTTAACCTGCCTAATAATATTTTTGATATTCAATTCAATAATATCCGTCATGGTTTTGCACTGTAGATAATTCGCATCCTTAAAATAATCGCTCATACCCTGTTTCAGCAAGGCGATATTTTCGGGTGTGGTTAATTCTTCTTTGTTCGAAACATCACGAAGATCGGTTAAGCGATGACGTTCGCTCCTTACGCGATGTACAATTGACGACCGTTCCTCCTGCTGATATTGCAGTACGGTTTTCTCCGTTAATTGCTCCATGCTCATTTTTACATAAGGCAGATTCTCTTTAAAAAACTGAGGTAGATAAACTTTTAAATTGCCTTCGTAAAACTGTTGATCAAAATCTATAGCCCGGATACGAAACTGGATATCATCAAAATCGGGTGTAATCTGTACCACAAAATTATAGGCACGCATATCTCCCAAAAGCATAATCAAACAGCGTTCATTAAACTTCACAAACTCTTTTGCTATGCGGGTAGGGTTAAATTCTGGTGTATATAACTGTCCTTTTGTAAAAACATCACCAGGAATCCCTGCAATGTGTTCTTCTACCAGGGTATCGCCATCTACCAGGTAATTTACCTGATTCGGCGAAAGGATTTCTTCCATTTCTAAACCGTAAATTCGAGAGGCATCCGCTTTTTTAATGTAGAAGTAATCGTAAACATCATTTAAACGGTTTACAATACGGATGCGAAAGGGGTGGGTATTTCCGAAGGTGCAATATTCTATTTTATCGATGTACTTATGTTCAACAATACGCAGGTTACCCGATGCTTTAAGATTTGCATAAATTTCCTTTAAACCATCATGCAATGTTTCGATTAAATCCTGTGCATATATCGGACCTTCCCAAAGAGAATCTTTACCAAACTTATCCATTAACGGGAAAGCTTCATTAAACTGCATTAAATCGTTATAACCAATGGGTAATTTCGCTTCGCGTTGGTAAGTGCGCAAATATTTCTGCAAAGCAGGTGTAACCGGAAAAATCGGCTTCTTTTTTGAAATTTTTACATCGTTGTTTTCCATGCAAAGGCAATGTACTATTTAAAAATTTAACCGCAAAGGCCGCTAAGTTTTACGCGAAGAAGGCATGGAAAAACCCTTAACGTTCTCTGCGCTCCTTTTTCTTTGCGAACTTTGCGGTTAAGACTTCGGATAACTGAATGGCAATCCACTCAAATACCTACTGATTTTTCGATAGGGATAATTCCCTGCACCGTGATCGGCAAACTGCACAATAATGGTATTTGTTTTCGGATCTATATACAACCTTTGGCCAAGCATACCCTCTGCCGCATAATCGCCGTGATCTCCTTCTTGCGGAATCCACCAAAGGTAATGATGTGCAGATTTTTGCCAGCCTTTTGCTGATGCAGGAGTTTCGTTACCAATGTTGATCGATTGATTTACCCAGTTTTCAGGAACAATCTGATTTCCATTGTACCTACCTTTATTTAAATACAGGCGGCCTATTTTAGCTAAATCTATCGCCGTTACCTGAAAACGACTGGCAGTATTGGTTAAGCCATTTACCTGATCCAGGCCCCAGGTTGAGTTATATTCGGCTCCGATCTGTTTCCATACATGGCTTTCGAAATACTCGGCCACCGATTTGCCGCTCGCCTTTTTTAGAACCCAGCCCAATAAAATCGGATCGATGCTTTTGTACACCCAAACCGTACCAGGTTTGTTAACTAATTTTACTTTCATCAATTGGGCCTGCATATCATCAGTATAATAATATTTGGCTTCGTCAGAAAAAAAAGCTTTTATAATCCCGCCCAAAGCATCCTGAAACTCGAGTCCCGATTTCATATCCAACAGGTTTTTTAAAGTAATCTGCTCAAAAGCCGGGTTCGATTTTAATTCAGGGATATATCTTGTTACCTTATCATTCAGACTTTTAATACTACCATCGGCCAATGCCTGGCCAATCATAATAGAAATCATACTTTTTGCTCCCGAAAACATGGTACTTAAAGTGCTATCGCAATATCCCTTATCATATCTTTCGTACAGTACACTATCATTCCTGATCACGATAAAGGCATTGATCTGCCCGTTTTTTAAATAAGTCTTTAATGGAATCAACCGGTTATTTCCATCCTGTACATGCAAAGTATCCAAATCATTGCGTGGTTTTGCTGCCCTGACAAAATGAAAGGCAGAATCACTCTTATGAGAAACTTCTTGCGGAAAAATTTTATAGGTTTCGGCATTTGGTGTCCTATATTTTAATACATTTAAGAGGTACGGTTTCCAAAGAAATAAGGCAAACAATGATAAAAAGAATGCATAGATCAGCAGCAGTAATATTTTTTTGAACGTTTTCATTTACAGGCACAATATTCACAAATATAAATATTATGCCTGTTTTAACATTTCATTTCCAATAAAAGCAGTTTCCGTTTTTGGTTTGTATTTCCATCTTTTATGGCTCCACAACCAATATTCCGGTTTCTCTTTAATCATCTGTTCCAAAAAGCGGGTGTGCAGCTCGGTAATTTCAAACTCAGCAGTTTCAGCCGGGTTTAAACATAATGGAACACAATCTACATTATAAAAACCCCGCTTAAGTACATTTATCTTAAAATAAAATATCGGTTGACCGGTACGTTTAGCAATTTTTTCTATCCCCAATTGTACCGAACTGGGCTGATGCAAAAAAGTAGTCCAATAATGCGATTCATCTTTAGAAGGTGCCTGGTCGTTACCAAAACTAAAGATGCTGGGTTTACCTTTACTGGCTTGCAAAGCACGCATGGTCTGCCGCATGGCAATAAGCTTATTGCCAAATCTGCTTCTTACTTTTTTAAACCAGTTATCGAATATCGGGTTGGTTAAGGGTTTGTAAATGGGGTAATGATCTGCCTGAAAATTGAGCCCGATGCCCAGCGTCCCCCATTCCCAGTTACCATAATGTGCCGAACAGATCAATACGCTTTCGCCGCGGTCTAAATAGGCCTGAACCTGAGCTTTATTTTTAAAAATGAAACGTTTTTCTATTTCTTCCTTTGAGATCCCGTTCATTTTTACAATCTCAAATATCAGCGAAGCCAGGTAGCGGTAAAAACGTTTTTCGATAAGAATGATTTCATTTAATGATTTACCAGGAAGGGCATTTAACAGGTTTTCCCTCACCACTTTCCTACGGTAGCCGAAAACAAAATAAAGCAGTAGATAAGCTCCATCGGCCAGAATGTATAAAACAGATAGTGGAAACAGAGATAATACGCCTAAAAAAAATATTCCCAAATGGGAAATCCCCTTTTTAATCATACCAGAATTAGTTGAATTGCTAAATTAAAAAGCAACGCAAAGAATTATGCCACAAAAATGTTAGATTTTAATTTATAGACGCAAAAAGCTTAAACTATGGCATCCATGATATCCTGATCCCTTACCACCACTTTCTGAACTTTCTGCTCTGGTTTATATTTCCACCTGCGGTGACTCCACAACCAGTAAGCCGGTGCTTCTTTAATCATATCTTCCAAAAAGTGTGTATGCATTTCGGTGATTTCAAATTCGGCAGTTTCAGCAGGATTTAAACAAATCGGCACACAATCTACTTCGTAATATCCTCTTTTTAAATAATTTATTTTAAGGTAAAACACCGGGCGATTTGTTTTTCTGGCGATTTTCTCAACTCCTAACTGGATGGAAGATTCTTGATTTAAAAAAGTTGTCCAATAGTTCGATTCATCCTTCGAAGGTGCCTGATCGCTTCCAAAAGTAAACATGGTTGGTTTATTTTTGCTCGATTGGATAGCCCTTAAGGTTTGACGCATTGACACCATACGGTTGCCAAATTTGCTTCTCATGGTCAAAAACCAATTATTAAAAGCTTCGCTACTCAACGGCTTATAAATAGGGTAATGTTCGCCCGAAAAGTTTAAACCAATGGCCATGCACACCCATTCATAATTACCGTAATGTGATGAGCAGAAAAGTACACTTTCATTATTTTTGAGATAAGCTTCTACCAGATCGGTATTTTTAAACTTTACCCTTTTGTTTAATTCCTTTTTAGAAATACTTTTCATTTTGATCACTTCAATAAAAAGTGAAGACAAAAATTTATAAAAACGCTTTTCTATATCATTAATTTCTGAGGTACTTTTTTCGGGAAACGCATTAATCAAGTTTTCTTTAACTACTTTTCTGCGGTAGCCGAAAACATAAAATATTAATACATAAAAAGCATCTGCCAATCTGTATAAGATAAATAGCGGCAACAGAGAGAGCACATTTAATAAAAATATACCCACCTTGGATAACCCTTTATTAATCATGATTGGGACGATTAGTTTGCTTTTGAAAATGCAAAATTAAAAGTCACAAGAACATCAACTGCCATACAATTGTTAATTTTTTATTCCTAAAGGTTTTATGAAAAATTCATGACAAAATTACCTTAACAGCCAACAATTCATTTTGACCTACAACTCGCTACCCGAAAGATTTACCTAGTAAAAACGCTTTATTAAGCCACTTTAAACGTTGGTTTTCGGTAGAATTTTTAACAATGCCTATATAGCTAACTTTAACAGGTTTTACACCACAATACTGCAATACACTTTTCTTTAATTGATTAACACTCGGTCGGCCAAAAAACAGGCGATAATACCAGGATGGCTGATCTAATGTGGTAATGATACGCGCTGTTTTTCCTTTTAATAGCTTATCCCACCAAACACTATTTTCGCGGTATTGAAAAGTAATTCCGGGTAGAAACAAACGATCGATAAAACCTTTCATTATGGCTGGCATACCTCCCCACCATACAGGGTGAATCCAAACCAAATGATCAGCAGTTTTGATTTTTTCTAGGGTCAATAACAAATCGGGTTCTAATTCTGTTCTTTGACGATAACCGAAGGCCAGGTTGGGATTAAATACCAATTCGGCAATATGGATTAACGAAACATTTGCACCCGAATCTTTAGCGCCTTTATAATAGGCCTCGGCTAATGCAAAATTGATACTATCTTTATTTGGATGCCCATTTAGGATTAAAATATTTTTCATGTTGCTTTTATTTACAGCACAAAATTAACCCTGATTTTTTGCTCAACAGGCAGACAAATGTCCTTAAATAATTTCTTTTCGGAGCCGACTTAAGTGCCTTGGGGTAATAGCCAGAAAAGATGCCAGGTATTTTACCGGAATTTTTTTGATATAATCGGGATGGCTTTTAAAAAGTTCAACATAACGTGCCTTAGCAGCATTTTTTTGATACATGAAAACACGTTTCTCCAAATGAAGATATTGCTGTTCAGCTATTATTTTTAACAATTTCAATCCATTTATGCTCGATTCGGCCAAGGCATCTACAACCTCCTTTTTAATAATCAATAAATCTACATCACTCATCGCCTGGATATTCTCAACAGTTGGGTTTCCGGTAATCAGTGAAGAATAGGCCGTCATAAACTGATTGGGAAAAGTGAGGCAGTAGGTATATTCCTCGGCACTGGCAGCGGTATAATAAGAACGCAAAATACCCGATTTAATAAAAGCAACTTCCTCACAAATTTTATTCTCGGTAATAAAGAATTCTCCTTTTTTTAATGTTCTTGGTACAGCATTAACCCTAAAGATTTCTATTTCTGCTGGCGAAAGAATATTAAAGGATTGAAGGTAAGTTTGCATGGTAAAAATTTTGCAGGGGCAAGATAAGCAAAACTTAAGGAACCTATTACCACAGCCTTAACAAACCTAAACCTTATTGAAGCGGTATCACCCGATCCTTCATCGGGTATTTAACGGAACGAAGGATTGACAACTTCAGCGCCCATTTATGATTAAAGTTACCAACTCCAACAAAGCCATTAAACACAAAAAAGCCCCGATTTTACATCGAGGCTTTAGTGATATGTATTTTAACTCCCCTGTAGGGATATAGGTCTAAGCGAATTGCTTTCCTTTAACTTTACGTTCTTGTTCTGTTAAGAAGATTTTACGTAAACGCATGCTTTGCGGTGTAACCTCGATATACTCATCAGCCTGGATATATTCCATAGCTTCTTCTAAAGAGAATTTAATTGCTGGTGCAATACGTGTATTATCATCAGTACCAGAAGCACGCATATTGGTTAATGCTTTACCTTTTACTACGTTTACTACTAAATCGTTATCACGGATGTGTTCACCCATAATCTGCCCTTCGTAAACATCAGTTCCCGGATCGATGAAGAAACGGCCCCTATCTTGTAACTTATCAATTGAATAAGCTGTAGTTTGTCCTTTTTCCATTGAAACCAGTACACCGTTTAAACGACCAGGGATTGTACCTTTCCAAGGCTCGTAAGCTTTGAAACGGTGTGCCATAATTGCCTCACCTGCTGTAGCAGTTAAAACGTTGTTACGTAAACCAATGATACCACGTGCAGGGATTTCGAATTCTAAGTGCTGTAAATCGCCTTTTGGCTCCATAATCAACAACTCACCTTTACGCTGAGTTACCAATTCGATTACTTTACCAGAAACTTCTCCCGGAACATCAACGATTAAAGTTTCAATCGGCTCATGTTTCTTACCATCAATTTCTTTAATGATAACCTGAGGCTGACCTACCTGGATCTCATAACCTTCACGACGCATCGTTTCGATTAATACAGATAAATGGAGAATACCACGACCATAAACTAACCAAGCATCTGGAGAAGCTGTTTCAACAACTTTTAAAGCTAAGTTTTTCTCCATCTCTTTGTACAAACGCTCTTTAATACGCTGAGAGGTTACTAATTTACCTTCTTTACCAAAAAACGGAGAGTTATTAATGGTAAACAACATGTTCATTGTTGGCTCATCAATGCTAATTACCGGTAATTGTTCTGGTGCTTCGAAATCAGCAATAGTATCGCCAATATCAAATCCGTCAATACCTACAACAGCACAAATATCACCTGAACTTACTTCTGAAGTACGGATTTTTCCTAAACCTTCGAAAGTATAAAGTTCTTTTACTCTTGATTTTACGATTTTACCATCGCGTTTAATTAAAGTAACCGGTTGGTTTTCTTTAATTGTACCGCGATGTACACGACCGATTGCGATACGACCAACGAAAGATGAATAATCTAACGAAGTGATCTGCATCTGCAATGTACCCTCGTTGATTGGTGCAGGCGGAATGTTTGCCACAACTGCATCTAACAAAGCGAAGATATCAGTAGTTGGTACTTTCCAGTCTGTACTCATCCATCCTTGTTTAGATGAACCATAAATTACAGGAAAATCCAATTGATCTTCAGTTGCTTCAAGGTTAAAGAACAATTCGAAAATCTGCTCATAAACCTCTTCAGGGCGGCAGTTTTCTTTATCCACTTTGTTTACCACCACAATTGGCTTTAAACCCAGTGCCAAAGCTTTTTGCGTTACGAAACGTGTTTGAGGCATTGCACCTTCAAAAGCATCGCAAAGTAAAAGTACACCATCTGCCATTTTCAAAACACGCTCTACCTCACCGCCAAAATCCGCGTGACCAGGAGTGTCAATAATGTTAATTTTTACGTCTTTGTACTGAACAGATACGTTTTTAGATACAATCGTGATACCACGCTCGCGCTCTAAATCGTTGTTATCCAATATCAAATCTCCTGTTTGTTCGTTGTCACGAAAAATAGAACAAGAGTGTAAAATCTTATCAACCAACGTGGTTTTACCGTGGTCAACGTGTGCTATAATAGCTATATTTCTAATCTTTTGCATAAAATGCGCCTCAAATTTGGCGCAAAGATAGTGTTTTGAAATGGATTTTCTACTATATCTGTCACTATTTAATACGATGATAATGTTGCAATTATCTCATTTTTAAACAGAAAGGCAGTATGCTTCTTTTTTCAATCAATTACGGGTTTGAACAAATGTTTAAAAGAAAACATAATCTTTAAATTAGCCACGACAAAATACAACACCTGCCATTTACATACCTAAAGATGAAAATTGAAACGCACACCATAAACAACATCAATATTGCAGAAATTATTTCTGAAGAAATTATTATTAATGATGCAGCCGATGGATTAGACTTATTGGGGAACCTATATTACCAGGGTTTTGATAAAATCATTATACAAGAACATAATCTTACTTCCGCCTTCTTCGACCTGAAAAACGGAATAGCCGGTGAAATCCTTCAAAAGTTTTCAAATTATCGGGTAAGCCTGGCCATTATTGGCGATTTTAGTCCATATCAAAGTAAAAGCATTAAAGATTTTATTTACGAAAGCAATAAAGGCAAACACATCAATTTTTTAGGTTCGACAGCTGAAGCGCTAACAAAACTAGCTGAATGAAATTTACATGTTTAACCATTCCTGATAAGAAATTACACCCAGTTCTGGTTTAGCTTCTCCTTCCAAAATGGCAATAAACTCCAGTGCATGCCCATCAGGATCGTTAAAGTAAATAGCCAAAGCGGGCATCCAGGCAAAAACCATGGGTTCGCGATTTCCACTTTTAAGAAAATTATAAGGCTGAAGATTTTTAGATTCAAGAAATTGAACTGATTTGTTCAGCACATCATCCACCTCACAACGGAAAGCAAAATGCCTGATATCGATTTCGTCTTTAGGTTTTTCCCAAATCCCCAACATGGCTTCCTGGGGTTTTCCGATCCAAAAAAAGGCAATTTTACGTTCTTCTTCGTAATGGCACTGTGTTAAGCCCAATGTATTACTGTAAAAATCGATCGATCTTGCTAAATCTTCGACATAAATATGTGTTTCAAATAATCCTTTTATCATGCTGTTAAGGTAGGAATAACTTGCAACCGCAAAAAATCATGTTTTTCGATACCGCTATCAATAAAATCGATAGTCGAAATTATTTTGCAAATTGGGTTACCCAAAATGGCATTGGTATATTAATTGAAACAACCAGAAAAGAATGAACAAAAGGGTTTTAAAATATACGGGCAGATTTTTAATTGTTTTTATCGCATTGCTTGGGATTTACTTCCTAGCTGCTTTTTGTTGCTCACGCATTACCATAAATGCCAATCCTATAAACCCAAAAGAGGTTACCATCTACATCATGACGAATGGTGTGCATACTGATATTGTGGTTCCGGCGGTCAACGCCGAAATAAACTGGACAAAAGAAATCAGTTATCAAAATACGCTGGAAGCCGATAGCACTTATCAATATTTGGCCATGGGCTGGGGCGATAAGAAATTCTACCTCGAAACGCCAGAATTTTCAGACCTTAAACTTAGCAATGGGTTAAGGGCCATTTCGGGTTTAAGCACATCTGCCATGCACACCACCTATTACAAAAATATACTGGAAGATGCGAACTGCAAGAAAATTATCATCAGCAAAGCGCAATATCTGCAACTGATCGATTATATTTTAAATAGTTTCAAAAAAGATAAAGCCGGACATCTGATCAATGTTAAATCGAACATCCATTATGACATTGGTGATGCCTTTTACGAAGCAAAAGGAAGTTACAGCATTTTTAAAACCTGTAATACCTGGGCAAATGCCGCGCTAAAAGCTTGCGGGCAGCGGAGCTGTTTATGGACGATATTTGATACTGGTATTTTTTTGAAATATGAGTAGCCACACTAACGGTCGTCATTCCCAACTCGATTGGGAATCTTAAAGCGCTTGTATTACGATTCCCGCATTCGCGGGAATGACGGCGATACTAATCGATTCTATCACTAAACCTCAAATGCCCAATCTAAAAAAGCTGGCATTACACTTTCCCAGGTCGGAACATCGTGTTTGCCACCAACTTTTTCGTAATAAAAAACATTTTCTGGCCGTTTGTAACCTTTATTTAGAAGTATTTTAACAATATCGATCGTATCGTCTATCGAATCGATGATCATATTTTTGTTCCTGTCGGCCTTTTCGTCTTCCGTTCCGGTCATTAACCAGAATTTCATATCTGGCTTAGTAGAAGTATTTTCCAGTTGTTGATGCATAATACGGTCGGCATCGGTATACCCCTCGGCCAGGTCTTTTTTTCTCCACCAAAATGCTCCTGAAAAAACACCAATAACATCAAAAGCAGCAGGATTATTCCAAGCAATATCGAATGCAGATAAACCACCCAGAGAAAAACCAGCAAAACCTACTTTACCAGTTATCGGCATCGCAATTTTCTTTTTAACAAAAGGCAAAAGTTCTTTAATCACGAAATCAGTATATAAACTGGCTTTCGCACCACGTCCTTTAAAATCGGGCACCCCCGCAACACCATACTCCATTAAACGATCTGCTGATGCTTTAATGGCTACCACAACCAACCTATGGTTTCTTTTGCCGTGGTGGGCTTCTTCCAAAATCCGGCTAAAATCCATTCTGGCCACATCCTGCCCATCATTTAATAAAAGAAGCTCTATTTTCTCATTTCCTAAAATACCTTCGGGTGCGTAAATATCTATTTCTACCTCATGCTTTAAATAAGCCGAGGGTATTTTAAAGTTACTGGTATTAACTTTTACGGATAAAATTGTGGTGTACATCATATTCAAAATCCCCTATCACATGGCTATCGCCTCAGAATTAGGGTGCAAAGGTACAAATCTCCGTAAACTATTAATTATCATAGGTTAATTTTTACAATACGCATTTAATTTGCTTCATTTTACTGCTTAAACAATTCTTTTTGTAGATTTTAATTTATACCTTAAATCATTCAATTTTTATTATGGTTAAAGAAGAACATAAGAAATGGTACAGCCCGAATTTAAGTGGCGAAATCGACATGCTCATCTTTGGTCACGGTGGCATCCCTATCCTACTGTTCCCAACAAGCATGGGTCGATATTTTGAAAACAAGGATTTCAAGTTGATCGATTCTGTTGAGGGTTTTATCAATGAAGGAAAAATTAAGATCTATTGCCCTGATGGTGTTGATAAATTAAGCTGGTACAACAAAAGTATCCATCCTGCCGACAGGGTTAAAAACCACATCTGGTACGACAAGTATTTATTGGAAGAGGTAGCCCCTCTGGCCAGGCACGAAACCGGGCACAGCAAAATTATTACTGCTGGCTGTAGTTTTGGTGGTTATCATGCAGCAAATTTCGCTTTCAGACACCCCTGGTTGGTAAGCCACATGTTTAGTATGAGCGGGGCTTTCGATATTTCTGGCCAGCTAGACGGTTTTTACAATGACGATGTTTATTTCAACAACCCGGTTGATTATCTGCTGAATAACAGTAACCCCGAGCTACATTATATGAAAATTGTTTTGGGCACAACAGACCGTGATATGTGCAGGCCCGATAATGAGCGTTTATCCAATATTTTAAATAAAAAGGGTATCAATCACTGGCTTGATATCAGACAAAATGCAGATCACGATTGGCCCATCTGGAGAGAAATGTTTCCGGATTATATTGCACAGCTTTAGTTTAGTCCTAAGTCGGCGGTCTTAAGTCCCGAGTCGATTTAGGATATAATTTTATCAAACAATTAACCGATTAACCAGTTAAACAATTAAACTCAATACTTACCAATGAAACCATCATGAGCAAACAAGTGTAACCAACTACAAAGGCTCATGATCGCTTTATCACGATTGAAAGACAATTAAAACTATGAAAAAAATAGGGATTTTATTTGGACAGGAACGCTCTTTTCCTGAAGCCGTAATCGAAAGAATTAATCAAAAAGCAGAAAAAGGCATTACTGCCGAAGCTGTTAAAATCGATAAGATATTTCAAAATTCGCCGCTGGGTTATTCGGTAATTATCGACCGGATTTCGCAAGATGTACCATTCTATCGCGCCTCATTAAAAAATGCTGCCATTACAGGAACTGCCGTAATCAACAATCCATTTTGGTGGAGCGCCGACGAAAAGTTTTTTAACAATGCCCTGGCCGAACAAATTGGTGTTCCCGTACCCAAAACGGCCTTAATCCCTTCAAGAGAACATCCAACCGGAACAACATCCGAATCTTTTTCTAACCTGGAAATGCCATTAAATTGGGATGCGATTTTCGAGTATGTAGGTTTTCCGGCGTATATGAAACCTTATGATGGTGGGGGCTGGAGAGATGTTTATAAACTTCATGATAAAGAAGATTTTTTTGATAAACACAGCGGCACCCAACAACTGGTAATGCTTTTGCAGGAAGAAATTATTTTCGAAGAATATTTTAGGTGTTATTGTATAGGTGGCAAATATGTGCGTATTATGCAGTATGATCCACGTAATCCGCATCACTTACGCTATGCAACGGAAGGTAAATCGCCAGATCCGAAATTGCTTAAAACAGTAGAAGAATACACCCTAAAGTTATGCAGATATTTGGGCTACGATTTCAATACTGTTGAATTTGCCGTGCGTAATGGTGTACCTATTGCAATCGATTTCTGTAACCCTGCCCCTGATGCCGACATTAAGAGTGTTGGTCAGGAAAATTTTGATTGGGTAGTAGAAACTACGGCAAATTACGCCATAGAAAGAGCTAAAGCACAAAAAGACGGACAAGATAATTTAACCTGGGGCGAATATATTAAATTGTCAGTTGGAGGCAAACCGTTAATAGCTAAAACTGCACCAAAAGTGGCTAAAACAACTACTCCAAAGAAAGTTACGGCGACAGAAAAGGTTAAGACTGCAACAACAGAAAAAACAGCTGCAAAACCTAAAAAACCGGCAGCAAAAAAATAACTGGGATTTAATTTTAATCAATAGAAGAATGAACGAATTTACGCTGGGCATAGAAGAAGAATATATGGTAATTGATCCCGTTACCAGAGAGCTCACTTCGCACGAGCAAAAAATTGTAGAAGCCGCCCAAAAAATTCACAAAGACCAGGTTAAAGCAGAAATGCACCAGGCTGTGGTAGAAGTTGGAACCGGTATTTGTAAAACCACCACCGAAGCACGCGAAGAGATTTCTCAACTGCGTTATACGGTTTCGCAGCTAGCCGGAGAGCAGGGCTTAAGAATTGGGGCCGCTGGCACTCACCCTTTCTCGCATTGGGAAAAGCAGTTAATTACAGAACATCCCCGTTATAATGAGATTGTGAACGAACTACAGGAAGCTGCACGTTCTAACCTCATTTTTGGTCTGCATGTACATGTTGGTTTCCAATCGCGCGAACTGGCTATTCACATCGCCAATCAGGTGAGGTATTTTTTACCGCATGTTTTTGCTTTATCAACCAACTCGCCATTCTGGGAATCGCGGAACACGGGTTACAAATCTTTTCGCACTAAAATTTTCGACAAATTTCCACGTACTGGTATCCCTGATATTTTTAATAGCATTGAGGATTACGATAATTATGTAAAACTGCTCATCAAAACCAATTGCATGGACAATGCAAAAAAGATTTGGTGGGATATCCGTGTGCATCCGTTTTTCGACACTGTTGAGTTCCGCATTTGCGATTGCCCGATGTTGATTGATGAAACAATGGCTTTTACGGCATTATTTCAGGCATTATGTGCCAAACTATACAAACTGCGTTTGCAGAACATGGAGTTTATCAGCTATTCGAGAGCATTAATCAATGAGAATAAATGGCGGGCTGCCCGTTATGGAATTGATGGGAACCTAATCGATTTCGGGAAAGAAATGGAAGTGAACTGCCGCAACCTTATTTTAGAACTGTTAGATTTTGTAGATGATGTGGTGGATGATTTAGGCTGCCGTGATGACATTAATTATGTGCATAAAATATTGGAGCATGGTACAGGCGCAGATAGGCAGTTGGCGGTTTACCAACAAACTGGTAACTTTGAGGCGGTGGTAGATTACATTACTACTCAAACACTTATAGGCGCAAAGTAATTTTATAATGGATAAAAGGAGCTTAAAGGTGGCCGTTGTTGACATGAATAACGGTGCACCTAATCAGGGTATGCGGGGAATTCAGGAAATTTTATCCCGTTTTAGAAACGAAAACAATATCGATCTAAGCTTTGATATTTTCGATTTAAGGCAAAAAGGAGAAATACCACACATTGGTTACGATGCTTATATTTCTAGTGGTGGCCCAGGCAGCCCTATTGAAAGTAAGGGCGAACAATGGGAAAATGACTTCTTTAATCTCTTAGATCAGATAGAAGCTTTTAACCATAAAAATGACGAAAGAAAAAAGTATGCTTTTTTGATCTGCCACTCCTTCCAATTGGCTTGTAGAAAATATGAGTTGGGTAATGTAACCGAAAGACGGTCGAACGCTTTTGGTATTTTCCCTATAAACTTAACAGAAGAAGGAGAAAAAGACGAAATTTTTAATGGCATTACCAATCCTTTCTTTTCGGTAGACAGCAGAGATTGGCAAGTGATCGAGCCAGATTTTGCTGCTTTCGAGAAAAAAGGCGCAAAATTATTAGCCATTGAAAAAGAGCGTAAACATGTGGATTTAGAACGTTGCATGATGTCGATCCGCTTTTCTGAAGAAATCATCGGTACGCAGTTTCATCCAGAAGCTGATCCGGTGGGCATGAAAATGTACTTACTTCAAGAAGAAAAGAAAAAAGCAATCATCGGTCTGCATGGCGAACAAAAATACCTGGATATGTTAAACAGTTTAGACGATCCGGCAAGAATTGTACTTACACAAAGTGTTATCTTACCTAATTTCTTGCAAAAAGCAATTGGGGATTTGCAAGCGGTATAAACAAATAGCCGTCATTGCTAGGCACGAAGCAATCTTAATGCTTTAGCGATGGTTCTAGGATTGCTTCGTGCCTAGCAATGACGAAAACTATAAAAACATATGATACCTGCTCAACGCCAAAAATACAATCAACAGTTTACTAGAGAAAAGTACCAGGCTTTTTTAACCCAGCTTGGTTTAGGTTATCCTGAAATTCCTTTTCGCGTTGCTGAAACCCCGATATTTATTCCGAAGCGGTTAAAACAAAAGTTAATTGAAGCAGGGGAAGAAATTATCAAGCTAATTAAGCAACCCAACTTTAAGGCACTTACCCAAAAGTCGATTCCAACAGATTGGAACGTCCCTAATGAGAACAAGCAACCACACTTTTTAACTTTCGATTTCGGCATTTGTAAAAATCAAGCAGGAGAACTTACCCCCATGTTGATCGAAATGCAAGGATTCCCTTCCTTATATGGATTTCAGCATCATTTAGCAAAAACTTTTAAGGCAGGTTTTGAAATTGATAGCTCTGTGAATCATTTCTTAAACGGCTTTAACGAGGAAGGGTACATCAAGCTGCTTAAAGAAGTTATTATTGGCGCTCACAAGCCAGAAGAAGTGGCCTTGATGGATGTAGATGCACCTCATCAAAAAACAGCTATTGATTTTTTTGTTACCCAAAAAATGTTGGGTATTAAAATCTTGGCATTGGAAGATATTAAAAAAGTAGGCAAACAGCTCTTTTACGAAGAAGATGGTAAAAAAATCCAGTTAAAAAGAATTTATAACCGCTTGATATTTGACGAAGTGGCCAATAATACCGAGATTTTTAAAAATAGTTTCGATCCACGTGAAGAACTCGATGTGGAATGGGTAACACATCCAAACTGGTTTTATCGAATCAGCAAATATACCATGCCCTTCTTGAAAAGTGAGTTTGTACCCGAAACACGTTTTTTAAATGAATTAACTGCAATTCCTAAAGATTTAGAGAACTACGTACTTAAGCCATTATTCTCTTTTGCTGGGATGGGCGTAATTATCGATGTTAGTGAAACGGACATTACTAATATAAAAGATCCGGAAAACTGGATTTTACAAAGAAAGGTAAATTACGAGCCAGCTGTACAGGCACCTGATGGTGGCGTAAAGGCAGAAGTAAGGATGATGTATTTATGGCCTGATGGTGGCGAACCCCAACTGTGCATTAATCTGGCCCGCTTAAGCCGTGGTAAAATGATCGGCGTACGTTACAATGCCGATTTTGATTGGGTTGGTGGTACTGTAGGTTTTATGGAGGAGTAAATTCTTTCCACAACCACAAAGAATGCAAAAGAAAGACGCAAAGCACATTAATAACATTAGGTCTTAATTTTCACCAAATAAACCCTAGCAAAGACATCCGTAAGCTTAGCAACCTTAGCGAAAAGCTTTGCGGTTAAACATTGATCCAATAATTTACATTCACTTGAACGGCTTCAGCCTAAAACCCTTTATATTTGCATTATGGATATTCAAACGATTTTAGTCTTTTTACTTTTTGCGGTAGCATTGGTATATGTTGGCCGTTTGGTTTTTAAATCTTTACAGGTAAAAAAAGACGGTTGTGGCGGCAATTGCAAATGTGGTGTAGATTTTTCCGATATTAAGCCCGTAAAAAAATAACATTGTACCTTTATGATTCATCAGTTCCAGAAATACTTACAGGAAAAAATAGAGATAACTGATGAGCAGTTCGAAAGCATATCATCTGCTTTAAAGGTAAAAAAATTCGAAAAAAACGAAATACTTCAATATACTGGCGATAATTTCAAACACGGATATTTTGTAGGAAAAGGTTTATTACGGGCGTACTCAATTGATGCGAAAGGCAAAGAGCACATCCTTCAGTTTGCCCCCGAAAACTGGCTGGTTTCTGACCGTAACAACATGAACAATGAGCCATCAATATTTTTTATCGATGCCATCGAAGCAACCGAAGCCATATTAATGCCTAACAATTTCATGGAGGAAGCTGCCAGGCAAGTGCCATGCTTACAGCCCATGCAAATCAAACTGCTTAATAATTCGATCCGCTTTATGCAGAAAAGAATTAACATGTTATTAAGTGCTACGGCCGAAGAAAGATACCTCGATTTTATAAAACTATACCCCAACCTTACCCTCCGCGTACCACAATGGATGATTGCCTCTTATCTGGGCATTACACCCGAATCGTTAAGCCGGGTAAGAAAGGAACTGGCCAATAAACATTTTAGGCCATAGACTCAATGAGTGAATGGCTTTTTCAAATCTAACCTTTCAACGTACAACTTTTCACCAATACGTCATTCTATCCTTCTCTCATTCAATTATTTCCCTTTCTTACCATACATCAATCTGTAGTAAAAACCTGCGCTGTACTTTTGTGTTGTAAATATTAAACATCTCAAAAAACAAAAGATATGGCAACTACAAAATGGACATTAGATCCAACCCACAGCGAATTACAATTTAAAGTAAAACACTTAATGATTACTACTGTAACTGGTAGTTTAAAATCTTTCACTGCAGAATTAACATCAGAAGGTGATGAATTTGAAAATGCAGAAATTTCTTTCAAAGGTGATATCGGTTCAATTGATACCGGAAATACCGACCGTGATAACCATTTAAAAAGTGGCGATTTTTTCGATGCTGAAAAATTTGCACACATTGAATTTAAATCTAATTCGGTAGAAAAAGATGGAGGCGATTATATCGTTAAAGGCAACTTAACCATTAAAGGTGAAACTAAACCAGTAAAATTAATCGCAGAATTTGGTGGTATTGCTACCGATCCTTGGGGAAATACCAAAGCAGGCTTTACCTTAAGCGGAAAAATTAACCGCTCTGAATTCGGTTTAACCTGGAATGCTGCATTAGAAACTGGTGGTGTAATGGTAAGCGAAGAAGTTCGCATTTTAGGCGAATTACAGTTTGTAAAAAATGTATAAGTGATAGGCGTTTGGCGATAAGCGTAGATTATCCGCCAAACGCCAAGCGCATAACAGAAAGGTTCCAATCATGGAAACAAAACAAATAGAAAAAGTACTAAAAGCCCCTGCCCCGCATATGGTTGGCGATGGCTTTAGGGTACACAATTTTTTTCCAAGTGGTTATGAAATCAACATGAGTCCGTTTTTCCTAATGGATTATGGCTCAAAGATTGAATTTTCTGCCAGGAAAGAACCAAGAGGCGTTGGAGTTCACCCGCACAGGGGTTTCGAAACAGTAACTATTGCTTATCATGGTGCTGTTGCGCATCACGATAGTTCTGGAAACAGCGGGGTGATTTATCCAGGTGATGTACAGTGGATGACTGCTGCGAGTGGAATATTGCACAAAGAATATCATGAAGCGCAATACAGTTTAGCAGGAGGACCTTTTCAAATGGTTCAGCTTTGGATTAATTTACCTGCTAAAGATAAAATGGCTAGGCCAAAGTATCAAGCAGTTAAACAGGCCGACATGACTCACTTTGATCTTCCAGAAAACGGAGGAAAAATCGAGATCATTGCTGGTAATTATAATGGTTTAAAAGGCAATGCAAGTACCTTTACACCAATCGAACTGTATAATGCACGGTTAAATAAAGGTGGTAAAGCGACATTTAACTTCCCTGAAAATTTTAACACCGGATTTATGGTGATTGAAGGTTCGATTAAAATAAATGGATCTGAAACTGCGGTAGCTGATAATTTCGTTCACTTCAAAAATAAAGGTGAGGAAATTAAAATAGAAGCCCTAGAAAACAGTGTTATTTTGATTTTAAGTGGAGAACCCATAGAAGAACCGATTGTTCAGTATGGTCCGTTTTTAATGAATACTGAAGCCGAAATACATCAAGCCATCGAAGATTACAATCAGGGCAGATTTGGTTATTTAGAAGAGTAAACTGACCATAGTGCTGTTGACTTGTTTCAGCACCTTTTATATAAGACCTCATTTTATATGGATTAAAAAGCCGGCATTTCTTGTAAAATTGTCGGCTTTTTTGCCTTTATATTGCAACACATTCTAATATCATTAAGTTATGATCAGTATTGTCAGTCTAAGCCCGTTGAAGAGCCTTAGTCGAAAAAACATATAATCTGTCAATGCTCTTCTGTTTTCCTATTATCGCATTTTAATTTACGTTAGAAAACCTTAATTTCTTAATGATGCAAAAGGTCTAAAAATTCATTTTTCAGTTGATAAATAGATCAATAAAAATATTATCTTCGAGAAGAACTAACGATCTAATCTCGCAACGCTTAATTTTAAATCATTCATCCAATCTTCATATTCGTTAGTGACATTTGATCATAAATCAGAACAGAAAAATGTCCGGAAAACAAATATTTCAAACTGAGACTAAAAGACGCTGGCATGCATTTACCTGGGTAAGTCGTACATTTTTTTTAGTCTTTATTATCGCAATTATCTGCGTGGTGTATACCTTATCTTCAGTGCAGGCACCCAATTTACCGTTTATTAACACCAATACGCCTTTAACACAAAAACAGTTAGAGAAGCTAAAGAAATCGCAACAGTACAAAGATTTCACTATCGAAAAATCGAAACTTCAAAAAATCAAAAAAGATCGTGAACATCGCATTTTAACCCATCACGGCAATAATAAAAGGATCAACATGGCTTTTTATGTAAGTTGGGCCGCAAGCAAAGAAAGATCATTATCTGACTTAAAACGCAACATAGGCCATTTGGATATGGTGGCTACAGAATCATTCTTTTTAAATGGCGATTCTATTGTTGATAAAGCCGATACTGCCGCTTTGAAGGTAATCCATAATGCTAAAAAATCGGCTATTGCAGTAGTTTCTAATTACAATAAAGACCATTGGGATGGCGCAGCGGTAAGGCGGTTGTTGAACGATCTACCTGCACAGCAAAAATTGATCTACGACCTCATCGCAATTACCAAAAAATATGGTTATCGTGGCATCAATATAGATTTCGAGGAGCTTAATCTCGAAAATGGTGACAGCTTTAACGCTTTTATGAAAAATCTTTACAGCCAATTTCACGCAGAAAAGCTGATTGTTTCTCAAGATATTTCACCCGAAAACGACGATTATAAACCAGAAATCCTCCAAAAATATAACGATTACCTCGTACTAATGGCTTATGATCAGCATACCGAGCAAAGTAATGCGGGTGATATTTCACACCAGGAATGGGTAGAAGAAAAGCTTGATGACATTTGCAGTAAAGTTGATGCCAGCAAAGTAATCCTTGCCCTGGCCTGCTATGGTTACGATTGGCCAAACAATAGTATTGGCAAACCGGTAACCTATGAAGAAGCAATGACTGCTGCAGTTAATTACAAAAGCAAAATAAACTACAATCCTGCTTCGGCCAATTTAAATTATACCTATAACGATGGAAGTGGAATTAAACATGAAGTTTACTTTACAGATGCCGCAACCTATTTTAATTTAATCCGCAAAGCTGATGATTGGGATATTGCTGGTGTTGCGTTATGGCGTTTAGGCTCTGAAGATAAACGTTTATGGTCTTTTATTTCCAATGATCTTAGTTTAGATACCTTAAAGAAAAAACCATTCGATTTACGCAAAATTGCTTCGTTAAATATGGGTGGCATCTCCTACTTAGGTAATGGTGAAATTCTGGATCTGATTTCTACCCCCACACCAGGTAGTGTAAGATTTACTTTAAATAAAGACAATTTCTCTATTGCCGATCAAAAATATACCCGACTACCAGAGCAATATGTAATTAAAAGATTTGGGGAGGCCGATAAAAAAATTGCCTTAACCTTTGATGATGGCCCCGACCCCGTTTATACACCCCAGGTGTTAAATATTTTGAAACAGGAAAAAGTACCAGGCTGTTTCTTTGTGGTTGGGATTATGGCCGAAAAAAATATGGAACTGTTAAGACAGGAATATAATGATGGTTATGAAATTGGAAACCATACTTTCTTCCATCCTGATATGTCGACCATTGGACCAAGGCGGGTAAAGTTCGAACTAAATGCTACACGTAGGTTAATTGAAGCCGTTACTGGCCACAGTACAATTTTGTTCCGTGCACCATTTAACGCTGATGCAGAGCCACAGAATATTTCCGAGATTTTACCAGTTGCACAAAGCCGCAAAGAGAATTACATCAATATCGGCGAATATATCGATCCTGAAGATTGGGAACCGGGTAAAACTGCAGATCAGATTTTTAACGAGGTGGTAAAACAACAAGACAATGGCAATATCCTTTTGCTTCATGATGCCGGAGGAAACCGTGAAGCTACTGTTGCAGCCTTGCCACGGATTATTAAATTCTTTAAAGCAAAGGGCTATACGTTTACAACGGTTGGCGATTTAATGGGTAAAAAAAGATCGGAACTTATGCCTGCTGTAAAATCTACCGCAAATAGTGGTTTTTCAGGCTCTGGCGATTACTTTTTTATCAATTTCTTTTATTATGGCAACATGATTTTAAATATTATATTTTCTGTTGCTATTGTACTTGCTATCTTAAGGACCATATTTATTGCTTATTTGGCCATCAGACAACGAAAAAGAGCGAAACGCAATATTGGTAAATTAATACAACATCCTTCAGAAAAGGTAAGCATTATCATTCCGGCATACAATGAAGAAATTACTGCAGTTCAAACCATCAATAGCCTTTTAAAAACCACCTATCCTGATTTTGAATTAATTTTTGTGGATGATGGTTCAAAAGATAAAACCTTTGAAATCATTAACGAACACTTTGGCAACCACCCTCAGGTAAAGGTTTTCAGTAAGGTAAACGGAGGCAAAGCTTCGGCCTTAAATTACGGCATATCAAAAGCTAGTTCAGATTTTGTGGTATGTATAGATGCTGATACGCAATTGAAAAACGATGCAGTTACCGAGTTAATGCGGTATTTCTATAGTGAGAAAATAGCTGCTGTAGCCGGAACGGTAAAAGTTGGAAATGCCAACAACATTATTACCAAATGGCAGTCTATAGAATATATCACTGCTCAAAATATGGATAGGCGGGCCTTCGACTTATTAAATACAATTACCGTTGTACCAGGGGCAATAGGTGCCTTTAGAAAAAAGGTAATTTTAGAAATCGGCGGATTTACCATTGATACTCTTGCCGAAGATTGCGATTTAACCATGCGTATTTTAAGGGCAGGTTACAAGGTTAAAAACTGTGACAGTGCAATTGCTTATACTGAAGCACCAGAAACGGTGAGCATGTTGCTTAAACAACGTTTCCGTTGGAGCTTTGGCGTAATGCAAAGCTTCTGGAAAAACAGAAAAACACTACTGAACAAGAAATACGGCTATTTTGGAATGGTAGGTATGCCAAATATTTTGATCTACCAGATCATATTACCATTATTTTCACCACTTGCCGATCTTTTTATGCTCATTTCCTTAATTAGTGGCCTCTTTTCACTAAGCGCCATTAATAATTTAACCCTAACCGGATTTTCAGGGATTTTAAGTTTGCATAATGGTTTTGGTCAGGTACTTTTCTATTACATTATTTTTATAGTGGTAGATATGATTTTTGCTGCAATCGCTTTCCGCATGGAAAAAGAGAAGTATAGAAATTTACTTTACATCTTCCCACAACGTTTTTTCTGGAGACAATTAATGTATGTTGTCTTATTCCGTTCGTTCAGGAAAGCTATAAAGGGCGAACTGGAAACCTGGGGTACAATAAAAAGAACAGGAAATGTTAAGGAACAGGTAGCGTAATACTTCCAGTCCTTAAAAAAGAAGCCAAGTTTTAATAGCCAATGTGTTATAAAACTTGGCTTTTTTGGCTATCCACCTCACCCTAAAAAAACATAAACATTTAATAACAAGCTATTTAAAAAAAACATTATTATTGTTAATGGAAAAATCTAACCAAACCTCATTTTCCTTTAAACAGGTTTTATTAATTGCGTTTGTTGCTGGAACATTAGATGGAACGGCGGCAGTAATATTTTTAGGAAAGATGAATTTTATGAGGGTATTTCAATACATCTCCAGCGCTATTATGGGACCAGAAGCTTTTGCCGGGGGTATTAAAACCGCGCTTATCGGATTAGCTTTGCACTACTTTATTGCCTTTAGCTTTACATTGGTTTTCACAATAGCATCAACAAAAATGCCTGTTCTCCGAAAAAATATCATCCTATCGGGAATAATTTATGGCATTGTAGTGTGGACCATCATGACTCTATTAATTGTTCCGCTAACCAAAATACCAGCTGCACCATTTCACTACGAAAGGGCAATTTTAAATATTGTTATTTTAATTTTCTGTATTGGCTTGCCGATTTCTTATTTAACAGCGAAAAAATTCTAATGTTAGTTAAGGTTTTTCTATCAGGCAGACGGCATAAGAAACAACGCCCTCTTCTCTACCAATAAAGCCCATTTGTTCATTGGTTGTTGCTTTTATCGAAATATCATCAGTAGAAATTCCAATTGCATCAGCAATATTTTGCTGCATAACAGGAATATGAGGGTTAATTTTTGGCGCTTCTAAACAGAGCATCGCATCGATATTGCCAATTTGCCATCCTTTTTCGGCCAGCAATTTAACTGTTTCCTTCAATAAGATAATGCTACTGATACCTTTCCACCTATCATCTGTATTCTTAAAATGAAAACCAATATCGCGAAGGTTCGCTGCACCTAAAAGTGCATCGCAGATGGCGTGAAGAAGAACGTCGGCATCCGAATGGCCAAAAGCACCTTTATGATGATCTAATGTAACGCCACCAACAACAAAAGGATGTTGATCTTTTAATTGATGCACATCAAATCCGAAACCTACTCTAATTTTCATGTTTATTTGCTTTAATCTTTTTTATCTTTTGCTTTTATTCTCGCCAAAGTTAAACAATAGACCAAAACGTAAGGTATTTGCAAGTGGACTAGTCTGTGCATTTGCAATTAAATAAGAAAAATCGATGTTAAAAACGTTGTATTTTAACCCAAGTCCTAAGGTAAAATAGCGACTATCGCCTTTCATTGGACTTTGGTAGTTGTAACCAGCTCTAACAGCAAACTGTTGGTTGTACCAATATTCTAATCCGGTAGAAATTCCAACTTCTTTCAGTTCTTCACTAAAACCACCAGGAGCATCACTAAACGAACCAAAAATTCCTGCAGGAACCGATCGGTTTGGATCTTTTCCACT
Source organism: Pedobacter riviphilus (assembly GCF_014692875.1). Taxonomy (NCBI): domain Bacteria; kingdom Pseudomonadati; phylum Bacteroidota; class Sphingobacteriia; order Sphingobacteriales; family Sphingobacteriaceae; genus Pedobacter; species Pedobacter riviphilus. The sequence goes on along the minus strand of NZ_CP061171.1, from coordinate 5,449,601 downwards.
TACGATTTTGTTGTTCGAATCGTATATAGGTTGTGTTGGCACCAAAAGTTTATTAAAATCGAGGGCGAAAGTTAAAGTACTAAAATCATCCATCGTGATTGTAGACGCTCCTCCTAGTTTAAAATTGGTGGGTAAAAAGAAATTCTCTCCTCCATCAGAATAGCTCATTTTAGTTCCTATGTTGGAAATATTAGCACCAGCAGAAAGAATAGCCTGTTTACCAAATAATGTAGTCGCTTTTTTGTACAATCCTGAAACATCAACCGCTACAGCATTTCCACCGTGTACTTGCCCGGAAGATGAAAACTGACCTGAAGCTAAATTAGAATAAATATATCTTAATGAAGTTCCTAATGAAAATTCATTACCAAAATTACGTGCAAAAGAAACATCAAACGCCAATTCATTCGGATTGGCGATCCCAAGATCCTGTTGGTTAATGTCTGTAAGCTGAATTGAACCCAAAGAAAAATACCTCAACGATGCTCCAATGGTATTACGATCATCTAATTTATAAAATCCACTCAGATAAGCAAGATTAATATCTGGCACCAAACTCTTTAACCATGGGCTGTAAGAAATAGAAAAACCATAAGGTTTGTCTAAAAAGGCAAGTTTCGCCGCATTTATACTTGAAGAGTTTACATCACCAGGAACAGCCACGCCAGCATCGCCCATTGCTCCGGCACGGGCATCAGGTGTAATGAGCAGAAACGGAACTGCCGTGATAATATTATTCGACTCGCTACCGTTTGTTTGGGTATTGCCTATGGTTACTTGGGCATTTGTTTTACCAAACACCAAGGCCATTGAGAGTGCAGAAAAAGCAAGTTTACTAATGTACTTGAAATTCATCCTTTAAGGTACGTAATTTTAGATTTGGGTATTTAGCAATAACTGGAGAATATATTCTGTAACGTAAAACCAAACCGTATATTTTACCAAATTACGAATTCTATGATTATTTACTAATTAAACCTACGATTTTTACATATCGGTGTGACTGCAAAAAATGCAAACACAAGGTTAATAACAACTTAGCACTATAAATCGAATTCATTTTTCTCTTTATTTTCTCTTTATATCATTACGATTATTTTAATTTACCCGATTTGAACGCTATAATTTTAAAACTCTAATATGGTTAATTTATTTGCAATCACTGTAAACCCTTAATCGTTAGGCTTATTTTGCTGTGGATTAAATTATGGGCTTACGGCGATTCTGATAATATAAATTTCCACAAAATACGCGCTCGATTTATACAGATCCAGAATAAAAATATTTTTTGAAATCTCTAAGTTGTGCTAGTATTAACCAACACCAAACTGCCACAAACCCATGTTTTATCTTCCTTATTTATAATTATTTAGCATTAAAATCATTTAAAAAACAGACAGACACAATACGCTTTAAAATAATACGTTATCACTCAAAAATATAATCGATATTTTATTATCACATTATTTATATATTCATTTAAAATTGTTTAATTTTATCGATTGAATCCCTATAGGGGCAATATTCCCAACGTACTATATGAAAAAACTATTACTATATTCTTTTACTTGTTTATCATTAGCCACCTTGCTTTCGAGTTGTAGCTCAAAAAGTGCGAGTTCTAGTAAAACAGGTATTCCTTATGCAGATAGGAAAAGTAAAAACAACCAATCTGGTGCTTTTGCTGTAGCTACTCAATACAAGAGAGCTCCAGGGCCCGGCTTAATTCCAATTGAAGGTGGAGTTTTAGTTGTTGGTGGTAGTGCCATCGAGGTTGCAGGTGTTGAACCAAACATTTACAACTACAAAAGACAGGTTACCGTACCTTCTTTCTACATGGATGAAACAGAAGTATCGAATACCGATTGGTTAGAATACTTACATTGGATCAGATATAACTACCCTGAAGATCGTGAGTTTTATTATAATGAGCTTCCTGATACTTTAGTATGGCGCCGTGCATTATCTTATAACGAGCCTTATGTAGATAATTATTTAAGGCACCCAGCTTATCGTGATTATCCCGTTGTAGGTGTTTCATGGGAGCAGGCATCTCGTTACTGCGAATGGAGAACTTCAAGAGCTAATGAGTTTATTCTACGCGAAAAAGGAATTTTAACTGATTATAAAACTTTAGCTGGTAATGGAAAAGGCCATACTGCTACTACGGCTGCAGCTACTCCAAAACCAGACAAACCATTTAATACAGATGCCTATTTAAATGGGCAGTACGATGATAAAGGTAAAAATGCACCGATTGACTACAATACAAAAGCTGGTGCAGCTACCACAAGCGCAGGAGGAACTGCTGCAACTACAGGAGGCAAAAATGGTCAGCCAAGAAGAACTGCAACATTAGAGGATGGTGTAATTATGCAACCTTATCGTTTACCAACAGAAGCAGAGTGGGAATATGCTGCGCTAGGCTTAATTGGCAATACAGAATATGAGAATATCAACCAGAATAAAATTTACCCTTGGAATGGTTTAGGTGTTAGTTCGGCCAAAAAGAAAACCAGGGGTATGATTCAGGCCAACTTTAAAAGAGCGCCTGGAGATTATATGGGTGTTGGCGGTTCATTAAATGATAAAGGAGATTTAACGGTTCCGGTTATTCAATATGCACCAAACGATTTCGGCTTATACAATATGGCAGGAAACGTGAATGAGTGGGTTAATGATGTGTACAGAACCGGTACATTCACTGATGCAGATGCATTTAATCCTTATCGCGGTAACTACTTCACCAATAAAAAACTAGAAGATTCTCAAAGCGGGAAAATTGCATTAGATAAATATGGCAATCCGATTAAAGAAAATGCATATGCCGGAAGAAAACAAACCTGGGCAGAAAAACAAGCGCAGGCGAAACGTTCTGATTCGATTTCAAAATCGACTGATCCGCAATCTCCGGTAGCATCAACCAGCTATCAGGCCGATCAAAGGGGTTATCGCGACAGGCAAAACACTTTGCTTAACGAAGAAGGTGTAACGCTGGTAAACGATAAATCCAGAGTTTATAAAGGTGGCTCCTGGAATGATATGGCTTACTGGTTAAACCCGGCAACACGCCGTTTTATGCAACAAGATGAATCATCAGCAGAAGTCGGTTTCCGTTGTGCTATGACGATGCTTGGCGCTCCAGAAATTAGTACTGTAGGTAAAAGAAATTTCAAAAACCCTCCTCAAAAACCTTATAGGGTAAGCAGAGGTAAATAAAAAGGAAAGTCCCGACATTAAATCGGGACTTTTTTATGCTTTATAGTTTTTATTATTTTTGTATGGTGGCTTCCTTAGTTAACACCTTATCATTAAGAAGTTAAGGGTATTAGAAAAATCTCTACCGAAACCAACCTTAATGCGCTTAATACCTTAACGGTAAAAAGGCGAAAGAGTTATTTAAATTGAATTAAAATCTGATTCTTCTCTACTTTATCACCTTGTTTGATCAAAACTTTCTTCACTACCCCATCTGCAGATGATTTTAAAATATTTTCCATTTTCATCGCTTCCAACACCAATAAGTTATCGCCTTTCTTTACCTCAGCATTTTCTTCAACCAAAACCTTTAATACTAAGCCAGGCATCGGTGCTTTAATCTCAGAAACTTTATTGGCGGCTAAATTATCGAGCCCCAATTGTTTTAACAAAACATCGAACTGATCTTCGATGTTAATCTGATAAATATTCCCATTTACTTTTACTTTACAGGTTTTTTCAGTCTTATTTATCTCAACAAGTTCTGTGTTAAAAGACCTGTTTTGGTATAGAACATGCGTATTGTTAGGTCCAAGCGTACTTAGATCGAGCTGAACCTGTTCTCCATTTACTAAAAAAGCTGAATCCTTATTCTCAATTTCGAATAAAAACCGATCATTTACTTTTACTTTATACATGGCTTATTGAGTTAAGGCATACTGAACCAGATTAGCGCCCATTTTAAGCGCTTTTGTCCGTGTCTCTTGTGTATCTTCGGGGTATGTACCAAAGTCTTCCCAACCGTTGCCTAAATCGCATTCGTAGGTGTAATAACACACAACTCTTCCCTTGTAAATCAAGGCAAATCCCTGGGGTCTTTTATTATCATGCTCATGGATTTTAGGCAAACCTCCCGGGAACTTAAATTTCTGGTTATATAGCGCATGGTTAGCTGGCAATTCAACAAAACTAAGTTCTGGAAATACCTTTTTCATCTGCGGGCGGATAAATTTATCCAATCCATAATTATCGTCTATATGAAGAAAGCCACCGCCCGTAAGGTACTGCCTCAAATTCTTAATTTCCTGATCGTTAAAAACTACGTTTCCGTGGCCAGTCATATAAACAAATGGATAGTTAAAGATCTCCTTTGAACCTACTTCAACAATGCTTTCTTCAGCATAAAAATTAGTCTTGATATTGGCATTGCAGTATGCAATTAAATTGGGTAAAGCTGTTCTATCTGCATACCAATCGCCACCACCGTTATACTTTAATTTAGCCATACGGTAGGTTGGCGGAATAAAAGCGAAAAGCATCAAGCTTAAAGCTAAAAGACCAAAGCTTAAAACCAATGCCGGAAATTTGGAAAACTGAAAACTGAAAACTGAAAACTTCAAACTGATTATCGGTTAAGGTAATTGATTTCAAAACAAACAGATAAAGCAGCCGTTTCTGTGCGTAATCTGTTATCACCTAAAGTTAATGCTTTAAAGCCTTTATTCAAAGCTAAATTAACTTCATCAGGTGTGAAATCTCCTTCAGGACCGATAAGAACTAAATATTTTTGATGTGGAACTACAAGTTTGGATATGTATTGTTTTTCTCCGCTATCAATGCAATGTGCAATTAGTTTGTCACCATCAAACGGTTCTTTTAAAAAAGCATCAAAAGAAACAGCATCGTTTAATTTGGGATGATAAGCTTTAATCGATTGTTTTACGGCTGAAGTAATCACTTTATTGAGGCGATCTTCTTTAATTACCCTTCGCTCCGATCTATCGGTAATAATTGGTGTAACCTCATCAATGCCCAGCTCTGTAGCCTTCTCTAAAAACCACTCGATACGGTCGATATTTTTAGTTGGTGCAACAGCGATGTGTAAGTAATGATTTCTTTTATGAAACTCCGTTTCTACTTTTAAAATAGATAAAGAAACCTTTTTGGGATTATCGGTAGTAATTTCAGCAGTGTAAAAGCCCCCTTTTCCATCAACTAAGTTAACAATTGAGCCAATGGTAAGGCGAAGCACCCTAACACAGTGTTTGCTCTCTTCTTCGTTAAGTGTGTAGGTATTTTTGGTTATATCTGGTGTATAAAAAATATGCATAGTTGAAATTAATGATTATCAACCATATCTGCTTTATTGATCACCAATTCTAATTTGATTGTTTCGATATTCTGTTCTGTCTTTTTAAGGATAGTAAACAGGTAGCCGTATGATTCAGTACTTTCGCCTACTTCAGGAATACGTTCAAAAACGTGAGAAACTAGTCCACCAATGGTATCGAAGTCTTCATCCTCTGGTAAATCGTGAGGCAAATGCTCATTTACATCGTATACTGTAGCAAATGCATTTACAATAAATTCATTATCAGAAACCTTTTCTACCAACGGTTTTTCTTCATCGTATTCATCCTGGATTTCTCCAACAAGCTCTTCAACTATATCTTCTAAGGTAACCATACCCGCTGTACCGCCAAACTCATCTAATACAATAGCAATCTGTATGCGGTTACTTTGCAGCTCGCTCATCAGATCGTTAATTTTCTTAGTTTCTGTAACGAAATACGGTTTCCTGATGATGTCGTTTAATGTCCAGTGCTGGTTACCTGCTGCAACTAATGGTAGAATATCTTTTGCATGGATAATCCCTACAATTTTATCCATAATATCATCATAAACCGGCAAGCGGGAATATCCTTCTTTAATAATCGTATCAATCACTTCTTCTTTTGGAGAAGTTAACTCAATGCCCGAAATCTTGGTTCTGGGCACCATGATATTCTTAACCACGCGCTCATTAAAATCGAATACGTTTTTAATCAGTTCATGTTCGTTATTATCTAACGCACCACTTTCTTTACCCTGATCTAGTAAATATTGAAGTTCTTCGGTGCTATGCAGCGATTCGTGCCCGCTGGAGGTGTCGATTCCGAATGGCTTAAGGATAATGGCGGCAAGACTATTTAGCGTCCAAATGAATGGTTTAAATACCACATAAAACAATTGAAGTGGTACGGAAACGAAAAGCGTCGTAGCTACAGGCCTTTGGATAGCAAAAGATTTAGGTGCTAATTCGCCAAATACAATATGCATAATTGTAATGAGCGAAAAGGCAACGATTGTAGAGGCAGTATGGATAGAAGCATCGCTTAAACCCCACTGTAGACTATCGAAAAGATTTTTGAAAATGGTATGCATAACGCCCTCACCAACCCAACCTAGGCCAAGTGATGCAAGCGTTATGCCTAGCTGTGTGGCGGCCAAATACCCATCAAGATTATGAATAATCCCTTTGGCCATTTTGCCTACACGACTGCCTGTTTTTGCTTTAATTTCAATTTGTGATGCGCGAACTTTTACAATAGCAAACTCTGCTGCAACAAAAAATCCGTTAAGTAACACCAAAAATAATGCAAAGAATAATCGCCAACCTACAGAAGTGGTATCGGGTTCTTGTACAGCAACCAAAACTACGTTTGCGGGCAGGATTGCACTTAGCTCTAAATTTAAAAACAAACAGACCGTGGGTAAATCCATTAAGCTAATTCTCTAAATGTTGTGTTATAAAGTTCTATGCTTTCTTTAATTACTTTATGCGCATAACGAACACCAAGTAAATGTTCGATCGTTACATTTTTATCTTCTAATGCTTTATAATCCTGAAAGAAACGAACAATCTCTTTCATTTGGTGTGGAGGCAACTCATCTAAATCGTTGATGTAGTTTACCGACATATCGTGAGCAGCAACCGCGATAATTTTATCATCCTGTTCACCATTATCTACCATGTGCATTACACCAACCACTTTCGCTTCGATCAATGTCATTGGATAAACATCTACTGAGCAAAGCACCAGAATATCCAATGGATCTTTATCATCGCAATAAGTTTGCGGAATAAAGCCATAATTTGCCGGGTACATTACTGATGAAAAAAGAACCCTATCTAACTTAATTAAACCAGATTCTTTATCTATTTCGTATTTTGCTTTTGAACCTTTTGGAATTTCAATAATTGCGTTTACAATTTCTGGAACATTGTGCCCAGGAGATACGCTATGCCACGCGTGATGATCGTCTTTTGCCATTTTTAATTTAAATCTGTTTTATCCTCTTCAGGACCACTTACTACTTTACTTTTTACAAAGGTAATTAATAATGGTATAGTTGTAATAAGGATAAAGCCAATAATAATATATAATAAATAATCGTTAATTTCTTTTTCAAACCTTCTGCCCAAAAAATAACCAAGCAAAGTTAAGGAACAGATCCAAAGTACACCACCAACAACATTGTATAAGGCGAACTTTTTAAACTCTAATTTCACAACTCCTGCAAAAATCGGTGCAAAAGTTCTAACAATGGGTACAAACCTGCCCATAATTAGTGCAAAGGCACCTTGTTTATGATAATAATCTTCTGCGGCTTTCAAATACCGCTTCTTAAAAAAGAAACTATCTTTCCTGGTATACAGTACGGGGCCCGTTTTACGACCGAACCAATAACCGGTAAAATTACCTGAAATTGCAGCAACACATAAACCAGCCAAGAGTACCGCAATGTTCACATCAAGCTTGCCCGTTGCAACAAACATTCCCGCTAAAAACAATAAATAATCACCGGGAAGAAAAAAACCAAAAAACAGGCCTGTTTCTGCATAGATAACGAATACGACGAGATAGAAACCGCCCTCCCTCAATAATTTCTCGGGATCAAGTAGCTGATGCAGGTTATTCCAAAAATCGTGCATATTCAATTATTCGTAAAACTACAAATAATTATTAAACAACAGCATACCTATATCAGGTTTAAAATAATTGCAGGATAAATACCTAAAACTAACGTAATTGCAACAGAAACCAACAAAACGACTTTGTATTGCGCCGGCGTTGAAAGTTCTGTTTCTGCACCATCTTTAAACCACATGGCTACGATTACCCTAAAGTAATAATAGAAGCCAACCAGCGCATTTAAAATCGCGAATGCAACAAGTAAGGTTTTATATTCGGTCATTACATTCAGGAACATTAAATATTTCCCGATAAAGCCAGCGGTTAGCGGAATACCTGCTAATGAAAGCATGGCTACAGTTAAACATAATGCTACTAATGGATTCCGTTTAGCCAAACCATTGAAACTGTCGAAACTATCGCTACCTGTTTTTTGTTTCACCAATATTAATACCGCAAAAGCAATAATTGAGGCGAAGGTATAAGCTGCTGCATAAACCAATACGTTGTTTCCAGAATTTTTGGTCAGTACAATTAGCGAAAACAATAAGTAACCAGCATGTGAAATACTTGAGTATGCCAGCATGCGTTTGAAGTTCTTCTGGAAGAGTGCAGTTACGTTTCCGATAAATAAGGTTAGACAAACAATCACCATAAGTGGCGCAACCCAAAAATCGTGAAGTGGTGCAAATGCACCAGCAAATAATCGTAAGAATGCAGCAAAACCTGCAGTTTTAACCACCGTACTCATAAAAGTGGTGATTAAAGATGGAGCGCCTTCATATACATCTGGAGTCCAGAAGTGGAATGGGGCAGCACCAACCTTAAAGCTTAAACCAATCATCATTAGAATAACGCCCGGATAAAATATTGGAGAAACTGCCTGACTATTTACTAAATAAGCCTGGATTCTATCTAAATCGAATGATCCCGTAGCGCCATAAATTAAGGTGATACCAAATAACAGGAAGCCTGTGGAGAAAGCACCCATTAAGAAATACTTTAAGGAAGCTTCATTAGAGGCAAAATCCTTTTTACGGATACCCGCCAAAATGTATAAACTCACCGACATGATTTCTAAGCCTACAAATAACATGGCCATATTTTTATACGATACCATCATAATCATGCCCGCTAATGCGAAAAGAATTAAGGTATAATATTCAGCTATGTTATCGCTTTTAGCGTGGAAATAGTTCTGTGTTAATAAAAAGATAAAAAGTGTGCCCACAATACAAATACCTGAAAATGCCAGAGCGAAATTATCTGTCTCCATCATTCCAAAATGAACAGCATTGCCATTCCATGCACAAAAAGTAAATCCTAGTGCAGTAAGTAAGCCAACAACGGTAAGTGGTAGTAATGCTTTATTTGCCTTAAACAAACCTGCATAAAGCACTATAAAAGCTGTTATACTAATGGTTATAATAATATTCATTGCTTAATTTACTGTGTTTAATTTTTGATTTACCTGTTCTAATAAATGTTGTACAGATGCCTCTGTTAAGTGCAGAACCGGTTTTGGATAAACACCCAAAACAATAATTAATGCACATATAGTATAAAGAACCAATTTTTCGGTTCCTTTAATATCGGTAAAAGTGATAGTTAAGCTGTTGGTTTCGCCTAGCATTACGTTCTGGTACATACGTAACATATAAACAGCACCGAAGATAATGGTTAATCCTGCAATAGCGGCAGCCCAAATGCCGTAATTATAAACGCCCATTAGCAATAAAAATTCGCCAATAAACCCGTTCGTTCCCGGTAAAGCTACGGTGCCCAAAACAATGATCAGAAAAGTAAGCGCCAGCTGCGGAGCTACTTTGGCAATTCCGCCCAACTCTTCAATTTTATTGGTTTTAACTCGTGCGAAGATGATATCTAAAACGAAGAATAAACCCACCACGTTAATACCATGGCTCAACATCTGCACCATTGCACCTTGCATACCTTGCTGATTGAAAGCGAAGATACCTGCTGATATTAGTCCAACGTGAGCGATAGATGAATAAGCGACTAAACGCTTAGCATTCTTTTGCGTAAAAGCAATGAGCGAAGCATAAACAATACCGATGATTGATAAAATAATAACTACCTGCCCCAGTCATGAACACCAGCCGGAACAATTGGCAATAACCATCTAATTACACCATAAATACCCATTTTTAACATGATACCCGATAACAACATGGTTCCTTGTGCAGGTGCCGCAGTATAAGTATCAGGCTGCCAGGTATGGAAAGGAAAAATCGGCATCTTAATGGCAAAAGCGATAAAGAAAGCCCAGAAAATCCATCCCTGCTGTGCATTATCTAAGTTTAAAGCGTAAAAAGCCTGAATATCAAAATTGTGTAATGGATTCTGAAGATATAGGTAAATAATACCCATCAACATAAATAACGAACCTGCAATAGTATACACGAAAAATTTCATGTTGATACGGATACGGTCTTTTCCTCCCCAGATAGCACAGATAAAGTAGATTGGAATTAATGCTGCTTCCCATCCAATATAGAACAAGAAAGCATCCAATGCTGTAAATACCAATAACAGGCCACACTGCATAAACAAAATCAGAGCATAAAATGCAGCTGGATTTTTATACTCATGGTTGTAACTCGATAAAATAATAATTGGCACCAATAAATTGGTTAGCAATACCACAAGCATGCTGATGCCATCGATACCTGCGTGGAAATTGATACCTAAATCTGCAATCCATGGCAAATTAACCTCAAACTGGGTACTTGCATTTGGAATGAAATTACAGGCCATAACCAAAGCCAAACCTAAAGAAACAACCGAAAATATGGTCGAAACTATTTTAGCCGACTTACCCGCAAATGCAGTAACAATTGCACCTACAAGCGGAAGAAATATAAGTAGTAAAAGTTGTTCCATTATTTAATTTTGAACCCTTTTTATATGTATAAAAATGTATATAATAACAATGCGACGATACCGAATACCATCATAAATATATAGAAACCTACGTTTCCACTTTGCAACAAACGGATGCCTTTACTTGCCTCGTTTGTACTCCATCCTAGTCCGTTTACAATTCCATCAATAAATTTGTTATCGATAATTCTGTAAAAGAATTTCGAAAGTGCATCTAATGGCTTAGTAATCAGGAAATCATAAATCTCATCCAAATAGAATTTATTGTACGATAATTTTGCCAGTGCTGAACGTGGTGCTTCATCAGCAACAGGAACGCGTGCTCCCTTTACATAACGGCCATAGGCATAAACTAAAGCAATAATGGCTGCAACAACCGAAGTAGCCATAAGCGCAAGCTCAGTTGAATGGCTTAAATCCAGTTCGTGCTGCGCAACCCCTGCTCCCTCTAACCAATGTGCCAACCACTCGTTTCCACCAAAAATATGGGGAAAGTTGATTGCTCCACCAATTGCTGCAAGAACAGCTAAAATGATTAAAGGAAAAGTCATCGCTGTTGGCGATTCGTGTACATGGCTTTCTTCATGGTGTGTTCCACGGTATTTCCCAGAGAAAGTTAAGAACATCATTCTGAACATGTAAAATGCAGTTAAGAATGCGGTTAAAACCCCAATTCCCCAAAGTATTGGACTTGCCTGGAAAGCATGTGCTAAAATTTCATCTTTAGAGAAGAAACCAGAGAACGGTGGTAAACCTGCAATAGCAATGGTACCGATCAGCATAGTTAAGAAAGTAACAGGAAGTTTCTTCCTCAGTCCACCCATATGACGCATATCTTGCTCATGGTGCATAGCATGGATTACCGAACCTGCGCCCAAGAACAATAGTGCTTTAAAGAATGCGTGGGTTAATACGTGGAAAAACGAACCAGTATAAGCACCAACACCTAAGCCTAAAAACATATAGCCCAATTGAGATACTGTTGAATAAGCCAATACTTTTTTAATATCAGTCTGTGTTAAAGCAATAATTGCAGCAACCAAAGCTGTAGCGGCGCCAACAATGGCAATGATGTGCTGGGTAAGTGGAGCAAGATCGAACAATATGCTCGAACGGGCAATCATATAAATACCAGCTGTAACCATTGTAGCTGCGTGGATCAAAGCCGAAACTGGCGTTGGTCCGGCCATCGCATCAGGCAGCCAGGTAAACAATGGCAACTGGGCCGATTTACCGCAGGCACCGATAAATAATAAAATGGTGATTAAAACTAAAGTATCATTACCTGGCAACATATTAGCCGCCTGAGGGAAAACTTTAGCGAATTCTACACTACCAAAGGTGGTGAAGACCAAGAATACACCTAACAAAAAGCCTAAATCACCGATGCGGTTCATTACGAAAGCTTTTTTAGCTGCCGAGGCATAAGCATTATTGGTATACCAGAAACCGATTAACAGGTACGAGCATAAACCAACCCCCTCCCAACCGATAAACATTACGATATAGTTAGAACCCAATACCAATAAAAGCATAAAGAATACAAACAGGTTTAGGTAAGAGAAAAATTTACCAAAACCAGCATCATCATGCATGTAGCTCGTAGAATATAGATGGATCAGGAAACCGATTCCGGTAATAATCAAAAGCATGATCGAGCTTAAAGGATCAACCAGGAAAGATAAAGGAATGTGCAATGTACCTGCACTGATCCAATCGAATAAAAATACTTCGTGAGATTTTTGTGTGTCGCCTTGTAAACTAAAGAAAACAACTACGCTGATGATAAAGGAGGCGAAGATTACCCCGCTCCCAATGATACCAACAAGTCCTTTAGATAAAGAGTTTCTGCCTAGCCCATTAATTACAAACCCTAAAAAAGGAAGTAACGGAACCAACCAAATCAATTGTTCTATTGTCATTCTTATTATATATTTACCACTTAAGGCGATTTAAAACATTAATATCTATCGATTTCGTATTTCTGTAAACCATTACAATAATAGCTAAACCAACTGCAACCTCTGCTGCTGCCAAAGCCATAATGAAGAATACGAAAACCTGTCCTGATGGATCGTTGCTATGAACCGAAAATGCGGTTAAAAGTAAATTAACGGCATTAAGCATCAGCTCAACCGACATAAAGATTACGATGGCATTTCTACGGGTAAGTACACCAATTACGCCAATAGAAAAAATAATGGCACTTAAATAGATGTAGTGGTTTAGCGGAACGCCCTGAAGTTGTGATGTTAAATTTTCCATTATGCTTCTACCTCATCTCTTTTAGATAATAAAACGGCTCCAACCATTGCTGCCAACAGTAATAGAGATGACAATTCGAAAGGCAATAAGAATGGGCCAAAAAGCTCCTTGCCTAGATTTTCTACCAATCCCAATCCTGGGTTTTTCAAAATTAACGGGCTGGTAATACTTGCCGATTTTAAAGAACCGATTAAGGTTACCACCAAACAGCCACCTGCAATAACCCCTACGATTTTAATCAGCGGTGATTTACTTGGCTCGGTTTCCTTATTCAGGTTAAGCAACATCAGTACAAAAAGGAACAATACCATTATGGCCCCCATGTAAACGATAAAGTTTACCACCGCTAAAAACTGTGCATTTAACAGCACATAGTGAACAGTGAAGGTAAAAAAGGTAAGGATTAAGTACAATACACTGTGGATAGGATTTTTTGCAAAAATCACCAGCAGCGAAAAGATGATACTTAATGTGGCTACGAAATAGAATACTTGTGTACTCATTAATTTGTTATTTGTTTTATTTATTTCGTCACCCTGAATTTATTTCAGGGTCTTATAAAGGAGATGCTGAAATAAATTTAGCATGACGATTATCTCAGTTATAGGGTTCGTGTACTCACGAACTATCCAATTATTTTTTCATTTCTAATGGCGCCTCTACTAGCTTATCTTTTCCGTAAATAAAATCTTTACGTAAATAATCAGCAGGTACAATCGGGCCATCTAAGTAAATTGCCTCTTTTGGGCAGGCTTCTTCGCATAACCCACAGAAAATACAACGCAACATATTGATTTCGTAAGTCGCTGCGTATTTTTCTTCGCGGTATAAATGTTTTTCTTCAGGTTTACGTTCAGCGGCAATCATGGTAATGGCTTCAGCCGGACAAGATAAAGCACATAAACCACAAGCTGTACAACGCTCTTTACCATTCTCATCGCGTTTTAGCGAGTGCATGCCCCTAAAGTTGGTCGAGAATTCGCGTTCTACTTCAGGATATCTTACGGTAGCCTCTTTTTTAAATAAGTGACTGATGGTGATACCCATACCCTTGGCAATTGCCGGGAGGTACATGCGCTCCATAAAGCTCAATGGCTTTTGTTCCAGTACTTTTTTCTTATTACTTAATGATTCCATAATTAAAACTTCTCAATAATCGCAATCACAACACCTGTTATTATAATATTGGCAATAGCCAAAGGTATTAAACCTTTCCAACCTAAATTCATCAATTGATCATAACGGAAACGAGGGATAGTCCAGCGTACCCACATGAAGAAAAAGATGAAAGCACATATTTTTCCGAATAAAGCAATCACTCCTATAATTGAAGCCCAATTCTGGCCAAAATGAGTAGCAGCTAAATCCATAAATGGATAATTAAAACCACCGAAATATAAAGTTGCCATTACCGCTGATGAGACAAACATATTGATGTACTCCGCAAATAGGTAAAAACCCAATTTCATTGAAGAATACTCCGTATGGTAACCACCAATCAATTCTGTTTCACATTCAGGTAAATCGAATGGAGCACGGTTGGTTTCGGCAAAAGAACATACCATGAAAATTAGAAATCCCAATGGTTGCTTGAAGAAATACCAGGTAAACCATCCATCTGCCCAAAAACCATGTTGTTTATCTACAATATCCTTTAAACTTAAGGAGTTTGTTATTAACAACAGAGCGATGATTGACAATCCCATTGCAATTTCATAACTGATGTTCTGTGAGGCCGCGCGGATTGCACTTAACAAAGAATATTTGTTATTGGATGCCCATCCACCGATCATTACACCATACACACCTAACGAAACCACACCAAAGATATATAAAACGCCTACATTGATGTCAGAAACCTGCAAAGGAATGGTTTTACCACCGATTTCAATCGGACTGCCCCAAGGAATAACCGCTGTACCTATACAGGCACAAAGCAAGGCCAAACCCGGACCGGCGATAAATAAAAACCTGTTTGATGTGGTAGGAATAATTTCCTCTTTCATAAACATTTTGATACCATCGGCCAATGGTTGTAAAATACCAAAGGGGCCGGCTCTGTCCGGGCCCAAACGATCTTGCAAATATGCAGCCACCTTACGTTCTGCATAAGTAGAATACATGGCAATAACTAAACTGATGCCGAAAATTACAGCTACCAGGATAAATTTTTCTATAACAAAAGCGCTATCCATTAGTATTTAACTGTTTTATGTAATTCAATTTCATTCGCAGCCTGTAAAGCCTCATTTGGCTGGATTACGTGCAAAGGTTTTAATGTTTCGTAGTGGTTAGATGCAATTACCGAAGTATCATCAATGTGTGTTGGACGTTCAATTACCCAATCGGCAGTTGCTTTTTTATCGAAGCGACAAGTATTGCAAATAAATTCTTCTACTTCTCCAAACTGATCTTTACGGGCGGTAACGCGTAAAACATCAGCTCCTTTATACCAAAGTGTTACTTTACCGTTGCATTTTTCGTGGTCGCAATCACGGTGTGCATCAACAGGCTTGGTAAACCAAACACGGTTTTTAAAACGGAAAGTTTTATCGGTTAAAGCACCTACAGGGCAAACATCGATTACGTTTCCTGAGAAATCGTTATCAACAGCCTGTTGGATATAAGTAGAAATTTCAGAGTGATCGCCGCGGTTTAAGATACCATGAACACGTTTATTGGTAATCTGATCGGCAGTAAAAACACAACGGTAGCACAAAATGCAACGGTTCATGTGCAACTGGATCTTATCGCCAATATCAATACGCTCGAAAGTACGACGCTCAAACTCATAACGAGTTTTTTGCAAACCATGCTCATAACCCAAATTCTGTAAATCGCACTCACCAGCCTGATCGCAAACAGGACAATCTAATGGGTGGTTAATCAATAAGATCTCTACAACACCTGCACGTGCTTCCAAAACTTCTGGTGAAGTAATGTTAAGCACTTCCATGCCGTCCATTACGGTTGTGCGGCAAGAAGCCACCAACTTAGGCATTGGGCGAGGATCTTTCTCTGAACCTTTAGTCACTTTTACAATACAGGTACGGCATTTACCGCCACTGCCTTGTAATTTAGAATAATAGCACATTGCTGGTGGAACAATATCCCCTCCGATCTGCCTTGCAGCATTCAGAATGGTTGTTCCATTATCAACCTCTACTGTTATCCCATCTATCGTAACCTTAACTTTTTCACTCATGGTTAATGATATTCTTTTTATTTCTTTATCTCGCCTTGGTTTGTGTCTCCACAAACCAATTCTTTCGCTTTCGTTTCGTGAGGACACGAACTGAGACGCTTTTTTAGTTCTAATTTAAGGTCACAAATTGCAACCCTAGGATTTTATTTCTCTTCTGTTACCGGAGCTTTTTCAATCGGTGTTGCATAATTTGCAATACCATAGTTCTGGCTCTGACTTTTCACAGGCTCTTTAATATGCCATTCAAATTCATCTCTGAAGTGACGGATTGCACTAGCAACCGGCCAGGCTGCGGCATCACCTAATGGACAAATCGTATTACCTTCAATTTTGCGTTGAATATCCCACAATAAATCTACATCTTCCATTTTACCATGGCCGTGTTCAATTTTATGTAAGACTTTCTCCATCCATCCGGTCCCTTCACGGCACGGTGAACACTGTCCACAGCTTTCGTGGTGATAAAAACGGGCGAAATTCCAGGTATTTCTAACTATACACTGATCTTCATCAAAAGCAATAAAACCACCAGATCCCATCATGGTACCAGTAGCAAAGCCCCCTTCAGATAAAGACTCGTAACTCATTAAACGAGGCTCGCCATTAGCGTATTTTAAGGTTAAATTAGCGGGCAAAATAGGCACAGATGATCCACCTGCAACCGTTGCCTTTAATCTCTTACCATTCGCAATACCACCACAGTATTCATCAGAATAGATAAATTCTTCTACTGGTAGGCCTAATTCTATTTCATACACACCTGGTTTTACCAAATTACCAGAAGCTGATATTAATTTTGTACCTGTACTTCTACCGATACCAATTTTTGCATATTCATCACCACCATCGTTGATAATAGGCACCACTGCAGCAATCGATTCAACATTGTTCACCACTGTAGGGCAACCATACAAACCTGCAATCGCCGGGAATGGTGGTTTAATACGCGGATTACCTCTTTTACCTTCAAGCGATTCTAACAAAGCAGTTTCTTCTCCGCAAATGTAAGCCCCGCCACCTGGCTGAACATATAATTCTAAATCGTAACCAGTACCTAAAATGTTTTTACCCAACCATCCAGCGGCTTTAGCTTCAGCAATGGCTTTTTCTAAAATGCGGATCTGAGGCATCATTTCGCCACGCACATAGATATAAGAAACCTTTGCACCTAAAGCGAAACTCGAAACAATCATTCCCTCAATTAAAGCATGAGGGATATATGTCATTAAATAACGATCTTTAAAAGTCCCTGGCTCAGATTCATCAGCATTACACACCAAATAACGTGCAACACCTTCTGGTTTGGCCAGAAAGCTCCATTTCATCCCCGTTGGGAAACCCGCACCTCCGCGACCGCGTAAGCCCGATTTCTTAACTTCTTCAACAATCTCTTCAGGTGTTAAAGTTTTAAGGGCTTTTTCCACAGCACGATACCCGCCTTTTTGGCGATAGACTTCAAGTGTATTGATGCCCGGTACGTTTATATGCTCAAGTAACAGTTTTCGAGACATTTTAATTAGTCTATAGTCTGTAGTCAATAGTCCATAGTCTTGAGTCTAAATTGACTCCCGACTTAAGACTCTAGACTTAGGACTTGTTCTTTAAATCTTCAATCAATTTATCTACACTATCGGTAGTTAAGTTTTCGTAGAAAGTATATTCCGGGCTAATCTGTAACACCGGTCCGAAACCACAGGCGGCTAAACATTCAACTCCTCTAAAGCTGAATAAACCATCGGCAGTAACTTCACCTTCCTTAACACCTAGTTTATTTTCTAGGTGGCTTAATATTTTTTCGGCACCAACCAGGCAACAAGGGCCAGTACGGCAAACCTCTAAGGCATACTTACCTTGTGGTTTTAAAAAGTACATGGTATAAAATGTTGCCACCTCATAAACTTCAATTGGCTGAATATTTAAATATTCGGCAATCTTATCCATCGCTGGTGTACTCACCCAAAGGTATTCGGCCTGTACCAAGTGTAATAATGGCAACAAAGCTGATTTGTGCTTACCTTCAGGATAACGGCTTTTTACTTCATCAAACTTGGCCAGCAAGTCTGATGAAAACACTACAGGTGTTTGTTCTTCTACTTTAAGCATCTAATTCTCCTGCAATAATATTCATACTACTCATGTTGATAATAGCGTCAGACAATAACATGCCTTCGCTCATTGGTGCAAACATCTGGTAGTTTATAAAACTTGGTCTGCGGAAGTGTAAACGGTATGGTGTACGGCCTCCATCATTAATCAGATAGAATCCTAATTCACCATTTCCACCCTCCACAGCATGATAAACTTCTGCTTTTGGTGCATCAATCTCACCCATCACAATTTTGAAGTGATAGATTAATGCTTCCATATTGTTATAAACTTCTTGTTTTGGAGGAAGGTAAAATTCAGGAACGTCGGCATGAAAAATACCTTTTGGTTCCGTTTTTAACTTCACAAGTGCTTGTTCGATAATGCGAACACTTTGCCACATCTCTTCATTACGCACTAAATATCTGTCGTAAATATCGCCACTTGTACCTACCGGAACTTCAAAATCGAAATCCTGATACGAAGAATATGGATCGCTTACACGAACATCGTAATCTACACCGGTAGCACGTAAAAGTGGACCAGTCCAACTGTATTCTAAAGCAGTTTCTTTAGTTACCTCTGCAACACCTGCCGTTCTATCAATAAAAATACGGTTACGTGTTAACAGATTTTCGAACTCTTTTAATGCTTTAGGAAATTCCTTTAAAAACTTATCAATTTTAGCAAAGGCAATATCATTAAAATCTCTTTCGAAACCACCAATACGACCAATATTTGTGGTTAAACGTGCACCACAAACTTCTTCAAAGATTTCGTAAATATGTTCACGAAACTGGAATAAGTATAAGAAAGTGGTAGTTGCTCCTGTATCCTGACCAATAATTGTATTACAGATAATGTGATCGGCAATACGCGAAAGCTCCATTACAATAACGCGTAGATAATCTACACGCTTTGGCATTTGAATATTCAACAACTTTTCAACCGTCATGTGCCAGCCCATATTGTTAATAGGCGAAGAGCAATAGTTTAAACGATCGGTAAGTGGTGTAATTTGATAAAAGGGGCGATGTTCGGCAATCTTTTCGAAAGCACGGTGGATGTACCCAATAGTAGAAACGCCGCTAACAATACGTTCGCCATCTAATTGCAGAACATTTTGAAAAACACCGTGGGTTGCAGGGTGTGTTGGGCCTAAGTTTAGGGTTACCAGCTCACTTTGCGGGTCGTTATCTGTAAATACCGGATGGTTATGATTCATAGTTTACCTTCCAAAAAATTCGTCTTTTTTATCTACTCTGTTCGGATCTTCCAATGGATATTGTTTCAACATCGGGTGAACACCTAAATCGTCCATATTTAAAATACGGCGTAAATCCGGGTGGCCTTCAAATTTAACCCCAAACAGATCGTAAGTTTCGCGCTCCATCCAGTTGGCACCTTTCCAAACCGTTGTTGCAGTCGGGATAGTTGGGTTCTGCTCAGAAATAAAAACTTTAATCCTGATCCTCACTTTTTCTACCATGTTGTGTAGATGATAAACAACAGCAATTCCATGGTCTTTACCAGGGTAATGAACTGCAGTAATATCGGTAAGGAAATTAAACTTTAATTCGTTTTTAAGATGCGAAAGCACATTGATGATAACATCTTTATAAGTTACAAAAGTTAATAAACCATAAGGCTCAGAAACAGCGGTAACTTTTTCGCCAAACCTTTCGGTCAGCTTAACATGGATGTCGTTATTTAGTGTCGTTTCTTCCATTATTTAATGCCGTATTGACCTAAAAGTTCTTTGTAATAATCAGAATTCCGTCTTCTGCCAGATTCGTTTTTCACCAAATCCTGAATGCGTTGAAAACCATCTAAAATGGCTTCAGGTCTTGGCGGGCAACCCGGAACGTAAACATCTACCGGGATAACCTCATCAATACCTTGCAATACAGAATACGTATCGAAAATACCACCACTACTTGCGCAGGCACCAACAGCCATTACCCAACGTGGCTCTGCCATTTGGATATAAACCTGTTTTAATACAGGAGCCATCTTTTTAGCGATAGTACCCATAACCATTAAAACATCAGCCTGACGGGGAGAAAAGCTTAAGCGTTCGGCACCGAAACGACCAAGATCGTAGTGAGAACCCATGGTTGCCATAAACTCGATTCCACAACAAGAAGTTGCGAAAGGTAAAGGCCATAATGAATTTGAGCGGGCCAAACCAATCACTTTATCAAGAGAAGTGGCAAAAAAACCAGATCCTTCTATTCCTGGAGGCGCATCAACTATATTAATTTCACTCATGTTTATAAACAAAAAATGCTCATCCCTTTGCAGAATGAGCAACAAATTTACAATATTTTAAAGGCAAACAAACTAGCTTCACTCGATTTAGAACCTTTCTAAATAACAAAAACTACCAGGAGTTAGTGTAAGTGATACACATTCAGTTTTCAGTTGGCAATTTTTAGTTTAAAGTTTATAAACCGAGGGCTATTAACTGCCAATTAACTAGTTCCAGTCTAAAACTTTTTTCTTGATTACGTAGATAAAACCTAGCAACAATGTCCCCATGAAAATGAACATTTCAATCATTCCGTCCATTTTCAGTGCACGGAAATTAACTGCCCAAGGATACATAAAGATTACCTCCACATCGAACAGTACAAATAAGATGGCTACCACGAAATATTTAATAGAGAAAGGCTGGCGTGCATTACCTACTGATTTAATACCAGCTTCAAAAGTTTCTAACTTATCACTCGTTTTACGTTTTGGGCCCAAAAAGTGGGTAACAACCAATGTGGTTACCACAAAACCTAAAGCAACAATTACTTGAAATATAATTGGTAAAAAATCTATAGAGGAACTTTGCGCTTGCATAATTTTTATTTTGTGATGCAAAAGTAAAAGAAAAAGGCAGAGTAACCAAACTCTGCCTTTTCTAAATTATTTAACTTTTTAATTATTTGCCTTTACCTTTTACTTTTGGAGCAGTTGCAGGCGATTGCAATTCTTTTAGCTTAGCCGCTGCAAAAGGGCCCTGAGGATCTAGCGCTATACTTTTATTTAAAAAATCGATAGCTTTTGCTTTATCCTTATCAGCATAGTATGCACCTAAGTAATCGTAAGATTCAACAAGGTTTGTTTTATTGGCTGCTTGTTCTTCTGGTTTAACTAAACTGATATATTTTTCAAAAAACGGAATTGAAGCATATTTTGGGTTTGCTTTATCTTCTAAAAGATTGGCAATCCTAGCTCTTGTAAAATAACCTAATGCAAATTCAGGAGAAACTTTATTTAAGTGGCTCAATGCTGAATCTGCTTCAATCAATGCAGCCGTATTTAAAGGCTTCTTATCTTTTTGAGCAAAATATCCTTCCAAGAACCTGGTTTGACCTATATAATAGTAATTAGTTAATGACCCTTTACCATTTGGATTATATTTAGTTGCTAAAGTATAAATTTCTGCTGCCTTGCCGTATTTCTTAGCTTTGTACAACGCTAAACCAGCCTCAGCTAAGGCATCAGCATTAGTAGAATCAATTTTAGCAGCCTCTATGATATTAAGAACACCTAAGCTATCTTGACCAGCCTTCACTTGGGCTTTACCTAAATAAAGATAATCGTTACCTAAAATCTTTGTTTTATCCTTTTCTTTTGCAAAGAAATCAGTTAAGCTAGTTAACGCCTGAGGATAATTACCATTTTCATAAGCGGCCCAACCTTTCATCCTTGAAACAATAGTACTTTTAGGATCGTTAGCAGGAACTTGTAAAGAGGTTGCAACTTGCTCTAATGTTTTGTAATCTTTAGCATAAAATAAGAATTGAGCATAACGCAATTGAGATTCTAAAGATTTATCGGTTAAATCCATGTATTTTTTATAATTCTCAATCGCTTTAGCTGCTTTTTCTTTGTCAACACCAAAGCTACTCCACTGTAAGTATAACTCACCTAACTCGCGATATGCGGGGCCATAGTTTGCATCAGCAGCAATTACATCTTGTAATTCTTTTTCAGCTTCAGGAAAAGCTCTTGATTCTTTGTACATTTTACCAATCTGCGTTTTGGCTCTTCTATTAGTCGGATCAATATCGTTTACACGAAAATATGGGCCTAACGCCTCAGAGTTTTTCTTCTGTAAAGCATAGGCATCACCTTGCGCTAAGAAAACTTCAGCATCTTTATCTTTAGAATCTAATTCGTCTGCTTTAGTAATGTTGGCCAAAGCACTAGTGAAATCAGGTTTAGATACATCATCACTAGGTTTATCTTGCGCTAAATAGGCTTTACCGATATACAAATAAGTTTTGTAATCTTTCGGTGCCAAAGCTACCGCTTTATCGAAGTTAGTTTTAGCAGAACTTGGGTTGTTAGACAACATATCTGCTTCACCTAAACCAATTAAGTTTAAGTTATTTTTTGGATCAGCAGTTACACCTTTGGTGAAAACGGCTCTTGCTGAATCGATGTAACCTGTTTTCAGATAAACCAAACCTAGGTTATAATAATTTTCGCCATCTGAGGCTTTAGCGCTTACCAACGACTTAAGCATCGATGAAGCTTTCTGATACTGTTCTGCGTCAATGGCTTTTTTCGCATCAGTTAAACTTTGAGCAAAAACTGCAGAACCCATCAACACCAAACCTACATTTAAGGTTATTGCTTTCTTTGAAATTTTCATTGGATCAATTTTTTGTTTTTAAACGTTTTTAAAATCGGGCTGGAGTGAGTTCTATTTTATCCAAAATCTCCAACCAAACTTAGCTAACATTGGTTTTAACAATAATGAAGCATCATATCTAATACTTCGTGGTTCAATTTATAATTTATTTATTACTTTCTTTAGTTAAATTTATTTCTCTTGGCATTAGCTTATGCGGGCCAAGTCCAGATTTAAGTACAATCAATTGTCCCCGCTGACTTCTTAACCATGTTGCAAATCCTGTGCCTAAACCATCTCTTCCTTCGCAATCTATAATATTTATATTTCTTAAGAAAGGATAAACACCGTTGATTAAGTTATCTTGAGTTGGTTTATAGAACTGATCATCTCCTACCTTGCCTTTTACATTCTTTACACCCAGCACTTTTATCTGAGAAAGGTATCCACTCATTTCTGCATCCTTGCCCGTGATCCAATTCACGCCCAAAATACCAATAAAATTCTTATCCTCAGCAATAAGTTTAATTACTTCTTTGCTGGAATTTTTAGAGTAAACACCTGTAGCTGGAAACTGGTTGATATTAGCCAACTCTTTAAAATATTGAAAGGTACTTGAATAAGCGTTATCAAAGACCAATTTTTTATCTGATTTCTTTCCCTGTAATATATCAATCACATCTTTAACGTTAATTGTACTGTCTATATTGCCCTGATTTGTGATTAAAGCAATACCATCTACAGCAAATCGTGAGGTGTTTATCTTTATATTCCGTTGGTTATAATATTTTTCTTCGGCCTTGGTTAATAACCTTGGCAACACAATTACTCTTACACTATCATTAAGAAAGGCAGGCAATAATTTTTCTTCAGGTTTTACTGTTGCCTGAAATTTTGCATCCGGATAATCCAAACTAAAAATATCGATCTGATCTTGAACAATCGGTCCAACACTTTCGTCAACCAATATTTTTAAGGTACCGCTTGTTCTGGTTTCTTTAACTGCATTGGCTTTATTTTTACGTTTGCAGGATACAAGTAAAGCGAGCACACAAAATATTAAAAGGAAATTTTTCATTGAGCTGATTAGTCGCGCCTTCCAAGGCTTAAAAGTCTTACAAATGCATAAATAATTAAGAAGATACCGATTGCGATGCGGCCCCATTGTGGAATAGTGCTTAAGCGCAGGGCAATTGGTTCGTAAAATATAAATGCAAAGCCTAAAACCACATAAAAAACGAACATGACAAGGCCTAAAATGAGCAAAAACCGCTGTTTAGGCGATTTTTGCTTAAAAATATCAAAATTTAACATCTACTATTAGTTCAATGTAAAGTTAACGTTGATGTTGTATTTTACCCTTACCGGCTTACCATTTTGGATACCTGGGTTCCAACGTGGACTAGCTTTCAATACACGGATGGCTTCTTCATCAGTTCCGCTACCCAAACCACGGGTAACTGTGATATCAGTTAATTTACCATCTTTTTCAACAACGAAAGATAAAAACACTTTACCTTGAACGTTGTTTTCTTGTGCCATTGGCGGGTACTTTATTGCTTTACTTAAGTATCCGTAAAACTTAGAGATACCTCCAGGGAATTCTGGTTGTTTTTCGATACTAACAAAGTCGTAAACTTTATTATCATCAACCGCAACAGCAGCTTCTCTTTTTGGTCCTTCCCCTACTGGTTCAGCGATATTGATCTCTGCCGTTGGGTCACCTTTGATATCTCTCTGACCTGGATCAGCTTCCTTCAATTTTTCAACCGTAGGTGGTTCATCACGAACCTCGATATCGGGTTTTACAATTGGAGGTGGCATTTTCACCTGGTCAACTTTTGGTGGCGGTGGCTCTACCGGTGGCGGAGGTGGCGTTTTAGGGTCAACTGGTGGAGGTGGAGCTAAAATAACTTCCTGTGCTTTTAATTGTTCATCCGGCTGATCCATTGAGCCTTTAATCAGGCTATAGATTTTTGGAGAGAAGAATAACACTAGAAATATAATAGATCCAATAATTAATGCTTTGGTGGTGTTGGCACCATTGGTTTTACGCAATTGGTACGCACCGTAGCTTTTGTTTTTATCAGCAAAAACCACTTCAAGCCATTCTTTTCTGAATATATCTAACTTCGACATAACTTCTGGTTTTATTGATTATAAAATTCCCTTTTCTTTCATGAACTGCTTCTCATTGTCAAGGATATTATCATCATCAATCTGACGAACCTTTACTTTAAGAATTTCCAGTTCATCCATCATATCTACAAAGTTTTGGAATGTAGAACCTGATGTTGGTTTAACCAATACCACAAAATCTCCAGCAACTCCAGATGCATCAGCATTTTTCCTGTTTTTTACAATTGCATCTTCAATTTGCGATCCTGATTCGATTGTTGGTGCGCTTTCACCAGCTACTCCCATGTACCATGCAACTTTATTGTTTTTACCCAATAAGATGGTCATCGTTTTACTCGCTTTCAGCTCTAACCTGTTTTCAGGTAACTTTTCGTTCTTATCCGGTTTTGCAATATCCATCGCCTGTGGCGTAGAGATTACAGTTGTTAAGATAAAGAAGGTTACCAAAAGAAACATTAGATCCACCATTGGGGTCATATCAACCCTTGGCGTGGCTTTCTTCCCGCCCGTGTTTAATTCTGCCATTTCTTATTTCTTTTTAGCTTCAGAGTTAGTTACCAACAAAAATTTGTTTACACTTTGTTTCTGAAGCACATCAATAATCTTTTTTACAACTGGATACTCTTCTTTAGCATCACCTTTGATACTGATACGCATATCCTGATTGTTGATTTCTTTTGTAGCTTTACGTGCATTTAAAACCCACGCATTTAACTGATTATCTGTAGAATCAGCCGGGATACCGGTTTGAACACCCGGTTTCATACGATCAGCTCCATTCAACGCAATAAGTGATTTTAAACTCTGGATCGGCACACCGAAACTCCCTATAGCAGAGAAACGTTGTACTTCTAACGGCGTGAACGATATTTTATATTGTTCGCCCATTAGTTCCAATGTTTTCGCTCTTACTTTAACACCTGCTACTTCAAAGAAAACTTTCCCCTGCCCAATGGTCAATATCGCATTGTTTTCTACCGGCACCTTAAACTCATATGTAGATGAGGGGGTAGAAACGGCTAGAGGTTCTGGTTGCCTTGCTGTAGCAGTTAAGATGAAGAAAGTAAGTAACAATGATGCCACATCACACATGGCAGTCATATCTGTTACTGTACTTGTTCTTTTAACTTTAATTCTAGGCATAATATTTTTTACTAGTTTTTAATAATGATGATCTTTTTTCCGGTTTTCCATAAAGCCGGTAAAAATTTTTTCAAAATTCTTATTTATGCGAACTAGCGTATGTTTGAACGATGCTGAAACCAGCCTCATCGATAGCGTAAGTTAACTTATCGATTTTAGAAGTTAATACGTTGTACATGATAATTGCCACAGTAGATACTAAGATACCTGTTGCAGTATTGATAAGTGCTTCAGAGATACCTACCGCTAATGCTGACTGATCTGGTGCTCCAGAGTTTGCTAAACCGGCGAATGCACGGATCATACCTGTTACTGTACCCAATAAACCTACTAATGTACCGATTGATACCAAAGTTGCAATTACAGTTAAGTTTTGCTCTAACATTGGCATTTCTAAAGCTGTAGCTTCTTCTACCTCTTTTTGGATAGCAACGATTGATTGCTCTACATCCATATTGGTATCAGCTTCAACTTCGCTGTATTTTTTCAAACCAGATTTAATTACGTTAGCAACTGAACCTTGTTGTTTATCACACTCAGCTTTTGCAGCCTCGATGTTACCTGCGCTTAATAAACCTTGTACTTTGCGAATGAAAGTATCTAAGCTAGATTTTCCACTTGCTTTACCAATAACGATAAAACGTTCGATAGAGAATACAATTACTACTAATAGTAGTCCAACTAAGATCGCTACGATAGGACCTCCTTTGTAAGCTGTTCCAAGATAGTTACCAGCTAGTGGTAATTTTTCTCTGTCACCATCGATAAAGTTACTTCCTTCTCCGAATACGAATCTCCAAACACAGAATCCAATTACAATACAAATTGGAATAACGAATGTTGCAAATACATTTGAAGCACTAGAAGAGCTCTCTTTTTTAACAGTTGTTGGTTTTGGTGCGTTTGCCATTTTTTTTGAAATTTTAGTTTTAGTTCTTGTTTTTAATTTTTAGCTGTTTTTTTTCTTTTGTACTACACTCAACGTTTCTTATCCGAAATTGTTGCGAAAAACAAATTTATAAATTGATTTTAAATTACAAATTAATAAATCAATAAACAATTAAATCGTTACTTAGAATTTAGTTTCGGTAAACCACCAAGGGTGTATAACAAAAAAATTGCCCCAGCCGAGGCAATTCTTTCACAATAAAAACTAAAAAAAAATCGAATTGCAAATTTTTTGCTCAAAAAATGCATTTTAAAGTGCATTTAACATAATTTTAACGCTTCGTGTCTGCTTTTTGGTACTTTTGTCAGTTCAAATTGCTTGAAATTCTCTGTAAAGGCATCCTGCAGTTCGTAGGCTTTCAAAAAATATTCTTCCTGGTTGCCCCATGTTTTAGAGGGGTCTAAAATTTCGTCTGGTACTCCGGGGCAATTTAGTGGCATCATCAATTTAAATACATGGTGTTGCTTATATTTATTATGATCTAAATCTCCATTTAGCGCTGCAGTAATCATCGCCCTGGTATAACTTAATTTCATCCTTTTACCTACGCCATAAGGGCCTCCGCTCCAACCTGTATTTACCAACCATACGTTTACCTGGTGTTTTTCCATCTTCTCTCCTAATAATGCGGCATATTTAGATGGATGCAGTGGTAAGAAAGCTTTACCGAAGCAAGCCGAAAAGGTTAATTGAGGTTCTGTTACCCCTGTTTCTGTTCCTGCAACCTTTGCTGTATAACCGCTCATAAAGTGGAACATGGCCTGCTCTACATTTAATTTTGAAATTGGAGGCAACACCCCAAATGCATCTGCAGTTAAGAAAAAGATATTTTTCGGAACAGCCGCTATTGATGGTAAAATGGCATTATCAATGTAATCTATAGGATAAGCTACACGGGTATTCTCTGTCTTACTGATATCACTATAATCAACCTCCCGCGTACCCGGAAAAAAATTAACATTCTCCAATAATGCACCAAATTTGATTGCCTTAAAAATCTGTGGCTCTTTCTCTTCGGTTAAATCTACGCATTTCGCATAGCAACCGCCCTCGAAGTTAAATACCGAATCTTTGCCCCAACCGTGTTCGTCATCTCCTATTAATCCTCTTTCCGGATCGGCAGATAAAGTGGTTTTTCCTGTGCCTGATAAGCCGAAGAATATAGCCGTATCGCCATTTTTCCCCACATTAGCAGAGCAGTGCATCGATAACGTATTCTTATATACTGGCAGGATAAAGTTTAAAACAGAAAAAATTCCTTTTTTAATTTCGCCGGTATAACCTGTTCCCCCGATCAAAATCATTTTCCTGGTAAAATTGATGATAGAGAAGTTTCCCTGCCTGGTTCCATCTATAGCAGGATCGGCCAAGAAGCCTGGCGCAGCAATAATGGTCCACTCTGGTGTGATACCCAATTGATCTTCCTCCGGGCGGATAAACAAATGATGAGCAAAAAGATTCTGATAAGCCGTTTCTGTAATTACCCTGATCGATATCGAATAATCCGGATTGGCACAGGCGGAAGAATCGCGGACATAGATTTTCTTATCTTCAAGGTAATTGGTTAGCTTATAAAATAGCTGATCGAATTTCTCCGGAGAAATTTTAATGTTTACATCGCCCCACCAAACCTGATTTTCAGTTACTTGATCGCATACAATAAAGCGGTCTTTAGGAGAACGTCCGGTAAACTTTCCGGTATCAACCGCCAGCGCTCCTGAAGCAGCCAGTATACCTTCTTTATTTAATAAGGCTTCATCAATTAATTCCGTTGGAGATAATTGGTACTTTACAGCAATATTTCCACCTAGATTTAAATAGTTTAAATCTGGCGCTTGCAGTTTCTTTTTGCTCATAACAATAAGTTAGTTAGTACAGCAAAGGTAAATACTTATCACCCACAAAAACTAGTTTTGAAGCGTAAATTTTTACATATTGTAGCAAATACACTATTATGTAAACATTTTATTTACAGATATTTACACTCAATTTTACAAGGTAAAAAAAATTAAAAAATTACACTAAGTAAAATCCATTAAATGGTTTTAGCAGGTTTAAACTTTTAATGGGTAAGGTTTTGAAAATTAATGACGCTTTATTAAATATTAACCACCCCGCCTTATATTAACCACCCCGCCTTACGCGCGCGCTCCAAAGGAGGAGAATCAGACGCCGGAAAGGTAACTAGCTTAAATAGCACCACAGTCCAAATTTAACTAAACCTGATAAAAGCGGCAGCTCCCGATCCCACCAACTTATAAGCAACTACTGCCATCGGGACTATAGCGGTTAGCAGGACTGCCGTATCCGAATAATTACGGCAGCATCTTTTCTAATATTTAAAACCGCCTACTAAGCACCCCTCCTGTAAACACTCCTCAAGAGGCGAATGATTTGGTTTCGGGTTCAGAAAATACGGCTATCTTATCTAATTAAACGTTTTAATAGAAATTTCGAAATAAAATTGAAAAAACATTTGCATTTTAAAAAAATAATCTCCTACTTTACGGTGTACAAAGTACACAAAGACAAGATGAATTTTAACACTTCGATTATTACAACGATTATTATTACCACCGGTATAAACCAGCGGGGCTAATTTGTTGTAAATTGAAAAAACATAAAACACAGAAAGCGTCCCGATGAAAGTCGGGACGCTTTTTTTTTAAACCCATGCTGAATGAAACCTGTACGAGCAACCATGAATATCCGCACAGCATCAAACAGTTAAAACCAATATAGACTAATGAAAGTACTCAAATTCGGCGGCACATCCGTAGGTTCGGCCGAGAACATTAAAACCCTCTTACGCCTGGTTGGCGAAGAAAAACAGCAGAACAGCCCGGTAGTTGTATTATCGGCAATGAGTGGTGTAACCAATTTACTTACCGATATGGCCGAAATGGCCGAGCGTGGGGAAGATTACGACGCTCATTTAAAAGAAATCGAAGCAAAACACTTTGCTGTAATCCGCACACTTTTACCTGCAGCAGCACAAAACCCTGTGTTTACCCGCTTAAAGATCTTTTTTAACGAGCTTGAAGATCTGTTACAGGCCGTGGCCAATTTGCGCGAACTGAGCTTGCAGACCAAAGATCAGATTTTGAGTTACGGCGAACGTTGCTCTACGTTTATGATTAGTCATATTGCTTCTAAAAGTATTGGTGATTCGCTTTATGTTAATGGATCTGACCTGATTAAAACCGACAGTAATTTTGGGCAAGCGAAAGTAGATACCGAGTTGACTGAAATGCTGATCAACAATTTCTACCAGGAAAATAAAGGCAAAGTACTTTTTGTTACTGGTTTTATAGCGAGCAATGCAACAGGAAGGGTAACAACTTTAGGTCGTGGTGGCTCTGATTATACCGCAGCGGTATGGGGTGCAGCCTTAAATGCAGAAGAAATAGAAATATGGACCGATGTAAACGGCATGATGACAGCTGATCCGCGCATTGTGAAAAAGGCTTTCTCGTTACCTGAGCTTAGCTATACCGAAGCTATGGAACTGAGTTATTTCGGTGCAAAAGTGATCTATCCACCAACAATGATCCCTGCTTTTATGAAGAAAATCCCGATTGTGATCAAAAACACTTTCGAACCCGATTTCGCAGGAACTTATATCAAAAGTGATGTTAAAACATCAAGTTTACCCATAAAAGGAATTTCCTCTATTGATCATATCAGCATTATTAACCTAACTGGCAGCGGCATGGTGGGTAAGGCAGGTTTTAGCGGAAGATTATTCTCGCTGCTTTCGCGCGAACAGATCAATGTAGTATTGATTACCCAGTCTTCATCAGAACATAGCATTACTTTCGCTGTTAAACCAACAGATGCTTCACAGGCGATTTCTTTAATCAAAAAAGAGTTTGAACTGGAGTTAGATGCTAAAAAACTAGAGCTACCAGAAGTTGAAAATAACCTTTCAGTTTTGGCCATTGTTGGCGAAAACATGAAACGTACACCAGGTATGAGCGGACGTTTGTTCAGCGCTTTAGGCCGCAACGGTATCAATGTAAGGGCTATTGCTCAGGGGTCATCAGAATATAACATCTCAGTTATTATCAGCAAGGATGATTTATCGAAAGCCGTAAATGCAGTGCATGATGCTTTCTTTACCGATCTGAAAAGAACATTGAACGTTTTCTGTTTAGGCACCGGAAATATCGGCAAAACCTTGTTTAACCAACTGAAAGAACAGATGCCTTTCTTAGCAGCCAATAACGATCTGCAAGTTAAGGTAACGGGTATCAGTAATACACGAAAAATGATTTTCAATGCTGACGGCTTGTCGTTAGAAAATTGGGAAGCGGAGTTAAATACAAATGGTGAACAGGCAGATTTAGCAGGTTTTGTTGCCAAAATGAAAGCCCTAAACTTACCAAACTGTGTTTTTGTAGATAACACAGCTGCAGAATCGCCAATAGAGTTTTATCAGGGCATATTCGAAAGCAGTATATCGGTGGTAACCTGTAATAAAAAAGGAAACTCGGCAGATTACGCCCAGTATAAATCATTTAAAGATACCGCCCGTAAATTCGGCGTAGATTTCTATTATGAAACCAATGTAGGTGCAGGCTTACCAATTATCCGTACGCTACGCGAACTGATGATGAGCGGCGATAAGGTAGCGCGGATTGAAGCCATTTTATCAGGAACCATTTCTTACATCTTCAATAATTTTAAAGGTGACGCCGGTTTTTACGAAACGGTAAAGGAAGCGCAAGAACTGGGTTATACCGAACCAGATCCTCGCGACGACTTAAATGGAAAAGATTTTATGCGTAAAATGCTGATTCTTGCCCGTGATGCTGGTTATCCCTTAGAAGCCAGTGATGTGAAAATCGATAACATTTTGCCTGAGGCTTGTTTAAATGCCACATCTGTTGAAGATTTCTATTCAGAATTGCAAACAAACGCCGCTTACTTCGAAAACTTGAAGAATACAGCAGCTAAGGATGGAAAAGTTTTGCGTTACATTGGTAAACTTGAAAATGGAAATGTGGAGATCAGTCTGCAAATGGTCGACGATAGTCATCCTTTTTATATGTTATCAGGCAGCGATAACATTATTTCGTTTACTACAGACCGATACAAAACCCGTCCATTGGTGGTAAAAGGCCCAGGCGCAGGTGCTGAGGTTACCGCTGCAGGTGTTTTTGCCGACATCATTAACGTAGGTACCTTAAATAAGTAGCGATATGAATTCGGTTTTAGGCAAAAAGAACGAGATTCTTCACCTGGTTAATCAGGCGATGATTGATTTCGAAAATATTTCGGATGAGGCATGGAATGATAAACCACAGCCTTTAAAATGGTCTAAAAAAGAATTGTTAGGGCATTTGGTAGATAGTGCCGTTAATAACATCCGTCGTTTGGTTGTTGGACAATACGAACAAGGGGTTAAAATTATTTATCATCAGGATGAATGGGTAAACTACCAAAACTACCAGGAGACAGCTATTGCAGAAGTTATAATGCTTTGGAAGTTATTAAACTATCAGATTAGTCGGGTAATTGAAAATATTCCAGAGGAAAAGCTTCAAAATACCTGCGACACAGGAAAAGGGAAAATAGAAATGCACACCCTTTCTTTTTTTATCGATGATTACTTAGTGCATTTGAAATATCATTTAAACCAAATAACGCTTAACAAATAGCTAAGCCAATTAATAATGAAAAATAGTATAAAAGTTTTCGCTCCGGCAACCGTTGCAAACGTAGTTTGCGGTTTCGATGTACTGGGTTTCGCTGTAAACGAACCTGGCGATGAAGTTGAAATGCGATTTACCGATACACCTGGCGTGGTGATCAAAAGAATTACTGGCGATGATGGTCGTTTGCCTTTAGATGCAGCGAAAAATACCGTAAGTGCCAGTGTTCAACATTATTTAAAGCATATAAACCGTTTGGATATTGGTGTAGAAATTGAACTGCACAAGAAAATGCCAATTGGTAGTGGATTGGGCTCGAGCTCGGCCAGTACAGTAGCTGGTTTGTTTGCCATTAACAAATTAATGGGCGATTTATTAACCACCAAAGCTCTGGTTCCCTTTGCCATGAAAGGTGAAGAACTTGCCTGTGGTTATGGCCATGCCGATAACGTTGCCCCTGCATTATTGGGTGGTTTTGTACTGGTGAGAAGTTACGATCCGCTTGATGTGATTTCTTTACCTACGCCAGCTGGCATGTATGCAGCAATTGTTTACCCGGAAGTAGATGTACCGACTAAAGATGCTCGCCAAATGATCCGCAGTAAAGTAGCATTAAAAGATGCGGTTACCCAGTGGGGAAATGTTGCAGGTTTGGTAAGTGGATTGTTCATGAATGATTTTGATTTAATTGGAAGGAGCATGAAAGACGTTCTGGTAGAACCAACACGTTCGATTTTGATTCCTGGTTTTGAAGAAATGAGAAAACTAGCGATGGAAAATGGGGCAATCGGTTTCGGAATTTCAGGCTCGGGGCCATCTGTTTTTGCATTAACTCAAGATGAAGAAACAGCCAGAAAAATAACAAAATCGCAACAGCAACATTTACATAAAATAAATATTAACAGCAAAGCTTTTGTATCTCCGGTTAACGCGGAAGGACCAAAAGTAATTTAAGCTTGGAAGGTAGAAGGTTTTAAGGTGGAGGGTATGCATCCGAAACCTTTCAGCCTTTAACCTTCCACCCCTCAACCCCATTAAAATGAAACTATATTCAACCAACAATAAAGATTTACGTGTTTCTTTCAAAGAAGCCGTTTTTAACAGCATGCCACAAGATAAAGGCTTATATATGCCTGTCGAAATCCCACAGCTTGATCCCGAATTCATCCAGAATATTGAGCAGTATTCTTTGCCTGAAATTGCATACAAAGTCGCTTCAACTTTATTAAAAGATGAGATTCCGGCTGAGGATTTAAAGGCTTTAATTAATGATGCCGTTAATTTTGAAGCACCAGCTGTTAAACTTGATGACAAAACCTTTGTTTTAGAACTTTTCCATGGCCCTTCCTTAGCTTTTAAAGATTTTGGTGCCCGTTTTATGAGCCGCGTAATGGCTTATTTCTTAAAAGATGGCGAACAACTTTTAGATGTTCTGGTTGCGACTTCGGGCGATACCGGAGGGGCAGTAGCTTTAGGTTTCTTAGGTGTACCGAACACCAGGGTAACGATTCTTTACCCAGAAGGAAAAGTGAGCCCGATACAGGAATTGCAGTTAACTACCAACGGAAAAAATATCAGGGCCATTGAAGTTAAAGGTACTTTTGATGACTGCCAGGCTTTAGTGAAACAGGCTTTTGCAGATGAGGAACTGAATGCTAAATTCAGATTAACTTCTGCAAATTCAATTAATATTTCACGATTGATTCCACAAACATTTTACTATTTCAATACTTACGCCCAACTGAAAAAGCAAGGTTTTAAAGACGTCGTATTTTCAGTACCAAGTGGAAATTTCGGTAATATTGGTGCTGGTTTATTGGCATACAAACTAGGATTACCTGTTAAACAGTTTATTGCAGCTACCAATGTTAATGATACTGTACCACGCTTTTTAGAAACTGGTGTATACGAAACAAAACCATCAACACAAACCTACTCGAATGCGATGGATGTTGGAGCACCAAGTAATTGGGTGCGCATTATGGATCTATTTAATCAGGATGTAGAAGCCATAAAAAAAGTGGTTACTTCTTACCGCTTTAGCGATGATGAAACGTTAGAAGGTATCAAAGAAATTGATAGTAAATTAAACTACGTGGCGTGTCCACATACTGCTATTGCGTATTTAGGAGTTAAAAAATACAGAAACGAAAATCCTACAGACGAAAGTGCTGCCGTTTTCCTATCTACTGCACATGCCTGTAAGTTTCCGGATATTTTCCCTGCAGATATTGCGGCTAAAATCGAAATCCCTGAGCAGGTAAAAACTTTAGAAAGTAAACCTAAACATGCAGATCAGTTAAGTGTGGATTTTGAAGGGTTTAAAAGTTATTTGCTTAAAGGATAATAAGTATACATTGTTATTTCGAAGGTTGATCATTGCCAACTTGATTAGGAACCTAATGCAATTAACAGGCATTAAGATTCTTGCCTATGCGGGAATGATGTATCTATGAGATTAATACCTGAAGTTAGTGGGGATTTGTAATCCTTAACCAAAAAAGCCAAAGAACACAAAGGTCCGGACTATAAATCCGGACCAACTTGAAAATATTTATTTAATTAACAGAAGCGAAAGCTGTAGAAGTAATGCTAACATTATTAAATGTTGCACTTCCAGTGCTGGTGGTAATCGCTTGTCCATTAAATCTAAAAGTGCGCGAACCTGGGGCTGCAGTATAAATAATAACAGTATAGGTGCCGGCCGTCAACGGACCATACGAACCTCCACTTGGGCCAAAATAAGCACTAATAGGAGTAGGTCCGTACAGGTAAATAGATCCGTTATCACCAGTTCCATTACTTAAATTTAAACCGATGCTAAAAAATTTACTGGCATTAATTTCAGCCTTAGTATTTTGCAAGGGTAACACAGCCAGCGCTGTACAAAACAGGAATAATTGAATAAGCTTTTTCATAAGAATTGTTTTTTAAAGTAGATTTATATTGGTTAATTACATAAAAATAAAAATTAAAGCGTTGCGTAGGATCCTTTTATTTATAAAAATAAAAAGGTCGGAATATTACTCCGACCTGAATCAACTATAAACCTAAAAAAACTACTTTGTATTTCTAGATTTTAAACTGTTTACTTCTGCCCTTAATTGTTCTATTTGCTCTTGCTGCTCTTTTATACTGGCAACCAAAAGCGGGACTAAGCTTTCGTAATCTACCTTGGTAATAGTAGCGTTTTTAAATGCGTTTTTACCTGACATATAACTTTTTGCCTGTACAGAAACAATTTCAGGAAAAGCAGTTTTAGCATCAGCCCCCACAAAACCATATTGTGGTTTAGCAGATAACTTCAGTTTTTCGGCCCAGGCTTTATCATAACTAAAACTTACGGGCTGCAACTTGGTAACCTGATTTAGCGCATTTTCTATCGGTTTAACATTGTTCTGCACAACTTCTTGTGCACTGATTTTTAAAGAGGCAGCGATTAACAGCACTGCAAATGAAATTGCTCGTTTCATATCTATCATTTTGTAATTTTTGAACTAGAAAATTGATTCCGCTATTGCGAAATGAGAAAATAAACCTAAAGGTGTATTTATACGGACGGTGGCGGCGTTAAAACCTCTGGAAAATAAGCCAGTTGGAAAGAATGGCCAGGAATAATCACCTTTTTTGAAGTTTGAAGTGGAAAATATAATGCTCCATGAAACACGATCTGTTGCACCGCATATTCTGTTTCTACTTTCTTTTCTTCCTTCTCTGCTGCGTTATCATTTGTGGATAAAACTTCAACATTATTGCTAGAATAGCTTAAATACGAAACTGCATGGCTTACTTTTAAGAAAAAAGCTATCGCAATGCAGGCAATCAATACATATTTAAGGCCATCAAATTTCATCGGTATAAAGATAAACGCTATAGTATTAAAACAATAATTTTAAGGTTAAACTTCTGTAAGAATTTCGAGCATAGCTGCCGTAGCCAGCTCAACATCAGCGGCTGAGGTCCGCCAGTTTACAAAAGCAGCACGTATTCCTTTCTTCCCGTTATAAAATGTAGGGGTCATAAAAACTTTTCCGCCAGCGTTTAACTTATTTAGGAATGTTGCGACTAAACTTTCATCTGTCAACGAAAAACAAACGGTATTTAAACGTACGGGTGCTAACAACTCGAAGTTTGGATTTTCATTGATGAAATCGGCAAACTGTAAGGCCACTTCAACATTACTTTCAACAATTTCCTGATAACCCTGTTTTCCATAGCTTGTTAAAGTAAACCACACAGGCAGAGCCTTTAAACGACGGGAGTTTTCTGGCAAGAAATTTAAATAGCTGAAATTTTCCATCGGGTTACCCAAATAAGCCGCATTTGAATTCTGAAAGGTTTCTACCTGCAGCAACTGGTGTTTTTCTTTCACAAAAAACACCGCACTTTCGTAAGGTACATTAAGCCACTTGTGGCAATCTATCGTAATGCTATCCGCGTTTTCCCAAGCCTTAACCAAGTGATTATGTTTTGGCGAGCAAGCTGCGAAACCACCAAAAGCGGCATCGATATGCCACCAGAAATTATATTTTCCTTTTAAAACATTAATGGCTTCAAAGTCATCAAAATCAACCGTATTAACCGTCCCAGCACTGGAAATCAGTATAAAAGGCTCACCATTTAATGATTGAATTTTCAATTCCAGATCGGCAACATCCAATGCTTCGCGGTTGCCCTGCATTACGTTTACCTGAATAAAGTTACTGCTTCCCAAGCCTAGCATCGATAAGGATTTGATGGCTGATGAGTGTGGTGTAGCCGACAGCACTTTTACAGCACCCGATATACCTTCTCTTGCGAAATCTTTACCCAATTGTTTGCCAATCCATTGCCTGGCAACAGCCAAACAGGTAAAATTAGATAAAGTAGCACCTGTTACGAAACCACCAAAAAAATCTTTGGGCAGGTTAAACAACGAAAGTAATAACTGGATGGTTTCGAGTTCGATGATCGCAGAAACATCGCCATTACCTTTTGCACTTTGCGTGTTTTGATCATATATCGTCGATAACCAATCGCCTGCAATGGCTGCGGGTGTGGTTCCTCCAGTTACAAAACCCCAGTATCTCGGACCGGATGAGGCCACCATAATAGGCTCGAAACGCTGGTTAAATTGCTTCAAGGCTTCGACAGTACCTATACCTTGCTGGTTTAAATCACGAATGATTGCTAAATCTGTAGCACTAGCTGTTGGACGTTCATGAATATGGTTTAAATAATCTATTCCCTGTTGTTTAACATCTGTTAAGATGGCATCAAGGTTTTGTTGATCGGTATTTAAATTATTCATGATTATTTTTAATTTGCAGTTATGCTGAATTCATTTTATTAGCAGCTTTTATTATTTTAAAGGCCTAATAGCTACTTCGTGGTCAGCATCTTTTAGTTAAGACTCTGAAATAAATTCAGAGTAACGGATTTTTCTTTAAAAAATAGCTTTCGCAATCTTTTTGGTCTGCTCAGGGCGACCCATGGTATAAAAGTGTAATACCGGGGCACCAAAATCAATCAGTTCTTTACATTGTTTAATCATGGCCTCTGTACCAATTTCTTTTGCCTCGTTGTTGTTTTTGGCATGCGATAGCGCATCCGTTAACTCATCAGGTAAATCAATATGAAATATTTTAGGTAATACATTTAACTGCGATAAGGTACTTATAGGCTTCAACCCTGGTATAATTGGAATATTGATATCGTTTTCCCTGCATTTCTTTACAAAATCGAAATACTTCTGATTATCGAAAAACATCTGCGTAACAATAAACTCTGCGCCAGCTTCAACTTTCTTTTTCAGGTATTTGAAATCGGTACTCATGTTAGGCGCTTCGAAATGTTTTTCAGGGTAGCCAGCCACACCGATACAGAAATCGCTTTTAAAGGTTTCTACATCTTCGTGGAGAAATTTACCTTCGTTATGGTTCTTGATATGCTCGATCAAATCTGTAGCATAACTGTGTCCGCCAAGAGTTGGCACAAAATTCCCATCTGCCTTACGGGCATCACCACGCAAAGCCAAAACATTATCGATACCCAAAAACTGTAAATCGATCAATGCATTTTCGGTTTCTTCTTTGGTAAATCCACCGCAAATAAGATGCGGAACGGCATCAACCTTATATTTATGGATAATAGCTGCACAAATGGCAATAGTACCCGGACGCTTGCGATAAGATACCTTTTGTAGCAAACCATTGGCTTGTTCTTTATAAATGTAATCCTCGCGGAGCGAAGTTACATCAATAAAAGGCGGATTAAACTCTAGCAATGGTTCTATTGCATCATAAATCCATTGTATACTTTGCCCTTTAATAGGCGGCAATAATTCAAAAGAGAACAAGGTTTTACCCTTTGCGTTTTTTATATGTTCTGTAATCTTCATACTCCTAATCCCGAATAATCGGGACTTTAAATTTTAATTTGTATACAATTCCCTCTCCCTTTAGGGGTTAGGGCTTAATAAGCTAAATTCGGACTCAGCCACCGTTCTACTTCTTCAATCGGCATATTCTTTCTGATGGCGTAATCTTCAATCTGATCTTTAGTAATTTTTCCTAATCCAAAATACCTCGAATCGGGATGCGCGAAATAAAACCCACTTACTGCCGCTGTTGGATACATGGCATAACTTTCGGTTAAGTGTAATCCTATTTTATTCTCTGCATCAAGCAACTGGAATAAAGTTCCTTTTTCAGTATGTTCCGGACAGGCAGGGTAACCTGGGGCCGGACGAATGCCTGCATATTCCTCCTTAATCAATTCTTGATTGCTCAGATTTTCATCCTGTGCATAACCCCAGTATTCTTTACGCACGCGTTCGTGCATGCGCTCAGCAAAAGCTTCAGCTAAACGATCGGCCAATGCTTTGGCCATGATGCTGTTGTAATCATCGTAATTGGATTCGAACTCATTCACCAGTTCATCAATGCCGATACCTGCAGTTACGGCAAAGCCACCAAAATAATCCTGAATTCCGCTTTCTTTCGGTGCAATGAAATCAGATAAAGCATAGTAAGGTTGCCCATCAACTTTTTCGGCCTGCTGGCGAAGGGTATGAATAGTTACCAGTTTAGAGTTCTCAGTTTTCAGTTCGGAGTCATTTGACAACTGATCACCGGCAACTGTTAGCTGAATATCGTCTCCTACCGCATTTGCCGGCCAGAAACCAATTACGGCTCTTGCTGTTAACAATTTTTCGTCGAGGATACGTTTTAATAAAGTCTGTGCATCATCAAAAAGTTTCTTCGCTTCGTCGCCTACATTTTTATCGTCGAAAATTTTCGGGTAACTACCACGGAGCTCCCAGGTATGAAAAAAT
Organism: Pedobacter riviphilus; assembly: GCF_014692875.1. Lineage (NCBI taxonomy): Bacteria > Pseudomonadati > Bacteroidota > Sphingobacteriia > Sphingobacteriales > Sphingobacteriaceae > Pedobacter > Pedobacter riviphilus. The sequence continues at coordinate 5,409,372 of NZ_CP061171.1, read as the reverse complement.
GGCGTCCAATCGATATATGGAACCAGTTCTTCTAAAGGATAATTATCGAAGACCCTTGTACCAGTAAATTCCGGAACAGGTAGATTAGGTTGAAAATCGATCTTAAATTTATTTGCACGTGCTTCTTCTAAGGTTTTAAAGCGTTTATCCGATCGTTTGTTTAAATGCGCTTCGCGGGCTTTATCATATTCAGCCCTGATGCCTGCAATATATTCGTCTCTGGTATCCGGATTCATTAAAGTACTGCAAACCGTAACACTTCTGGAAGCATCTAACACATGGATAGCAGGCCCAGAGTAATTTGGTGCCACTTTTACTGCCGCGTGGATCCTTGAGGTAGTTGCACCGCCGATAATTAATGGAATGGTAAAGCCTTCGCGTTCCATTTCTTTTGCAAAGTGAACCATTTCATCAAGTGATGGTGTAATTAAACCACTTAAACCAATAATATCGGCATTTATTTCCTTGGCTTTTTTAATGATCTCCTGCGCAGGAACCATCACGCCCATATCAACAATTTCGAAGTTGTTACAGGCTAAAACCACGCCCACAATATTTTTTCCTATATCGTGCACATCGCCCTTAACAGTGGCCATTAATACTTTTCCTGCGGAAGAGTTTTGATCCTGATCGGGATTATCCAGTTTCTCCTGTTCTATAAATGGCAATAAATAGGCTACGGCTTTTTTCATTACCCTTGCCGATTTAACCACCTGGGGCAAGAACATTTTTCCGGCACCGAATAAATCACCCACAATATTCATCCCGTCCATCAACGGCCCCTCGATTACCTGAATCGGGCGGGCATATTTTTGTCTGGCCTCCTCTACATCATCATCCAGGTATTCTACAATTCCTTTAACTAAAGAATGAGATAATCTCTCTTCAACAGAACCTTTTCTCCACTCTTCATCTTTAACCACCTCTTTACCTTTCGATTTTACAGTATCAGCATATTCTACTAAACGCTCTGTTGCATCTTCCCTTCGGTTTAAGAGTACATCTTCTACCCTTTCTAACAACTCGGGTGGAATTTCCTGGTAAACCTCCAACATCCCTGCATTTACAATTCCCATATCTAAACCAGCCTGAATGGCATGGTAAAGAAATGCCGAGTGCATGGCTTCTCGCACTACATTATTCCCCCTAAAAGAGAACGAAATGTTAGAAACCCCTCCACTCACTTTAGCATGAGGCAGGTTTTCTTTAATCCAACGGGTGGCATTTATAAAATCGACTGCATAATTATTATGCTCTTCCAATCCTGTTGCAACGGTTAAGATATTCGGATCGAAAATAATATCCTCTGCCGGGAAACCAATTTCATTCACCAGGATATCGTAACTTCTTTTGCAAATTTCCTTTCTACGCTCATAATTATCGGCCTGTCCCTGCTCATCAAAAGCCATTACTACTACCGCAGCACCATATTGCATAATTTTGCGGGCGCTTTCGCGGAATTTCTCCTCCCCTTCCTTTAAGGAGATGGAGTTTACAATCCCTTTTCCCTGCAAACATTTTAAGCCATTTTCAATAACCGACCATTTGGATGAATCGACCATGATGGGCAATTTAGCAATATCAGGTTCAGAGGCAATGAGATTTAAGAATTTGGTCATTGCCGCTTCCGAATCCAACATCCCTTCGTCCATGTTCACATCGATTACCTGCGCACCGCCCTCAACCTGTTGTAAGGCAACAGCCAATGCAGCCTCATAATCGCCACCTAAGATCAGTTTAGAGAATTTAGGGGATCCGGTAATATTTGTTCTTTCACCAATATTGACGAAAATGCTTTCTGGAGTGATGGTTACCGGTTCCAATCCGCTTAAACGCATGTAAGGCTCAAGCACTGGTACTTTCCTCGGCTCGGCTTTCCTCGCATTTTTAGCAATACAACCAATATGCTCTGGCGTGGTACCACAGCATCCACCCACAATGTTCACAAAACCTGATGCAATAAAATCGTCTACCAAATGTGCCGTTTCATGCGGTTGCTCATCGTAAGCTCCAAACTCATTTGGCAAACCAGCATTTGGATAGGCCGAAACATAACAACCTGCTTTTGCGGCAAGCTCCTCAATATGCGGACGCATTTCTTTAGCTCCCAAAGCACAGTTAAAACCAATACTTAATGGTTTAGCATGCATTACAGAGTTCAAAAAAGCTTCGGCTGTTTGGCCTGAAAGCGTTCTTCCAGAGGCATCTGTAATGGTACCAGAAATCATGATCTCCAGTTTACGGCCAATTACCTCTTCATATTTTTTAATGGCCACAATAGCCACTTTAGCATTTAACGTATCGAAAATGGTTTCGATTAATAATACATCAGAACCACCATCTACCAAACCACGTACCTGTTCGTAATAAGCAGCTTCCAGTTCATCAAAATAAACCGCCCTAAAACCAGGGTCGTTTACATTTGGCGACATGGAAAGGGTACGGTTGGTTGGGCCAATAGCACCGGCCACAAAGCATTTACGATCTGGATTTGCAGCCATAAATTCGTTTACAGCTTCTTTTGCCACACGTGCACCTTCAAAACTCATCTCGTAAGAAAGGTCTTCCATCTGGTAATCGGCCATGGAAATGCGCTGTGTACTGAACGTATTAGTTTCGATGATATCGGCACCAGCCGCCAGGTACTCCAGGTGTATTGTTTTAATAATATCCGGACGTGTGATGTTGAGCAAATCGTTATTGCCTTTTACATCACAGGGATGGTTTTTAAATCGTTCCCCTCTAAAATCTTCTTCGGTTAGGGTATATCGCTGAATCATGGTACCCATTGCACCATCAATCACCAAAATACGTTTTTCTAATTCTTCTCTTATGCTCATTCTTGTTGTAAGATTTGAGATATGAGACGTTAGATATGAGCATGGATAAGACGCAATGTCTCAAATCTCAAATCTATAGTCTCAAGTCTCTAAAAGGCTTATTTAAAAAGTTGGTACGTGAATCGTAATCCTAAACTTATCTGTTTCCGCTATTTGCAGAATAGAATTTAGCACCTTGTAGGTTACAGGTTGCTAAGACTTCGTTGGGTCTAATCCCTCCGTCTTTCTTAATAAGCATACAAAAATGCAACAAAGCAACATCAATTCCAAAATTTATCGCATTGCTACCAAATAAAATTACAAAGGCCACGCAAAACTGCGCGGCCTTAAGAATATTGTTCTGTTAATGATTACTTTCTGCTTCCGAAAATACGAAGTAAGAAAAGGAAGATATTTAAGAAATCTAAGTATAGAGATAGTGCAGCTACAATAGCCATTTTTTTAGATTCAATCTGAAGAACCTGTTCGCCGCTAGCTTCTATCCCTTCGCCAATTCTTTTAATTTTTTGCACATCATAAGCCGTTAATGCCGTAAATATGGCGATACCAATAAATGCCATAAACAAACTGAACTGTTCGCTTTGAATAAACATATTAATTACGCTGGCAATCACTAAGCCAATTACCCCAACCATTAAAATCGGCCCAAATTTACTTAGGTCGATATTGGTTGTATAGCCCATAAATGCCATAATTCCAAATATTCCGGCAGCTCCTGCAAAACAGCTCACTACTGAACCTGAAGTATAAGTTAACAAGATAAAACTTAAACTAACTCCAGTTAACACTGAATAAAGTACAAAAACGCCAATTAACGCCGGCAATGATAATCTACTTAATCCGAATCCCATTAATAAAACCAGTCCAAGCGGTGCAAACATGGCTACATAACCAAAAATTGACATGCTCACTTTACCAGTTGTTGGATTAATATTTAAAAGGTATTGCATTAACTGCTCATTGGTACCAAATAAATAGGCAGCTACTGTTGATAAACTCAATGCCACGAACATCCATAAGAAAACGTTTGCAAAGAATTTTTTAGAAACAGATTTTTCCTGTACAAAAACACTGTTGTCTTGATATTGATAATTTTGTTGTTCCATTTTAAATTTGTGTATTTAACTATATAAAAATAAATATTTAGTTTAATCTTTTTGTCAGCAGTTCTTCAACTTTTTTAAAGAACTGTAGTGGTTTTAGTGTGCGCCATGGCAGATTGTCAAATGCACCACCAAAGTTAATGTAATAATCGATGTTATTATCGCGAAACTCGGTGATTACGTGTTCCTGAAAATTTACCCCAACAATCCAGCCATCTTCTACTTCCTGAAACCACTCTTCATAATAACTGTCATCAGAGGCATGAAAATTCAGCACATTTTCACCGATCAGGATAAATTTATTAATGCCTTCGTCCATCATCAGCTCTAAAATATCGCGTTTCAGCAGCATAATATCGTTATTAATGGCATCGTTCCATTCCCCTATAAACTCTATAATGGCATAACTGCGGTCATAATCAACGTACAACACCTTCATGTACAGGGTATTCGAGCCGAACTCATCCCATTGTGGGTGCAGTAAAAAGTTATAAATCTGCTTATCGAAGTAAAGTTCCGAATATTCGGTATTGTAAAATGGCGAACGCTCATCTTCTGCCGAAATATAATCATCTCTCCACTGATAATAAGGCTCAATTTCGTGCATGCTTCTTTTTAATTATTGAATGGGTGAGTTTTGAATGAGTGAATGTTTGATACTGCTGCTGAGATCAATCATCCTCTAATTCTATCACTCAAGCATTCTCTCATTTTTTAATGTCCGGCTTCAACTGCTTTACGCACACTTCCATAACGGGTTAATAACTCTGCTGCTGCTTCATATCCTATATTCAGTTCATCGGCAACCATTTGTGTACCACGATCTACCAGCTTATGATTGGTTAACTGCATATCGACCATTTTATTGCCAACTACACGCCCCAACTGAACCATAACAGTAGTGCTTAACATGTTTAATACCATCTTTTGCGCCGTACCCGATTTCATCCGGGTAGAACCGGTAACAAACTCAGGCCCAACTACTACTTCAACCGGAAAATCAGATTCGGCAGCTATTGGCCCACCGGTATTGCAAACAATGCAGCCAGTTAAAATGCCATGCTTGCGTGCCGTGTTTAAACCACCGATGACGTACGGGGTAGTACCCGATGCTGCCAGGCCAACTAAACAATCTTTTTCATTAATCTCAAATTCCTGAAGATCTTTCCAGGCTTGTTCAGCATCATCTTCAGCAAATTCTACCGCTCTTCTAATGGCTGTATCGCCGCCAGCAATAATTCCTACAACCCAATCAAAAGGAACACCGTAAGTAGGCGGGCATTCTGAAGCATCTACTACACCTAAACGGCCACTTGTACCTGCACCTATATAAAAGAGACGGCCACCTTTTTTCATCCGTCCAGCCACTGCCGACGTTAATTTTTCAATCTGAGGCAAACATTTTTCAACTGCAAATGCTACAGTTTTATCTTCGTTATTAATGCCCTGCAAAACTTCTAATACCGACATCTGATCGATGTGGTCATAGTTAGATTCTTGCTCGGTAACTCTATTCATAAATTTAATTTTGATAAAATTCGGTAAATTCTTTCTAAAAACTGCGCTAAAAATCCAAAAATATGTGTCATAAATTTCAAGCGAGGCCTTCCTTGCGTTAATTAATGTTAAATATTATAAACAAAAGACATGAAAATGCAGTTAAAAAATATATCAACTCGCTAATTTTCATAAATTTGCAGTAACGCTGATGAAAAAAAATACCCGTAATAACGCACTGATCGCTTTAAGCTATTCTGTAATTTTAATAGCGGGTATGTTTTTGGGCATAAAATTCATTAAGGATCAAGGTTTTGGCGTTAAAAAAAGTCCGCAGTTAGCCAACAATAGCGACGAAAAATTAAACGAGATCTTACACATCATCAATGGCAATTATGTTGATGACATCAATACCGATTCGCTTCAAAACTTACCTATCGACAGCGTTTTACACCAACTCGATCCACATAGTGTTTACCTGCCACCAACGGATGCGCAAGATATGACCGATAACCTGGAAGGGAATTTTGAAGGCGTAGGTATAGAATATTATATGCTTAACGATACCATGATGGTTACCAGTGTGGTTAAGGATGGGCCAGCTTATCAGGCAGGAATTAAATTGGGCGATAAGATTTTGAGTATCGATACCGCAGTAGTAAGTGGCCGAAACCTACCCAAAGACCAACTTACTGGTCGTTTTAAAGGTAAATCTGGAACTGGTGTGAGCGTAGTGCTTTTACACTCGGGGGCTTCACAAAGTAACCGAATCATGGTTACCCGCGGCAAAGTAAACATCAGCAGCATTGATGCCGCCTATATGATCAACAACGAAACAGGTTATGTACGAATCAGTAAATTTGGTGCTAATACCGACAACGATTTCTCCGTCGCGGCTAACAACCTGAAAGCAAAGGGCATGAAAAAGCTGATTCTTGACCTGCGCGATAATGGAGGTGGTTATTTCACTGCAGCTACAGGACTTGCTGATCAGTTTTTGGGCGAGAACAAACTTATTGTGTATACGCAGGGTAAGCATGAGCCACGTACCGATTATTTTTCTACAGGAACAGGCGCTTTTCAAAATGGCAAACTGGCTGTCTTAATTAATGAAAATACGGCCTCGGCCAGCGAAATTGTAGCAGGGGCTATCCAGGATTTGGGGCGAGGGATTATTGTTGGCCGCCGCTCCTTTGGCAAAGGTTTGGTACAGGAGCAATTTGCTTTTGGAGACGGCTCTGCATTGAACTTAACCATCGCAAGATATTACACACCATCTGGCCGGAGTATCCAAAAATCTTACAAAAAAGGTTACGACGCTTACAAACATGAATTAGACGAGCGGATGATGGACGGAGAGCTTACAGGAGACCGTACTTCTTTTCAAGATTCTATTGAGAAAACCGAAGGTGTAAATATTCAGCAGAACAGAAAAGTTAAGCCTATTGGCGGTATCCAGCCAGATATATTTGTGAGATTAGACACGAATGGTTACAATAAGTTTTACAGTAATTTAGTAAGTAAGAAAGTACTTTCCGATTACGTGTTTAATGTACTTACCAATAAGTACAGTGCCAGTTTTGTAGAACAGAATATCAATATCTTCACCATAAACGATAATGATTTTAAAGATTTTATCGGGTTTCTTCAACGTAAAAACATAGCGATAGATCGTTTTCAATTGTACAATTCGAAAAATGTGATCTTAAATGACCTTAAAGCCTTGCTTTGTCGCTACTATCTGGGCGATGTAGGCTATTATAAGGCAGCAAATCAAACCGACAATGCGGTAAGACAAGCACTCCTTAACCTTCAGTAGCCATATTTTATATTTTGCGAGGATAAATCTACAGCCTACATAGAATTTTAATTCCTTAAAAATAGTAAAAACAAAATAATATACTTAAATTATAATAAAATAATAATACTATATTCTGTTTTTTCTAATTTTGGCAGCAAATCATCTCTTTTATGGAAGCGAGCAAATTACAGGAAAAGGATCAACAGGTATTAAATGATCTATTGGAAAATGTTAAGCAACAAACCGATTTATTTTTAGGTTATCCCGTTTCGAAAGATTTCGATTATCAGGCATTATCCGAATTTTTAAAATATCCGATGAACAACCTGGGCGATCCTTTCGTTACTTCAACCTACGGCGTAGGCTCTCGTGAGCTGGAAAAAGAAGTAGTCCAGTTTTTTGCTGAACTTTTCCGTGCTCCTGCAGATAATTGGTGGGGTTATGTAACCAATGGTGGCTCAGAAGGCAATCTATATGGCTTATACCTTGCCCGCGAGTTACATCCGAAAGGAATGGTTTATTATTCGGAAGCGACACATTATAGCGTGCAAAAGAACCTGCATTTACTCAATATGTCGAACATTGTTATCCGTACACAGGAAAACGGAGAAATCGATTACGAAGACCTTGAACACACCATCCGGATGAACCGCCATATGCCTGTTATTATTATGGCCAATATTGGCACCACCATGACCGAAGCACGTGACGATGTGGCCAAAATTAAAAGCATCTTAAAAAAACTGGCTATCCAGCATTATTATATACATGCCGATGCAGCACTTTCTGGTACGTACAGTGCATTAATTGAACCAAGACCAGCATTCGACTTTGAAGATGGTGCAGACAGCATCGCCATTAGTGGTCATAAGTTTTTTGGTTCGCCCATGCCTTGCGGGGTGGTAGTTGCAAAAAAATCGAACCGCGATCGAATTGCCCGTTCGGTGGCTTATATCGGAAGTGTTGACACCACCATTACTGGCTCTAGAAATGGGCATAGCCCCTTATTTTTATGGCACACCATTAAACGTTTGGGTATAGCAGGTTTAAAAAGCAGAACCATGCACAGTTTAGCAACCGCAGCTTATACGGAAACCAAGCTTAAAGAAATTGGTATTGCAGCGTGGCGGAATGTGAATGCCATTACCGTAAACTTCCCTACCCCACCTGCAACAATCTGTAAAAAATGGCAGCTGGCAGCAGAACAGGGAAATTCGCATATCATCTGCATGCCTAATGTAATGCAATCGGATATCGATCTTTTGATTGCCGACCTTGAAGTGGAAATGGCGTTGCACGATTGAGGATATACAAACATTTTAATGCCCCAGCTGTTTAATAACAATACTAAATTAGTATACACAAATCAAACAGGTTTCTATGAAAATAATAATTGTAGGTGCAACAGGTACACTGGGCAAAAAAGTAGCTGAAGCTTTTGCCCAAAAACACGAGATAATCCGCGTAGGAAATACCAAAGGTGATGTTCAGGTAGATATTACCAAGGAAGCATCAATTAAGGCCATGTTCGAGCAGATTGGCGCTTTCGATGCCCTGATCAGTACCAGCGGAAAAGGCCCATTTGTGCCTGTAAGCCAGATGACGGGTGAAGCATTTAAGAGTGGCTTACTAGACAAACTATTGGGTCAGGTTAACCTCGTACTTATCGGCCAGCATTACATTAATCGAGGCGGTTCATTTACGCTAACTTCGGGTATATTGGCCGATCATCCTGTAGCTGCCGGTGCCGCACTAAGTGCAGTAAATGGAGGATTAAATTCTTTTGTTCTCGCTGCTGCCCCAGAACTCGAAAATGGCGTTCGTATAAACGCCATCAGTCCCAACGTGGTTGAAGATTCCCCTGCTTATTTCGATTCTTTTCCTGGCGAGATTCCGGTTGCCATGGAGAAAGTAGTTAAAGCTTACGAGAAAAGCGTGCTGGGCATTGTAACAGGACAGGTAATAAAGGTTTATTAATTACGCTCGGCACTTTTAAGACATTGTTTTTTAACAAAAGCTTGTTCTAAAATTTTGGTTATTCAAAACCCAAAGTTTTATATTAGTCTGTCTAACAAATTCAAACATGATAGAAACAGAACGCCTCATTTTAAAACCATTAACACACGATCAGCTTTTGAAATACATTAAAGATGATCATTCACTTGAAGAAGAGTTTGGCCTTTTGCCAACAAAGAAAAATATTTCGCCTTCCCTTCATGATGCGCTGGAACAAACGATTTTACCTAACGTTTTTGATAAGGATAAAGATTATCTGTACCATACCTTATGGACAATCATCTCTAAACCCGATCATAGAATGGTAGGCGACATCTGTTTTGTTGGCGAGCCCGATCCCAATGGCGAAATAGAAATAGGTTATGGTACTTACGAGGAATTTAGAGGCAGGGGCTTTATGACCGAAGCCGTTGGCCGATTAATAGAATGGGCAAGGGAACAGCCCAAAGTGAAATCGGTTTTTGCCGCCACTACAAAAGATAATGTAGCTTCTTATTCTATTTTAGAAAAAAACAACTTTATCCATATTGGAGAAGTTGATGATATGTTAAGCTGGAAAATTGAATTAAAATAATTTAAATCAATTGCGTTCGTTTGCATTGAAGACAATTCTTTTTGGAATTCATTATTAAACCTTATCCTATGCGTTATCTTTTTTCCTTTTTACTTTGGTTATCAGCCCTTGCCTCTTTTGCGCAAAATCCCAAATTAAAAATCAAACATTTAACTGGCGATCTTTATGTTTATACTACGTACAGTACCTATAAAGGCGCCGTAACGGATGCAAATGCCGTATACCTGGTTACCAATAAAGGCGTTGTTGTAATCGATGCACCTTGGGATACTACACAATTCCAGCCATTTCTGGATTCTATTCAGGCGAAACACCACCAAAAGGTAGTACTGGCCATTGCCACACACTCGCATGGCGACCGCGCAGGTGGTTTAGCATTTTTTAAAAGCAAAGGCATAAAAACTTATACCAATAAATTAACCGATGAGATATTGAAAACCAACAAAGAGCCACGTGCAGCCTACACTTTTACAAACGACACTACTTTTACAGTAGGCCAGTATAAAATAAACACTTACTACGCGGGCAAAGGGCACACGAAGGATAACCTGGTGATTTGGTTCCCAAAGGACAAAGTTTTATTCGGCGGCTGCCTGATTAAAAGTACCGAAGCAGATGATTTGGGTTATATTGGAGAGGCTGATTTAGCCGCGTGGCCAAAAAGCATCGAAAAGTTAAAGCAGAAATATCCTGACACCAAATTTGTTATTACCGGACACGATGCCTGGGGAAACAGGGAATCTTTAGATCATACTCAAAAGCTGTTGAGGGAGAGAAAATTATAAAGGCTTAATTCATAACAGGTCGTTATTGCTAAACTGTTGAAGACAAATGTATTTTTGTTTTCCACTAGGTCACAGTACTATTTCAAACAGACTTAAACTAATTCCCTCATAGTGTTTTGGCAGTCCATCTGTTTTTTCCATGGTTACTACACCAACATAATCAAAACCGCAACCGGTATAATATTCGAGTAGTTTTTTATTATCGGCCCAGGTGTCCATTCTAATAAATTTAATATCGTTCTTTGCTGCGTAATCTTTAGCCCATTTGATAATTTCCTTCACAAAAGAATAGCCTCTAAATTCGGGATGGGTTACAATTCTGTGGATATAAATCGCATCATGATCCCGCTCTCCCCAAATCAACAGATCGTTAAAGGTAACGGCAAATACACAGGCCACTACGCCATCAACCAAGATTTTATATTGGCGGTTTTCACCAATCTCGGTTTGTACCAATTCTCTGCTAAAGCCTTGCCAATGTTTGTTGAACACCTTCTTTTGATGGGCAATAGCCATATCATAAAATCTGAAAATGACATCGATATCAGCTGCTTGGCTATTTAGAACTTGTAATTGCATGAGGTAAAGGTAAGGGTATTTTCTGACCACAGATAAGGAGGATAAACACAGATCTAGATATTAGCCGTCATTCCCACGCAGGTGGGAATCTTAAAGCTTAGTGCATTAGGGTTCCAATCAAGTTGGGAATGACGATCTCTATAAATATCACTTCAGCCCCCAATGTTCTGTAAAAAATGATCATCCAGAATGACAAAAAACAAAACAGGGCTGCTTTCGCTATGGAATGCAGCCCTGTTTTAAATAAGATTGGTTTTTTAGGCATATCGACCTTACGCCTTCTACCTTTAAACCTTCAACCTATTTCTGTCTGAAATAAATCTGGATCGGCGCACCAGAAAAATCGAAATTTTCTCTCAATTTATTCTCGATGAAACGTTTATACGGATCTTTAATGTACTGTGGTAAGTTACAGAAAAAGGCAAACATTGGCGAAGTAGCATTAATCTGCGTGATGTATTTAATCTTAATGTGTTTTCCTTTTAATGCCGGTGGTGGGAATTTCTCAATCAGCGGCAACATTACATCGTTTAATTTAGATGTAGGGATTTTCTTGCTACGGTTTTTATAAACTTCTAAAGCTGCTTCTATTGCTTTAAAAATACGTTGTTTGTTTAATACGGATGTGAAAACGATCGGCACATCGGTAAACGGACGGATACGCTCATGAATCTGTTCTTCGAAAGCTTTCATCGTTTGCGTATTTTTTTCGATCAGATCCCATTTGTTTACCAGAATTACGATACCTTTTTTGTTCTTTTCGGCCAGGTGGAAAATGTTGATATCCTGACTTTCAATCCCTTCTACGGCATCAATCATTAATACCACAACATCAGCTTCTTCTAAGGCTTTAATGGTACGCATTACTGAATAAAACTCTAAGTTTTCTTTAACTTTTGTTTTTTTACGTAATCCGGCAGTATCAATCAGCATAAACTCATGACCGAATTGGTTATAATGGATTTTGATCGAATCGCGGGTGGTACCTGCATTTGCGGTAACAATATTACGTTCTTTACCAATTAATGCATTAACCAAAGAAGATTTACCCACATTCGGACGACCAGCAATGGTAATCTTAGGCAATTGGTTTTCTTCTTCTTGAATATCTTCAAAATTCTTAACAACCTCATCCAACAACTCCCCTGTTCCGGAACCAGTCATTGATGACAGTGGATATACTTCGCCTAAACCGAAACCGTAAAAAGTGTGGATTTCGTTATATAAAGCAGTATTATCTACTTTATTTGCACAAACAAAAACGGGCTTATTACTTCTGCGCAATACCTGAGCAATATCATCATCTAAATCGGTAATACCTGTTGTTACATCTACCATAAAGATCAATACACTGGCCTCTTCGATGGCAATCATTACCTGCTCGCGGATGGCCGCTTCGTAAACATCTTCTGAGTTGGCTACATAACCACCAGTATCAATTACGGTAAATTGTTTATCTATCCACTCGCCTACACCATAGTGCCTATCGCGGGTTACGCCGCTCATATCATCTACAATAGCCTTGCGGCTTTCTGTTAGTCTATTAAAAAGGGTGCTCTTGCCTACGTTTGGCCTGCCTACGATGGCTATAATGTTACTCATGGTGTTCTTTTGATAGTTAATGGCTTATAGTTAATGGTCGTGGTGTTTAAGCAAGCTGCTCAAACTATTTGGCTATCAGCCATTGACTATCAACTACTAACCGATTTATTTCGGGCTGCAAAGGTACAGTTATTTTTCGTAACCTCTGTTAATATTAATTTTTATACTTTTCTAAAAGTCCTTTTATTACTTCTTCGGTTAATTGATTTCCTTGCAATAAGGGGAAACCCTCCCACCTTACAATTCCTTTCGGATCGATAAGTATAGCATGCGGAATGCCTTTAACCTGGAGCGAATCTTTTACAGTCCCCTTAGTATCTATGGCTTCAAAATAGTTGATTTTAGGGTTATTAAAAGCTTCTACTTTTTCAGCCGCTTCATCAGAAACACCAATAATTACAATTTTATCGGCATATTTCTTTTGAATATCGTTTAATGTAGGGATATATGCCCTGCATGGTCCGCACCAGGTTGCCCAAAAATCGATCAGTACAAACTTCCCTTTGGTATCAGGCTGCTTTGAAATCCATTTTTCAACAATCAGGTCTGGCGCTTTTTCGTTCAGGATAGATTTTGCCCACAATTTTTTACCATTGTTTGATTCCTGGGCAAAAACCGTCGTACCGATCAACAGCAAGAGAAATGTTAAATTTTTCATCATACCCTAAAAATCGAAATTAATTATCGTAACCGAAGCTTTTTAAATAATTCTTTTTGCTTCTCCAGTCGGGAATTACTTTCACAAACATTTCCAGGAAAACCTTACTATCTAAAAATTTCTCGATCTCTAAGCGTGCTTCAGTACCTACCTTTTTCAACATACTTCCGCCAGTGCCGATTAAAATGTTTTTTTGCGAATCGCGTTCGACAACAATTTCTGCAGTAATCCTGATCATGGCACCTTTGCCATTTTTCATTTCCTCTTCTTTAAAACTCTTCACAATTACCTCGGTACTGTAAGGAATTTCTTTCTGATAATTAAGGAATATTTTTTCACGGATAATCTCCGAAACAAAGAAACGCTCTGAGCGATCGGTTAAATCTTCTTTGTCGTAATATGGTGGATGTTCGGGCAACATTTCGAGCACGCGATCCAATAATCCGTCGACATTGTGTTTATGCAAAGCCGAAATTGCATAAATAGCAACCGGATTTAGCTTCTCCTGCCAGTAAGCAATCTTCTCATCAACCTGCTCTTGTAATGCTTTGTCTATTTTATTGATGAGTACAATTGTGGGGATGTTACGGTTCAGAATTTTCTCCAAAACGTCTTCCTCATCATGCTCTTCGTTAATGTCGGTTACAAATAAAAGTACGTCAGCATCGGTCAAAGATCCGTTAACAAAGCTCATCATACTCTCCTGTAAACTGTATTTTGGCTTAATTATACCCGGTGTATCAGAGAAAACGATCTGATATTCTTCTTCATTTACGATACCTAAAATGCGGTGTCTTGTGGTTTGTGCCTTAGGGGTAATAATGCTAAGTCGCTCGCCTACAAGCACATTCATGAGGGTAGATTTACCTACATTTGGTTTACCTATTATACTAACAAAACCTGCTTTATGCGCCATTAAAATATTTTTTAAAAAAATTTGCAGCACAAAGAAACGAATTATATCTTTGCATTCCAATTCGGAAACAGAGTTAAGGATTTAATTCAAAGAAAAAAACGAGTTGTATAGAGTGCGGGGTGGAGCAGTTGGTAGCTCGTCGGGCTCATAACCCGAAGGTCGCACGTTCGAGTCGTGTCCCCGCTACTAATTCAGTGGGCAGTTTACAGTGATCAGTTTAACTGAAAGCTGAGAACTGGAAATTTAAAATTGAAAATGGCCCGTTCGTCTAGGGGTGAGGACGCCAGATTTTCATTCTGGAAACAGGGGTTCGATTCCCCTACGGGCTACGAAACCGCGCAAAAGTTGAGCGGTTTTTTTTATCAGTTTCAATACTGCAAAATTGAAGGTTGGTATTTCCCTTAAAAATACATGAGAGTGCGGGGTGGAGCAGTTGGTAGCTCGTCGGGCTCATAACCCGAAGGTCGCACGTTCGAGTCGTGTCCCCGCTACCAAAGGAGTTGAAAGACACTCTAATTATTTAATGGCCCGTTCGTCTAGGGGTGAGGACGCCAGATTTTCATTCTGGAAACAGGGGTTCGATTCCCCTACGGGCTACGAAACAGAAATGTTAATCTTTTTAGCTTTACAAGTGCACAAAAGCCCGTTTAACAGACGGGCTTTTGTGTTGATTTACAACACGTTAAAGTGTTCGATTTTCTGATACTTGTTACAATTGACCTTATTTGACTATTTTTAGTAAAAAAGAATGGATCAAACAGGCTAATGTAAAGTATCAAACCAAAATGAAGCCGCTTGATTTCAGCCAGGATGGCGATATCTCAGTGTTAGAAGCAGAAGTATCCGGAACATTTGATGGAAGCCCGGCGATATTAAAATATAACATGGAACTTAAGAATGGATTGCTCCAGTTACTGAAAATACAGGCTGAGCCAAACAAGCAGGTGGCACGTTGGTACTTTTGTCCTTTAAAATAATTGGAAATGAAAAATAAGTTGTGGCTGAAAAAAGTCTTATATTTATTTTTATATGAGCGTTAGTATAAAAATTCTCTGCCTATTTTTCGCCCTATACAATTTCACTGCATTAGCCCAATCAGTTGCGCCGGATGAGTACGGATTAAAAGAGTTCAGAATAGAGGATAAAAAATTAGGGCTTATAAATTTTTATGTTGATACGACCAACTTGAAAAGGAAATCGCCTTTATTTATTGAGACAAATGGCAGCGGTGGAATGTCACTCTGCCTGTATATAAAAGGTAAAAAATTTGTAACCACCTCCACTTCATTTAATTCCTTACTCCTGGATAAAACTAAAGATAAGTTTCACTATGTAATACTAGGGAAGCCTGGTACTGCTTTTTGTGACACGTTAGATTTGAATATGGGGGTAGAAGAATTTCAAAAGAATGTATCAAGAGCTGTTACACTTAATTACCATTTTTCCCCTGAATACACTAAAAGATTAAGTTTATACTGGCGTGTGGAGGCAACAAAAAAAGTTATTGCATATTTAATTAAGCATGGTTTTTGGGATCACACTAAATTGATTGCTTACGGATATTCTGAAGGTGGGCAGGTTGTCCCGGCATTAGCCGTCGCCGAAAAACGCATTACACACGTAATTCCGGTTGTAGGTAGTGGATTAAATCAATTCTACGGAGATATATTGGAATGGAGAATAAAAGCACAACGCGGTGAGATTTCTCAACAGGCTGCACAGGATAGTATCGTAAGCTATATGACAAAGGTTACAGATATTTACAGAAATCCAAACGACATAACAAAAGAGTTTGGAGGCCATTCTTACAAAAGATGGGCAAGTTTTGGTTCTTCGGTACCATTCGAGAACCTCAGAAAGTTGAACATACCCATCTACTTAATTAGCGCATCTGCAGATCATAATTCGCCGATTTATAGTTTGGATTATGTGTGGCTTGATTTTGTTCGCCTTGGTAAAAATAATTTGGTGTATGAAACTTGTGTGGGATGTGATCATTATCTTAACAATAATGATAGTAAATCAAAAGTCGATTATATCCAAAAAATATTGGACTGGCTGGACAAACCAATTAACTAGCGGAACGGGCGGCCATTTTTGCCGAAATGCCCACAATAGGAAAAAAATTGTCAGGCTAAGATTATTGAAAGGCATTAAGCAAAGTACGTCTGCAAAAGCCCCAGGAACCACACACCAAAATATTTCAGGGATGGAGCAAAGTGATAGCATAGATCATGAGAAACTAAGTGATGTAGCTTTTGATTAAAACATAGTACTGCTGATAATCCAGAATTTACAATTTTTGATCTCAAATTTGAAGCTTACTCCCATAAGCCAGTTAATTAATCTCTTTTAATTCCTTTATACTTGTTTTTATAAATGCTTCTTTGTCTTTTTTGATTTCTTCCAATAGCGCTTTCCTTTCTGCAGATAAGATGCAATATTTATCCGCCCATAGGTTAATTTCAACCATCAGTGGCAATAAATCAATTCCTTTTTGGGTGAGCCTGTATAATACTTTTGCTTTACTATCGGGATGACTTAACTTGGTGATGATCCCATTTTCTTCCAGCATTTGTAAGCGGGCTGCCAAAATATTGGTTGCTATTTTTTCACCCGACTTTAGAAAATCACCATAAGTACACTGTTTTGAAAACATGAGATCCCTAACAATCAATAATGACCATTTGTCTCCCCAGATATCAAGCGAGTTGCTAATAGGACAGTCCGACCTCTTTTTTGTATCCTTCATAAAATAATATTTAAAATCACTTGCTTTTTGCAAGCATAAACGTATATTTGCACTTGTATTTTGCAAGCAAAATTACAAATTAAATTACTAGAAACAATGAAATCAACGGGAAATACCGTATTCATTAGCGGCAGAAGTGCTGGAATAGGTTTAGCAATCGCTAAAAAATTAAGTGCTGCAGGCAACAAAATCATTATTAACGGGCGTAGTGAAGAACGCCTTACTTTAGAAAACAATCAGTTTGATGTACCGGTAGGAGATGCAAAGGCTTATGCCTCGGCATTTCAGGAAGCATTGGCAAAACTTAAGGGTTAAATTTTACAATCTTATACATTCTTACTGTAATACGATATTGATAAGAATTAAGGTTTATGAATTATTAAAATTAGAAATAAAATGAATTTAGAGAAGAAAACGGTATTGATAACAGGCGGTGCATCGGGCATAGGACTTGAGGCAGCAAGGCAATTTTTAGAAAATGGAGCCAGTGTTATTATAACGGGACGAAATCAGGATAAATTGAATGCAGCAAAAGCATTATACCCGAAATTGATTACCATTCAAAGTGATGCGGGGAATGAAAAAGATGCTATTTCTCTTTTCAACCAGGTTAAGGAAATGGGAGGAATTGATATTTTATACAATAATGCAGGTGTAGGAGCGGCAACATTGAATTTAGGTGTTTCCAGTAGCAAGCATTTGGAAGGTGCGGCCTATGAAATGAATGTCAACTATCTTGGTGTTATACGTTTGAACAATCTGTTTCTGGATATGTTGAAATCAAGGAAAGAAGGGGCTATCATTAACACAACTTCTATACTTAGTTATTTACCTTCAATGCTCGAAACGACTTATTCGGCCTCTAAAACAGCATTGGCATTTTACACACGATCTCTGAGGGAACACTTACAGATTTTAAACAGCAGTGTTAAGGTGTTTGAATTATTACCTCCCCTTGTCGCAACGGAGATGACCGCAGAACGGGATGAAAAAAAATTAAGTCCTGATAAATTGGTAAAAGGACTGATAGCAGGGCTTAAAAAAGACCAGTATACCATTCGTGTAGGCGATACGAAATTGATTTACCTACTCAACCGCTTTTTCCCGAAATTAGCATTCGGTTTAGTAAACCCTAAAAGAAACAACAGAATATTGCAAAAGTAATTTTCATAAAAAGCGTTAAAGATGAAAGCATTTATAATAAACCGTTATAGTAAGACAGACAAGCTTCAATTTACCGAATTACCGGAACCTGTTGTAAAAGAAAATGAGGTATTGGTTCAGATCCATTCTGCAGGCGTAAATCAATTGGATGCCAAAATAAAAAGTGGTGATTTCAAATTGCTGCTTCCCTACAAATTTCCTTTGGTTTTAGGACACGACGTTGCCGGCATAGTTACAAAAGTGGGAGCAAAAGTAAGTAGGTTTAAAGTTGGTGATGCAGTTTTTGCCCGGCCTGCAGATTACAGTATTGGCACATTTGCAGAATATATTGCAATCAATGAAAAAGATATTGCCCTAAAACCCAAAAACATTTCTATGGAAGAAGCCGCTTCCATCCCTTTGGTCGCCTTAACGGTCTGGCAGGCATTTATTGAAAAGGCAAACCTTAAAAAAGGACAAAAAGTATTTATTCAGGCAGGTGCTGGCGGTGTGGGTACAATTGCCATTCAGTTGGCAAAACATTTGGGAGCCACAGTAGCTACAACAACAAGTAGTACTAATTTTGATTTGGTAAAAAGTCTTGGGGCTGATGTTATCATTGATTATAAAAAAGACGATTTTGAAAAAATACTTCAAGATTATGACGTGGTTTTAAACAGCCAGGATGGGGAAACACTTGAAAAATCACTGAAAGTGCTGAAGCCCGGAGGAAAAGTGATTTCGATTTCAGGGCCACCGGATGTTTCTTTTGCAAAAGAAGCTGGATTATCATGGCTAATGAAACTCGTACTGTTCTTTTTGAGCAATAAGGTAAAAAGAAAGGCCAAGCAGCTTAATGTTGGGTATTCGTTTCTCTTTATGAGAGCTGATGGGAAGCAATTAGGAGAAATAAGTTCACTGATTGAAAAAGGTGCTATCCGCCCTGTTATTGATACCATATTCTCGTTTGAGCAAACCAATGAGGCCTTGTCCTATGTTGAAAGCGGTCGTTCAAAAGGAAAAGTTGTTATTAAGATCAAATAATCGCGGTAGTTGCGTAAAATCCTGTATATGTCAGTAACAAGCAGACCAACAAGCTCGTTTTGTTGTCATGTATTTTTATTTTTTAGATTAATCATTCCGGACTTTTTTTATAGCTGAAAGATATACCCAGCTGATAAAAAATAGCTGTAAAGGGATCCTGTACCATAAATAGCTTAATCCATTGCCCTCAAAGGTTGCTTTTAGAAGGTCTACATGTTTTACGGCAGCATAAATGTTAGCAGGAAGCAATAGTATAAAAAAGGCAATGAGCCACCATGCAGTCATTACCCTGAAACGGGGCAATAAAAGTCCGATTGCGGCTATTAACTCTACAATACCTGTCAGATAAACCAACTCTATTTTGTAAGGGATTGCCTCTGGCAGCATCATAGACATGCCTTTGGTAAATAGAACGTGTCCGATTGCTGTGAAGACCAGCATTGCAGCCATTGCAATTCTTCCGGATAATGCAAAATTGTGTCCGCTACGCGTAACTTTCATCAAAAGTATAGTTACAACGAAAACAATAAGTAAAACTATTTCGGCCATTTTGTTTTTTTTCAAAGGTCAATAGATTTACAAACTGAAACAATGAACCCAGGTTAATAAATTCAAAGTATTGGTAGAGAAACAAAAAGATAAAACTATAAATAAATACGCCTGCGTATACGGCTCAAAGCTTGTGGTGTAATCCCGATGTAGGAGGCGATGTACTTTAATGGTATTTTTTCGATAAGTTTTGGTTGTTCTGAAAAAAGCCGGAGATACCGCTGTTCCGCTGTATCATTTAAAAGGGAAAGTTCTCTTTCAGTTTTTTTAAGGAATTGGTCTTCTGCAGCCCATCTGCCTATACTGTTTCCGATTTTAGTTTCCCTATACACGGTCTGCAGCCCATCATAAGACATACGCCACAAGGCAGTAGCTGTAAGTGTTTCTACATGATAGGTAGAAGGTTGTTTGGTCAGAAATGAATTATAGGCACTTACAAATCCATTATCAAAGGCAATCGCAAAAGTAAGCTCAGATGCTTCTTTGGGGATGTAAAAACGGATAATACCCTTTTCTATAAATGAAAGAAAGTTTTCTGTTTGTCCGGCCTTTAAAATAATATGCTTTTTAGGAAATTCTTGGCGAACCAATTGTGAGGCAAAGATTTCCCAATCTTTATCAGTCAACTTAAAATGCTGTTCAAAGTATCTTCTTATCTGTTCCATCAAATGCCACTACTTATTCAAGTGCGTACAAAATCCAAATTTACGAATTTTACAAAAAGCTGTATGATCTGTACTTTGATAAAAACAATAGGTTTCCTAAATAGACAACAAGCGTTTTTTTTATTGGCAGAAGCCAAATTAACCAAGTGAGGTTCTTTTGTTGTTTTATTTTGATCCCTTATGTTTTAGTTGGTAACTAAATTTGGTTAATACGGGTGTTCCATTATTAAGAGGAACACCTGTATTGAGTAAATGGTTAACGTTTTTTTATGCGCTTAGCCTCCTCTGAAATTCTGGCAAAAGACTTATCCCTTTTACGTTTTTCATGCTCAGAAGTGGAAAAATACCAGGATTCTTTCCGCAATTTGAGGTAACTATTGTACGCTTCCAGCGCTAAATGACCATTGTTTACAGCTTCTACAACTGCACAGCCAGGTTCATCCACATGCATACAATTCTCAAAACGACAGGATGCTGCAAAATCAGCAACATCGAATAGCTCTTCCAGTGTCTTAGAATTGTCTGAGGCTAACCCAAATTCTCTAACGCCCGGTGTGTCTATTAAAATACCGCTATCCTCCATCAGCACCATTTCTCTTCGGGTTGAGGTATGCCGCCCTTTGCCTGAGTGTTTACTTATCTCTGATGTAGAGAATACTGTCCGTTCGCACAATGCGTTGATTAAAGAACTTTTCCCAACCCCCGATGATCCCACAAATACGATCGATTCTCCCTGCTTGATAAATTTTTGCACAGGAAATATTGTTTCAGGAGAGAAAATGCTTGTAAAAAATATCGGCATCTGACGTCCAATATGTTCAAGCGATCTCTCTACTTGATGGAGATTAAACTCCAAATCAGATTTAGTGAGGATCAAAATCGGTTGAATATTTTCTTCTAATACCTGAACCATAAAACGTTCCGTTCGGCGAACACTGAAATTGGCATCAAGGCTTTGTACTATAAATGCCTTATCAACATGCGATGCAATAGCTTGCCTGTCAGACAGTGTACCGCTCTTTCTTCGGTATAATGTATGCTTACGCGGTAAAATATCAACGACTATCCCTTTATTATCGTCAAAGGGTTGAAAGATAATCCAGTCGCCCGTACACGGAAGTTCAAATAATGGTCTACCATAAAGTACATTACCTGCCAGTTCACACAACAACCGACCACCCTCGGCAATGACCTCATAATTGGTTTTGTTTACTGCAGCGATACGACCATGAAAAAGATGTTTGTATGGTGAGTTTTGTTTGAGTTGGAACAGAGTATCGTTCCAACCATATAATGATAAGTTATTCACTGTTTATTAATTTAAAATGATGAAATAAAATTGCTTAACTCTCTGTCATCCGAATGCTTTGCTCCATACCAATCACCTTTGGTAATAAGTGAACTACCAAATCGATGATTTTAGAAACAAGACACCCAGAATTAGGCAATCATTCCAATCGTCAAACTATAATATGTGAATAGTTGTCTTTGCATAAGGCACAAAACTATAAAAAAAATCTAATTCAATACTTTAGATAATATTTGACCTTCACTTTTGAATAAGCCGGTGGTCATTCTGTTCGCACCAACACGGTTCTTTTCAGTGTCAATGGGAATAACTTCATTCTGCGGGGAAGTCTTCCATTTGTTTTTTAAACTGTTTGGATTGTTTTCCACTATTATTTACTGCCCACTCTGCCATTGCATACAGAACAGGTCTTAACTCTTTTCCTTTTTTGGAAAGCTCGTAAGTTACATAAGGCGGCACAACAGGTTTGGCTTTCCTTGTTACAAGTCCGTCTGCATCTAATTGTTTCAAATATTGTATCAGCATTTTTTCCGTAATAGTCGGAATAGATTTTTTGAGTTCGTTGTAACGTTTTGTTCCTGTTAATAAGTTGAACAAAATAATCGGCTTCCAATAACCGCCAATCCTTTCCATTACAAAAGTTACAGGGCAATTTGAAAAAGCGTTGTTTTTGTTTTCCTGTATTACTGAAGTTTCTTTGATCGCAGCCATGTTTTATACTTACCATAGGGTAAGTTCTTGTGTAAAAGTAATTTGAGGTAAATGCTGTCGCCATAAGCTATGTTGCAACTGATTTTAGCCATCATTCTAGCCATGGAGCCGGGCCAGATGCAGCCGCGAGAGCGGCAAAAGCCACCACCTTAGCACCCGAGGGGCCAACGGGCTCCTGAGACTGAGATTAGCGTGTGGTAAAATGCCTTTGATACTAAAAATCAAAAGCCCGCTTAAACAGCTAAGCGGGCTTTGCAAATCAATATTTATTTCATTGCCAGTTGCTGATCGTCGGCTTCAGCCATTTCTTTATAAAATGCCTTAAACTGATCGATTTTATCTAAAGGAACATAATCTTTCTTTAATGCAAAACTTCGCTTTAAAACGAGTTTATTCCCTTGCTGTACGCTTTCTATTTTAAAATCGACAAAATCATTACTTAGTTGAACGGCTTTAAAAGGCTGTACCATCGCTTTTCCGATTGGAAGTTCTAATGATAATTCCTGGTTAGACTCGTCAACACCAAATAACTGGGTAAGATCGATACCAAATTTTCTTGGTGAAACCACCTGTAAGGCTGTTGCATAAGATTTGTTTGACCATGGAATAGAGAATATCGACATGCCTGCTACACTTTTGCTTACGTTAAGCAATTTATATGAACAGGCTGTCCCAACGGTATCTGAAGTAGATTTTGAGGTGTTGAGGTTGGTGAAACTAAGGTTATAAATTTCGTTTTCGGGATAGACACCAGTTAGCTCCTCCTTCATTTTCTTGATTTGATCTGCACTGCTCAAATCGTTAAAAACACTTCTGATGTAACTAGACATTGATCCGGTATTCCAATTGGTTTCTTTAATCGTCATATCGGCATTTTCCAGCTTAACCTCGGTTTTGTAACCCATCATATTTTTTCCTCTTATGCCAGGGTTAAACTTAGTTAGCGCTGTACTCGTTTTATTAATTTCAAGGATATTGGATCCCAAAAAAGTATTGCTGAAAGTATTAAAAGGCAATGTTCCGGAGGTAAGCTCTACCCAGTAATCTTTCCCCCCTATTGTAGATTTGGCAATACAGTGATTAAATTCGATGCTCGGTAACAATAGTGTATTTTGTCCACGGTCTCTGGTATTTGCCAAAGCCAGTGTTGCTGTAATTCCAGCTTCCTTGCACATACTCACAAAAAGCGTAGATACATCTTTACAATCGCCAATTCTTGTATTAATAACTGTTGCCGGATTTTGAGGAATAATACCACTCTGCCTGAACGATACGGAGCTGTATGCAATGTTGGTAACGATGTAATTGTAAATCGTTTTGATTTTGGTTAAATCATCCAAATTACTTTTATCAGCAAACAGATCGTTTACTATTGTTTTTATTTCATAACTGCTCCGTGCCTTAGCCGATGCAATATTGTCATACCAATCTGCAATAAATTTCCAGTCGGGAATAGATGATAAATAAAGCATATTGGTTACATCATCCATTGGAGGCATTTTATCCTCATACCTTAAGGCTTCCTGTTTGTTCTTTTCCCATACATACAGGTCAAATTCATCCTTTGCCGTTTTAATCGGAGCAATATCCTGTTGTGAAAAAACATATTTGAATGCTTTATCGCGGTGGATTAACAATGAATATTTAATATTAAGATTATCCAGACCATCGCTAAAATAAAAAGAATCCCAGAAGTGGGTAGACATTGCCCCTACATGGAAGTTTTCGATTTTATAGCGGATATTAATCACATCGCCAATTTCGAGGTTGGTAAATACCAACTCATTGTTATTGGTTTCTGCAGGAACTTTTGTTCCATTGGCTTTTATTACCTCAGCTATTTCGACAGCATAATTCTGATCGTTGTTGTACGAAATAGCGTATTCTTTAAAGCTTTCCAATCCTTTTTGGGTTAGTATTTTTGCAGTAAAAAAGTGCTTCTCTTCCGATCCACCATTTTCATAAACCACTTTTTGTACTTCATTATTTAAAACCACAACCTGTCCATCTGGGTATTCTGTTTTAGACGGTGCTTTGCTCACCAGCGCTTTAACATCGGGTTTGTCGAAATAATCGAATACCGCTTTTTTGTCCTGAAGTGTTCTTAACAACTGGATAACGGTGTAATTATTAGGGTTAATCTGTAAACTCTTTTCGTATGCCTTAACACTTTTCTCCTTCTGTTTATTTGCATTGTACAGTGTACCCAACTGAGAATATACAAATGCATTGTTAGGATCGATCTCGAGTACTTTCAAATATAATTTCTCTGCCTCATCGTATTGTTGCAACTGGTAGTAAATGCCTGCAAGGTCAGTATAGATCGCAAATCCGATCGGATCGTTCGCTAATTCTTTTTTGTAAATATCAATACCGGCATCGGTTTCTCCTTTATCCAGATGTAGTTTTGCTACATATTTAGCTGCTTTATAATCGTTATTCTCATCAATATATTTTTGCAAAATATCAATCGCCTTGGGGTTCTTCCTAATCTGCACTTCAATCAGGTATTTTAGATTAACAATATCTGCTGAACTTAAATATTGAGGATAAATTTTCTCCACCAAGGCTATAATTTCAGGTTGTTTTTTCTCCTGTCCGAGTATATTTAGTTTTTTCAGCAACACCGACTCATCCTCACCATAAATTTTTTCCAGTTTAGCTAGAACTTCCTTTGCGCGCACATAATCATTCTGTTGAAAATGCTCTGTATATACAAGCTCCAGGGCTAGCGAACACTCTGGATCGTGTGTTTTAATTTCTTCTTTCAGGGTCTCTATACCTGTTCTGTTATCGGCTTTAACAAACAGCTCTATCATCATTAGGTTGAGATAGGTGCTTTCAGGAAATCGCTTTTTAAGTTTCTCCAGGATCAATCTCGCATCAAACACATTTCCTAAACGTAAATAAAGCTTGGCCATCATTAACTGATTTAAATAGCTCTGTGGTTTTGCTTTCAGGGCATCTTCAAAATATTTAAACCCAACTGGTTTTAGCTGAGCTGGAACAGGGTTTGTTTCTTTTGAATATACCTGCGGGGTACTCGTAGTAGAAAGGTTGTTTAAAGGCGTTCCGTTGGCATCTGTTAACCGCAACATAAAATTTGATCTGCCCGCATAACTCTCGCCTATCTGTACCAAAACGCGGTTGTAACCTTGATTTAATTTGATTGGTACGATGTATGCATCAAGATCGTTGTTCCTTTCTTCAGATTCGCTGATTAAAAGCTGATCGTTTACCCAAACCTTTACCGATCCGGATACACCGATTCTTAATTGTGCTGTTGTACTTGCTGGTGCGTTAACAAATGTTTGGGCAAACTGTAATGCATTTTCGTAAGTGTTATAATAAGTAAAATCGAACCATTTATCGTGCCGTACGTAAGGCACCGTTCTCCAGCTAAATTTTCGGTTCTTTTTACCCGTAAAAACATAATTAAGTTCCGGGTGAGCTAAAATATCATCGTACTGTTTATCGAAACCGCTGGTCGAAATGTTTTCATATTCACCGGTGATTAACCAATTTTCGATTTCGCCAATCTTATTGAAATACTGATCGGCTTCGGCATATTGCTTTTTCTCTTCGAAATGCGAACCTAACGATGCATAGGCCAGGGCATTAATGGTGCCATCAACATCTTTTCTCGCTGCCAGTTTTTTATAAAACTCTAATTGGTCTGCCGTTTTTATCCTCGAAGCATTATTGGGCAAATCGCTCCAAAGTGCAACAAGGTATGGTTGCGGATTCTTAGCGGTATTGGCTAATTTATTTAAGTAGTTAAAACCTTCCTTGTTCGGACGGTCCATTTCTGTCATCATAGATAGCGCAACATTTGCTTCATCTGAAAATGCTGGTTTTAGCGCTGCCTTGGTAAAAAAATCGCGTGCCGCTGTCCGGTTGTTTTTAAAAAAATATTCCCAACCTGGATTCAAATTTGTTTGTGCCTGAATAGACGAAGAAACAAGAATTGAGAGAATTAATAGTTTAAATTTCATTTTGTAATTATAGAAAAAAAACAAATCTGAATCAAAGCAATTTAGATTAAAAATAAGTGAGAAATGCCCTACCTAAAAGTTCGATTTAACCTGTATTATAATATTTCACACCTTAGGTTATCATACAGACAAAACAGAACGTGAAAGCAGTTTTGTATCATTATCGCGCAAGATGCTGAAACAAGTTCAGCAGGACGATCGGGGAAACAGAAATGACGAGAAAGACTACGTTAACCGGATAATTTCACCGGTTTTTACCGATTCATCGCAGGCAAAAGCAATCCTCAAGCTGTTTACAGCATCTTCAGTGGCATCGGTTAAATCAATATCTTCTGTAATGGCTTTTAAGAAATAACGTTGCTCGCGGTTGCACAGTTCCTGATGATCGGGCTCATCGGTAAGGTCTACCCATTTATCGGCTTTGCTGAACTCATCATGAGCATCTAAATCGGCATAATGTATTTTAATCGATTCGGTTTTGGTGTGCGCATCAATGTTATCAGAGTTTCCGGCTGCGCCAGCTTTTTTTGCCATGATAGATACTGATCCTTTCGGACCAAAAACATCTTTAATAAAAAAAGCATTATCGCTTACCATCGGACCCCAACCCGCTTCGTACCAACCTACGGATCCATCTTCGAAACGGATCTGCAGCTGTCCGTAGTTGTAATTCCATTCAGGGATATCATCAGTAAGCCTGGCACCAATAGCACTTACTTGTATAGGTTTTGAACGGGTCATTTGACACATGATATCAATATAATGCACAGCACAATCTACAATGGGACTTAAACTTTTCATCAGGTTGCGGTGCACCGTCCATTTTGGGCCATGACTCTGTTGATTCAGGTTCATGCGCATTACTAATGGCTTTCCCATTTCCTGGGCAAGTGCTGTAAATTTCTCCCATGAGGGATGATAGCGTAGGATATAACCCACCAATAACTTTTTATTCGCTTTTTTAGCTGCTTCTGCCACCTTTATTGCACCTTCTACACTATCGGCCAATGGCTTTTCGATAAACACATGACAACCATTTTCGAAAGATTTTATGGCATAAGCTTCGTGTGTATCGGGATAAGTAGAAATGCAAACGGCATCTGGTTTGGTTATTTCGAGTGCCTCGTAAAAATCAGTATATAAGTCATATTGCCCACCTAATTTTTCGTTAAGCTTTTCTTTGCTTTTACCGGTAGAAACCAATCCGCATATTTCAAAACCTGGTAAAATGTGATAAGCTGTGGCATGGGAAGCGCCCATATTGCCACAGCCTACTACTAATACCTTTAAATTCTTATTTTCTGTCAACATACTAAATCTTAAACGCCCAATGTCCAGCCTTTGCGGTATTCGCGTTTCACAAATTGATTTACTTCGTCAAAATTAGTCACCTTCATATTCACTTTATCCCAAAGCATTTTGATATCTCTGCCTGGGTAACTGATTTTACCTGCAGCATCTCTGCGCTGCACATCTGTACCTCTAATAGCCAGATTGGCAATCAATAAAGTTTCGGTAAGTGGCCCGGCAATTTCAAATGGCGAACTCAGTTCTATTTTTCCATAACCGGCAATAGCGGCTTCTGCAAATTGAGTATAATGGCCTTCTTCCTGATTAACTATACGCGGAATAGTGATTTTCGTTCTATCTGATTCATTGCGCGACAGTGGCAATAACTTTGGATTTTTGCCATAGGTTTCACAGATCATTTTGCCTTTTGTGCCGATAAAAAGCACACCATTATCGCCGAAACTTTCATTAGCTCCCAACTCTTCCGGACGTTCTGGCTTAATGCCTCCGTCCATCCAATGCACCTGAACCTCATGTTTGGTTTTTGCTGTTTTGGCAAAGGTTAAAATTACATGGCTTGATGGCGGACAGCTTTCTGGTAAATAGGCACGCTTAAATTCATCAACATATACACTTCCTACGCTACATTCTACGCTGATTGGGGTATCCAGGCCTAACACCCTAAAAGGAGGTTCAACTAAGTGACAGCCCATATCGCCAATGGCACCGGTGCCGTAATCCCACCACCCTCTCCAATTAAAGGGAACCAGTTTATTTACATATTCTTTGTATGGAGCGCTACCTAACCACAAATCCCAATCGAGTTCTTTTGGTATTTCGGCTTTTCCGGTTGGCCACGAAATTCCCTGTGGCCATACCGGTCGGTTGGTCCAGCAGTAAACGGTATGTACTTTACCTATCCTGCCTGCATCATACCATTCCTGAAGTCTTCTTACCCCATCGCCTGAAGCACCCTGATTACCCATCTGCGTCACCACTTTATGGCGATTCGCAGCTTCGGTTAACATCCTGGCTTCATAAATATCGTGCGTTAAAGGTTTTTGCACATACACATGTTTGCCCAACTGCATGGCTGCCATGGCAATTTGTGCGTGGGTATGATCGGGTGTAGATACCGTTACGGCATCAATATTTTTGCCTTCTTTATCTAATAATTCACGGTAGTCTTTGTAATATTTTGCCTTTGGAAAGTTTTTTAAAGAAGTTGCAGCCCTTCTATCATCTACATCGCATAAAAACGCAACATCAGTTTTACCTCCCTTAACAATACTGGCAATATCGCTTTCTCCTTTTCCACCTGCACCTATTCCGGCCACTTGTAAACGATCGCTTGGTGCTAGAAAACCTGGCCCACCCAATACATGGCGGGGTACGATCATAAATCCGGCAGCAGCAAGTGCTGTGGTTTTAATAAAGTTTCTTCTCGAATTTTCGGTTTTCGAATTTGCCTTATCTTCTATCATCATTAACTTGTTATAATGCTAAATTTAACTTATTTCTTTTTACCTGCAGCTTTTGTATCCGTTTCCTTTTGAGCTGGCTCTTTCTTGCTCAGATCTTTAATCCTGATGCTGCGGAACTGAACAGGAGAACCATGGCCTAAGAAGCCTATATGTCCACTTTCACGTAGTAAACCCGGGTGTTCCTTATGGTCTGGCGTTCCATTTTTCTTAAATGGTTCGATATCGCCATCTAAAATTACGGTGCCGTTTAAGATCACTTTAATCTTCGATCCTTTGGCAATTACTTCTTCGTAGTTCCACTCTCCCGTAGGCTTTAAAAACCCTCTTTTGGCAGCGATAGTGCCATAAACCGAACCATGGTACTGGTACGCTTTCAGGTCTTTATAAATCGGTGCATCGTTGTCCAATATCTGCAGTTCCATACCAACATAAGCAGCATCGCCCTCTAAAGGAGCTTTGATTCCTAAACCATTGTTTGCTCCCGGGGTTAACTGAAATTCGAAACGATAAATAAAATCACTAAATTCTTCTTTGGTAAACAAGTTACCGCCTGATCCTTTGCCTGGTTTTGGCCGGATGGCGATGTTCCCGTCTTCGATAACGTAATCAGTGGTATTACCTGTCCAGCTGTGCATATTGGTTCCATCGAACAATACTTTATAACCTTCTTTTTTTTCTTCCGCACTTAGCTCAAAAGGTTTTGGGCGAGGAATTTCTTTGATGTAGATATCACGGTAAGCTACCGGCGATCCATGTGCCTGCAATTCGATCTGCTCTTCTGCGAAGATCGGCAAACTTCTGTCCCAATAATTTTCTAAGATTACATTATCAGTAACCAATTGTCCGTTCAAATAAACGGTAACACGATCGCCTTTCATTAAGATCCTGAATGTATTCCACTCATCTAACTTGTTATCGGCTACTTTAAGCGGTTTACTTTCGTTCGTTTGATTGTTGTACAAACCACCAGAACCTACCTGAGCACCAACTTTTGTACGGGCAAGATCCCAGATCTGAACCTGTGGTGTACCGCGCAGGTAAATACCGGCATCGCCTTCTCCTTTTTTATCGTCGATGATTTTCCAGTCTACCAACATTTCAAAATCGCCATATTTTTTAACGGTAGCCAGGTTATTGCCATGACCTTGAAACTGTAGTTCGCCATTAATCACTTTCCAGCTTTCCTTTGCTTCGGCATCAGCTTTGGTTTGCGCTTCGGCTAAGATTTTTTCATCCATTTTCGATCTTTTGATCGGATCGGCTACAAGCCCTTTCCAGCCAGATAAATCTTTGCCGTTAAAAACCTGAACAAAGCCTTCGCCAGCTTTCATTTCAGAAATATATTTACGCATCCCCTCTTTCTGGTAACCTGCATCGCCTCCGGTAATTACGGTAATGGTTTTGTTCAACAAGCCTTTTACAATATCGCCATTGTAAGTTCCGGCCATGGTAATATTCATCACCGCGTTTGCCGCAGCCTGTTGTAAAGTAGCATTATCTAAATACTGACCTGCAAATACAATCGCATTAAAACATTTGGCCTGTTCGGTATCTTTAAGGATCTGCTGTTGTTGAACCGGTGTTTTAGCCACTGCCATCGCATTGCGCAACAATAGTAAACGTTGCTCGGCCGGATACTTTGTATTTCTGACTAAAGTTAAATAACCCACAATCGCCTGATTCAAAAAATCTGGATTGGTGGTGGTACGTGCAATACTGATCAATACATCTGTTGAGCCTGCGTCCGACCATGAGGAAAGTGCTTCAATTGCAGCTTTTTTAGTGGCGTCATCGCCTGTAACATAAGCTTCTGACACAGATTTTAACGATTGCTGGCCACCTAAACTGCCCAGCACCTTATAAAACAGCAATTTCTTATCAGCCGGGGTACTGCTCATTTGCTGAAGAATAGCATTGGTTTGTGCTTCTTTATCAGCTGATCCCTTTACTGAAGCAATAATGGCGTCTTGTATAGCAGTAAGTTCGCCGGCATCGGTGGTTTTATTTAAAAGGTCGAATAATTGTGCTTTATTTTCTGCTACGGCAACATGTTGTAAGGAAAGGAACGCTGCTTTTCGTACTTCAGGTTTTTTACTGTTTAACGCGGCATAAATAACTTCTGTTTGGCTGGTTGCTGCACGGGCAGCTAAAATATTAATCAAGGCAACCTGTACTTCTGGTTTAGCTTTTGGAAGATAAGCGCCAACTTTAGTGGCTACACTTTCGCCCTTCATTCTTAAAATACCATTAGAAATACCCGCAATATCTGCTGTATCTCCTTTGCCCATTAACTTCAACAGGTCGTCTATAACCTCTTCCTGTCCAAGTTTTACAGCGGCATTAATTGCAGCCAGTTTTACCTGCTTATCGTCGCTTTTAATCAGTTTGAGTACGGCTGGCAATGCAGATTTTGTTTTGCTATTGCCCAGCATGTCTAAAATAGAAACCTGAGTTGGGGCATCAACCTTTTTTAACTGGCTTACCCAGGCTGCACTGTTGCTTTCATTTATGCCATCAGCAGCGAATTTAACCGCGGCCGCACGAAATTCGAAATGCTTATCGGTCATTGCTGCTAACAAGGCCTGTTGATCGGTCTGTGTTGCCGAAAGCAATTTTAAAGCTGCAGTACGCTCGTTTACCTGGTCATCAGCGGTTGCTTTTTCTAATATTGTTTTCGCTATTGTTTCTACTCCAGCTTTATCTGTTGCTATGTTTTTCTGTGCGTAAACCAATAAAGCTGCAACCGCATTGGTTTGGTCGTATTTATAACCGGCTTGTTCAGCAGCTTTTACCAGAATTTCTTTTGCAGATGCATCGCCAATATTGGCTAAGGCATACAAACTAGCTTTGGTTAATGCTTTGTCTGTTCCAGTAGTTAAGGGCGCAATAGCAATTGCTGCAGCTTTGGCATTAGTATGCCCCAATGCTTCTACAATAGCAATTTTTGCTTTGCCATTTGTCTTACTCAAACCACTAACCAATGCATTTGTAGCAGAAGCAGTACCAATTTTGGCCAGTGCCCTTGATGCCTCGTCAGCCAATTGCTCATCAGTAAGGTAATCTGTTAAACAAGGTACCGCAGCATCATTTCCTACCAAATCGAACTGACTGATGATAAATGCTTTGTTCTGTTTATCCGATAGTTTGGCCAGGGATTTACAATAAGCACCAATAGCCATATTCTTTAAGTTCTGTTGACCAGTTTTGGTCGCATAAGCAGTAAAGCCACCTACTGCATACTCAATAAGGGCGTTGTTTCCTTTTTCAGCAGCAGTTAAACCACTAATTAGGGTTACATATCCATCTTCTCCTAAATCGGCAACTTCTTTCATGTTGCGTTCTAACTGCGCTGCATCTCTGGCTGGCAATTGCGCCAATAAATCGGCAATACGGGTGGCGGTGGTTCGCTCGTCTTTTTTATCTTGAGCCAGGGCTGTTACCGTAAGTAATGCATTGGAAAGCATTACCATGGTTAACAGCACCAATAATATTTTTTTGTTCATGATGGGTTGTATTTTGGGATGTTTTAAATAGAAAATGGTGCACGCATTACGGGATTAATTAATCTGTTAGCAGCCTCATCATCTACGAATTCTTGCTTAACCGGGTCGAATTTTAACGATCTTCCCAATCTAAGGGCAGCCAAACCAATATTTACAATGTTGCATGAGCGGTGTCCGTTCTCTTCATTTAAAGCGAATTTCTTCCTCGTCCTTACCGATTCTGAAAATTCTACGATCTCCGGATCAGGATCAGGGAATTGTGCCAATTTACGCTCCAGATCAGGAATATCAGATTTAAAACCCGGATACAATTTACCTTTAGGCCCTTCTATGTAAGGTACATTGGCATCTTTACCTTCACCGTCTAAAATAATCTGGCAGCCATCGGCGTAGGTATAGGTAATCCTGCGCCAAATGCCTACCGCATCGGTATGTTGTTGCGGCGCATCAACCTCTACAGAAATGGGGTTGGTATCATCCTTACCTAAAAAGTATTGAATCGGGTCGATATAATGTTGCCCCATATCACTTAATCCACCACCATCATAATCCCAATAACCTCTAAAAGTTTGGTGAACACGGTGTGAATTGTAGGGTTTATATGGCGCTGGGCCTAACCAGGCATTGTAATCTAATTCTGGTGGTATAGGCTGGGGCTCTAAATGATCTTTGCCCACCCAGTAAAATTTCCAATCGTAGCCAGTATGTTTACTTACGGTTACTTTTAAAGGCCAGCCTAACATACCGCTATCTACCAATTTTTTAATCGGTTTTACAGTTGTGCCCATTCCATAAAAAGTATCTTTAAACCTAAACCAGGTATTTAACCTAAACATTCTACCATGCTGCTTTACTGCCTCTACTACTCTTTTTCCTTCTCCTATGGTATGGGTCATTGGTTTTTCGCACCAAATATCTTTTCCTGCATTTGCAGCATCTACAGCCATTATACCATGCCAGTGTGGTGGGGTAGCAATGTGCACGATATCTACTTCAGGTAATTGTATCAGTTCTCTATAATCACTAAATGTTTTTACACCTTTATCCAACATTGCCGCAGCTTGTTTAAGGTGGTTCTGATCAACGTCACATATGGCTACCACCTGGGTGCCCTCGTAGCCAAAATGGCCTCTACCCATTCCCCCAACGCCTATTACAGCCTTAGTTAATTTATCGCTCGGGGCAAGATACCCTTGTCCGCCCAATACATACCTTGGGACAATGGTAAATGCTGCCAGGCCAATTGCTGATTTTTTGATAAAATCGCGTCTGGTGTTTTGTTCATTTTGTGGTTCTTCTTTAGTTTTCATTTGTTTACTGGTGTTGTAAAAACTTACATGATAGTTTGGTTCCAAAAGCATTAGGATGCTGGAGCATAGGTTTTATCGATCTGGTTAGATTAAAATTATAAGGTTAATGTTAATAAGAAATTATTATAAAGACAAAACATCGTTGATTTCTTTACGTATCAAAAAAACTTTAATAAATTTTTAATAGAAGTTATTTATATTTATCGAAATAGTGCAATTAACAATATGAATCTTAACCTATTAAATAAACTAACTCCGCATAACAGCGAAAAGCAATCAATCCAAAAGCACAGGCTCATTAAGTATCTTTTTAATTTAGGCCCATCGTCAGTGTCTACTTTATGTGAGATCATGGAAATGAGTACGCCGAGTATTCTGAAGCTTCTGCTTGGCCTGATTGATGAAGGCTGGATAGAAAAGAAGGGATATGGTTTATCTATTGGTGGGCGAAAACCCGATCTTTATCGTTTAAAAGATAAAAAGATCCTGATTCTCTGTATCGACATTGAATTATTTCATACTAAAATAGCCATTATTGATAACAACTATAATTTTGTATTGGATGTTAAAACTATTTCGGTGCCTATATCAAAAAGCAGGACTGATTTCTTCAATATCCTACATACACACCTTCAGGATATCTTAAAATCGGCAGGTATTAGGAGTAAGGAGTTTATTGGCTGCAGTGTTGGCATGCCTGGTTTAATTGATGCGGAAAAAGGAGAAAATTATAGTTATTTCCTAAGCGATGGCGAAAATATTCCTTTAAGCGCTGCATTTGAAAAAATGCTAAATATGCCTGTAGTAATCCAAAATGATGTGAATGGCTCATCAATGGCAGAATTTACCCACGGAATAGCAAAGGGTAAAAAGAATGTACTGGTATTGTTAATGGATTGGGGCGTGGGCTTAGGCATTATAATGGACGGAAAACTAAGGCAAGGCACCTGTGGTTTCTCTGGCGAATTGGGCCATATACCTTTTGTGGAGAATGGCGCGCTCTGTTACTGCGGGAAACACGGCTGCCTCGAAACCATCGCATCAGGGAATGCCCTATCGGAAATGGCAAAAGAAGGCATTTTATCGGGCAAGAACTCGATGCTTAATAAGCTTTCTAACGAAGAACTCAAAAGAATTGAACCCGCTTTGATTATTCAAGCAGCAAATAAAGGTGATCAATATGCCATTCAGCTGCTCTCTAATGTTGGTACTTATATGGGCAAAGGAATAGCCGTTCTGATCCAACTATTTAATCCCGAACTGATTATTTTAAGCGGCAAAATTGCAGGTGCCAAACAATACATCACATTACCCATGCAACAGGCAATAAACACTTATTGCATGACCCAGATTAGAGAAAAAACAACGATAGTTTCTTCCGAGCTGGGCGAAAACTCCAGGTTACTGGGATATGCAGCAACTGGCATTGATCAATTTTTAGAAGCTTACACCAAAAAAGTAAAAAAACTTAAAAAGTAATATTTCAAATGGCTCAAACCACCCTAAATTTGTCTGTTATCAACACTTTATTCTCCGATAGCTTATTTAGATTTGTATAGCAAAAATTTTAAACCAAAACTGATGGAAGCATATAAAAAGGCAGGATATGAAAACGTAAATGGCATTAAAATGTATTATGAAATTTACGGCGAGGGAGAAATTCCGCTGGTATTGATACATGGTGGCGGCTCAACCATCCAGTCCACATTCGGGAAACTTATTCCGCTTTTGGCAAAATCTGGCCGGGTCATAGCTGTCGAGCTTCAGGCACATGGACGTACCAGCGACCGTGACCAGGCAGAATCTTTTGAGCAGGATGCAAAGGATGTAAGCACTTTATTAAATCAGTTAAAAATAACAAAAGCCAATTTCCTGGGTTTCAGCAACGGAGGAACAACAACCTTGCATATTGCAGCGCACCATCGGGCGGTGGTGAATAAAATCATCGTCATTTCGGCCAATTATCAACGCGAAGGCTTAATTGATGGTTTTTATAATGGCTTTGGAGATGCAACTATAGATCATATGCCCGAGCCACTTAAAGCAGCTTTTTTAGCCGTAAATCCAGATCAAAATGCACTGCAAACGATGTTCGAAAAGGACAAACAGCGCATGCTCGATTTTATCGATCTGAGCGATGATGACCTGAGGGGCATTACCTCCGATACACTTTTAATGGTGGCAGACAAGGATGTCATCAAGCCCGAACACGTGGTTAAAATGTCGAGATTAATTGCCAATGCACAACTGGTTATTTTGCCTGGTGTGCACGGTGCTATGATCGGCGAAAACCTTAATCCGGATGTAAGCAACAAAACGATTGAGATTACGGCGCATCTGGTGGAAACTTTTTTAAACCAATAGTTACGCGGCGATGAGTGTATTAGGTTAATCTGCATAAAAATTACCCTCGTCTGATTTAGCATTTAATATCTTTGCCAGATGGAACACTTATTGGATAATCCAATTTATTATGCCTTAACATCCGGACATAGCCATATTGCAAAAGGCCTTGATGAGGTAAAATATTATATCGAAGATATTACCGCATTTGCAGGTTTGAAAGATAATTCGCAGGAAAATCTAAACACCCTTTATCAGATCAGCCCTGCAGAAAGCCTTTTCGTATTTTTCTCAAAAACGCCTGTCGAAATACCTGCACAGTGGAAGTTGCTAACCCATATCGATATGTTTCAATTTATTTTCCGCGGCAAGGAAGTACCAACCGCAGATGCAACAGGAATAACAGACCTTGATCTGGAACATGTTACAGAAATGATCGACTTGGTAGAGCTGACTAAACCAGGGCCTTTTCTGGCCAAAACCATAGAACTCAGTAATTACACAGGCGTATTTGCTGATGGGAAATTGGCTGCTATGGCCGGGCACCGGTTCTATCCCAGCCCTTATCGCGAAGTAAGTGCCGTTTGCACGCATCCCGATCATTTAGGCAAAGGTTATGCCTTTAAGATTTTACAAGAACAGATTAAACGGATACTGCTCCGTTCGGAAATACCGTTTTTACACGTTAGAAATGATAATGAGGGTGCCATTAAACTTTATCATAAATTGGGTTTCGAGATCAGGACTGATATGATTGCCTACGTCATTAAAAAAGAGGCTTAGACCAAGAAGAGAATGTTTCTAAATAGAAAACCGTTCAGAAATTACCATTTCAATGCTTTAGTTTTGCACTAAACTAACACATACATGTCTAAAACAAAACTTACCATTAACAATAACGGCTCTGTTAAAATTGAGGGCGATTTCGAAATTGTAGATAGAAATGGAAATGCTTATGGCTTACAGGGTAGAGAAGTACTTTCGATCTGCCGTTGTGGTTTATCAAAAAACAAGCCTTTTTGCGATGGTGCACATAATGGCCATTTTGAGCATGAAGCAATAGCTTTCGACCTTCCTCCAAAAAAGGTTTAATGACAATTAAAAATATAAAAGCCCTGCTCATACGGGCTTTTATATTTTGAAAGCGGCATAAATTAAACACCTACCCTTGACGGCGCCATGCCATAAGCTTTTTTAAAGGCGAAAGAGAAATGTGACAGGTCTTTAAAACCAACTTCGAGGTATACATCTGATGATTTCCAGCCTTTTTCGGTTAGGAGATAATAGGCATCATTCAAGCGCTTTTTCTGCAGCCAACGGTTGGGCGAAAGGTTAAAGATCTTCTCAAAATCCCTTTTAAAAGTCGCCAAACTCCTGCCCGTTAAATAAGCAAAACGGTTAATATCTACGTTGAATTTATAATTTGCATTCATATAGGCTTCCAGATCAATTTTTCCAGGTTCTGAAAAATCGAAAAGCACATCTTTTAATATTGGGTTGGTCTGCAATAAAATCATTACCGCTTCTTTAACTTTTAAATCGATCAAAGCCTGATTAAACTCGTTATTTCCATCTAAATATGGCCATATCGAATCGATATAATTCTTCAAAAGGCCATTGGTTTCTAACGCCAGACCTTTAATATCGTGATTGGGCTTTTGCATATGCAAATCATATTCGTTGCTGATGCTATGCAGAATATCCTGATCAATGTTAATGCTAATCGACTTAAACTCTTCTCCTGCTAGTGGGTATTTGGTATACCGGGCCAATTGATTCCGCCTGAAAAAACGAAAATCGCCATCAGAAAAAACAAATTTTTCTCCACCGATAAAAATCTCAGAAGTACCCGCAATAACCAACCCCACAGAGTGGTTAGCAATAAACTGTTCGCCCTCGCTGCTTTTTTGGGCATAGCAGGAATACAGGATCTGGGGACGTTTCTCTTGATTCGACATCTTAATCAAATTTATGGATTTATAGTGAGACATCGTCATCCCCGTGCAGACGGGGATCTTAATGCAAATAAGCCTTGGTAATGCATTAAGATTCCCAATCAAGTTGGGAATGACGATACAACCAATTATCTCTTTGTAAAAGATTTTCCCAAATCAGTAGCTAAGAAATTCTCAGCTTCATCATGATCTGTTGATAAACTTATGTCCATCCATTTCTCCATTTCGGCAGTTCTGGCAGCATCGGCGTGTTTAAGCATTCCAATGGCTTCACTTCCAAATACCAAATGTACCGGTGGTTCAGGGTTCTCTACTAGTGCCAACATGGCTTTCGCTGCTTTTTGCGGATCACCCATCGGTATAAAGTTACCACTTTGGAAAAAATCTGAGCGTTTTTTTACAGTAGACTCGTACCCTTCAACATGTGGTGCATACGACATTGAGGCACCAGCCCAATCGGTACGAAAACCACCAGGTTCTACACAGGTTACATAAATCCCTAAATCCACTACCTCTTTTGCAAGGGATTCACTAAAGCCGCTCAACCCAAACTTTGCAGCCTGGTAAATACTTACCCCGGCATTCCCTACCCGCCCGCCTATCGAGCTGATTTGAAGGATTCTGCCCGAACGTTGCTTGCGCATAAATGGCAATACAGCTCTCGTAATTTCAATCGGTGCATATAAATTTGTTTCCAACTGACTGCGCACCTGTTCTTCAGTAAAAGCTTCTGCTGCACCAACAATACCAAAACCAGCATTGTTAACCAAAACATCTATTTTACCAAAATGGGCTACAGCCGATTCTACTGCCAAATACACCTGATCGTAATCGGTAACATCTAAAGTGATCGGAAAAATCTGATCAGGGTATTTTTCTACAAGATCTTTTAAAGCTGCTGTATTTCTTGCTGTTGCTGCAACGAAGTCACCTTTTGCCAATACCTGTGCTGTTAGGTCACGTCCTAATCCACGGGAACTACCTGTTATAAACCATACTTTTTTCAT
Source organism: Pedobacter riviphilus (assembly GCF_014692875.1). NCBI lineage: Bacteria > Pseudomonadati > Bacteroidota > Sphingobacteriia > Sphingobacteriales > Sphingobacteriaceae > Pedobacter > Pedobacter riviphilus. The sequence continues at coordinate 5,369,941 of NZ_CP061171.1, read as the reverse complement.
TTTTTCTATATTTTATGAATCAAAGGTAGGTCGATAATCTAGGCAAAGTTTTGCTTTAGGGCTCAATTTACTTTGTTAAAAAGCTCAATTGGTTGATCAGAACTTTTAAATACAATCTGCTGTTATTTTAATCAGTAGAGATACAACTTACGGCAAAAGAAAAGTGGAAAAAAGAATAAGCACGATGTTAAAAATTCGTTGGTAAACAATATTAATGCCCTAAAGAAGAAAAAAAATCGAGTTCCAAGAAGAAATCAACAATCAGTAAAAAAGCCTATAAAAAATGCAGAAAGGATAAAAAAAGTAACCATTTGTTGTACGACGGTCAAACTCAGGTAGTTTTACTATCCAAAAGATACTAGTATCCAAAAAGATAGTAGTATCCTTTACGAAAGCTTATACCTTTGTATTATGGGACCAAGAAAAGAAGACCGTAATAAAGAAACCTGTACCGCAAGTTTAAATGCGGTAAAAGACGCACTCTATGTGTTAAATGGCAAGTGGAAGCTCCCCTTGATTCTTTCCCTGCAAGAAGGGCCACAGCGCTTTAATGAGATCCAAAAATCGCTTGGAGAAATTACGCCCAAAATATTATCGAAAGAGCTTAAGGATCTGGAATTAAATGAATTTGTAGTGCGCAAGGTTTTTTCTACCACTCCGGTTACCATAACTTACGAGCTTACCCCCTACAGCGAATCGCTTGAAAGGGTAATTGATGAACTAAGGGATTGGGGATTAAAACACCGCGAACGGCTGGTTAAAAATAGAAGAACCGAATCGGTTGCCGCAGAAATAACAGCTTCTCTTTAAGCGCCAAATTCAATCTCTCACACTATCCATTTTGCCTAAAACAGCAAAAAACTGATAATGATAAAATTCGGCTATCTTTGTACAAAATAAAATCGATGGCGGTATTACATAAAAAAGAAGAAAAAATTCAGGCAGTGCTGGGTAGGTTGCCTAAAAAATATACAGATGAACAATTTGTAGAGATGTTTATCAGACTTTACTCTAAAGATTGGGGCAAAATTAAATCGGCTTATATTAAACAATCTCAGGATAAAGAACCTGGAACCATCATCAATATGCCGAAACCAGAGGTATATTTACGACAGATCCTGGCAAACTATCTACAGCAAGACCATGCTCCGAAAGCAGTAGAGGTTAAAGAAGAACCTGTGGTTGAAGCACCAGTTACCGAAGTTAAAAAAGCGAAGGCTCCAGCCAAGAAGAAAGAAGCTGTAGCAGAAAAAGTGCCTGCTGAGGTTAAAAAAACAAAAGCACCTGCTACAAAGAAAGCTGAAGCAATTGAAGAACCGGCTGTAGAAGTTAAAAAAGTTAAGGCGCCTGCAAAAAAAACAGCGAAAGCAATCGAAGAGACTCCAGTAGCTGAAAAGAAAGCAAAAGCAGCGGCAAAAAAGTCGGCAGAAAAAAAATAAAAAAATATTTTACATCAAATATAATAAATCACCTTTTTGGTTGTTTATATATATGAGAGCGTTAATTTAGATGACGGGGATAGGTCGGTATGATTTATCCCCGTTCTTTTTTAGCTGTTTTTTCGACTATTTTACCGTTTATCTTTTTTCCTAATTACTAGCCACAGGAATAGAGAAAACACTGATCTCCAATTCTTATTCTAAGAGGTTTTTATCAAAAAATCAAGCGACCAATCACAGCGATATGCCATTCCCAACTTGATTGGGAACCACGAAGTGCTCATCGAAGATAATCGTAATACCGCGGGAGGGTTTGTACGTTGCATTAAGATTCCCGCCTACGCGGGAATGACGACCGTTCTCTAAAATCAGTTTATAGTATGCAACAAATAATCTTTCAGCACGTAACCCAATTCATTTTACCATCCCCCAGTTTTACATCCAATTGTAAACTTTATTTTTTTAATTGGTATATCGGGAAAAGTCGATATACATTTGTGCTATGGATCAAGTAGAAATATTCAAAGCCCTTTCAAACAAAACACGTTTGCAGATTTTAGGTTGGTTAAAAGCGCCTGAGCTACATTTTCCGGAACAGCCAAATCCCGATTTTGAAAATGTAGGTGTTTGCGTTGGACAGATTCAACTTAAAAGTGGCTTATCACAAAGTACTATTTCCGAATACCTGTCTATTTTACAGCGTGCTGATTTAATCAGTTCCACACGCCTGGGCCAATGGACTTATTACAAACGCAATAAAGAAGGCTTAGAAAAATTAAGCGAAATCATCAATACCGAATTATAATTTAGAAACATATGAACACAGATAGTTTATTCAGGCCTTTTAGCCTTAAAACATTAAATGTCAAAAATAGAATAGTAATGGCGCCTATGACGCGTTCCTTTTCTCCTGGTGGTGTACCAACGGCCGAGGTTGCAGCGTATTACGCAAGAAGAGCAGCTGGAGAAGTGGGTTTAATTTTATCAGAAGGAACGGTAATTAATCGTCCGTCTTCTTCTGCAGATCCCAACATTCCGCATTTTTACGGTGCAGAAGCTCTGGCAGGCTGGGAGAACGTAATTAAAAGCGTACACCAGGCTGGCGGACAAATGGGACCGCAAATCTGGCACCAGGGTATTCATGCAAATCATGCTTCTGGTTGGTTACCCAGTGCACCATTTGAAGGCCCCTCATCTTTTAACAGTCCGGGGTTTGAAAACGGAGTACCAATGACAGATGCCGCCATTGCTGATACCATAGCTGCTTTTGGCCAAGCTGCCGCAGACGCTAAAGCCCTGGGTTTCGACACTGTTGAAATACATGGTGCACATCAATACCTGATTGATCAGTTTTTCTGGGATGCTACCAATAACCGTACAGATATTTATGGCGGTAAAACGCTGGCAGAGCGTACCCGTTTCGCCGTTGAAGTAATTAAAGAAGTGCGTAAAAGGGTTGGAGAAGATTTCGCCTTAATTATCCGCTTATCACAATTTAAACCTGCTGCTTACGATTTCAAATTAGCTAAAAACGAGCAGGAAATGGAACAGTGGTTAACGCCATTGGCCGAAGCCGGAATTGATATTTTTCATTGTTCGCAACGCCGTTTCTGGGAGCCTGAATTTGAAGGTTCTGATTTAAATTTTGCAGGTTGGGCCAAAAAAGTAACCGGAAAAGCTACAATCTCAGTGGGTTCTGTTGGTTTGGATGGCGATTTCTTTGGTGCTTTCGCAGGCCAGAGTTCACAACCTAGCTCGCTAGATGAACTGGTACGCAGAATGGACCGCGGCGACTTCGATTTAGTAGCAGTTGGCCGTCCGCTTTTAGCAGACCCGAACTGGGTAGAGAAAATTAAAAATAACCGTACAGAAGAATTAAAAGGCTTTAGCAAAGAAGCTTTAATGCAATTGGTATAATTTCCCTCATTTTTCTTTTTAAGTTTAGAAAGGCATCTCGAAAGGGATGCTTTTTTGATAAGGAGGCATCGTCATCTCGATCCGATAGCTATCGGATGAAACGCAGTGAAATGGAGAGATCTACCTGCACCGTCAGCTGTTAACATAATGAATTTAGAAATTTTTCTGCCACGGAAGCACAGAGGGCACGGAAATTTTCTTGATAATTTGAAAAGCAATGCCTATGGTTCTTCGGTTGCGCCAGTCCCGCCCTTTGCTTAATCCTGATAGAAAAAATCAGGATAACGCTGTCGGTCGGGTTTATTTCACTTCTGACAGTAGCAATGCCGTTGCCACCTAAACCCGATCAAAGCGAGATGCCGATTTTCTTCAAATTGGCAGAAGCGGGAGCGGGACTACAACAACCTAAAAGCCTCTGTTATTGCTTTCCAAAACAAACTAAGCCTTTTTTTCATGGCACCAGATATTACTAAACAATCTGCCATTGACGATAATTTTCCTTAAATTCACCTCATTAAAATTGATTATCCCATGTCGAACATTAAACTTATTATCGAAGAAAGACCAGCAAATATTGGTAATTTTATGGTTGGCCGGTTGCTGCCTTTCAGAGAGAAACGAATGGTTGGCCCTTTTTCTTTTATCGACCATATGGGGCCCGCTGCAATGAGTGATCATGAAAACCTCGATGTTCCACCCCATCCACATATCGGTTTATCTACCCTTACTTTTTTGTTCGAGGGTGAGATTACGCATAAAGATAGTTTAGGCTCGGATATTGTAATTAAACCGGGGCAGGTAAACTGGATGACCTCGGGCAGTGGCATTGTACATTCAGAAAGAACTCCTGAATACCTTCGCCATACCGATAAAATACTCCATGGCCTACAGATCTGGGTGGCTTTACCTAAAGATTTGGAACAAATGGAACCTGAGTTTTGCCATGTAGAAGAGGCAGACATTCCAAACTGGACCCAGAATGGTGTTAATTTTAAATTAATTGCAGGAGAAGCTTTTGGCCTTAAATCGCCGGTACCTGTTTATAGTCCGCTGTATTTTTTAGAGTTAAAAAGTACCGATCGCCAAAAGGTAAATATCGGCAGTTCTCTCTTCGGAGAAAGTGCGTTGTATATTTTAGAAGGAGCTATTGAGAGTGATGGGCATATTTTCGAACCCCGCCATATTTTAATTGCTAACGATGCCAAACTCTGCGAATTTACCATGCACGAAAACACCACCGTTTACATTTTTGGCGGCGAACCCTTTCCTGAAGAGCGTTTCATTTACTGGAACTTTGTTGCATCAGATAGAGCATTAATTGAAAAAGCTAAAATTAAGTGGTTGGAACAAAGTTTTAAACCCGTTCCCGGGGAAACCGATTTTGTGCCATTGCCAGATCAAAATCCTTATATTAAGAAATAAGCCATAATGGAAATACAACAGATTAACGGTGAAAAGAAAGGACAGTTCGAAGCCCTAGATAATGGCTTACAAGCAGGCGTTTTGGCATATGTTTGGGCTGGCCCTGGTAAATTCATTATTGATCATACTGAAGTAAATCAAGATTTTGCCGGCAAAGGTGTAGGAAAAAAATTAGTGATGGCCACTGTAAATTATGCCAGAGAAAACAAGATAAAAATCCTCCCCCTTTGTCCGTTTGCAAAAAGTGTTTTCGATAAAACACCAGAAATTCAAGACGTATTATTTTAATCTTAACTAATTCTTTTTGCCAAATAAATTCATATTTACCGAAACGGCCACACCTGTTGATGACAGCCTAGAGTTTCCATAACCTATATCGGTTAATGGAATTTTCATAAAAGGTTTAGCGCTGATACTTAAATTATTATTTATTTTGTGCTGAAACTCTACACCAACATTGGCTATACCTAAATAATGCTGGTTCTGGTTTCTGACTTCATAGCTTTGAGGACCTTGATAAACGCCATTATAAGAATAGCTGTATTTCTCTTTTAACATTAAATAACTGGATAGGCCTGTACTTATGGAAATAGCATTTCTACGACCGTCAAAAACCTTATAGTTCACATTGATCGGAATATCGATTACATCGCAATTGGCATGAATATTTGCGGGGTTTACCTTAAAAACGTAATTGCTGTTGGGCTTGTATTGGCTAAAATCTGAATCGTAAATTTTCTTAGCATAAACTGCCCCAGTAGTAACACTTAATTTCTTTGTTAAAAAAAGAGTAGCTTCTACACCAAAACCGCCACTTAAACTGCTTTTACCTGATTTTTGTACACTTGTTAAATCAGGCGCAGCCAAAATACTCAGTACAACGCGCGATTTTTTCCTCAAAACCAATGCTTTAATTTGTTCAGGCTTTCCTACCGCAATAGTGGTTGTTAAATCTTGATCTTTAAATGCTACAAGATCTGTTTTTGAGTTTAACTCAGGTTTGTAGCGCACATTGGCCAATATATTGGCATTAACATCGGTTGTGCCAGCTACTTTTTGAATGGTTTTATTACCATGCCCAATTGCGTGCTCTTGTTTATTTGTATCAGCCGTAGCTTTTGCATTTAAAGCCAATGGGCTTAAATCCCCGTTTCCTGTTGAATCGTTTGGTTTAGTAGGTATTTCGGTTAAGTTATCTGTATTATTTTCTGGCTTATTACCGTTTTGCTTTCTTTGATCTTTTTTGATCACAGCCTTCACTTCGTTTTCGTTATTTGATGGTTTAGCCAATAAAAACACCACCAGTAACATTGCGGCTATCCCAGCCACAGCAGTTAACCAAATTAGCGGCACTATCCTCCTTTTTGGCGTTGGATGCAATCTCTCCTCCAGATTATCCCAATCTAAATCATTAAAAGGAAGATCAGGATTTTCCAATCCATCCTTAAATAATTTATCTATATCTTTTCCCTCTTTCATTGCATATTTGTGTTTAACCTTACCTCTAAAAGGTTCCTGTCTACACCCGAATTCCTTACCTGGTAAGTTTTCGACTCTGTAGCTTTTAACATTTCCTGTAGCTTTTGCCTTGCCTTAAACAGGTTCGATTTTGATGTACCAACCGATATACCGAGCATTTCGGCAATTTCTTCATGCGTATATCCATCAATAGCAAATAGATTAAAAACGGTACGGTAGCCCGCGCTCAACCTTTGCACCAATGCCAATAAATCGTGGTAAGCTAATTTATCATACACAGAGCTTACCTGCGCAATATTTTCATGATCCAAGATATCTACGTGATCAGCAAATTTTAGATTAGCACGATAATAGTCGATAGCTGTATTGGTTATTATACGTCCAAGCCAGGGCAAAAAAGCTTTGGTAGGCTCATATTTATTAATATTCTTAAAAGCTTTAAAAAAGCCATCGTTCAGTATTCCCGCAGCATCCAACCGATCGTTTGCATAACGCAAACAAATACCCATAGCAAAGCTATAGAAATGTTGGTATAGTGCTTTTTGACTATCTCTTTCATTTCTAATGCAGCCCTGAATATACTTTTGTATAACAATATCTTCTCTGTCGCGGTTAGCGGTCACAAACTCTCCTTTCAAAATATATTACGGTAAGAAATTACGAAAGGTTGCCTAACAAAATCTTTTTTTTGACAACTAATTTATTTTGCCCATCTCGGTTAAAAATCTCATTTCTGCAAGCAACCATTTACAACTTGGTGGCGTAATAGCGGCATAACAATTTATTAATTTAAAACTAAATACAAAAATCTTATGCTAATCTACTTAAAAAAAAACCTATTGGCTATATTGAGTATAGCCATGGTAATTACAGCCTGCAAGAAAAACAGTTCAGACGAACCTACAACTCCACCTGTTAACAACAATAAAGGAATCCAATTGGCAACCGACGCTAAATTCGGATCGGTATTAACAGATAAAGATGGTAAAACCTTATACTTTTTTGCATCTGATGCCGCAGGTGTGCCAACCTGCGTTGGTGGCTGCGAAACAACCTGGCCGCTTTATTATTCTGCCGATGCCAGTACAGATTTAAACCTGAACAAAGCTGAAGTTGGTGAGGTGACGAGAACTGATGGCCGTAAGCAAAGCACTTACCGGGGTTATCCGCTTTATTATTATGCAGGTGATGCTGCCGCCGGACAAATTAAAGGTGACGGGGTTGGTGGAATATGGTTTGTAGCGAAGCCCGATTATTCATTAATGTTAGCAAATGCACAGTTGTTTGGAAACAATACCAATTATACCAGCACTTATGCCGTAGGTACTGGCAACACCATTTACCTAACTGATAGCAAAGGCCGCACCTTATACGCTTTTGCACCAGATAAAAACGGCGTAAATACTTATACAAAGAGCGCTACACAAGAGGGCATTTGGCCAGTTTATGAATCTGAAGTACTAAGCGTGCCCTCGGCTGTTGCAAAAGCTGACGTTGGCGTAATTACTGTGGCCACAATAGGCAAAAAACAATTAACTTATAAAGGATGGCCACTGTACTATTGGATATCAGATGTAAAAAGAGGCGATAATCTGGGCATAGTAATTGGAAAAGGTCCAGGTTTAACTTGGCCTGTATTACAGCTGAATGCTACAGTTGCTCCGGCGCCATAAAAATATTTGGGTTAGGCGGGTAGAATGGTCGGCTGATGTTTTCACAGCCGGCCTTTTTTATACTTCTAGTAAAGCTTGCCTAATTTTTTCGGCAGCCTCGGCCAACTCTTCGTTTGTTGGCTTTAATTTTTCTTTGCTAAAGTTCATATCGCTTACATTATTCATCGGTATTAAATGGATATGTGCATGTGGAACTTCCAATCCAATAACCGAAACACCTACTTTTTTGCAAGGGAAAGCTATTTTTACACCTTTCGCCACAATTTTAGCAAACATCCACAGGCCAACATATAAATCTTCGTCCATATCGAAGATATAGTCGGTTTCGATTTTAGGAATTACCAAAACATGACCTGCTGTTAAAGGCTGAACATCCAGAAAAGCTAAATATTCTACAGTTTCGGCTACAACATGTGCAGGGATTTCGCCTGCAACGATTTTTGAAAAAACAGTCATTTGAGGTATAGGATTTAGGGTAAAGCGTTTGGCGGTGAGCGATTATTAAAATGCCTATCGCCAAACGCTATTCATTTATCTCGAAATTTCGAGTACTTCGAACTGCATTTTACCTGCAGGTACTTCAATTTCTGCAAATTCGCCTACCGATTTACCCAATAAACCCTGTGCAATCGGCGATTTAACCGAAATTTTTCCGGTTTTTAAATCAGCTTCACTTTCTGCTACCAACTGATAGGTCATCGTAGCACCGTTTTTAACATTTTTTATTTTTACGATAGATAATGCCAGCACTTTAGATAAATCCAATTTCGACTCATCAATTAAACGTGCATTTGCCAACGTATTCTTCAATTTTGAAATTTTTGCTTCATGCAATCCCTGTGCCTCTTTTGCGGCATCGTATTCTGCATTCTCCGATAAATCACCTTTATCCCTTGCTTCTGCAATTGCTTTAGATATAAGCTGACGACCGGTGGTGGTTAGATAATGTACTTCCTCTTTCAATTTATCCAACCCCTCTTGGGTGTAGTATGTTACCTCTGTCATTGCTCTATTAATTTATTCAAACGCTATAAAAAACAAACAAGACTATATAGTTGGTTTGCTACATAGTCTTGCTTCAATAATAACGAAGATAAAATGTGGAAATTACAAAAGCAAATAAAAGATTAAGATTTACAGCATTTTTAACTTTATGCAGTATTTTTTTAGCTTGCTCTTCTTCATTTGATCAATTATCTATTCCAAATCAAATCATACCTGGGAATATGCGAGATCCACCAAAAACACAGCAATTAGTCATAAAACACTTCAAAATTCAGCTTTCCTTCACTCAAAATTCAATCATTAGTCCTATTTTTAGCTTAAATTATTCGTAAAAATGAAAAAGTTATTCTCTATTGCCCTGATAATCGGTTTGGGCGGATATATGGCCTCGGCACAGGAGCTTTATATGCCCCGGAATATTAAAGCAGCATATGCCAAGGGTACACGTGCTATGAATGGAAAACCTGGTTCAAATTATTGGCAAAACCATGGTAAATACAACATGGATATTAAGGTAGATGCCGAAACCAAAGTGGTTAGCGGTAATGAAGAAATTTTATACAGCAACAACAGTTCCGATACCTTAAAAACCCTTGCAATCCGTTTTGTAAACAACTTACACAAACCAACTTCCCCTAGAAGCGGTGCAGTAAGTGAAGACTTTTTAAGTACGGGTTTAAACATTACCTCCTTTTCTGTTGATGGCGTAACTTATAAAGTTGATAGTAAAGATTGGGGAACAGTAGGAAACGTTAAGCTGAATAAACCATTGTTGCCAAAATCGAAAATTACGGTTAAAATTGAGTGGAACTACCCATTATCAAAAGAAAGTGGTCGCGAGGGACAGATTGATCCAAACTCATTTTTTGTAGCTTATAGTTATCCGCGCATATCGGTATACGATGATTATAACGGTTGGGACCGCATTCCACACACTGATAGAGCTGAATTTTACAACGACTTCAATGATTATGAATTCGCGATTAAAGCCCCTAAAAACTATGTGGTTTATGCAACCGGCGATTTCCTGAACCCTGATGAAGTATTACAACCTGAAATTTCTGCGCGTTTAAAAAAATCATATAATGGTGATGAAGTAATCCACATTGCTACCGAGCAGGAAATGAAAGATGGTAAAGTAACACAACAAAAAGACTGGAATACCTGGAAATTTGCAGTAAAGCACATTACCGATGTTACTTTTGCCATGAGCAACCACTACGTTTGGGATGGTGCAAGTGTAATTGTAGATAAGAAGACCAATCGCCGTGCAAGTGCCCAGGCTGCCTACAACCCTACTACCGGAACAGATTTTATCAACTCGGTTAAATACAATCTTAATGCTTTAGATTGGTTTTCGAACAATTGGCCAGGCATCCCCTATCCCTATACAAAAACCATCGCTTTTCAAGGTTTTGCCGATATGGAGTATCCGATGATGGTTAACGATTCGCAATTTGGCGATCCTGTATTTGCACAACTGGTTCAAGACCATGAAGTGGCACATACTTACTTTCCTTTTTATATGGGCATTAACGAAACGCGTTACGCCTATATGGATGAAGGATGGGCCACAACATTCGAATATTTAATCGGCATTGCAGAACATGGCAAAGAGGCGGCAGATAAATTTTATAAAAACTTCAGGGTAAATAAATATATCAACGATAAATCTACTGAAGAAGACCAGCCGGTAATTTCCATGTCCGACCAGGTTTCGGGTTCGGGTTATGGGAATAACTCCTATGGTAAGGCTTCATTATCTTATCTGGCCTTAAAAGATATGCTTGGTGATGAGCTGTTTAAAAAAGCATTGCATACCTATATGGGCAACTGGAATGGTAAACACCCTATTCCATGGGATTATTTTAACTCGATGAATGCAGGATCTGGACAAAATTTAAACTGGTTTTTCCAGAACTGGTTTTTCACCAACAACTATCTTGATTTAACCATTACCAAGGTTACACCAGCAAAAGGAAAATCGACGGTAACCATTAAAAATGTAGGTGGTTTTGCCATTCCATTTAATGTGGTGGTTACTTATACCGATGGAACAGCGGACACCATCCACAAAACACCTGTGGTTTGGAAAACGAATCAAAAAGAGGTAAACATAGTGCTTAACACTACTAAAAAAGTAAAATCGATTGGTTTAGATAACGGTATCTATGTAGATGCTACGCCGAAAGATAATGTTTGGGAAAGCAAATAATCCCGTTCTCAATTGGCAGTTAACAGCTTGTGGTTAACTGCCAATTGAAAATTGTAGACTGAAAACTGTTAACCGTTTTCTGCTTTACAAGTAGGTTCGTGTTTTACCGGAAAATTTAATGAATTGGCAATAAAACACATTTTATTTGCTTCATGATGCAGCGAAGCTGCAAGTTCGTAATGTGCTTTATCAGCAATTAAAACCTGCGGATGCAGGGTAACTTCTCTAAAACGGCCACTTCCATCAGCCAATTCTTCCATGGTACCTACAGCCTCATCCTTATAATCAATTACTACAATTTCATTTTTAGAGCATAAATGTAAATACCAGAGCATATGGCAACTGGATATAGAAGCCAATAATAGGTCTTCGGGGTTGTACTTAGATTTATCGCCCAGAAAAGCAGAATCAGACGATCCCGAAATATCGGCTTTACCTTTTACTGAAATTAAATAATCGCGATCGTACGAACGGTAATCCATTGTACCAGAGCCTTTATTGCCCGTCCAAGTAACTGTAGTTGAATATAAATGATCTTTCGGCATGATAAAATTGGTTAGATTGTATAGCCAATTTAAGAAAATATTATCAAGATTAATCTACTTTTCAAGCCTTTTGACTAAGAATGTTTAAATATCTCAATCTCAAGAAACAATTTTAACACAAGAAATATTTTAGAAAAAATTATGCCCTAATTTTATGCCCTTTTGAGATTAAGAAGGACTTTAGCAAGCCGTATGTAGATTCGTCTGCATTAATATTAATCCCTTTATCATCCTCCATGTATGAGCATTCGAAACATACATTAAGCGCAGAAACAATTTCTCCGGTCTTATTATAAAATATGATTGCATCCCTGTAAATAGGTAGACACATCCAAGAAGGTAAGTTTGCAACCTCGGTTTCTAAAATGTGATTTAATTTAATCATATCCTGACTATTACGCCGGAAGGAACTAATCTTTTCCGAAGAGCTATCAAGGTTACCATTCAGATCAGTTATGCGGTTATCATACCAAGATATTGCCACAGTATTTCTAGTGGCATCCGAATAGTAGGCCTGCTGTTGAAAAGAGTATGTTTCAACATATTCGAAATCGATGTTTTTAATATAATCTTTGGATTGAATAGCTGTATGCGTCATAAAATATTAATTTTAGCGCCGGGAGCCTGCATCATAAGTTGTGATATCATTCGAACTTGTCACGTTGAGCTTGTCGAAACGCTTATCGAGGAATTTAAACAGGTCCTTCGACAGGCTCAGGATGACAATTCTATATTTATGATACAGCCTCCTTTAAATTAAAAACTAAGCCCACTTAACTTCTCAGCCAAAACCTCCGAAATTTTACGGTAAGAATCGAATGTCCAACCGCCTACATGCGGGGTTAAGATCACCTTATCGTTGTTTTTAAGTTCATCGTACCAAACCTGCTCGCCCAATGCGGGGAATTTTTCCACTTGCAGTACATCCAATCCAGCTCCTAAAATTTTTCCAGTTTTAATTGCACTCAACACTGCTGGCGTATTAACAATTTCGCCCCTCGCGGTATTGATAAAGAAAATAGGTTTTTTAAAATGAAAGAAATACTCGTCATCAACCATTTGTCTGGTTTCGGCTGTTAAGGGAATATGCAGGCTCAGTACATCACTGTGTTTCACAATCTCTTCCATACTTACCTCCCGGGCAAAAGCATCAGAAAAACCCGTTTTATACTTATCGTAAGCCATTACATCTACCTCGAAACCCGCCAGTTTCTTAGCAAAACTCTGTCCCATAAAGCCGTACCCAATAATTCCCACCTTTTTGCCTTTCAATTCGTAACCTCGGTTTCCTTCTCTATCCCATACGCCATTTCTGATCTCCATATCGGCCCTGCGGAAATTGTTCATTAGTGATAGAAGCAAACCCGTAGCATGTTCGCCAACGGCATCACAATTGCCTTCAGGTGCATTAATCAGTTCTATATTTCTTTCGAAGGCGATTTTATCATCAATATTATCTAAACCAGCCCCTGCCCTGGCCACAAATTTTAAATTCGGCGCAGCAGCAAAGAGCTCAGCATCGATTCTAAATTTCGTCCGCACAGCAATGCCGGTATAATCCTTTATTTTATCTAATGTTTGTTGACGGGTAATCTGCGGTTCATCATCAACCTGGTAACCCATAGCAATGGCCTGATCTTTAAATGCAGGGTGCAAATCATCAACAATTAATATTTTTTTCATCTGTTATTCTATGCTCAATATGATGAACAAAAGTAACATTTTGAAGATCGTTCAACGGTAATATTCCATCATTGTTTTCCAAGAAACTGAAAACTGCCAATTGCCAACCGCAAACCGAACGCTAACCCACAAAAATATTACTATAAAATGGCTGTAATAAAATAGTTACGGCTCATTAATTAAACTTAGTTGCCGTTACTTTGTCTCCCTTTACAAAAACACACGAAATTTTATTTTTTAATGAGACTTTTACAATCGAGAACAATACAGATTACCCTTTTACTTTTAAGCTTATCATTTAGTCTTTTCGCACAAACAAGCGGAAAAGCAAAAATTACCGGAATACTTAAAGATGCAAAAACACAAGAAACCATTCCATTTGCTACAGCCATTTTAATTGATAAGGCTACGGCCAAAAATGCAAAAATTGTACAAACCGATGTAAACGGTGCTTTTGTAATGAACGATATCCCTACGGGAACCTTTACCTTTAAAATAAGTTTTGTGGGTTACCAAACCATGGTTAGGGATAATATAGCCATTACTACTGCCACAGGCACCTTAAATTTTGGTGAAATTAAAATGAACCCGGCAAAAGGCAATGTGCTGAGTGAAATTACCGTAACGGGCCAAAAACAGGGCATGCAAATGGGTATCGACAAAAAAATTTTTGCTGTAGATCAGAGTGTAATCAGTGAAGGTGGCTCGGCAGGCGATTTATTACAGAATGTACCATCAGTTTCTACTGATATGGATGGCAATGTGAGTTTACGTGGCTCAACAGGTGTTAAAGTACTAATTGATGGAAAGCCATCTTTAATCGCTGGCGGTAATGTGGCACAGATCCTTCAATCAATCCCAGCCAGCTCTATCGAAAGTGTTGAGGTTATTACCAATCCATCGGCAAAATACGATGCAGAAGGCCAATCAGGCATCATTAACATTGTACTTAAGAAAAATACAAAACTGGGTTTTAACGGTTCAGTTGCACTAACTGCAGGTAACCGCAATAACTATAATGCCAATACCAACTTAAGCTTTCAGAACAGCAAGGTAAATATTTATGGAAACTATGGCTATCGTTACGGAAATCGCGTTGGAGGTGGTTTTCAAGACATTACCTACAAAACACCAACAAGCTCGATTTCATTTCTTGATCAGCATACCAACTCAGAGTCTTTAGATAAAGGCCATAATGCAAAAGCAGGTATAGATTACTACATTACGCCAAAAAGCGTGGTCAGCTTATCTGGTGGTTTTAATTCAAGAGAAAACGACCGAAATGAATATATCGATGTGAGGCAATTAAATGCAGGTTCGAATCCGGTTAATCTCAGCAATAGAAATAACACCAATAACGGGAACGGAAAGAGCTATGATCTAAATTTAGATTATACCCAGAAGTTTAAAAAACCTAAAGAAGAATTAACTTTTAACTTTGGCTATTCAACAGGAGATAATAATAATGATCAGACTTATCTTACCACAACTACTTATGCGAATGGCTCTACGGTAAATGTAGATAGTTTGCAGCTTATTAATAATACCGGGAATAACACTAATTACAATATCCAAACTGATTATGCGCTGCCTGTTGGAAGGGCCGGAAAAATTGAAGTAGGTTACCGCAGTCAGATTCGTTTAGGTGATAACGATCAGTTTGCTCAAGTTAGACTTCCCGGAAGTGATGTTTTTACCAGAGACAATAGACTGATTAACGACTTTCATAGTAAAGATCAGGTTCATGCATTATATCTGAATTATCAGAATCAGATTAAAGACTTTGGCTATCAACTAGGCTTAAGGGGTGAAGATGCACGTTTAGACACCCATTTAGAAGGTTATACAGGCAATGTATTAACTACCGCAGAAGGAAATATCCATTACAAAAGGTTATACCCAAGTGTTTTCTTAACCCAGAAATTTAAAGGCGACAACCAGCTTCAACTGAGTTATACACGCCGCGTAAACCGCCCCCGTCCTTGGGATACCAACCCATTTTTAGACGTTTCTGAACCATTTAACTATAGAGGTGGTAACCCGAATTTATTACCAGAGGATGTACACTCGTTCGAATTGGGATACAGTAAATACTGGAAAAAAGTAACCTTAACATCGAGTTTGTATTTTCGCCAAACCAATGATGTTATTCAACGGGTAAGAAGTACACCTGTTAATGGGATTATCACTTCAACCCCTCAAAACTTATCACACCAGATTAACAGCGGGGTAGAATTAATCGGTCGCTTCGATTTGATTAAAGCTTTAAATTTTACGACCAATGTAAACTTATATCAAGCTAAGTTTGCCGGAGATGCAAGATTTGATATCCCATCAAGCAGTGGCTTTAGCTGGAACGCCAACCTGACCGGAAATTTAACGGTAGTTAAAAATTTATCGCTACAGGTACGTGGCGACTACAGGGCACCAGAAGTGATGGCACAGGGAAAACGCAACGCCATGTACGGTGTTGACGGTGGAGCCAAATACGACTTCCCGAACAAAAAAGCATCCTTAAGTTTCAATGTTCGGGATGTATTTAACACCAGAAGGTGGAGCATGACAACCGAAGATAAGGCGACAATTGTTGATTTTGAGCGCCAGTTTCAAGGAACAATGGGAAATTTAACCTTCTCTTACCGCTTTGGAAAAACAACGTTTACCGGCACCAAAAAGAAGAAAGACGACCAGCAGGATAACCGTCCTGATGAGGGATCATTTTAATAACCAAGGTGTTTAGAAAAAATTTTCTAAACACCTTTTTTTTAATTAATCAGATATTGGGAAAACTTTTACCTAAGCTTTGCTTTACCCTGTTGATTTTACTCAGCACTATTACTGCGTTTGCCGCAGAAAAAGGCGTAATCAGCGGAAAAGTGGTTGAAGAAGTTGGTGGCTTATCGATACCATCTGCCGTAATATCTGTTTATATCGATGGATCTGAGCAGCCTATAATTACATCTGCTACTGATGAAGATGGACACTTTAGCATAAAAAATCTGAAAACAGGGAATTATAGTATCAGGGTAAGTTTTGTTGGTTATGCTCCGCTAAAAGTAAATGGAATAGCCATCACAGAAAAAGATTTCGATAAAAACCTTGGTGCATTAAAACTAACTTCGGATCAGAATTCTTTACAGGAAGTAACCATTACTGTTCAAAAACCACCTATCGAATTTGGTGCCGATGGCATAACTTACAATGTGGGCTCTACACTATTGGCCGAAGGCAGTACTGCAACAGATGTATTAAAAAATGTACCCATGGTGCAGGTTGATATTGATGGCAATGCTACCATTGCCGGAAAAAGAAATACCAGGGTTTTCATTGATGGGAAACCATCCGACTATATGACCTCTAACATCACCGATCTACTCAATGTGCTTCCTTCTGATGCCATTGATAAGATAGAAGTTCTTACCAATCCACCATCTAAATATAGTGGCGATGGTGAAGGCATTATCAATATTGTGATGAAAAAAGGCTTTAAGGTTGGCTTCAACGGTAATGTAGGCATTTCGAACGGCTTGCAAGGTAACGGCAATACCAATGCAAATGCTTCTTACCGCGGAAAATCTTATGCTTTAAATGGAAGTGCAGCCTACCGTTATAATGTTGGCAAAGGTGATAGCCACAATTTCCGCGAAAACTTTTTTCCTGATACAACTTTCTATTATGACCAATATGGGGCTTATCGCAACCATAACAACGGTGGGAATTTTAGAATGGGCTTAGATTGGACCATTAATCCGCAACAAAGTTTACGGTTATCAACCAATTACAACCTCAACAATTCGAATTCAAATTCCACAACCGATCTTCATTATTTAAGCAACGAACGGATAGAAAACCGCCTCCGCAATCAGCATAATACGGGTAATGGCAACAGTAATAACTTTGTTTTTAATGCAGATTACGATCTTCAGACGGATACCAGTGGAGGTAAAATATCTTTAGGTTTAAATTTCAACACCAATAAGAGTATCGATTTTAGGGATTATAGCACTACTTACGCCCAACCCAGCACATCGGCCCCAACTTTACAGCAAAACAATAACGACACCGGAAATAGGGGGCTAAACGTAACTTTAGATTACGAAAAACCAATATTCAATAAACGCGACCGCATTGAAGCTGGGTTGGCTTTTAACTATAGAAAGAACGATAATGACTTGTTAATCGAGAATTTTAATTTTGCAACGCAACGGTTTGTGCGTAATAACAAATTATCTAACCAGTTTTTATACAATGAAAACATAGCTGCTGCATACGCATCTTATAACTACCGCAAGGTTGGCTGGGGCATTAAAACAGGAGTTAGGGCAGAACTTACCGATGTAGCTTTCGATTTATCTACTGGTCAGAATTATAATGTAAAACCTTATTTAAGCATTTTCCCTAACCTATCTTTAAACAGGTTTTACCGCAAAAGGTATAATATTGGTGCCACTTATAGTATCCGTGTGAACCGGCCAAGAGAAAATACGCTGAACCCCCAGGTAAACAATGTAGATACGCTTAATATCTCGTATGGAAATCCCAATCTATCGCCGGCTTATACACATCAGTTCGATATTAATTTTGGGGCATTTGGCCAGAAATGGTCATTTAATCCACGGCTTTCTTATTCAACCAGTCAGGGCGTTATAGAGCGCTATCGCACAGTTACCTTAATTCCAGGCTCCAATACAGCGAGATCTGAGAGCACTTACGATAACGTGGGCACTAATAATTCGCTATCACTTATCTTAATCGGGAATTATAGACCTACCAATAAGATATCGGCCAATGGAAATTTTAGCGTAATCCAAAGCAATTATAAATCACAATTAAATAGTTCGCTAAACCGGGATGGTTTGAGTTTTAGAGGCGCAATTGGTTTGTCTATGCAATTACCACTTAAAACAGCTTTCGAATCGAATTTAAATTATGCCAACAATACCAATGCACAAGGCCGGAACAAAGGTTCTATGTCTTCTAATTTCTCGGCCCGGAAAGTCTTTTTGGTAACCGGTTAAATCTTCGCATAACTATAAATGATATTTTAGGAAACAGGACCAATACCTTTTACAATGAAGGTCAGAATTTCAGACTGGAAAATTATTCGACCAATAACACGCAAAACTTCACTTTTAGCCTAAATTACCGTTTCACTAAAATTACTGTAAATAAAATCCCTCCCCCACCTCAACCTGTAAAACCCCAGTAAGATATAATCATATTCCTTATCTTGCAGCATGGAAGAGATCAACCCTTGGAAAACGCTAGAGAGCGAAGTAAAATACGATAACAACTGGATTCGTTTAACCGAACATCAGGTCATTAATCCGTCTGGTGGGCAAGGGATTTATGGCACTGTTCATTTTAAAAATCGCGCTATCGGAATCCTCCCCTTAGATGAAGATTACAATACCTGGTTGGTTGGCCAATACCGATATGCGATTAATGCCTATAGCTGGGAAATTCCTGAAGGTGGTGGACCATTTCACGAAGCGCCATTAGAAAGCGCAAGGAGAGAACTACTGGAAGAAACAGGAATGAGTGCCAGAAACTGGAAAGAGATACAAAGAATGCATCTTTCCAACTCCGTAAGCGACGAGTTAAGCATTATCTACATTGCTACTGGCCTCATCCAGGGCATCGCCATGCCCGAAGAAACAGAGGAACTTGTGATTAAAAAATTGCCTTTTATTGAAGCCTATCAAATGGTTATGAATGGAGAAATTACGGATTCGATTAGCGTAGCCGCAATTTTAAAAGCCAAACTAATGATGCTGACGGGCGAATTATAGAATCGTATATTAAGATTCCATCATAACATTAACCTAGGCTCTGTCATTTCCAGGGATGATTTATTTCATAAAAATCAATATAATTGACAGAGAAATTTTAAGCAGATGATACCTCTCGAGACATCGTCTTTCCCGCGCATGCGGGAATCGTAATGCTATACGCTTTAAGATTCCCGCATGCGCGGGAAAGACGACCGTTTTAGATGACAAAAATATGCTCATAGCTTTAAACCATTTGCAATGTGCTGCACAGCCCAATTGTATTCGAGGTAATTAACCAGAATAATTTATTATTATCTTTGCAATCTATTAAATCAACCAGATGAGTAAGCTTTTAGGATATATTTTAAGCCCTATTTTTTATATTTTTTTTGGATTAACCCTTTGTATCTTCCATCCTATACAATGGCTTTGCTTTAAGCTTTTTGGTTATAAAGCACATAAGGTTTCTGTGGACATCCTTAATTTTTTTCTAACCTATTGCCAGATTTTCCTTTTCAATTCAATCAGTTTTAAAAACGAATACGATCTGCCAACGGATAGACCGATTATTTTTGCTGCAAACCACCAAAGCATGTACGATATCCCTTCGTTAATTTGGTTCTTAAGGAAACATAGTGCAAAATTTATCTCTAAAATTGAGCTTACCAAAGGTATTCCATCCATATCTATTAACCTGCGCCTGGGCGGTGGAGCAAACATTAACCGGAAAGACAACAAGCAGGCCATTTCAGAAATTATAAAACTTGGCCGTAGAATGAAAGAGAATAATTGGAGCACTGTTATTTTTCCGGAGGGAACACGGGCAAAAGATGGCCAATTGAAAACATTCCAGTATGGAGGTATTGCCACGATATTAAAAGTAGTACCGAATGCGTTGATCGTTCCGGTGGCTATAGAAAATTCGTGGAAAATTGTTCGTTTTGGCAAGTTTCCATTATCCACAGGAAATGCCTTAAAATGGACAGTTTTAAAACCTATAGAACCCGGAGTAAAACCGCCGAACGATATTACATTGGAAGTAGAAAATGAAATCAGAAAGGCTTTGGGCCAACCCATGGCACAGCCCGCTTCCCAGTCAGTTTAATTGCTTTATTTGGTTAATCGATTGATGTCAGGCGCACATTATTCATTTTACAATTCCCTTCTTACATCACCCTGTTAGATGTTCTTATTTCCAATCACCCTAAAAAATTCATCGCGGTAAGTATCTCCAACCGGGATAATTTTTTGATTGATGGTAATGCGGCTACGTTCTATGCTTTCAATTTTATCAACAGCCACAATATAAGATTTATGCACCCTGATAAACTGACCTTGGGGTAAAGCTTCTTCCATCTTCTTCATGCTCTGTAGCGTAATTACGCGCTCATCTTTCGTAAATATCGAAATGTAATCTTTTAAACCTTCGATGAATAAAATATCGTGCAAATAGATTTTTTGAATCTTATGCTCCGTTTTCACGAAAATATAATCCTGAACCGGATTTGGAGAGCCAGAAAATGGCGCAGGTGTAACGATGGGCTGTGCTACACTTGCAGGAGCTTCAACCGGCTTTACCTGATTGTGAACTTTTTCTACCGCTTTATAAAAACGGTCGAACGCAATTGGCTTTAATAGGTAATCCGAAACATTTAGGTCGTAGCTCTCTAAAGCATACTCTGGGTAAGCGGTAGTTAATATATAGTGGCATTTATTACCCGCAATTTTTAAAAACTGGATTCCGGTTAGCTCAGGCATCTGAATATCTAAAAACACAAGATCAATCCCTCCGCCCTGTACAATCTGCAAGGCTTCAATAGGATTTTCGCACCTTTTAACCATGGTTAAAAAAGGTACTTTTGAAATATAATCCTGTAAAATATCAAGCGCTAAGGGCTCATCATCAACAACAATACAGTTTAAGTTCATTTTTGGTTATTATTTTTAATTAATGATTTTTTTATTTCCGATTTGTGTTAAGTTATCGGATTATATGTCAATCATCAGTTCGCAGGTATAATGAGTAGCCGAATTTACAACATTTAATTTATATCTATCAGGATAAACCAATTGTAACCGTCGTTCTACATTGGTTAAACCCACGCCCCCCTGCGCATCTTTATTCTGTTGGTTCTTTTTATTTACTACACTAAAATGCAAAATCTTCTGGTTAGCAATGATATTGATTTTTACTGGTTCGGCCGGATCGTTCACTACCCCATGTTTAAATGCATTTTCTACAAACGAAATCAACATTAAAGGAACAATTTTTTGATTGTCAATTTCGCCGTTTAAGGTAAGCTCTATATAAGCACCATCTTTAAACCTTATTTTTTGTAGTTCGATATAACTGGTTAAATAGTCTACTTCTTTACTTAACGCTACAGTTGGCGTATTGCTCTCATAAATCATGTAACGCATAATCTCCGAAAGCTTCATAATGGCATCGGCGGTTTTGTCTGATTTCTGATAGGCCAGCGAATAGATATTATTGAGCGAGTTAAAAAGAAAATGTGGGTTTAACTGCGATTTTAAAAACTGGAGCTCCATTTCGCGGCGTTCGTTTTCGAGATTACGCTGAACCCGCTCGCTAGAAAACCAATCGATAATAAATTTAATGATACAACTGCTGATCAGGAAAAAACCAGAGAAAAAGGCCGCATTCAATGCAAAGCTATTCACAGAAAAATTGCGTACCTCTTTTTCAACTCTATAGGTCAATAGCTCTTCGGGATTAAGAACCGCTAGCACCGTTTTCAAAAACGTACCGGCAATTAGCAACAGGAAGAATGAAAGGAAGTAAATCCAGTATTTTTTCTGCCTCTTGATCAATCCAGGTATTAAGAAAATATAATTGATATAAAAAAGAGAAACGTTGATAATACCGATTACACCAAAAGATAAAAAATAATCTTTCATTGTTGCGCTACCCTCCCTGAATGCAGACATTGCGATCAGGAACATAAAAATCAATCCCCAGTATGTAATATGTAAAATTAAAGGGGCCCTGCTTTGTTTCATTAGTTATTCATTAAATGGTCTTAAAGCAGATACAAGTTAAAACAACACGTATCAGCTTCATGCATCCAAAGTAAATAAACTTTCAATTTAAACCGAACACAATCTACCAACGGGCATTTTTTTTCTACCAACGGCCCAATAGGCAAATTTTATCGACAAACGCCCAAAATGTCTGTTGATCTAGAATCTTGAACACTTGGTATAATAGATTTTAGCAGGTTGTTTTTCTTGAGTTTCTTTGAATCATCAAAACGAAAACAAAATGAAAACGTCATCAGCAATCAACTTAAAAAATCAAACAGTAATTACTGATGGTATTTTCACAACCTCTCAAATAAAACTATCGATCATGAAAAAGTTATCAAACACATCACCATTTTTACTTTTATTATTACCTGTATTTATGATGATTATTTTAACACTTACGGTTAGCACCAATCAGAATGATGCAGAAATAGTTGTAAAACCTACAAAAACATCTGGTGCCGTTGTGAAACAAGTAAGTGCTATTTTCAAATAGAAACAATGGGTAATTACGCTATCGAAACTGTAGGCTTAAACTTTAACTTCGGCAACCAGGTTATTGTAAAAGATCTTTCATTACAAGTACCAAAAGGCAGCATTTATGGCTTCTTAGGTCCAAATGGAGCCGGAAAAACAACTACCATAAAAATCCTGCTGAACCTGCTCAAATCGCCATCCGATCAGGTTTTTATATTTGGTAAAGAAATAAACAGTAATCGCATCGCTACCCTTAAACGCATTGGTGCTCTGGTAGAACAGCCAGCCATTTATGGGCATTTAACAGGAAAAGAAAACCTTGTTAACCGCTGTATTCTGTTAGGCATAAAAAAAACAAAAGCTGATGAAATGCTGTCGCTGGTAGGCTTGGCAGAAGCAGCAAATAAAAAAGCCAATAAATATTCATTAGGCATGAAACAAAGGCTAGGCATTGCACAGGCACTAATTTCAGATCCAGAGTTACTCCTACTGGATGAGCCTACCAATGGCTTAGATCCAAATGGCATTATCGAGGTTCGGAACCTGATGATCGATTTAGCCACAAAACACCAGAAAACAATACTGGTTTCAAGCCACTTATTAGCAGAAATAGAAAGAACAGCAACCCACGTTGGCATTATAAACAAAGGCCAATTATTATTTCAGGGCACGATTAGTGAACTTCATTTATTGAGCAAACCTATGCTGGAAATCGAAGTCGACAAGATTGAAAGTGCAAGCTCATTTTTAATAGCGTCGGGTTATAAAATTTCGGCAAAAACAGATAGGATAATTACATTACCATTTATTTCATCCCCAAAAAGTGGAGAATTAAACACATTATTGATCCAAAATGGTTTTACGGTGAGCAGTATTTATCAGCAACGAAAAGATCTCGAAAATTTATTTCTGGACATTACCAAAACAAACTAACATGCACGCTCTTTATATTTCTTTAGTATCAGAATTTTACAAATCGAGAAAAACCTTAGCTTTTTGGGCAGCCATATTATTACCCGTTATTATATGCTCCTTAATCACTTTCGGTTTTTATTCGGGTTCCGAAAAGATTTTGGCCAGGCATTACCCGCCTATGATGCTTTGGGGCAACTATATTGGTGCAGCACTTGGCGTAATGGGTTTATTGGTTATGCCTTTTTATGTCATATTTATGGCTTTTTCTGTCAATAATATTGAGCATAAAAATGATACCTGGAAAATGCTGTTTGCTCAGCCCTTGAATAAATTCTCTATTTATGCTGCAAAATATTTGTACGCGGTATTTTTAATCATGATCTGCTTATTCTTATTTGCCACCCTCACCTATGCCTTTGGTCACTTATTACAGGTTTTAGTACCAAAATA
Source organism: Pedobacter riviphilus (assembly GCF_014692875.1). NCBI lineage: Bacteria > Pseudomonadati > Bacteroidota > Sphingobacteriia > Sphingobacteriales > Sphingobacteriaceae > Pedobacter > Pedobacter riviphilus. The sequence goes on along the minus strand of NZ_CP061171.1, from coordinate 5,345,902 downwards.
TAATTTCAATCAATACAACCCACAAAATATCCTCATCAACTCTTATGCTAAACTTTTCCTGTCATCTTTAGGTATTTTATCACTTCAGTTTATCCTGAGTTTGATATGGGGCGATTTTCTTAAACCAATGGGGATAGGTTTTGTTGGAACCATAATGGGCATTATCACCGCGAACGTAGGGTGGAAATACGCTTACCTCAACCCCTATTCGCTACCAACACTTGCATTAAGGATTACTAAGGTAAGCAAAAACACTGATCCATTAGAATTCCCAATTTTTACCCAAGAAATATGGACAAGCTTGGTTTATGCTTTAGTCCTTTTCATCATTGGCTATTTTATCGTTACCAAAAAGAGCATAAAATAATTTCAAAATGTAAATTTCTGGGCCTGGAAAGGTAATCATGTAAAAATCTCATTGGATAATAATTTGAAGTGGTTTAAAGTGTATTTTAGATCAAAATCAACCACCAAATTATTCATAAAATGATCAAAAAATTTACAATCACAGCATTGGCCTTTGGCCTGTGCTTTTCGGCTTTTGCACAAGATACCCCTGATGCAGCTGTAGTACAAAAAATAAGAAAGGAAGGTCTGGAAAATTCGAAGGCAATGGATATTGCTTTTAATTTAACTGATGTAAGTGGTCCACGTTTATCAAATTCTCCGGGGTTAAAAAAAGCACAGGATTGGGCAGTGAAGCAACTAACTGATTGGGGATTAAAAAATGTACACCTCGAAGCCTGGGGAACTTTCGGTAAAGGCTGGCAGATTGATAAATACTATGCTGCCACCACACTCCCTTATTATCATACCATTATTGCCTCTCCTAAAGCATGGACACCTGGTACAAATGGCCCGATCAAATCGCAGGTAATTTTAATCAAGGCCGATAGTGTTGCCGATTTAGCAAAATATAAAGGAAAATTGGCCGGAAAAATCATTATGATGGATCAGGGCACTCCACTGGCAAGTGGCGTTAAACCTGATTTTTCGCGCTATGCCGATACTACCCTGGCACAAATGGCCGCAGCAAAACCACAAACTGCAGGCCCAAGACAACGCCCTACTGGCGGGCCAATGGCCGATAGAATGGCGCAGATGATGAAAATGCGTGAAATCCGCGCGGCAATGAGTGCCATGTTGGTAGAAGAAAAAGTAGGTTTAATTTTAACTTATGCCCGTGGAGGACAGGGGACTTTTTTCACCAGTAACGGTGCTTCTTATGCTTTAGATGCAAAACCGGTATCGCCTGAACTTGAAGTTGCAGCAGAAGATTTCTTGCATATATTGCGTCTTTTACGTGCTGGCAAGCCTGTAGAAATTGAAGCCGATATCAAAACCTCTTTTTATGACCAGGATCCTCAAGGATATAACGTAATTGCCGAAATACCCGGAACCGATAAAAAACTAAAAGATGAAGTGGTAATGATTGGCGGGCACTTCGATTCGTGGCATGCGGCAACGGGCGCTACAGATAATGCAGCAGGTTCTACCGTAATGATGGAAGCCATGCGTATTTTAAAAGCGATAGATTTTAAACCGAAGCGCACCATCCGTATTGCACTTTGGAGCTCGGAAGAGCAAGGTTTATTTGGATCAAGAGGCTATGTAGCAAAACATTTCGGCGATCCAAAAACAATGGTATTAACGCCAGATCAGAAAAAAATATCAGCTTATTACAACCTTGACAATGGAACAGGGAAAATCCGCGGTGTATATTTACAGGGCAATGTAGCGGCTGGTCCGATTTTCCAAAGCTGGTTAACACCTTTTAACGATCTTGGTGCAACTACCATCACCATCAATAATACAGGTGGTACCGATCACCAGGCATTTGATGCCGTAGGCATCCCGGGTTTCCAGTTTATTCAGGATCCTGCCGATTACAATACCCGTACCCACCATAGCAATATGGATACTTATGATAGACTTGTTGAGGATGATTTAAAACAGGCGGCAACCATCATCGCTTCTTTTGTTTACAATACTTCGCAGCGCGAGGCACAGATTCCACGAAAAGAACTGCCTGCTCCACAACCGGCAAGACCTTAAACAAAATACAACGATAAACAAAAGCCTGCTGATTTGACTTTAGTATCAAATAGCAGGCTTTGTTGTTTAGAATGAGAGGTTATATGTATTTTTAACCCTTATAGGGATAATATTCTTTCTTTAAAGGCCCAAACAATTAACTGATAAGAATTTTTTAGATCGAGCTTTCTTACCATATTTCTTCGGTGCGTATTAACCGTATGCTCGCTGATAAAAAGCATTCCGCCAATTTCTTTACTGTTGTAGCCCATTGATAAAAGGTGCACAATTTCGACTTCCCTTTCGCTAATCGAACTATGGTTTTCCCGCAGCAGGATATTATTTATCATTTTTGAAAGAATTAAATGGTTAATGTTTCTAATAATTAAACGCTACTAAAAAAAATAGACTTATTTTGAAATAGGTCTAAAATATGTGTTTTCATAGGGTAGATAGCATTCATTTTTTACAATGACAAATTATTCAGTTGTTATTGTATACCAAAAGTAGTGGTAGGTGGCGATTCGGGGTTAGCGTAAAACGCCCTAAATAGAAGGGTATTTTTACGGTATCATTAAACAGCACTTTGAGCCATTGTAGAATTTATTTTTCATCTTTCATTAGCTTATTACTTATTATTTATATTTGGGTTAAAACCAACAAATTTTATGACACAAGTTCTATTAACGCAGGATGGTAAAAATAACACCATCCCGGTAAGTATTGCACAACAGATGACAGCGGCTTTTCGCAAGAGCCAGAACACAGAAAGAGGTACATATACAGAAGCGGCCTGGTTTCCTGCGGCGCAGATATCATCCTTAACAAAAAAAATAATTGACCTTGGTGGTGACGGGATTAGAATTTATTTCGGAAGATACACCAGCGAAATCATTGATCAGATCAACAAATTGGAATATGGCGACAAAATCCCTTTAACTTATACTGAAATGAATACTGTACTTCTTGTGGTTACTAAATTAATTGATGGTAAACCCTGCACTGATTATTTTATTGATAAAGATTACGGCGATCCAATATCACAACCTACCGATCCAGAAAACAGAGCTGACTTATGTCCGCAACTATGTGATGATAATAGTAAACTGATGTTGTAATACATTTTCTATGATAGGAAAAATTGCTACACAAATAGACATATTTAAGGCCCTAAAATTTATTGTTCCAACTAATAGCTCATATATTGAGCTACTTTGCCTTGGTTTTGCCATATACTTTTTATCTAAAGATAAAGCGCCATTTTGGCGGATAAGCATATGGTACCTTGTAGTAGTAATGATAACAGAGATTGTTGGAAGGTATTGTGCGGTAACTTATCGTACAAATTTATTTGTGTATAACATTTATACTTTATTTGAAATATCGTACGTTACCTACGGATTCCATACTTTTATAAAACAGTATGCTGATATCAAAAAATGGATAATTACAATCTATGGAATAATAATGTTAATTTATATCACATTCACCTCCATATACGGAATAAACGTTTACAATGCTTTTACGATAAGTATAGCCTCTGTGGTTTTTGTAATTTATGGCCTATTGTATTTTTATTTGTTACTCAAAGACGAAAATTATATTGATTTAAAGTTTCACCCTGCATTTTGGTGGGTTGGCGGGGCTTTGATATTTTATTTTGGCAGCACACTCGCTAATTTCTTTGATGAAATTATACAGCAAAAATTTTTAGGAAAATACAATACTCGGAGTATTATTTATACAACACTTAACTTTTTTCTATACGGCCTTTGGGCCTATTCATTTATATGCAGAGCTCGTCAACGGAAGTAATGTCACTCATACTATTGGCATCATTTGTTTTCCTTTTGATGCCAATATTCTTATTACTCTACATCAGATCGTACAACCGGCATAAAAAGAACCACGTTTTGGAAAAGCAGAATATGCAGCAAAAATTTGAATCCGAAATGCTTCAAGCACGGGTAGAAGTACAAGATCAAACCATGCAAAGCATAGCTACAGAATTACATGATAATGTTGGCCAGTTGCTCAGTCTTACTACACTAACACTAAACTCTATAAATTTAAATGATGAGGGAAAAGCCAAAAAGAAAATCGATAATTCATTAGCACTTGTTAACAAATCCATTAAAGAATTAAGGGAGCTGGCCAAGCTATTACATGGAGAGCAACTGGTAGAAAATGGCATTGGTCATGCGATAGATCAGGAAATTAACTGGCTTAATAAGGCCGGTACTTACGAATTAAAAATCAACAACCTGCTCATTGATCTGCAAATTGCCTCGCCAAACAAGGACTTGATCATTCTTCGTTTGCTGCAAGAAATTATCAATAATATTATAAAACATGCACAGGCAACCCATATTCAACTCGATTCATACCTGACAGACAATATTTTACACTTAAGGGTTGTAGAAAATGGAGTTGGTTTTAATCCCGAAGAAATTAAATCAAAAAAAACAGGGATGGGCCTAAATTCTATTTTTAAAAGAATTGAGATGATCAATGGAAAATTAACATTAAATTCGGCTTCAGGCGAAGGCACTTCCATTTCAATAGAAGTTCCATACCCTTAATTGTATGCAAGACCAAAGTATTTTTATCGCTATTGTTGATGATCACACGCTTTTCCGTTCCGGATTGGCAAGCCTATTGGAAGAATTTGATGAAATAAATATAACGTTTGAGGCTGTAAACGGATTAGATCTCCAAGCCAAAATGAACAACAACCAGCAAGTTCAACTCATATTAATGGATATTAATATGCCAGTAATGGACGGTTTTGCAGCAACTAAATGGATTAAAATGAATCATCCGAATGTACATGTACTTGCATTAAGTATGCTCGAGGATGAAAAAGCAATTATTGGAATGCTTAAGGCTGGCGCCGGGGGTTACATGCTTAAAGAATCGACCCCATCAGATCTGTTAACGGCAATTAAAGTAATTGTAAACAAGGGTTTTTATGTAAACGAGTTGGTATCTGGCAGACTTTTAGTGGCACTGAAAGACAGCGATCAAAAGCCGGTATTCTCTGCAAGAGAGCTCACATTTTTGCAATATTGCAGTACCGAACTTACTTATAAGGAAATTGCAGACCTCATGAATGTAAGTCCGCGCACAGTAGACAACTATCGGGAATCTCTTTTTGCCAAACTAAATATTAAATCGCGCACAGGATTGGTCGTTTATGGCATCAAAAACAACCTGATCACCATCTAGCCAAAACAAACACAAACAACCTGATTTACAATACAATAAATATCTATCTTTAATCACTTCTTCGCAAAGAAAAATCCTAAAGTAGAACAAAAAATTTGCTCATTAATTTTTCTAATAATTTATGCGATAAAATTTGGATAACTAACTAATTAGTTTTAACTTTAGCTAAGGCAAAGTATTTTGCCGTCATCCTTATTATTATTAACTATTATGGAAATTAAAGATTTAACCAAAGCCGAAGAACAGATTATGCAGGTTTTATGGCAATTGGAAAAAGCATTCGTCAAAGAAGTTATTGATGAGCTACCCCTCCCTAAACCTGCTTACAATACCGTATCAACCATTATTAGAATTTTAGAAACCAAAGGTTTTATTGGTCACGAAGCTTTCGGTAAGGCCCACCAATATTATCCTTTGATCAGCAGAGAAGAATATAAACGCCATGCAACAGAAAAACTGTTGGGCAATTACTTCGAAAATTCGGTAGAGAGTATGTTCTCTTTTTTCGTTAAGGAAGAAAAACTGGATTTAAGCGATGTTGATGAAATTTTAAAAATGATCAATAAAATTAAACATAAGCCAAAATGAGTTTTGCCCACTACCTATTACAGGTGAACTTATACTTAATTGTTTTTTTCGGTTTTTACAAATTACTGTTAGATAAGGAGACCTACTTCACTTTAAACCGCATTTATTTAGTATCTGCGGGCGTTTTGTCTTTATGCATACCATTTATCCGTTTAGAATGGCTAACGGAACAGAAAGCAGCGCAACAGGTTTATACTTCAGTTAATTGGGAAGCCGTATTAGCACAGGCAACAATTGTAACGGAACGTAACACTGGTTTTAACTGGGGAAATGCTTTCGTTTATATCTATTGTGCCGGTATTTTGTTCTTCTTAGGTAGATTGGTATTTAACTTATTAGCAGTTAAAAAACTCATCACTATAAATAAGGCTGGCTCGGCTTTCTCCTTTTTTGGCAAAAAAGTAATTGATCAGCAACTACCGCAAATGGATGTGATTGATATTCATGAAGAAGCACACATCAAACAATGGCATACCGTAGATATTTTATTTTTCGAAATTATAGGGATTATTACCTGGTTAAACCCGGTTATTTATCTTTACAAAAACACCATTAAAAATATCCACGAGTTTTTAGCTGATGAACTTGCCGCAGAATTTCAGGGTGATAAAGCTGAATATGCCATGCTATTACTAAGTAAGTCGTTTGGTATTTCACCAAATGCCTTAACAAATGGATTCTTAGGAAAATCATTGATCAAAAAAAGAATTTTCATGCTTCATAAAGAGCGGTCTAAAAAGATCGCTATTGTGAAGTATGGAATTTTTATTCCTTTATTTGCCATTCTGATTGTGTTTTCGTCGGCTACTGTTCGTAAAAATGAGAAATTGTTGTCCATTACAGATCAAATCCCAATGGAGAAACCGATCGAGATGGTTGAAAACATGGTTACTGCTCCTGAAAAGCCAGTTATAACACCTACAATTTCTGTTGATGGCAAAACAGATGCAAACTGGAAGGGATTTTATCAGTTTTTATCGAGAAATATTAAATACCCAAACGCAGCCAGTAGCGATGAGGTGCAAGGAAATACGCAGATAAAATTTAAGCTAAAAGGCGGTAGAGTTACCGATATTACATCGAATATAGAACTAGGAGCAGGTTGTGATGAAGAAGTGATGAAAGCAATTTTATCCTATAAAGGATTTAAAACCGTAGCTGATGGCAAATATGCTTTAACGGTAAGTTTTAAAATTCCAGAATCTTCGGAAGAGTTTAAGAATAAATTATTGCCTAAATCTGATGGATATGTAAACCTGAACAAGATTAATATCATATCTTATCTTCCTAAAACCACCGAAACGGAAACCAGCGCTATTAAATCTGAAAATACAGATAAAGTATATGATTTTGTTTCAATCGAGAAACAACCAGAATTTCCGGGAGGCATAAGCAAGTTTTATAGATATCTGAGTAGCAGCATTAAGTATCCTAAGTTGGCACAGGAGAATAATGTGCAGGGTAAGGTTTTCCTCAGCTTTGTAGTTGAAAAAGATGGATCATTAACAGATATCCAGATTACACGTGGTTTAGGAAGCGGCACAGACGAGGAGGCCATCAGGGTTTTAAAAGAATCGCCAAAATGGCACCCAGGTATCCAGAATGGCCTAGCTGTAAGGGTAAAATATAATATCAACGTTAATTTCACCATCAACGATCCCACAAAAGAGACTAAAACAGGTAGCATTTCCAACGACCGGATTAGATTAAAAGAGGGTACAAATCTTGATGCGCTAGTTATTTTAGATGGTGTTAAATTATCAGATAACAGTCAATTGAATGCGATAAACCCAAACAACATCGAATCAATAGAAGTGTTAAAAGATCAAACAGCAATGAATCTATATGGGCCAAAAGCCAAGGGTGGCGTCATTTTAGTTACCAGTAAGGGCGCAAAAAGCAACGCTTTCAGGCCACTTGACTCAAAAGAGCTTTCGATAGATAAAACAATTAATTTTTTCGAACTTAATAGAAAATTCTAACTAAAATGAAAAATATAATCGCTTTTACCATGATGATGGGTTTTAGTTTAGTTGGTTTTGCCCAAAAGGCAGATAGTACTAAAACACCTAGATTTAGGCTTAGAGGAACACCTATAGCTGGCACAGAACCTCTGGTTATAATTGATGGGAACAAACAGTTTATAAGGGGGACAACATCCTTAAGCGCAATTGATCAGGACAATATAGAAGCAATTAATATTTTAAAAGACAGTTCGGCAGTTGCGAAATACGGATCGGATGGATTTGCGGGCGTAATAGAAATTAAAACCAAAAATACTATAGGCTCCAACCTGCTTAAGGGCAAACCAATAAAACCTATTGATCTTAATTTAAATGGAAAAGTGTCTGGATTTCGCGTACTTCCACCACCAAACGGCGAAACACCTGTTGGGAAGCGAGACCTACTAAATAGAGATTTTGACCCCAAGGCAAAACCACTTTATATCATTGACGGAAAAGAAGTTTCAGAGATAAAAAGTTTGGATCAGGAATCTATTGAATCGATAGAAGTCCTTAAAGGCTCATCTGCAGGAACCTTACATGGTGATAAGGGCAAAAATGGAGTCGTGATTATTACCACTAAAAAATCAAGAGCTACGCCCAAGAAAAACTAAATAATCAACATTTTAATAAAAAAACAATGAGAAAGCTAATCTTTTTAGCCCTAACGGGCATCGCCATGTGCTTTAATTTGGCAAAAGCGCAGAACAATCCGAACAAAGTTTATGATTTTGTATCTGTTGAAAAACAACCAGCGTTTCCTGGAGGCATTTCAAAATTTTACGATTACCTCGCCAAGGAAATGAAATATCCCGACGCAGCCAAGAAAAACAAAACCCAAGGTAAAATATTTGCATCTTTCATTGTTGAAAAAGACGGTACACTAACAGATGTACAAGTGATTAGAGGACTCACGACAGAAACTGATGCGGAAGCATTACGGGTATTGAGAAAATCTCCAAAATGGCAACCAGCTCAGCAGAAAGGAATACCAGTTCGTGTAAAATATAATATTGCAGTTAATTTTACCATGGCTTAAAAAAATCTAACTTAACGCTCTGTTAAAAAACACAAAACCCCAGCAAAAATTGCCGGGGTTTTATGTTTTCTCTCCTGTCTCGGAGGACTAAATTTATAAAATTTTTAATGTATATGCAAATATTACAGAATAAAATTTCTAAATATGCAAAATTTTAATATGCAAACATAAGATTATTACAACTTTCGCAAACTTTTATTTCGAGTCAGCTTTGTTGTGCAAGGTTTCGGTTTCAAAATATAAAGTTTCATTTGTTTTCATAACAGCTAGCAAATGTTAAATGTGTATCAGTTTTAATCGCCAGCTTGCTAACAAATCATTAAAATTTATTGATTATTTATTCTTAGTCTATTAACCAGCATTAGACTAATAATGTGCCTTCAACAGATATTTTTATCTATTTTATGATTGTTTTGTAGTTCCCTTTAAAAACTAAAAAGCCTCCACGTTGTGGAGGCTCAAGAACCCAGCAGTTAAGCTGGGTGCACAGTATATCTTTTAAACGGTTTCTTCTGAAATAAATTTTGCAGATGCAAAATCGCGGTTCATACGCGCGATGTTTTCTAAAGAGATTCCTTTAGGGCATTCGGCTTCGCAAGCACCAGTATTGGTACAGTTACCAAAACCTTCAGCATCCATTTGCGCAACCATGCTCTGCACCCTGCGGTAACGCTCTGGCTGACCTTGTGGCAACAATGCCAACTGAGAGATCTTAGCTGATACGAATAACATTGCTGAAGCATTTTTACAGGTTGCCACACAAGCACCACAGCCAATACAAGCTGCAGCTTCGAAAGCAGCATCTGCCTGCATTTTAGGGATTGGCAGGTTGTTCGCATCTTGCGCATTGCCTGTGTTTACCGAAATAAAGCCGCCAGCAGCAATAACCCTGTCAAATGCAGAACGATCTACCGTTAAATCTTTTACTACCGGGAAGGCAGCAGCTCTCCAAGGCTCAACCACAATGGTATCGCCATCTTTGAAAGAACGCATGTGCAACTGGCAGGTGGTAACCAAATCTTTTGGTCCGTGAGGACGCCCGTTGATAAACATCGAGCACATTCCACAGATCCCTTCGCGGCAATCGTGATCGAATACAACCGGCTCTTCACCTTTGTTAATTAATTGTTCGTTTAATACATCGAACATCTCTAAGAAAGACATATCCGGTGAAATATCGGCCAATTTATAATCTACCAAAGCACCTTTGGTTTTGTTATTTTTTTGACGCCAAACTTTTAGCGTTAAGTTCATATTTCCTGTACTCATGATATTGAGATTTAAGTATCAACTATTAGTATCGAGTAATGAATATCAAGTATCAAGACGGTTTGCAATCTTGATACTTAATACTTAAATCTTGATACCCATTTCTTGCTACTATTTATAACTTCTTTGTGCTACTTTAATATTTTCAAACTTCAATTCTTCTTTGTGAAGTTCGAAGTTTACACCTTCCTTAAATTCCCAAGCGGCTACGTAAGAATAGTTCTCATCATCACGTAGTGCTTCACCTTCTTCTGTCTGATACTCTTCACGGAAGTGGCCACCACAACTTTCGTTACGGTTTAAAGCATCAATACACATCAACTCACCCAGTTCGATAAAATCGGCAACACGGCCAGCTTTTTCTAGTTCGGTATTTAACTCATCAGCTGTTCCAGGTACACGAACATCGCTCCAGAATTCAGCACGTAAAGCCCTGATTTCTTCAATCGCTTCTTTTAAACCTTTTTCGTTGCGGGCCATACCACATTTCTCCCACATAATGTGGCCTAAACGTTTATGGAAATGATCTACCGATTTGGTTCCTTTGATATTGATCAGTGTATTTAAAATACCTACAGCTCTTTCTTCGGCTTCAACAAAAGCAGGATGATCAGTCGGAATTGCTTTTACCGAAATCTCTTTCGATAAATAAGCACCAATGGTGTAAGGTAGAACGAAATAACCATCAGCCAAACCTTGCATCAAAGCTGATGCACCTAAACGGTTGGCACCGTGATCTGAGAAGTTAGCCTCACCAGTACAGTATAAACCAGGTACCGATGTCATTAAGTTATAATCAACCCATAAACCACCCATGGTATAGTGAACCGCAGGATAAATACGCATTGGTGTTTCGTAAGGATTCTCACCAGTAATCTGCGCATACATATCGAACAGGTTACCATATTTTTCCTTAATTACCGCAGTACCTAAACGCATGCAGGTTTCTTTATCAGGGTTGTGGTTACCGGCTTTAGCCGCTTCGATTTTACCGTAACGCTCTGTATTTGCTTTAAAGTCAAGATATACTGCCAATTTAGAAGCACCTACGCCATAACCTGCATCACAACGCTCTTTAGCGGCACGAGAAGCCACATCACGTGGAACCAGGTTACCAAAAGCAGGGTAACGGCGTTCTAAATAATAATCTCTTTCATCTTCAGGAATTTCTGAAGCTTTACGGTTATCATCTTTCTTTTTAGGAACCCAAATACGTCCATCGTTACGCAACGACTCAGACATTAGGGTTAATTTAGATTGGTGATCGCCAGAAACCGGGATACAAGTTGGGTGGATCTGCGTATAACATGGGTTTGCAAAATAAGCACCTTGTTTATGCGCTTTCCAGGCCGCAGTAACATTACTTCCCATCGCGTTGGTAGAAAGATAGAATACGTTACCGTAACCACCTGTTCCTAATACCACCGCATGACCGAAATGACGTTCGATTTCTCCTGTAATTAAGTTACGTGCGATAATACCACGCGCTTTGCCATCGATTTTAACCACCTCAAGCATTTCGTGGCGGGTATACATTTCTACTTTACCCATACCAATCTGGCGTTCTAAAGCAGAATAGGCACCTAATAATAACTGTTGTCCAGTTTGACCTGCAGCATAGAAAGTACGTTGTACCTGTGTACCACCGAAAGAACGGTTATCTAACAAACCACCATATTCACGCGCTAAAGGCACACCTTGTGCTACACACTGATCTATAATGTTGGCACTTACTTCGGCTAAACGGTGTACGTTAGCTTCGCGGGCACGATAATCGCCACCCTTAATTGTATCGTAGAAAAGGCGATAAACGCTATCACCATCATTCTGATAGTTTTTTGCTGCATTGATACCACCCTGAGCAGCAATTGAGTGTGCTCTACGTGGTGAATCCTGAAAACAGAAACATTTTACCTTGTAACCCATCTCGGCCAACGTAGCCGCTGCCGAAGCACCTGCTAAACCCGAACCTACTATGATTACTTCAATAGTTCTTTTGTTCGATGGGTTAACCAAAGGCACAGAAGACTTATATTTTGTCCATTTGCTGGTTAATTCGCCTTCTGGAATATTTGAATTAATATCTGACATATCTTTTGTGCTAAAAATTATTGAATAAGACCGAAATAAACTGCAATCGGCATGGCTGTGAAAAGGATCGAAATAATAACCGAATACCAAACGCCAGCTCCTTTAATTATACCATTATATTTTGAGTGGTTCCATCCTAATGTTTGGAATGCCGAAGCAAAACCATGCAATAAGTGGTAGCATAAAGAAAACATAGCCAAAATATATACGGCAACTCTTACCGGATCCTGAAATTTTTCTTTCATTACCGCAAAAAGATCTTCATGTCCGTTGGCATCAACCGTTGGGATTCCTGTAAAGCGAGAAACTACCCAAAAATCTTTCAGGTGGACAACCAGGAAGATCAGCAAAAGCGTACCCAACAAGCCCATAGAACGGCTATACCATTTACTGTTTGCCTTACCATCGTTTACGACATATTTAACCGGGCGTGCTTTCTGATTTTGCAACGTTAAACGTAACGCCTGAAAAATGTGCGCAAGCAAACCAATAAACAACACAATCTCGCCAGCCCGGATAATCCAGTTAGTGGCCATAAAATGTGCGCCTACGTTAAATGTTAAACCACCGTCGTTAATAAATATTAAAGCATTAATACCGCAGTGTACAATTAAAAAAAGTATCAGGAACAAACCTGTAATACCCATGATGAATTTCTTCCCTATTGATGAAGAAAATGCATTTCCGAAACCACTCATTTGATTAGGATTTATATCTAAATTTCTTGCAAAAGTATCTAATTATGAGTTTAATTTATAAACGAATATGACAAAACAACGATAAAACTTTTATTTAGAAACATTCTAAAGCATATTCGGAAGAAAGTGAAAGAATATGGGAATATTTATTTCTTAATGATAAAAAAATGAAGATGAGTTTATTTTCACCGAAATTCAACTAAGTTTTTCGTTATATTGCTCTATCAAATTATTAACATGAAAAAACAGCTCTATTTACTTATTTTATTAGCCAGTCTATTCTCTGCTTGCGACCCAGTTCCTGCTACATTTAATTTCGAAACCAAAAACTTTGGTCCAAATGCAGTAATGATCATTCAAAGTCCTGAAAACGGAGAAACACTGAAAGTTGAAAACATTACCAACGCCAACCAGACCTTCAAAATCAACATCCCGGTAAAAGGTTATGCCATTTTAAAAACCGAGGATGGCGATCACAAAGGAGAATATTACTTCTATCTTGACAAAGGCAGCTTCAAAGGCGTTCTTGATGGAAAAAACATTAATTCATATCCTTTAAAAAGTGTTCCAAACAAAGAGGGTGAACAATTTATAGACTTCTATAGACTAAAAGATAATATGAGCAAAAACCTGCTCGACAGTTTGGATATTGTTGAATCGGAATTTGACCAAGCCACGCAAAGCAATATTATGGAAAAGGCTAAAAATGCAGACCGTTGGAGAGAGAAAAAAATCTTGTTCCAATTGGATATCATAAAGGCCTTTGCCAAAAAGTATCCCCGTTCTGCGCACACCCTCTTTTTATTGGAACAACTAGGCAGGGCAGATTCGGAACCCAAAAATTATTTATCGATTTTTAACAGTTTAGATAAGGAAATTCAGGAAAGTAAAAAGGGCAAAAGTCTTTTAGAAGAGATTAAACAAGCTAACCAGATGATGGCGGGAAGTAAAATGCCTAATATTGAAGGAGAAAATCCAGATGGAAAAAAGTTCGACCTAAGTATACTTAAAAGGGTAAACCTGGTTATATGCTGGACTTCTTACAGTGGAAAAAGCAGAAAAAACAACCAGGTATTAGTTAAACTCTACGAAAAGTATAAAAATAAAGATGTAGAATTTATCGGGGTATCGTTCGATAAGAAAAGAGACTGGTGGGTAAATGTGATCAAGGATGATCACCTTACCTGGCCACAATATTCAGATCTTCAGGGAGCGAAATCGCCAAATGCAAAAAATTTAAGCAATTACAACGTTACCTACTTCTTTTTAGTAGATAAAAATGGTACTGTATTAACCAACAATGATCTTTCTTTAGATTTTGTTGACAGTGAAATCAGCAAAAATTTGGCAGGCAGATAAATATGAGGATCGACAATCCAAAAGTTGATTCCATAAAAAAAGTCCCGATTTGCATCGGGACTTTTTACGATTTATGTGTTTGAGTTTTCTTAAGCTACTTTAACATTTACCGCGTTTAGGCCTTTTCTACCTTCTTCTACATCGTAGTTTACGGTATCATTCTCGCGAATGTTATCGATTAAGCCTGAAGCATGAACAAAAATTTCGGCATCGCCATTAGATGGAGTGATAAATCCGAAACCTTTAGTTTCATTAAAAAATTTTACTGTTCCTTGTTGCATTATATTGTATTTTAATTTGCACCAAAGATAGAGTTAAATCCCTATAAATCAATTTTTTATTTTTTATTATATAAATAATTGCTAAATATATTGATAATTTGCCCTTTAAGCCTCATTTGGCGGCCTGATTTAATCCATCACCACTCCATATATTGCCTGGTTTTATCAATAAGGCACGTTCAAAACAGGCCTATGCCTCCGCTTTTCTACCTGAAAAAAGCAAAGACCAACCCAACCTATAAATTGCTATCGCAATCGATACTGGCTATCGGGATTTAAATTTAGCTATAAACCAGGCTTTCGTGCTGCTCATAATTTACTATCAGATTTTCGGTAATTTTTACTACCAATGTTTCGTGTTCTTTGCCATTATAGCTTAAGATTAATAAATCACCAACTATTTCGTGTAAAATTAATTTCGGACTGGTATAGGTGATCGAAACCACATGCGCTGCCTTATTTAACAGGTCTGAATCATAAATATGTAATTCGGCCCAATCGAAAAGAATCGGACGATCCTCAAGATCATTTAGAACAGGCATTTTCTGTGCTAAGGCAGCAATACTATTCATTACTGAATATTGAAGTTTTTGATTTAGCGTGTTTGCCTTTTCGTTGGCTTGTTGCATCTGAGAAAAGGTATGCAGGTGTTGATCCAAGCTATATATTTTTGATCTTTTTTGAAATTCTTTATAAGTATCATGAAAGATCCGTCTTTCAAAATCAGTTCTGCACATGAAATTGAAATATTGTTTTACACTGAGGTTAATACTAGCTAAAGCCATAATATTCGGTTTTTGTTCTGATTCTAATATGGAACAATAAAAAAATAATTACAAAGTATCAGTAAAGACTGATTATCAATCGATAAATAGCGAAACTAAGTCTTGATTATGAAAAACGGATGAATATTGGTTTGAGTACGAAGATTTGGCTGAACAGCTCCTTATTTAAGATATTTTAACATTTCGAAATCTCATTTTTTTAAAACAGTTTAATTTCCAACAGGTTATTAATATACAAAACAGGTATAACCAAAACTTTTACGATATGGAAACGAGGAACAACCATGGTTTAATCCAAACTTTACTAGATTGCGCGTTAGCTTGCGAACATTGTGCATCGTCATGCTTAAAAGAAGAAGACATCAACATGATGATTGACTGCATTAAACTAGATAGGGATTGCGCAGATATCTGTACCCAGGCAGCCAGGTTATTGCAAAGAGATTCAATTATTGGCCATCAATATTTATTGCTCTGTGAAGAAATATGCGGGCTTTGTGCGGCCGAGTGTGGCAAACATGATCATGAACACTGCAGACAATGTGCGGTGGCCTGCGAAGAATGTGCAGATGCTTGTCATGCCAACCACGAACCTATCAACCAAGACTAAAATAAAAAGGCTTCCCAAGTTAAACTCGGGAAGCCTTTTAAACTATTTATTACAATTAATTACTGTGCAGGGAAACTATAGTTATACGAACCTTGCTCGCCAACTCCAGAAATACTCACCATGTTGTTTCTGCCTAAAGGTAATGCTTTTTGTACATCAGCTACAGAATTTACAGGTTGTCCGTTAACTTTAGTAATAATTAAACCTTTTTCAACACCGATATTATCAAAAGCCTTGCCTGTAGTAACAGATGTTACCACCACTCCACTATTGATACCGTATTTCGATTTCTGAGCCTGAGTTGCCGGAGCAAAAGTTGCACCCAGTTTCGAAACTTCTACACCTTTACCTGTAGCATTTTTGGCTGTAAGGCCTACGCTAGCCTCTCCTTTTAAAGTTACGGTGTAATCTTTAAGTGCCCCATCTCTCAACACGGTTAATTTAACTTTATCACCTGGATTTAAACGGCCAACTCTTTCCTGAAGATCAGGCGAATCGTTGATCACTACTCCGTCAACTTTTTTAATTACGTCGCCTGATTTAATACCCGCAGCAGCAGCACCGCCACCAGCAACCACATCATTCACATACAAACCACTTATCTCGTTGGTTTTAATTCCTTCTGGTTTTTCCTCACCGCTTAATGGTACAAAGTTAACACCAATGTAACCACGTTTAACCGAACCATATTTCATAAAATCATCTACAATTTTACGGGCCAGGTTAACCGGAATTGCAAATCCATAACCTTGATTGTATCCACTCTGCGATGCTATTGCCGAGTTAATACCTACCAATTCGCCGCTTGCATTTACAAGAGCACCGCCGCTGTTACCAGGATTAATAGCAGCATCGGTTTGGATAAACGATTCGATACTGGTATTGGCCGGACGATCTGGTCTTTTACCAGTACGTTGGTATTCGCGATATTCCTCTTCTGTAATTTCATTGCCTTGTTGCTCGCGACCAATAATACCAATACTACGGTTTTTTGCACTTACAATACCAGCTGTTACTGTTGTATTTAAATCTAATGGGAAACCAACTGCTAAAACCCACTCTCCAACCTGCACATTATCCGAATTACCCATTTTTACTACCGGTAAACCAGTTGCATTTACTTTAATTAATGCTAAATCGGTATTTGGATCGCGGCCAATTACTTTTGCCTCTACTTTACGTCTGTCTGTTAAAACCACCTCTACCTTCTCTGCATTTTCTACCACGTGGTTATTGGTTACGATATAACCATCCTGACTTATAATTACACCAGAACCCGATGCTGCTCTAGGCTGACGCTGCATCTGACGGCCACCGCCACCAAAGAAATCTTCCATCATATCAAACGGAGAAGAACTTCTACCACCGCCGCTTTGTGCCGCATATGTAGTTTTAATGTGAACCACTCCAGGTGCAACTGCTGCTGCAGCCTGCGTAAAATCTGCTGTTCCTGCTGATGATACCTTAAGTGGATTATTGGCAAAGTATAAGTTCTGCTTTTCAGTAATCGTACTGCCAGTTTGGTTACGCTCAAATAGTTTGTAACCTCCAATTGCTGCCGCCCCACCTATAAAAGCGGCCAACACGGTAATTCCTAATATTTTTTTCATGTTTCTATATTGTGTTTTTTAAAGCCATGATTTATTATAAGCTGATTTGCTAGCTAATTGTTTGGTTAGCTTATAATATTCATTTGTTAAATGTTATTATTTGCGAGAGCATTTTCACTTTGATTTAAGCAGAATGCTCAGGCAGTTTTTATCTGCTCAAATTTTCTTTCGTAAGTTTATTCAAATTTAATACCATATAAACGATATTTGTATCCTCAAAGCACTTAGTTTTGTGTTAAAAAATGTTAAATTAAAAAACACAAACCCCGAATTACCTTTTGCAACTCAAATATTGCATTAAAAAATGAAGCTTTCATGAAAATTAATTTCTTTAAATACCAAGGCGCAGGCAACGATTTTATTTTAATAGACCACACCATGAGTCCGTTGAAAAATATTGACAATCAATTAGTTGAACAACTATGCCATAGAAGATTTGGCATTGGTGCCGATGGATTAATGTTTATTACCAAACACGAGGATTATGATTTTGAGATGCACTATTTTAACGCAGATGGTAAGCTGGGTAGCATGTGCGGAAATGGCGGCAGATGTATTGTTGCCTTTGCCAAACAGCTTGGAATTATCGACCGCGAAACAAACTTTTTGGCAGTAGATGGACCACATTATGCCAGAATTTCAGAGAATGGCGAATGGGTTGATTTACAAATGATTGATGTAGATACCATTACCAAAGATGGCGATGCTTATGTATTAAACACCGGCTCGCCGCATTATGTTGCTTTACAAAGCGATTTAAAAGACTTTGATGTTTTTACCGAAGGAAAAAACATTCGTTATAATGGAACTTATGCAGAAAAAGGCATAAACGTAAACTTTGTTGAAGATAAAGGCGACCATTTATTTGTGCGCACCTACGAGCGCGGTGTTGAAGATGAAACTTATGCCTGTGGCACCGGAGTAACAGCAGTAGCCATGGCCATGGCAAAACATAAAAACCAAACTGGCCATGTTAAAACAGCCATTAAAGTTTTGGGTGGCGATATTAAAATAGAATTCGATTACGATGGTAAGGCATTTACCAATGTTTTTTTATGTGGCCCGGCCAAATTGGTTTTTGAGGGAGAAGTGGAATAGTTTTCTTTCTCAAACCTATCAGGTTTTAAAAACCTGATAGGTTTAACGCTCCCTGAATATCTCGTGTAAAACAAACACCATCAATGTATTTGTTGCCTCAAATACTCCACATTTATTCCAATAAAATCGTATATTTCCTTTGAATTTAACAGCTTTTAACATCTGTCGCAAGATATTTACACACTGTTTTTCATGCCAAAAAATACGATAATACAATATATAACAGCATTTTAAAGGAAGTTCGACATGTTTTTAATCGCAAAATAAATCAATCGATTGATTAAATGACAGAATTCGGACAGATTTATTTTTTTTTAGGCTCTATTTTTGGGCACTTATCGGCGAATAATCGAAGTCCTAATATTTCGATAACGCCCTTAATTCCGGAATTTAAATTTAAACACACAAAAATACCCATGAGAAAAGTAACAACTCTCTTTTTTAGCATGAGCATTGGTATGCTTTTGGCATCCTGCGGAAATAACGATGCAGCTAAAAAAGCTGCCGCTGCAGCAGCAGCCGGTCCACAGGCTTACCCTGTATTTACAGTAAACACACAAAACACAACCTTAGATTCTGATTATCCAGCAACAATTGAGGGTATTCAAAACATCGATATCCGTCCGAAAGTTGATGGTTTTATCGAAAAAATATTAGTGGATGAAGGTGCGGTAGTTAAAAAAGGTCAGTTACTTTTTACCATTAATGCACCACAGTACGAACAGCAGGTACGCACAGCAAGAGCTGCCATTAGCAGTGCAGAAGCAGATGTTAATGCAGCCCAGTTAACAGTAAATAAAACCAGGCCTTTGGTAGAAAAAGACATCATCAGCAAGTATGATCTTGATGCTGCTCAATTAACACTCCAAAGCAGAAAAGCGGCATTGGCACAGGCAAAAGCCGAATTGGTAAATGCACAGGTTAATTTGGGGTATACTTCGGTTAAAAGCCCAGTTGATGGTGTTGTTGGCAGTATCCCTTTCAGAAATGGAAGTTTAGTGAGCAGTAGCAGCACACAACCATTAACTACTGTTTCTAACACTTCTAAGGTTTATGCATATTTTTCTTTAAACGAGAAGCAGCTTTTAGATTTTTCTAACACCTACAAAGGCAACACACTTGCACAGCAAATGAAAAACATTCCTCCGGTAAGTTTAGTTCTTGCCGATGGAACAATCTATGCACAAAACGGCAAAATCGAATCCATCAACGGACAGATTAACACCAGTACTGGTTCGGCAAGTTTAAGGGCAACATTCCCTAATCCGGCTTTCTTATTAAAAAATGGTGCAAGTGCATCCGTTAGAATTCCTCAACATGTTGAAAATGCAATTCTGATCCCTCAAAAATCGACGATCGATTTACAGGGTAAAAAATTCGTTTACATTTTAGGTGATTCGGCCAAGGTGATTAATACTCAAATTGAGGTGATGGAATTGGCCAAAGGTAATTTCTACGTAGTTACCAAAGGGCTTAAAGTAGGCGATAAAGTTATTTTAGAAGGCTTTCAATCTTTAAAAGACGGGACTAAAATTAAACCTGAAGTAAAAAACACCGATTCAGTTTATGCTGAAATAAAAAAATAACAATATAGTCAGTGAAATCACACTCTAGCAGTGTAATCAATATTAATTATGTTTAAGAAATTTATAGATAGGCCCGTTTTATCGACAGTTATATCCATTATAATTGTAATATTAGGTGTATTAGGCCTCGTAACTTTACCCATCTCGCAATACCCCGAAATTGCACCGCCAACCGTTCAGGTATCGGCTTCGTACCAGGGGGCAAATGCCGATGTGGTAATGAGTAGTGTTGTTGTTCCGCTGGAAGAGCAGATAAATGGTGTGGAAGACATGACCTACATGACATCTAGCGCCAGTAATGATGGTACTGCAACCATTACAGTCAACTTTAAATTAGGCACAAATGCCGATTTAGCAGCAGTAAACGTGCAGAACCGTGTAGCCAGGGCTACCAGTTTATTACCCGCAGAGGTAACCAGATCGGGTGTAATCACGGCAAAAAGACAGGCGAGTAATTTGCTTATTTTCGCTATTTACAGTGATGATCCATCATATGATCAGAAGTTTTTACAGAATTATGCCAACATTAACATCATACCCGAAATTAAACGGATTAGTGGTGTGGGTGATGCAAGTGCATTTGGTACTTTAGATTATACCATGCGTATCTGGCTCAAGCCAGAAGTAATGGCCGTTTATGGCCTGGTGCCAAACGATGTGAGCGTAGCCCTTGCTGAGCAAAACATCGAAGCTGCACCAGGTCAGTTTGGCGAGCAGGGAAATCAGGCTTTTCAATACACGTTAAAATACAGCGGCCGTTTAAAAACGGAAACTGAGTTTAGCAACATTATTATTAAGGCAAATGCAAACGGACAAATTCTTCGCCTAAAAGATGTGGCCAGAATAGAGCTTGGTGCGCAAAGTTATGCCAGCTATGTAAAGTTTAATGGTAAACCAGCCCTAGGTATTGCCATTAGTCAAACAGCAGGTTCGAATGCGAAAGAAGTAATCGAAAATTCGATTAAAACTTTAGATAAAGCAGCAACTTCTTTCCCCAAAGGCATTCATTACGAAACGGTTGTTAACGTAAATAACTTCCTGGATGCCTCAATCGAAAAGGTAATCCACACCTTGATCGAAGCATTTATTTTGGTGTTCCTGGTGGTATTTATCTTTTTACAGGATTTCCGGTCAACTTTAATTCCGGCAATCAGTGTTCCGGTGGCTATTATCGGTACCTTCTTCTTCCTGAGTTTGTTCGGTTTTACCATTAACCTGTTAACCTTATTTGCATTGGTACTGGCCATCGGTATTGTGGTAGATGATGCCATTGTAGTGGTTGAGGCTGTACATGCCAAGCTCGATGCCGGTTACAAAGACCCTAAAAAGGCGACGAAAGATGCGATGGACGACATTAGTGGTGCGATTATTTCGATTACACTGGTAATGGCAGCGGTATTTATCCCGGTAAGTTTTATCCAAGGTTCATCTGGTGTATTTTATAAACAATTCGGTTTAACACTGGCTATCGCGATTATTTTATCAGCAATTAACGCCTTAACATTAAGTCCGGCACTGTGTGCGATGTTCTTAAAACCACACGCAGAAGATCACGAAAAAAGTAAAAATTTCTTACAGCGTTTTTATACTGCTTTCAATACTTCATTTGATGCTGTAACGCAAAAATATAAACGTTCTGTTGGCTTCCTGGGTAAAAAAAGATGGCTGGCAGGGTTAGGAATCGCTGTTTTCGCAGTGGTGTTAGTGTGGATTATGAATACGACGCCTAAAGGTTTTGTACCAAACGAAGATTTAGGGACGATTTTCTCTGACATTTCTTTGCCACCTTCTACTTCACAGGAAGAAACCGATAAAATTATTGTAAAAATCAATGATATTGTAAGTAAGGTACCAGAAGTAGAGGCTACATTTAGGGTTGTTGGCCGAAGTTTGATCAGTGGTTCGGGTAGTTCCTATGGTATGGTTATCGCAAGGCTTAAACCATGGGATAAACGCAAACGCGATGTTAAAGCCATTATTGGCGAATTATTTGCAAAAGCAGCTAGTATTAAAGGTGCGAAGATAATTTTCTTTGCTCCACCAACCATCCAGGGTTTTGGTACTGGTGGTGGTTTCGAATTCCAGTTACAGGATAAAACCGGTGGAGACATTAAAAAATTCAACGAAGTGGGTAATGCATTTTTAGGAGCTTTAAGTAAACGTCCAGAAATTCAGTATGCATCAACCTCGTTCAATCCGAATTTCCCACAATATCAGATTGATGTGAATGTGGCAAAAGTAAAACAAGCTGGCCTAACCGTTAGCGATGTATTGGGCGTTTTACAAGGTTATTATGGTGGTGTTTATGCCTCAAACTTTAATAAATTTGGTAAACAGTACAGGGTAATGTATCAGGCAGATGCCAAGTACCGCGCCAACCAACAAAGTTTAACCAGCATTTACGTGCGTAATTCGAGCGGTACAATGGCCCCTATTTCTGAGTTTATTACTTTAGAAAAAGTTTACGGACCACAGGCTATTTCACGTTTTAACTTGTATACCTCAATTGCGGTTACTGGGAACCCCAATGCAGGCTTTAGTTCTGGTGATGCCATTAAGGCCATTCAGGAAGAAGCCGCAATTCACCTTCCAACAGGTTACGGATATGAGTTCTCGGGTTTATCGCGTGAAGAAGTAAGCAGTGGCAGTCAAACGATTTTTATCTTCCTGCTTTGCGTAATCTTCGTATACTTTCTTCTTTCGGCGCAGTACGAAAGTTATATATTGCCATTAGCTGTATTATTTTCATTGCCAATCGGTTTGGCCGGCGTATTTATCTTTGATAAAATATTTGGTGTAGACAATAACATTTACACACAGATTACCTTGATTATGTTGGTGGGTTTGCTCGCAAAAAATGCCATTCTGATTGTAGAGTACGCGGTAGACAGACGACGAAAGGGAATGAGCATTGTTAACGCGGCCATTGATGGTGCAACTGCCCGTTTACGTCCGATCTTGATGACCTCTTTTGCTTTTATCCTGGGTTTACTGCCATTAATGTTGTCATCAGGTGTTGGAGCAGCAGGTAATACCTCAATTGGTACTGGAGCTGTAGGCGGTATGTTAATCGGTACGATATTCGGAGTATTTGTAATTCCCGCCTTATTCATTGTTTTCCAAACCTTACAGGAGAAAATAAGTAACAAATCTCCTTTTGAGGAAGGCATTGATCGCGAACAAACAGAAGAAGAGTATGAGCTAGCGGTTAACCGTCCACATTAATTTTAAAACCATGAAATTTAGATATAAGCATTCCATTTTAATCGGTTTAGCCATCCTCAGTTTAAGTGCCTGCGTAACTAAAAAATACGAGCGCCCGCAACTTAAGAGCGAAGGTTTATACCGTGATAACAATACAACAGATACAACAACCATTGCCGATCTGCAATGGAAAACGTTGTTCTCAGATACCACTTTACAGTCGCTGATTCAGCAGGGGATAAATGAAAATTTAGACTTGAAACAAGCGATTGAACGCATTAAAATTGCAGAAGCTACTTTAATACAAAGCCGTGGTGCATTATTACCAAGCTTACAGGCCGATGTAAATGTAACCAACAATAAAGCTTCTGCGGCAGCACAGAATTTCCCAGCAGGGATTAACATCAACCTGGAAACCCAAACTTACAAAGCACAGTTGAGCACCAGTTGGGAAGCTGACATTTGGGGGAAACTAAGTAGCGCAAAACGCGGTGCTTATGCTACATTATTGCAAAGCGATGCAGCAAAACGTGCTGTTCAAACCCAGTTAATTGCGACCATTGCTAATAATTATTATGCTTTGTTGGCACTGGATAAGCAGCTGGCCATTACCGAAGAAACCATTAAGGTGAGGACCAAAGATGTAGAAACCATGAAAGAGCTTAAACAAGGCGCTGTAGTTAATGGTGCAGCGGTTGTACAGAGTGAAGCCAATTTATATGCAGCCCAGGTAACCTTGCCTGATTTAAGAAGAAGCATTAAAGAGGCCGAAAATGCATTAAGTATTTTGGTTGCTAAAGCACCAAATACAATTAACCGTACTACCTTAGATCAACAGGCTCCTTATGCGAATTTGCAAACCGGGGTTTCTGCACAACTGTTAAAAAACCGTCCGGATGTGATAGCTGCTGAATTTGGTTTCAGATCCGCTTTCGAAAACACCAACGTAGCTAAAGCTTATTTTTATCCTGCTTTAACCATTACCGCAGCAGGTGGCTTATCAAGCTTGCAATTACAGGATTTCTTTAGCAAATCTATCTTCTATAATTTAGTGGGCGGTTTAACGCAGCCCATTTTTGCAAAAGGCGCAAACAAAGCACGTTTAAAAACAGCTGAAGCCAATCAACAGATTGCTTTTTACAACTTTCAACAAACGCTGTTAACCGGCGGACAGGAAGTATCGAATGCTTTGTACGCTTACCAAACGGCTTCAGAAAAAGAAGCAACAAGAGCAAAACAAATCGCCTCGCTAACTAAAGCGGTAGATTTTACCAAAGAATTATTGCGCTACAGTTCGGCAACAAACTATACTGACGTTTTAACTTCAGAACAAAGTTTGTTAACGGCTCAATTAAGCGGCATTAATGATCGGTTACAAAAATTACAGTCGGTGGTAAACCTATACCGTGCATTAGGCGGTGGCTGGAAATAAACAATAATTAACAAGTTTTTAAGGCATTCTGATTTCAGGATGCCTTTTTTGTTTTATGTTGGTGTGCTAGCCCCATTTCTAACTAATACAATCAAGGCAATTAACCGTTCTTTTAAATTCCGATAAAAAAACTGATAATTTTTATCTCAAAAACAGTTACTTATTTTTGATGTAACAGCAAAATATTGTAAGTTTAAAGTTTTTTAAGCGCTTAGCTTAGAAAAATTTTTATCTCCATCAATGTTACGTGTCGATAGTTCAAAAGCCTGTAAAGTAGTGTACTCTTTGTGCAAGCATGAGTACCTGGGCTATTTAATTGAGCCTCACGTTGTTCAGCTCAACCCACAGGGTGATTTTTCTTTTACTTACCAACGGATTTTTACGCATACCGCAGAAGAATTTGATGCCTGTTTAAGTGATATTGATTATAAGCTGATCAAGATTTTAGACGACATTGAGCAAGACTCGCTGATTAAAAAATATTATAAAAAACTAATCAGGCCAACTGAGTTTTTCACCAAAATTTTCGACAATAAATTTTACGAAAATGTTCGTCCTAAAATCGAGAAAAAACTTGCAGAAGCTTTAGAGCTTTTAAAGGTAAAAAACGAACTTTATGTGATGGATAAAGATGGCTGGCCTGTAGAGCGCAAAATCGAACTGGCTGAAGAGCCCGCATCTATCCTTTTTCATTTCAGAAGGAACGAAACTGAAACACGTTATTTTCCTACCATCAAATATCAGAACCTGCGCATCGAATTTATGTTTAAAGAAGCGCAAATTATCAGCAACAAACCTGCCTGGTTACTGCTTAACGATGTATTATACTTTTTTGATCAGGATATTGAAGGAAAAAAACTGCAGCCCTTTTTAAATAAACGTTTTATTGCCATACCCAAAACAACTGAAGCCACTTATTTCGAAAAGTTTGTTGCCCCTTTAATAGAGAAACACCATGTGTATGCCGAAGGTTTCGAAATTAGAACCGAACAATTTGAAGCTATACCCGTAATTAAAGTGCTGTATGTGGATGGCGGACTTTCTCAGATTCAGTTGTACTTTAAATACGGCGAATACACTTTCCCTGTAGAAAACGCACATAAAGTAACTGTACGTTTAGAAAAAACAGCCGATAATTATATTTTCCACCGCATCAAACGTTCTGCAGAGTGGGAGAAAAAACAGTTCAATTTACTGTTATCATTAGGGCTAAAAAAAACGAGTTCTTTATTCAGCAACCTGGAAGTAATTTCAGCTGATGAAAACCCAAGCTATGCGGCAATTAATTGGGTAAATGAACACATTGAACTTTTAGAAGCGGCAGGTTACGAAATTGAACAGGCGACGGGCCAGAAAAAATTCGTTTTCGGTGCCAGTAAAATAGATCTTGAAGTTAAAGAAGGAAACGATTGGTTCGATATCCATGCCGTAGTATGGTTCGGGAAATACCAGATTCCTTTTCTTTCACTAAAGCAACATATTCTACACAAAAAGCGCGAGTTTTTATTGCCTGATGGCGAAGTGGCCATTATTCCCGATAAATGGTTTACGCAATATGGCAGTTTGTTCAGTTTGGCGGAGGCCGGAAAAACGCTAAAATTAAAGAAACACCATATCGGTCTCATTAACGATTTGGCCGAAGACAGCCTGGCTAATGTTACGCTTGAGCGCAAGTTACAGCGATTATCAGACTTTGAGGATATCGCCGATACTCAGATGCCTGTTCATTTTAAAGGCAGTTTACGCGATTACCAGAAAGCCGGTTATAACTGGTTCAGCTTTTTACGCGAATACAATTTCGGCGGTTGCTTAGCCGACGATATGGGTTTGGGTAAAACCATCCAAACATTGGCCATGCTTCAAAAGGTGAAAGAAGATGACCAATTGCTTGAAACGCAGACAACCTCGCTGATCATCATGCCTACCTCTTTAATTTACAACTGGTTAACGGAGGCTAAAAAGTTTACACCAAAGCTCAAAATACTGGCACATACAGGTACCAACCGAAATAAAGATGTTGCCAATTTTGCCAATTACGATATTATCATTACCACTTATGGCGTAACCAGGGTAGATGTAGATGAACTGAAAAACTTTTATTTCAATTACATTATTCTGGATGAAAGTCAGAACATTAAAAACCCTGCTTCCAAATCGTTCAAAGCCGTTAGAAGCTTAAAATCGAAACACAAACTGATCTTGAGCGGTACACCTGTAGAAAATTCGGTGAGTGATTTATGGTCACAGTTAACTTTTTTAAACCCTGGTTTATTAGGTACGCAAGCATTTTTCTATGAAGAATACGTGCAAGCGATAGAAAAGAAAAAAGACGAAGAAAAAGCGCGTAAACTTCAATCTATTATCAAGCCCTTTGTACTCCGTAGAACAAAAGAGCAAGTGGCGGCAGAATTACCACCTAAAACGGAACAGGTAATATATTGCGACATGAGTGAAGATCAGGCCGCTTATTACGAAAAAACAAAATCGGCCTACCGCAACGATTTATTGCAAAGCATGGACGATGGAACTTTCGCACAGAAACAAGTGCAGCTCTTACAAGGATTAACCGCTTTACGCCAACTAGCCAACCATCCCGTAATGATTGATGGCACCTATGTTTCAGATTCTGGAAAGTTCGAAAACGTCATTCATACACTGGATAATGTACTTAAAGGAGGGCATAAGGTTTTGGTATTTTCTCAGTTTGTAAAACACCTGGATATCTTTAAAAAACATTTTGAAGAGGAGAATATTCCATTTGCTTATTTGGATGGTGCAACCCGTAACCGCGGCGAGATCGTTTCTGAATTTCAGCAGAATACCGAGCTGAAGGTTTTCTTAATCTCAATAAAAGCTGGTGGTGTGGGTTTAAACCTAACCCAGGCCGACTATGTTTTTATCCTCGACCCTTGGTGGAACCCTGCGGTAGAGCAACAAGCTATTGATAGAACACACCGCATTGGTCAGGATAAAAAGGTTTTCATCTATAAATTTATTGCAAAAGACACTGTTGAAGAGAAAATATTGGCTTTACAAAACCGTAAAAAATCGCTCGCAAACGCTCTAATTACAACTGAAGAAAGTTTCTTTAAATCGTTAAGCAAAGAAGATATACGCGATATATTAAATTAGGCAATCAATATTAACTCGTCATCTCCTGACTGAAACGAAGTGGAATGGAGAAATCTTATGGGCCACATTTAATTTTCTTTTCAAAACTCATTCCCACTTAACTTGTTATACTGTAGAACATAAATTTTACCATCATGACAAATCAAGATTTTAATACCGCGATAAACAATGTTAAAGAAGCCTGGAAGTACCCAGAATTATTCGAAAACGTTTCGAAATCAGAACGCTGGTTATCTGGCGCTGCAGGAACATATTTACTTTTTAAAGGCATCACCAGTATTTTTTCGCATCCTGTAATTGGCCTAACCGGTGCAGCAATTGGTGCAGGCTTACTGTACCGTGGTATTACGGGCTATTGCCCTATGCGCGATTTAGCTGAACAACGAAAAGAAGACATTGCTCCTGATGAAGTGATTATAAGTGAAACGTATGTTGTGGATGATTTAGGGTAAAATTTTAAATACCAGTTTCCATTTCTTAATAAACTGGTTAACTTTAGAAAGTTAAACCACAATTATGAACAAGTATACACTATTATTTATTCCTGCATTTTTTGCAGGGCAAGCTATGGCACAAGATAAAAAACCAGATCCTGCCAATGACCCAAAAACAACCGAGGTTTGGGAGCCCGTTCCTAAAATTGTCACGCCAGGTAAATTACCTCAAGATGCACCATCTGATGCGACAATTCTTTTTAATGGAAGAAATCTGGACGCATGGCATTCGGTTAAAGATCCTTCGAAACCAGCAGCATGGACTATAGACGATGGGTTTTTCACTGTAAAAAAAGGGACTGGAAACATTGAAACAAATAAAAAGTTTACCGATTACCAGTTACATCTAGAATGGAAAATTCCTGAAAACATATCAGGCGAGGGTCAGGGACGTGGGAACAGTGGGGTGTTTTTAGCCTCAACTGGCGGAGGCGATGATGGTTATGAAATCCAGATTTTAGATATTTATAACAACAAAACTTATGTGAACGGACAAACAGGCAGTGTTTATAAACAAGCAATTCCTCTAGCTAATGCGAACAAAAAGCCAGGCGAATGGCAATATTACGATATCATTTGGAATGCGCCACGTTTTAACGAAGATGGAACAGTACAAAAACCAGCAAGTGTTACCGTATTTTTAAACGGTGTGCTTTTACAGAACGGATTTGTATTAAAGGGTACAACTAGGTATATCGGTGCTCCTGAATATAAAAAACATGGCCCTTCCTCAATCAAATTACAAGATCACGGCGATCCAAGTCCTGCAATCAGTTACAGGAACATCTGGGTAAGAGAATTATAATTTCAACAAAACAACAATAAAGAACCTGCAGGCCAAAAGCTTGCAGGTTTTGTTTTATAAGATAATTTCATTGATAATTGTACCAGATTAGTAACGGTGATTTTTTTATGAACAAAGGCAGATTAGAAGCATTTAGTGATGGGGTAATTGCAATTATCATTACCATTATGGTTTTAGAAATCAAGGTACCTGAGCATGGCGAAACTTTAGCCAGTTTAAAACCGCTTATTCCAAAATTCATCAGCTATGTTTTAAGTTTTATCTACGTAGGTATTTACTGGAACAATCACCACCATTTACTGCATGCAGTTAAAAAAGTAAACGGATCAATGCTTTGGACAAATCTTAATTTTTTATTCTGGCTCTCATTATTCCCAGTTGCAGCCGGATGGATGGGTGAGCATCATTTTGCCTTATGGCCGGTGGTGGTTTATGGTGCCGTGCTCCTGCTTGCCGCTGTTTCTTACACCCTGTTGGTAATCGTAATCAAAAGAACAGAAGGTCAGCATTCGCTTGTGGTACATGCCATTGGGAATGATGCGAAAGGGAAATTCTCATTACTTTTTTATATCGGAGGCATTGCACTAAGTTTTATAAACCCATGGATTGGCGTTGCACTTTATTTCATTGTAGCCTGCATCTGGTTTATTCCGGATAAACGGATAGAAAATGCAATGCGCGAGCAAGGTTTAATTGATAACGAACGCTAGTATTAAGGAGCCTGAAGCAGTTCCATATACAATTCCCGAACGATCATTTCGGCACCTAAGCTCATTAAATGATCGTTCGGCAGCTGACAATCAATTAAATCGATATTCATTTTACTTAAAAAAATCAATGCTGCTTTTGAGGCATTACTTACATGGCTAAACATACTTTCGCCACAAAAAACACGGTTTACTTTTAAGCCATATAAGCCTCCAACCAATTTATCCTCTAGCCAAACCTCTACACTGTGCGCATAGCCCTGCTGGTGAAGGCTAATGTAAGCCTCTTGCATTTCGTTGGTAATCCAGGTGCCATCCTGCCCTTTCCTTTCAGTAGTTGCACAATTGCGGATCACTTCGGCAAAAGCTTGATCAAAGGTGATCTTGAAAACTTGCTGATTTAAAACCTTCTGCATGCTTTTACTGATTTTGATCTTATCAGGATAAATCACACAACGTTCGTGTGGCGAATACCAGAGAATTGGCTCGCCTTCGCTAAACCATGGAAATATACCATTCGAATAGGCAATTAACAGTCGCTCCGTACTTAAATCTCCTCCAATGGCCAGTAAACCATCCTCTTCTGCCAAAGCCGGATCTGGAAAGCCTGGATTATCATCTAATAACTGAAAAAACATAAACAAAAATAAGAAAGAAAACAAAGATTAAACCCTGGCGTTTTAAATATGTCATACTGTAAAACAGTTCATTATGAGCGCAAAAGATAATTTCATAAAAGTAAAACATCTTTACAACCGGGCAGGCTTCGGCATATCTTATGCAGACCTAGAAAAATTAAGCAAGAAAAACCTCACGAAGGTGGTAGACAATCTGCTTAAAGATTCTCAAAAAAACGATCCTATTAATTTAGTGAACGATTACGAATCGAGACGACAGCTTTTGGTCCAGGCAGGTTTATACTCAAAAAAAGAATTGACTGATGAAGAAAAGAAAATGCGTCAGGAGATTATACGTGAACAAAACGAAGTGAGCCGCGATCTGAACATTGCCTTCATTACAAAAATGATCAATACCGATGCCCCGTTAAAGGAAAAAATGACGCTTTTTTGGCATGGCCACTTTGCTTGCCGCAGCAACAACCCGTTTTTTGCTCAACAATTAAATAACATCCAAAGAACAAATGCCCTTGGCAGCTTTAAAACCTTATTGGTTGAGGTTTCTAAGTCGCCTGCAATGCTTCAATATCTAAATAACCAGCAGAACAGAAAAGGTAAACCAAATGAGAATTTCGCGCGCGAGCTCATGGAACTCTTTACCCTGGGGAGGGGAAATTATACCGAGCAAGACATTAAAGAATCTGCCCGCTCATTTACCGGCTGGATGTACGACAAAGATGGTTCATTTATTTTCAGGCAAAACCTGCACGATGCGGGAACAAAAACCTTTTTCGGTAAAATCGGGAATTTTGAAGGCGAAAACATTATCGATATTATTCTCGAAAAACCAGAAACCGCACAGTTTATCGCCAGGAAAGTATATAAATTCTTCGTAAATGACAACCCAAATGAGGATCATATTAAAGAGCTTGCCACCCATTTTTACAACTCGAAATACGATATCGCCTCAATGATGAAAAAACTGTTTACATCTGATTGGTTTTATAGTCCGGAGAATGTAGGCACAAAAATTAAATCACCTGCCGAATTTTTGGTGGGTTTAAGCCGTGAGTTTTATGTTACCTATAATAAACCACAGGTTTTAATACAGCTACAAAGCAGTTTAGGGCAATATTTATTTAACCCACCTAATGTTGCAGGTTGGCCTGGCGGGCAAAGTTGGATTGATAGTTCATCGTTAATGTTAAGAATGCGGATTCCTTCGCTTGTTTTAAATGATGGTGAAATCGATTTTAGTGGTAAAGCTGATCCTGAAGATGAAGCCGTAATTGCCTTAAGCCGGACAGCTACCACCAATGCAAATGCCAATATGAAACCAAAATCTTATGTAAACGCAAATGCAGATTGGCCCAAATTTTTAAACACCTTACCAAAAGGATTAACGCCTTTAGAGCTTACTGAGTTTTTATTGCAACCGAAATTAAATACCAAAATAACAACAATGGTAAGCGATAATAAAGGACTGCGAAGTACTGCAGTAGAAATTACAAGTATGCCTGAGTATCAGTTGTGCTAAAAGATTAGGATAATAGTTTAATGGTTCATGGTTGATAGCCAAAAAGCTAAATACCTAAGCTATTAAAGTAAATGGGATTGATAGTTTGATAAAACCATGAACCACTAAACCCAAAACACCCTTAACCACTAACAAGATGAACAGAAGAAATTTTTTAAGAAATACAGGATTTGTTGCAGCAGGTTCGCTATTCGTTCCGGCTTTTATGAAACCACTTGAGGCCATGGCACTTGATGAATTGAGCCTCTATAAAAACCTGGTTGTGGTACAGCTTTCTGGCGGAAATGATGGCTTAAACACGGTTATTCCCTTCGGAAACGACATTTACTACCAAAAAAGAAATAGTATTGCCATTAAACCCGAAGAGGTAATCAAACTGAACAATATGCAGGGATTAAATCCGAACATGGCTGCCCTGCAAGAAATTTACGATCAAGGCTGGATGACCATTATTAACGATGTTGGCTACCCAAACCCCGACCGTTCGCATTTCCGTTCGATGGATATCTGGCAAACCGGTAGCGATAGTAATCAATTTTTATCAACCGGATGGATTGGTCGTTATTTAGATAGCAATTGCCAAACCTGTAAATTCCCTTATACCGCGATAGAAGTTGATGACTCACTTTCTCTAGCAATGAAAGGCCAGACTAAAAAAGGAATTGCATTAAAAGATCCTGCAACTTTGTTCCGCAATACAAATGATCCATTTTTTAAGGCTATGTTGCAGAATGATAAGGAACATTTAGACGAAGATAATTTAGGCTATTTGTATAAAACTATGATTGAAACTTCATCCTCTGCCAGTTATATACAGAATACTTCCAAAATTTATCAGTCTAAATCTACTTACCCTACTTCGGGTTTTGCGAACCAATTGAAAACAGTTTCTAAATTTATTTCTTCAGGATTAAAAACCAGGGTTTATTATGTATCGTTAAGTGGTTTCGATACACATGTGAATCAAACCGGCCAACAAGGTAATCTGCTTAAACAATATAGTGAAGGAATGGCTGCTTTTTTGAAAGACCTAAAATCGAACAATAAGCTTGAAGATACTTTGGTGATTACCTTCTCAGAATTTGGCCGCAGGGTAGAACAAAATGCCAGTAACGGCACCGACCATGGAACGGCAAATAATATGTTTGTTTTTGGTGGGAAATTGAAGAAACAAGGGATCTTTAATGCAGCACCTAATTTAAGCGACTTAGATACCGGCGATTTAAAATACCAATTGGATTTCAGGCAGGTTTATGGTACCATTTTAGATAAGTGGCTGGATGTAAACAATGCTGATATCCTGAATAAAAAGTTTAATACGTTGGATTTTATATAAGTTGAGACTAAAAAGAAGAAGCTATCTTATACGAATCTGTCACGTTGAGCTTGTCGAAACGCCTTGCTATACATTTAGTAAGTCCTTCGACAGGCTCAGGATGACAAATTGATATTAATAATATAGCCTCTTCTTATTTATCACGAAAATAATTCTTATTTCCGCTTTAACACATATACCGGCTTGTTTGAAGATTGGTCTACCTGCTCTGTGTAAACACTAAACAACTCATAACCATACGCTTTCATTTTATTTACGGCATCAATTGCCGAATTAAACTCGAGTTTTTTAGCATTATCATCTCTGATATACAATTCGCTATAATCACTTACCTTTTGTCCATATTCGAGCGCAATCCATTGTTTATCGGCTAAAAAACTTCTTACTGCACGAATTTGAATATAATCTACGTGGATATCGGTTAGCTTTACGCCATTTACATTTTGGGCTATGGCGCGCGATACCCCAAAGCAAGCGACGAATGCCGCTGCAAGAATTAATTTTTTCATGTTGTGTTTCTTTTGTGTGTAATTCTAAATTACGAAGAATCCAAGTAGAATACATTAACAATCTGTAACAAAATTCCTGTTATTAAATCTTAAACTAAAAAACACAATGAACTTTTTAGGCAATATAATCTGGATTATTTTTGGCGGTATCTTTATTTTTTTCGAATATATTATTGGAGGATTAATCCTTTGCCTAACCATTGTGGGGGTTCCTTTTGGTATCCAATGTTTTAAATTCGCAATTGTGGGCCTAGCTCCTTTTGGGGTCAAAATAACCGATACCTCATCAAACACAGGCTGTCTTTCTACCATCATGAACCTGATCTGGATTTTCTGTGGTGGTTTCTGGATTGCTTTAACCCATTTGTTTTTTGGTATCTTACTTTGCATTACCATTATAGGTATTCCATTCGGGCGCCAGCATTTTAAGTTAATGAATTTGGCCTTTACGCCATTCGGGAAATCGATTTCCTGATTTAGATAAATCTACATAGTTCCGTCATTCCCAACTTGATTGGGAATCTTAAAGTGGTCGTAATGTTCTTCCACTTGCCCATCCGTGTTTGGTGGCTTACCAAAACATAAAAAACGAGGCAATTTTTTTGAAAAGCAGGGTTCTGTGTTTATGGGCTCCGAATGGCAGGTTTATTGAACTGTGGCCTGTTCCCATTAGCAAAAAACATTATACCTAGCCCCGATTGAATGGATGCCCACGATATTACATCGGGGCAGGAAGAAAAGCGGGACAATTGAACCCGATGAGCACAGCAACTGCGCTCCAAAAACTATTAGATCAATCCTATTGATTTAGAATGTTCAATCGCTTCCGCGCTATTATTAAATAAACACGCCCTCACCCCTTTATATTCAACTTTTTTAAGCCATTGTCTTGTTTCTACTTCTTTTTCAGGACGAATATTACGGATATACACCGCTTCAATATTTTCGGGATACTTCTCCACTATTGTTGAATAAATTTCAGGGTCATGCTGCGAGTTGTCGCCAAAGAAAACAAATTTCTGGTTGGGAAAAGCATCCAAAATTCGCATTACCCGCAATAATTTCCCCTCATGCCCTGTTTTACCTGTTCTGGCTAAATCTTTCCACCGTTTTAATGTATTTAAAAGAAAAGCACCGTCAGGCAACTTGTTAAACCTAAAAGTCTCCACCAAGTAATCGTAGAGATTCCATTCGCTGCTGCTTACATAAAAAAAAGGATTGGGCTGATTTGCTTCGGTATGCGACATGGCCAATTGCTGATAATGACTAGCTGCATCAGGAAAGGTTTTGCGGGTATGTGGATTCTTGATAAACAGCTCTCTTAACCGCCGTCCAATAGTTGCCGAATGAGAAATCATCACGGTATCATCCACATCCGAAATAAAAGCATATTGTGTAATATGTGGTACATATACCTTACCCTCACCTGCACTTAAAACTTTTCCGTTCTTATCAATAGCTTCTACTTTAACAAAATGCCAGCCTGCAGGCACATCATTTTCGGCTTTCCATTCGAACTTAAAAAAGCCATCTCCTTCCGTTTTATTGTAAATCGTCTGATCAAAAAATTGCAAACGCACCTCAACAAAAGCATAAGGTTTTAAGATAAAGAGTTTTAAAAGATGTACGATATTAACAAACAGATTATTGCTGTAAACCTGCTGTGTTTTTGCCTTGCGTTTAAAAACATGGCCATAAACGACCAAATTATGCGCGTGGCCATAGCCATGATATACCTTAACACTAACAGATTTATTCATCTGTATTAAAACAGAGTTTATTAAAAGTTGTTTGTGATGTAAACCATAAGGTAACACATGAAATTATTATTCATCATCAATCCAGGCTCAGGCAGTCATGATATTAACTTGAAGGAAGTAATTTCCACCCATTTCGATACAAAAGAAACAGAGATCGATCTTTTCGAATTACCAGAAGACTGCTCTTTAGAGCAGATAAAAGAAAGGATTAAAAATGCAAAAGCAGATCGCGTGGTAGCCGTTGGGGGCGATGGGACCTTAAAACTGGTTGCCGAGTGTTTGTTGCATACCGAAACCCCTATTGGCATAATCCCTGCCGGATCGGCCAATGGAATGGCGAAAGAATTAGGCATACCCACCGATATTAAACAGGCTTTAGCCATTTTGGATGAAGGCCGTTTGCAAAAAATTCATGTGGTTAAACTTAACAATGAGATCTGTATCCACTTATCTGATCTGGGTTTTAATGCCTATCTGGTAAAGAAATTTGATGCCCAACCCCAACGCGGTATGTTGGGCTATGCAAAGGCCACCTGGCATGCCTTATGGAACCATAGTAGAATGGAAGTACAACTGAAACTTAAAAACGAAATAATCACCTCTAAAGCAGCCATGGTGGCCATTGCCAATGCAACCATGTATGGCTCTGGGCTAAAGATAAATCCAGACGGGAAATTAGACGACGATCTGTTCGAAGTGGTTTTAGTAAAAGATTACTCCTACCTTGAAATATTAAAGATATGGGTCACCAAACTTCCCTTCAACCCTAAAAAAATAGAAGTATTTCAAACCGCTGAGGTTAAGATTTCTTCGAAACATAAAGCGCACTTCCAGATTGATGGGGAATACATTGGCAGGGTGAACACTGTTGAAGCAAAAATTCTTCCTGCCGCCATAACAGTAGTTTTACCTGATGTACTAGAAGGATGAACGATGAATTTTAATTGTAAAATACAGCCTGAAAAACTCGGCAATAAAACAGATGCGGAATAAAATATCGAACCACCGTTCGCCGAGGTTTAACGCTTCTGGTAAATAGGTAATAAAGCCAATAGAAAATACCCATACCACCAAACGGAACGGAAATTGAATATAATAGGTGATAAATCCAAATTTCTTGTTCAGTAATAAACCAGCTGCTGAGATAAACAGCGAAACGAATAACGGCAATAGTAATACCACTTTGGCCTGCGAAAGTACCTGATCGGGAATTTCGTTTAAATGCGTTAAAATCTGCCAAAATTGTTTGGCTAACAAAACGATACTGATAATATCTAATAAGGCAAAAAATCGGGTGGTATTCTTCATTTACTTACAATACTTTGCTAAATAATCATCAGCCTTTTTACTGCCCATATATTTAACAAATAAAAAATCCTCACAGGCACCTTGTTTATCGCCCTGTTTTATTTTTTTTAAACCCATTTTGATTCGGTCGTCCAAATATTCATCATCAATTCCCAGTTGGTTTTTAATGGCTATAATCTGAACTTCCTGTCCGGGTTTAGCCTGATCGATGTTTTTATAAAAATTAATGACAGAGTTGGTCAAGCCTTCTTCAGCCAGATAGGTACGGATCGCTTCTTGAATGGCCTCACTTGATTTGCCTTCACAATTATAGCCCGAAAGTTTAAAATTAACCGGAGCCACAATCGAAACTGTTGTATCGTAACCCGCAGGAATCTGCCATTTACCGCTGCTTAAACGTACCAATCGCAAAGCTTCTTCATCCAGGTCAGACAATATTCCTTTACTAATTTTCGAAAAATAAACCTTACCCTGGCTATTGAGCTTAAAACTCACGTTTACGGTTCCCTGGATACAATTATCTTTCGAAAACTGGGGATAGATGGTATTTTCCCTTAAGAAATTGGTAAAACCACTTTTACCCGATTTAAACTGAACCTGCCCCATGACCAAGGAGTAGCAAAAAAGCAAACAAAAGGTGAGCAGGTTTTTCATTGTACTAATTTACGGTTTATTCAGGTTTAACCGCAAAGAACGCAAAGTTTTTCGCAGAGAAAGAGAGCGATTTTTAGTTTAATGCCATCACCCTGAACCGAGCCTCAGCGAGCTCACCGAAGGTAATTTATTTCAGGGTCTTAATAACAGGAAAGATGCTGAAATAAATTCAGCATGACGATCATATAAAACATAGCGCCAAAAACAAGTATTACGATCCGTAAGTTAGGTTGATAAACTTTGCGCATTCCTTATTTTCTTTGCGGTTAAAAGAATGTAGTTTTTAAAATCAAATTCGGGTTGGGACAATTGACCAGATATTTTTCGCGCTCACTTAACCTGCAAACCCCGGGGTAATCGCCTTTTAATCCTTCCATATTTTTGATCAATTGGAAATGAAGATGTGGCGGCCAGTTACCGTTCTCTTCCTTTGCTCCCAATACTGCAATTTTAGCCCCGGCAGGAATAAATTCACCTTCTTTCAAGCCATTTAACGATGCCAGACTTAAATGCCCGTATAATGCATTAAACTTAAATCCATCTATTTCGTAGGCCAGGATGATTGTTGCGCCATAATCACCAAAATTGTTGTTATTGGCAAAACTTTGAACAGTAGCATCGTAAAAATTGTAGATAGGTGTTCCAACTGGTCCCCAGATATCTACACCTAAATGTAGCCTGCGCGGTTCTTCTTCCGTATCAAAATGTACGCTTCGCGAATAAATGGTGCGGTGTTCATTATATCCGCCAATTCCGTAACGGGCATTGTTTTTAGCTAGCTTTTCGTTAACCCAGTTTGAAAACAGATCAGTATTATCTAAAATTTCATCTGTTAATTCCGTATTCGCCACTGTAAAATCCAAAGGCAAAAGCCGATCGTGTTTTACATCAAAATCGACAACTTTTTGGATCAAAGCAGCATTTGATTGAATAACCTGATCGAAAGTTTGCATCTGTAGCTATTTAAAGATGTATACGAAATTATAAATGTAGTGCGCTAAAGCTCCGCCAATTACAAACAAGTGCCAAAGCTCATGGCTATGCATCCAACTAAACAGCTGTTTATCTTTTGCATAATAATAAGTTCCACCGATGTAAAAAACGCCCCCAAACAGTAACCAGAAAATTGCGCCAATAGGTAGTGTACCTAGCATTTTCTGCAACAAAGGCACAATTAAGCAGCCCATTAGAATATAAATAGCCAAAGATATAGCGGTGCTCTTTAATCGGTTAAAGATTTTAAGCAGGCAACCTATTATAGCGATCAT
This sequence comes from Pedobacter riviphilus, assembly GCF_014692875.1. Lineage (NCBI taxonomy): Bacteria > Pseudomonadati > Bacteroidota > Sphingobacteriia > Sphingobacteriales > Sphingobacteriaceae > Pedobacter > Pedobacter riviphilus. The sequence continues at coordinate 5,306,860 of NZ_CP061171.1, read as the reverse complement.
CCATACAATGGCAAATAAACTCCACCTTAACCAGCCATCAAAAACCAGCAAAGCAGTTGGTGAGTAAGAGCCTGCTATCATCAGGTAGATGCAGCAATGATCGAATTTTTGCCAAAAGCGTACACCATAATCGGTAGCCGGATAACCATGATACATGGCACTTACGCCAAAAAGGATAAAAGTGCCAATACTATAAATCCATGCGGCAGTATATTCAATAGGCGTATTGCATTTTTGAAGCAATATATAGCCTGCCGGAATTGCAATTAATGCCGGTATAAAATGAGTGAAGAAATTAACGGGTTCCCTTAGCTTCCTCACAAAGATTATTCACTGTCTTCGTCCTTCTGTCTTGGTTCTTTAGCAATCTTATCGAAAAGATGGTCCATACGTTCTACGTATTCATTAGTATCATCTACAAAAAAGGTAAGCTCTGGTACCACTCTTACCTGATGACGGATTCTGCTTCCCAATTTATACCTGATTTCGCCTGAATGTGCATTAACAGTGTTAATAGAAAGCGTGGTGTTATTGGTGTTTAAAAAGCTTAGGTAAACTTTGGCCACTGCCAAATCGGGAGAAACCCGAACACGCGTAATGGTTACCAATGTATTAGGCAAAAACGCAGCACCTTCCCGCTGAAAAACCTGTGCTAACTCCTCTTGTAATACTCCTGCAAATTTCTGCTGACGTTTACTTTCCATAATGTATTTATCTATCGCCTTTATGATGAAACCTTATCGGTTTTAAAAACCTACAAGGTTTATTTTCGCACCGCAATGACGGAATTTAATCTAATATAATAAATTACTATCATACGGGTATCTTGCCACGTGTGCAGCTTTAACCTTATCGTACAGTAATGTTTTAAACTCTTCTAAGTTTTCTTTTTCTGTTGCCGATATAAATAATACAGGTACTTTATCGTGGCTCATCCAGCTTTTCTTAAAATCTTCTAAAGTAAGCTTGCCATCATCCTCTTCATCGTCAACTTCAGGCGAAACATAGGCATCAATTTTATTAAAAACTAAAATCATATCCTTATCAATCGCACCAATATCTTTCAGCGTTTCGTTAACCGTATTAATCTGATCTTCGAAATTAGGATGCGAAACATCTACCACGTGGATCAATAAATCAGCTTCACGTACTTCATCTAAAGTAGATTTAAAACATTCTACCAAGTGGTGAGGCAGTTTGCGGATAAACCCAACGGTATCTGAAAGCAAAAAAGGTAAATTTTCGATCACCACTTTACGAACAGTCGTATCTAAAGTTGCAAATAGTTTATTCTCGGCAAATACTTCCGATTTCGACAGCATATTCATGATGGTAGATTTACCAACATTGGTATAACCAACCAAAGCTACCCGAATTAACTGACCACGGTTTTTACGCTGTGTTTCGTTCTGCCGGTCTATATTCCTTAAACGCTCTTTTAGCAAAGAGATTTTATTTAAAATGATCCGTCTATCGCTCTCAATCTGCGTTTCACCCGGACCGCGCATCCCGATACCACCTTTCTGGCGTTCCAAGTGTGTCCACATACCGGTCAAACGTGGTAGAACATATTGTAGTTGTGCCAGTTCAACCTGTGTTTTTGCCTGTGCAGTTTGGGCCCTGTTGGCAAAAATATCCAGGATCAGATTGCTTCTATCCAAAACCTTAACTCCAAGCTCACGATCGATATTACGTAGTTGTGATGGCGATAGTTCATCGTCGAAAACTACCACATCAATTTCTTCTGATTTTACATAAGCTTTTATCTCTTCCAGCTTTCCCGTACCCACAAATGTAGCACGCTCTGGTTTAAGCATTTTTTGTGTAAAAACTTGCTCTACCTTCCCTCCTGCTGTATCTACCAAAAAGGCCAGCTCATCTAAATATTCTTTTGTTTGGGCTTCTTTTTCGCCTGGTGTAACCACTCCAACTAAAATTGCCCGTTCCTGCACAATGGCAGTATCATAAAATTTTTGTTTTCCCATGTAATTAATACAAAGATACGAAATTTGCGCCCAACCAAACCTCGCAGTTTTTTAAAACCTCCGAGGTTTATAAATAGCTATAGCTGCGTTACAAATTCTCTAATAGCAGTTCCTGGATTATCAGTCTTCATAAAATTCTCGCCAATTAAAAACCCGTTAAAACCTGCTACTTTTAGCTCCTTAATCGTTTGTGGATTACTGATCGCGCTTTCCGAAATCTTTAAAAATTCATTTGGAATTTTATTTACTAAATCGAACGAAGTCTGGATATCTACCGTAAAATCGCCCAGGTTTCTATTGTTTACACCAATGGCATCCAAATTCGGGCAGATGCTTCGCTCCAGCTCTTCCAGGTTATGCACTTCTAACAGTACATTTAACCCTAAACCTTTGGCAAACTTTCCGAAATCGTTAATCTGTTGAGGTGTTAATATCGAGGCAATCAACAGAATAATATCAGCACCCCAGGCCTTTGCTTCCAGAATCTGATACTCATCAATCATAAAATCTTTTCTCAAGATCGGAATATGATTTGTAGCCCGTGCCGCCAGGATATCGTCGGTTTTACCGCCAAAGAAATCTACATCCGTTAATACCGAAAGTGCAGATGCGCCGGCTGCATTATAAGCCTGCGTTACCTCCGCAACATCAGCAATACCGTTAATTAAACCTTTAGATGGCGAGCGGCGTTTAAACTCTGCAATAATGCCGGTACGGTCTTTGGCCAATAGAAACTCTTTAAAAGAATAAGGCGTTCGGTTAAAATGTACCGAATTTTCTAAATCCTGAACAGAAACCAAGGCTTTTGCAGCGGCAACTTCTTCTTTTTTGCGTAATACGATTTTATCTAATATGTTCATTTTTACTAATCCATCATGCAGATCCGATAGCTATCGGATTTGTTTCAGCATCTAAAAGTTAACTAATCCCAGTAAGATCCTGAATTAAGTTCAGGATGACGACCAGATGAATAAAGTGTTAAGGGGTCGACGTCAACCAATTCTCCATCATCTGTTTGCCATACTCTGTTAGCACACTTTCAGGATGAAACTGTACGCCGCGCACATCCAATGTTTCATGTCTTAACGCCATGATCTCATTCTTATGATCTCTGGCTGTAATTTTTAAACAGGTAGGGAAATTATCTTTACTCACCACCCAACTGTGGTAGCGGCCAACATTGATGGTTTGCGGGCATTCCCAGAACAAAGGCTCGTCGCCATCTACTACCGTTACCGGTGTAGCAATTCCGTGCATTGGTCTGCCCAAGTTCAATAAAGTGCCACCAAAAACTTCGGCTATGGCCTGCTGGCCTAAACATACGCCAAAGATACTCTTCGTTGCCGCATAGGTTTTAATTACATCCAATAACAAACCAGCCTCTTCCGGTATGCCCGGGCCTGGAGAAAGTAAAATTTTATCATACTTTTCTACGTCGGCCAGATCAAATTTATCATTTCTCCAAACTTCTGCTTCGTAACCTACCTCGTTAATTAAATGCACCAGGTTGTAGGTAAAACTATCGTAGTTATCAATTACTAATACCGTTTTCTTATTTATATTTTCCATTATATTTCTTACTAGTGGATTTTACTCCAAACTAAAAACCCTCAACTCCAAACTAGATTTGCTCTGCCATTTTCACCGCTTTACGCAAGGCTGCAATTTTATTGTTCACCTCCTGCATTTCAGTTTCGGGAACAGAATCGGCCACAATACCTGCGCCTGCACGATAATGCAGTTCGTTGTTCTTGCTCATAAAAGTTCTGATCATAATGGCATGATTAAAATCTTCATTGAAGCCCATAAAACCAATTGCACCCGCATAAAAATTTCTGCCCAGCTTTTCGTTTTCATCAATCAACTGCATGGCTTTGTATTTTGGTGCACCGCTTAAGGTACCCGCCGGATAGGTATCGGCAACTACTTTAAAAGCACTTACGTTTTCCTGCAAATGGCCACTCACCTTACTTACCAGGTGGATCAGGTGCGAATAGTACTGCACTTCTTTAAAAGATTTTACTTCAACGCGGTTACAGTGCCTGCTTAAATCGTTTCTGGCCAAATCTACCAGCATTACATGTTCTGCACTTTCTTTTGGGTCTTGTTCTAATTTACGGGCCTGTTCAGCATCTTCAATGTCGTTTCCGCTGCGCTTAAATGTTCCGGCAATTGGAAAAATATTGGCCGAATTGTTTTTGATCGTAATCTGCGCCTCTGGAGAAGAACCGAACAATTTAAAATTCCCGTAATCAAAATAAAAGAGGTAAGGTGATGGGTTTATCGAACGCAGGCAACGGTATACATTAAATTCATCACCAGAAAATGCTTGCTTAAATGCTCTTGATGGTACAATCTGAAAAACATCTCCACGATAAATATGCTTTTGCAGTTTCTCTACCAAGTCCATAAAACCCTGATCGGTTAGGTTTGAACTTTCCTCACCACGAAGTTGAAACTTATATTCAGGATAATTTTTATTCTGGATCAGGTATTCCATTTTTTCAAGCCCACCCTCTTCTTCTCCTTCAAAAGTATTTTTGAATAAAGTAATTTCATTTTTGAAGTGATCGATGGCGATAATATAGCGATACAAATGGTACTGCATCTCTGGAATTTCTTCACCCTCAGGAGTTTCAGAAGTAAACTTTATATCTTCAAAATGTTGTACTGCATTCCAGGTAAAATAGCCAAACAGGCCGCTCGAAATAAATTTGATCTCGGGTAGTTCAGTTTCTCTGAATTTATCCTTAAAATCGGCAATTTCTTCAATCAGGTTTTCACTTTCGGTAATCTCTACAGCGCCATCCGGGAAATAAGTCTCCAATCTCGATCCCTTTAAAATAATTCCGGCAACCGGATCGGCACACACAAAACTCATAGAGTTTTCGCGACTGTGGTAATCAGAACTTTCTAACAGGATACTGTTGGGATACACATCACGTAAGCGTAAATAAATGCTCACTGGTGTTGTGGTATCAGCAAGCATTTTTTTGTAAGTCGTATTAATTTTATACATGATAAAGGTAAATGGTGTAAGCTATAGGGCTTAAGGTTTGCATTTCGTATTTTTTAACAATAAAAAGCCCGGCGTGTGGTTCTACGCCGGGCTTTAATGGTTCTTTAATAAGGTTTAGGTTGATAAACTATATTTTGTTCATACGCAGCCAGCGCAATTCGTTCGAATTACTTTGCCAAAGCCATGTATGTATATTGTTGATCATGAGCAACAAAAATATAAAGAATTTTGAAAAATGGAAATAAATATGAAAATAAATATCTGTTAACTGCAAAGTATACAGAGTGAAAACGCAAAGTACACCAAGACTAAGATCAAAAAATAAATGGCTCTGCGCCTCTTTGCGAAAAACTTTGCGTGCTTTGCGGTTAACTATGAAACCCCAAAGAACGATCTACCTGGAACTTCTTTTACCATTAACAGTATAGTTATGATGATCAAAATCAGCGCTAAGCCAAAGAAAACCGAAATGGTCCGGTGTTTTGCAACTGCATCAGCAACTTTTTTCGATTTAGCATTACCCACTGTAATTAAAATAATGGCGATTATCATCATACTGATGTGCTCCATTTTAAAATAACGTACTGCAGGTGCACCTGCACTGCTTAACTTATACCAGCCTTCGCTAAAATATAGCACCAAACCAATCAATAACTGAATGTGTGCGCTAATAAGCGTGAAAACATTTAACTTTCTATCGCCTTCAGTATAGGTTTTACTACCAAACCAACCAGACAAAGCCTTAACAACGGCAATAATTAGCAAAAGAAAAACCACATAGCGCCATCCAGAGTGAGCACTTTTTAAAATATCGTTCATATCAATAAATTTCTATGATTCAAAAATAGACATTAATTGTAAAAAATAGGATATTCAATAGATTGAACGCTTATTTATATTAGTTTTAAACAAATTAAACCCTAAACTTATTATGAAGAAAATTTTACTCGCCATTGGGCTGGTATTTTCTACTACATTTCTGTTTGCACAGCAAAGCTCCTTTCCTGTTAACGGTTCTTTTGATACCAGACCAGGAATGTTTGCCTTTACCAATGCAACTATAGTAGTTAATGCCAATCAAACCTTAACAAATGCCACACTTTTAATCAAAGGACAAACTATACAAGGTGTTGGTGCCGGCTTAGCCGTACCTAAAGGTTATGTAGTAATCGACCTTAAAGGAAAATTTGTTTATCCATCACTAGTTGATGCCTTTAGCAACTATGGACTTACCGAAGTACCTGTGCAACAACGTGGTTTCGGTGGTCAGCGCCAATCTATTTTCGTATCAACCAAAAAAGGTGCTTACGGCTGGAACGAATCAATCAGGCCTGAAACTTATGTAAAAAGCATTTTTTCTACTGATAGCAAAAAAGCTGATGAACTGCGTAAAGTAGGCTTTGGCAGTGTGAACGTAATTAATCGCGATGGTATAGCGCGTGGCGTTTCGGCCGCAGTAACTTTAAACGAAGGTGCAGACAACAGTGTATTTTTAAAGGACCAGACCGCAGCAAATTATTCGTTTAATAAAGGAACTTCATCAAACGATTACCCAACCTCATTAATGGGTTCGATTGCTTTATTGCGCCAAACCTATTACGATGCACAATGGTATGGCAAACAAAAAGATGAGTACAACATCTCGCTAGACGAATTTGGCAAGCAACAAACCATGCCGCAGATTTTTGAGGTAGATGGGTGGCAGAACATTCTGCGTGCTGATAAAATCGGAAAAGAATTTGGCAAGAAATACATCATTAAATCTACCGGCGATGAATACCAACGCATAAATGAGGTTAAAGCTACAGGCGCAAGTTTAATCATCCCTTTAACTTTCCCTAAAGCATATGATGTTGAAGATCCTGCAGAAGCCAGAAATGTAAGTTTATCACAAATGAAAGGCTGGGAACTGGCACCAACCAATCCGGCCAGCTTGGAGAAAGCAGGCATTAAATTTGCCCTAACGGCATTTGGCTTAGAAAACAGTCGCGATTTTTGGGCTAATCTCCGCACCGCGATAGAAAATGGCTTAACCGAAAAACAAGCTTTACAATCGGTTACCGAAATCCCTGCTTCACTTCTGGGCATCAGCGATAAAGTTGGCTCATTAGAAAAAGGAAAAGTAGCCAACTTTTTAATCTCATCTGATAACCTGTTCAAAAACGGAAACATTATTTTCGAAAACTGGGTACAGGGTAAACGTTTTATTGTAAATAAAATGGATGTGAGCGATGTGCGTGGCACTTACAACTTAAACGTTGACGGTATTGGTGCTTTAACCCTAAAAATTACCGGAACGGGTGGCGGATCTATAGCTGCAATAGAAAGAATTGGTGTAGATAGTGTTAAAACCACAGCAACCTTTACCAGGAATGGCGATTGGGTAAGCATCAATTTCAACTTAAAGAAAAATCCTAAGGGTGATATCCGTTTAAGCGGTTACATTACTTCGGCAAATCCGGTTACCATCAAAGGCGAATCGGCTCTGGCTGATGGTACTACGGGAAAGTTTACAGCAACTTATAAAGAAGCCGCAAAAGAAACACCTAAAAAAGAAGAGCCAAAAAGCGCTTTGGCCATGGGTCCGGTAATTTATCCTTTCTCAGCCTTTGGAAATGCTGAACTGCCTAAACAAGAAACGGTTTTAATTAAAAACGGCACCGTTTGGACGAACGAAAAAGACGGAATCCTCCAAAATGCCGATGTACTTTTAGAAAACGGAAAAATTAAAGCTGTTGGTAAAAACCTTTCGGCAAGCGGTGCTAAAGTGATTGATGCTACTGGTAAGCACGTAACCGCTGGTATTATTGATGAGCACTCGCATATTGCAGGTGCAGGCGGTATTAACGAAGGTGCACAATCGGTTTCTGCTGAAGTACGCGTTGCCGACATTCTCAACTCCGAAGATGTAAACATTTACCGTCAGTTGGCTGGGGGTGTAACCACTTCGCAAATTTTGCACGGGTCGGCCAATCCGATCGGTGGCCAATCGCAATTGATTAAACTGCGTTGGGGTAAATCGCCAGAGGAATTGAAATTTGCAGGTGCCGATGGTTTCATCAAATTTGCTTTGGGCGAAAACGTGAAACAAAGTAATTTTGGCACAGGTGCCCGTTTCCCGGTTACACGGATGGGTGTTGAGCAAACTTTTGTGGATGAATTTACCCGTGCAAAAGAATACGAAAAAGCACTATCGGTTAAAGGCAACAGTGTACGTAAAGATTTAGAATTGGATGCTATTGTGGAAATTTTGAACAACAAACGTTTCATTACCTGCCACTCTTATGTGCAGAGCGAAATTAATATGTTAATTCATGTGGCTGATAGCTTAGGCTTCAAGATCAATACCTTTACGCACATTTTAGAAGGCTATAAAGTGGCCGATAAAATGAAAGCACACGGCATTGCGGGTTCTACCTTTTCTGATTGGTGGGCTTATAAAAACGAAGTGGCCGAAGCCATCCCTTACAACGGAAAAATCATGCATAATGTTGGCGTAACAACTGCTTTCAACTCTGATGATGCCGAAATGGCCCGCCACTTAAACCAGGAAGCAGGAAAATCAGTTTTATACGGTAACGTTCCGGAAGAAGATGCTTTTAAGTTTGTAACCTTAAACCCGGCAAAAATGCTGCACATTGACGATAAGGTGGGCAGTTTAAAAGCGGGTAAAGATGCCGATGTGGTAATCTGGACTGCCAATCCACTTTCTATTTATGCCAGGGCAGAAAAAACTTTTGTAGATGGTATTGCCTACTGGGATATTGAGAAAGATGCTCAGGTAATCAAAGCCCAACAGACAGAAAAAGCACGCTTGATCCAAAAGATGTTAGAGAGCAAAAGTAAAGGCAGCCGTACACAACGCCCGTTGGGTGATGCACCACGCCTGTACAATTGCGAAACTTTAGAAAACTATTCAGCAGAATTAACCGAGAAAGAACATGCACACTAACACTAAAAAATATATACTCAGTCTGGCTTTATCAGCAACAAGCCTGATGTGTTTTGCGCAGGCAAACATATCGCCAGCTAAAAAACAAAGCAAAACCATCGCCATTACGGGTGCTACCGTACATATAGGCAATGGAACGGTGATCGAAAACGGAACCATCCTTTTTGGCAACGGAAAAATTATCTCTGTTACCGCTAACGGACAGGTGCCGCAAGATGATGTAATACGCATTGTGGCTACAGGCAAACACATTTACCCTGGCTTTATTGCTGCAACCACCAATTTAGGTTTAACAGAAATTGAAGCGGTGAAAGCAACATTGGATTTTCAGGAGATTGGCGATTTTAATTCGCACATTCGTTCTATAGTGGCTTACAATACCGATTCGAAAGTTCCGGCTACTTTACGCAGCAATGGAATTTTAATCGCGCAGCCAACACCACAGGGCGGTACTGTTTCGGGCAGTTCATCGGTAGTTCAGCTTGATGCCTGGAACTGGGAAGATGCTGCCCTTAAAACCGACGATGCCATGCACATGACCTGGCCCGTTACTCCACGTTTCAGGGGCGGATTTGGTGGTTTCGGCAGACCACAACAATCGCCAGAAAGCTTAGCCGAAAGAACGCAAGCAGCCATTGCACAGTTAACTTCTTTCTTTGCCGAGGCAAAAGCCTATTCGGAAATGGGTAAACCAGAAGTAATTAATACCCGTTTCGAGGCGATGAAGAAAGTATTTGCCGGCAGCGAAAAATTATTTATCGCGGCCGATAGCCAGAAGGATATCGTGGCGGCAGTTAATTTCGCTAAGAAATTCGGGATCACTCCGGTAATCACAGGTGCTGATGAAGCTTACCTGATTATCGATTTCTTAAAAGAAAACAACATTACCCTGGTGGTGAAACAGCCTCATGCTTTACCCAATAATAATGATGATGACGTGAATATGCCTTACAAAAATGCGGCGGTATTGGCCAATGCAGGCTTAAATGTGGTATTAAGTATTGATGGTTACTGGCAACAACGTAACCTGCCTTTTATGGCGGGTACAGTTACGGCCTGGGGCTTAGATAAAGAAAAAGCATTATCAACCATTACCTTAAATGCGGCCAAAGCGATGGGTGTTGATAAAACTACAGGCAGTATTGAGATTGGCAAAGATGCTACTTTCTTTATTTCTGCAGGCGATGCTTTAGATATGCGCACCAACAAAGTGGAGCAGGCTTTTATTCAAGGCAGAGATATCAACCTGGACAATTTACATAAACAGTTGGATAAGAAGTTCAGCGATAAATACACTGCTGAGAAGAAGTAGTTTTTTAGAAGGTTAACTGGTTAATTGTTCAAATCGGTTAATTGTTAAAACCTAAAATGAGAACGGCAGGTATTGATTTACCGGCCGTTTTTTGTTTAGCAGATTACTTTATTTGTTTGGTGCACCAAACACGGAGTTTGTAAGTATAAGCGGCACGCATGCGCTAATGAGGATTTTTAGCTGGTACACTTAAAATTTCTTCAACAGTCAAATCTTTAAAGTATAGTCTATTACAGGTTTCAGTACTGGTATCTTCCAACCATTTTTCATTTGGATGCCGCCCAGGTAAAGAAAGTTTTAAAAATTCAGAAAAATTATAGCCATATCCATCGATAAATTCCACCGGATACAATATTTTTCGCCACTTCGATTCATCAAAAAGGTACAAAGTTTGCAGCAGCGACAATGATACATAGGCTTTTCCATCATAATATATAATGTAGTAATCGGTATTATATCTTCCTGCAACTGAATAGCGAGGTTCGGTGTAAAATTCTTCTATATAAGTTTGGTTTTCAACAATTTTTAAAAATTTAGCCTGAGCGATATCACTTCCCGACCGTATAAAATTACCCTGCTCGAAATAAACAAAAGATTCCTTGGTTACTACATTTTTAAATACGGTTTTTTCAAGTTGCATCTGTTTTTCATTCACCTGCCTTGCCCATTCTGTATCCGACATCCGTTCAACCTGATTGATCATCTTCTCAACACCATCTTTAACACCTTTATTTTGAGAATAGTATAAAAATCCCAGTATAACTACTATTGCTATTATTGTGATCAAAATTATTTCCATTGATGCATAGGTTAATATTATTTTACCTGAAGGGTAAACAATTTGGCGTAGTTAACTGTCATTGATTTAAATTTTATTGGCCTGACATTTTTTATTTCATTTCCATCTAAATCAATAAGTTTTACATCATTATCATTGTTGATTACCGCAAGACATGTTTTCCCAAATATCTTTTTATCCTTTATTATAGCGTTAGAAGAAAAGGCAAAAATCCAGGGATATTGATACTTGGTTCGTATTTGATTATTATTTTCATCTATGATAACCAGATAAGGCAGAGAAGTTTCATGGTCTGGCAATCCAAGGCACAGGAGCCTTTTATCAAGATATTTAGGGTACCTTGTTGAGGATTTCCCGATGACTGAAGGAAACTGACCTGCAATATGATAAAAATCGCCAAAGCAGTTACCCGCACAATCTAGTAATACATTACATACGTCGTAATTACTATGATACCAAGAGGACGACAGCTTAAAAGGTTTATCTAACACCTTATAAGTGATCCCTAAACCTCTTTTTCCTGGTTCAAACCAAGTCTTTTCTCCATTTTGACCTATTGTGGTATCAAAATTTACCAAACGCTCTCCCTCATGGCTATACAACCAGAATATTTCATGGTCATAATCTCCTGTTTTATCGTTTACTTTTTCGATAAATACAGAAAAAAGATAATTTAATCCAAAAACGCGATGAACAAAAAAAGGGTCTTCTTTGTAATTTGTTGTGAGTATCTCTTTACACTCATTCTTTTGCGTATCATAAATGCATATTCGAGTTAAAGAAAAAGGAGCACTTTTATCAATGGCTATATGCAGTAGCAACTTTACAGGACTTAGGGGAGTAGCATTTAAGATCAGATCGTTTTCCAACAAGCAAACGAGTTGAGCATTTTTATAACTAAAAATCTTGGCGGAAGCTCCTGATCCAGCAAATTTAGTTTCAATCCAGTAGTTAATTTTATTATTAAACTCTATCTCTAATTTATCCAGAGATCTACCAGAAAAATGAGTCCAATAATTTGCTGAATGGCTGCTTTTGGGCAATTCATATATAATATCGCCATCTGTATTGATTATATATTCTTGCTGGTTAGCTGATGTAGCGTAATATAATTCCAAATGCTGTAAATAAACCAAATAAAGGTTAGGATATTTTTCTGCTATTATATTACTGGTCGGCATCTTTAAATTATTTTATAAACGGCAATTGATGAGTACTATTTGGTATAATTTTAACTGGGAAATAGATTCGTTCTGTATTTGATGTAATCAGAAAATGTAAGATAAACAGATTCCATTTTCAGAGCAACTATATCACTAATTTAATCATTATTGCTAAAACGAGAATAAAGAATTTTAACATCAATATCAAGCGAAAGAAATTAACCTTACCTTAACATTAACGGTCGATATTAATTTATCGGCCGCATTTTATTTTAACATCAGCCATAAAAACGATCAAGTACTAAACCTATTCTTAATATTAAATCAGAATTCAGTTAACAGCACATTAACATCTTTGTCATCATAAAAAATCAGAAACTAATCATGATGAAACCTGCTTGAGCTGCGACAACAAACATGCTCAAGCAAGCTTCATAACAGCTAAAAAAATCGAAAGATGATGAAAAATTTACTTATTGCAGTATTGCTGCTGTTTTGCTGTATCCATAATACAGCAATAGCACAAACAACCCAGGCATCTATTTCAGGTGTTATTACCGATCAGCAAAAGAAACCCATCCCTGGTGTTTCCGTACAGATCAAAAACAACTCAACAGGTTTCACTACTAAAACATCTACCAACGCCCAGGGCGAGTACACTTTTAAAGAGCTTCCATTGGGTGGCCCTTACTCGGTCAAAGCCCTTTATGTAGGTTTTGGCGAGCAGACCAGAAATGGTTATATGTTAAACCTTGGCGATGTGGTTAGGGTAAACGTTACCATGCAGGAAGCTTCGCAGGATTTAGACGCGGTACAAGTTGTGGCTTCGGGTTTGAGGAACAAAGTTCAAAACTTTGGCGCTTCTACAGAGATTTCGGCCAAAACAATGAACCAATTACCTGTAAACGGGCGTAATTTTTCTAACTTAATGGATTTATCTCCTTTAAGCCGGGGTGGGAATATTTCGGGGCAGTTAGGCTCATCAACCAATTATACCATTGATGGAATGAATGCAAAGAATCCAACATCGGCAGGAAGTACAACCAGCCGCAGCGGTGCGCCATATTCAATTTCTATTGAGGCTGTTCGCGAGTTTAAGGTAGTAACCAATCAATACGACGTTACTTTAGGCAGAGCTGGTGGCGGTACAGTAACTGCTGTAACTAAATCTGGTACAAATACAGTAAGTGGTAGTGTTTTTGGTTATGGCCGTGCAGATTGGTTAGCCAGCCGTTATGATATTAGAGGGATAAAGCGTAATAATGATTTCTCTACCTACCAATATGGTTTTACTTTAGGTGGCCCAATTATTAAAGATAAATTACATTATTTCGTTGGTTTAGATCATCAGAAAGATGCTCGCCCATTAATTATTGCCGATGTTAACGGCCCTGCTGATGAAGCCCGTTTCAGAATCACTAATAGTACTTTAGCGCAGTTTTTGGATGTTGCCCGTACTAAATATGGAGTAGCAAATACCCCCCAATATGGTTCTTTCGATAAAAAGCGTGGTTCGGATGCTGCATTTGCCCGCTTAGATTGGCAAATTAATGATAGAAATTTATTAACCATCCGTGATAATTACACAAACGATAGAAATCCATTAGGCTTAGCAGATAACACAGCGATAAATTTCTACGAAAGTTACGGTAACGATAAAAATGTTGACAATAATTTATTGGCAACTTTACGTTCAACCATAAGCAGCAAAATCACTAACGAATTAAAAATACAACATTTATATACTTTCCAGGCGAGTACGCAAAATGATGAATTAACAGGCGCCATTCCAAGAGCAATTGTAGGAAATATAAAATCTGACCTTGCTGACGGTACCAAAGGCATCTCTACTGCAATACAAATTGGCGGCCACCGTTTTGGACAAGAAGGTTTCACCAATAATGTTTTTCAATTGGTAGATAATTTTTATTATAATACCGATAAAGTTAAATATACATTTGGTGTTGATGTGATGTATACTAATGCAAAATCTCTTTATGGTAGTGAAGTTAATGGCCGTTTCGAATATTCAACTTCTCAGATTCAAGATCCCGCTTTTCCAAATGACCCTACAAAAAAGATCGAAGTTCCGGCGATTACAAACTTTAATAACCTTGCTCCAAACAGATTTTATCGTGAAGTACCTTTAGTTGCAGACCCAACGGTTAAAGCTGGTATTTGGAATGCAGCTGTTTACGGCCAGATGCAAACCAAATTAGCAAAAGGTTTAGATTTTATAGGTGGTTTACGTCTCGATTATAGCGCTTATCCAAAATCGCCACTTAATCAGCAACTATTTGATGCTATTGGCGTGAGAACAGACAATGCGTTAAAGCAATTTTTAATTCAGCCAAGAATTCAATTCAACTGGGACATTAATGAAAACCGAACAGACTTTGTTCGATTTGGCGCGGGTATTTTCGGATCGGATATTAATAATTATGTAACCATTAATAACTTAACTTTTGATGGTAAACACTTAGCAACAGTTGATGTTTTTGGTGCTGATGTACCAAAACCAAACTTTATCGGTTATAGAAATGGTACCGTTGCTACACCTTCATTAAGTACTTTACAGGTACCAACTATCAATACTTATGCAGAAGATGCAAAAATCCCAGTGGTTTATAAAGCCAACTTATCATACAGTAAATTAATTACCGATAAATTTAAGGTTGGGATTACGGGTTACGCAACATTAGGCCGTAACAACTATATGTATGTGGATAGAAATATGGCAGCAAATCCATTTTTTACCTTACCTAATGAAGGTAACCGTGGCGTATTTGTACCAACGTCAAGTATTACAGCAAGTAATGGTGTTGCCGATTGGAAAGGCGGTCGTTTAACGAATCAGTTTGGCCGTGTGTTAGAATTAAATAGTAAAGGTAAAGTAAATCAATTCGCTATAGTTTTAGATGCGACCTGGAATTATTTTAAAGATGGAGAAATATCTGCGAGTTATACTTATAACGATACAAAAGATAATACATCGTATAATGGCAACGTGGCAAACTCTGCTACTTTATCTCTACCTGTTAAAGATGATCCAAGAGATTTGAGCAAAATGTCTTATTCAGATAATCAATTCCGTAATAAGGTTGTTATTTATGGAACGTCTCCAAGTTTTTATGGCTTTAGATTAGGTGTTCGTTACTCTGGTATTGGTGGAACACGCTATAGCTTATTGGCTGGCGGCAATATTAATGGAGATTTTGTGGCTACAAATGATTTAGCTTTTGTATTCGATAGAAACAATCAAAATATTCCTGCAAATATCCGTACAGGCTTACAGACATTATTGGATAATCCAGATGCAAGCCAAAGTTTAAAAGATTATATTAATAAATATTCTGGTCAGCTAGCAGAGCGAAATGGTGGCGTGAATGATTTTTTTGGTATTGTTGATTTAAAGTTAAGCTATCAACTACAATTAAATAAAAAGCATAGTATTGAATTCTCTGGAGATGTGTTTAATTTTGCAAACCTACTTAACAAAAAATGGGGTGTAAATGAAACTTTGGGCAACCAGGCTTTATATGCAGTTAGCGCATTCGATGCTACAAACAAAGCTTATACTTATCGTGTAAACAATACTGGTATCGTTACTCCATCGGGTAACCCTTGGCAGATACAAATCGGTTTACGTTACGGTTTTTAATAACGTTTAGCTAACTTTCTTAGCTTAAAGTCATAAAAAAAGGGAATGGATTTTTATCCGTTCCCTTTTTTTATGTTTGTAATATAAACAACAAAACTTAATGGGATTATTACTTAACTACCTGAAGCACCACAAGTGGATTGTGGCCTTAGCGTTATTGCTGGCAGGCATAAATATTGGTTTTTCGCTTTTAGATCCATATATCACTGGTCGGATTTTAGACCGTTTTATCAACAAAAAAGATTCGTTAACCTATAGCCAATATCTTTGGGGTTCGCTGGGTTTAATAGGCCTGGCTATCGGCGCCGCAATGGTTTCGCGTATTGCTAAAAACTTTCAGGACTATTTCACTAGTGTAATCGTTCAAAAGGTTGGGGCAAAAATGTATGCCGATGGTTTGCAGCATTCTTTAAAATTGCCATATCAGGTTTTCGAAGATCAGCGCAGTGGCGAAACTTTGGGTATTTTACAAAAAGTACGATTAGATTCAGAGAAGTTTATCACTGCCTTTATCAGCATCCTTTTTGTAAGTTTAATCGGAATGATCTTCGTGATCGTATATTCAGTTTCAGTAAGCTACAAAGTTACTTTAGTTTATTTCTCAGCCATTCCGATCATCAGTTTTGTGAGCTGGTTTTTAAGTCGCAAAATTAAAACCATACAACGCTCTATTGTTGGCGAAACTACTGCTTTGGCAGGTTCTACAACCGAATCATTAAGAAATATCGAACTGGTTAAGAGTTTAGGTTTGGCCGACCAGGAAATTGATCGATTAAATAAAACTACTTATAAAATCCTAGGCTTAGAGCTTAAAAAAGTGAAGTATGTACGCAGCATGAGTTTTGTTCAGGGTACTACAGTTAACCTGGTCCGCAGTACAATGGTGCTGGTTTTGCTTTTGCTTATTTTCGACAATACCATTTCGGCCGGACAGTATTTTTCTTTTCTTTTTTACTCGTTCTTCCTTTTCGGACCACTACAGGAGCTGGGCAATGTAATTTTAACCTGGCGTGAGGCAGAAGTTTCGTTAGGTAATTTCAAAAAGATTTTAAGTACACCTATTGATAAAAAACCAGAGAATCCAACTTCGATCGCAAAAATTAAAGATTTAACCTTTAGCAATGTTGGTTTTAAGCACTTAACGGCTAATAGAAATGCATTAGAAAATATTTCCTTCAAAACCTATAACGGACAAACTATCGCTTTTGTTGGCCCGTCAGGCTCTGGGAAAACCACATTAGTGAAGTTATTGGTTGGCTTATATCAGCCAAAAGACGGTGAAATTTTATATAATGGCATTCCAAGCAACCATATCGATCTGGATGCGCTCCGCGAGAAAATCGGTTTCGTAACACAAGATACCCAGTTATTCTCGGGTACGATAAGAGAAAACCTCTTATTTGTTAACCCTAACGCCACCGATGAGGAGTGTTATAAAGTATTAAACCAGGCTGCTTGCCAAACACTTTTAGCCCGTGCCGATAAGGGTTTAGATTCGTTAATTGGCGAGGGTGGTGTTAAGGTTTCAGGAGGAGAGAAACAACGTTTATCGATTGCAAGGGCACTGCTCCGTCAGCCAGATATTTTGGTTTTTGATGAAGCTACCTCATCATTAGATTCGATTACAGAAGAAGAAATTACCAAAACCATCCGTTCGGTTTCTGATTTAACCGATCACATTACCATTTTGATTGCCCACCGTTTATCGACCATAAAACATGCTGATAAAATTTATGTGTTAGAAAAAGGCCATATTATTGAACAGGGAAGACATGAAGAACTAATTGCACAAAATGGTTTATATCAAGCCATGTGGCGCCAACAAATTGGTGAAAGAGTTGTTGAAGTTTAAGTAATTAAAATTTATTTAAATGTTATTAGCAGAAATTAACAGCAATCAGGTGGCACTTTTCGTGATTATACCTGCCGTTTTATGGTTGGTTTTAATCTTGATAGCCCTTTACCACATTTCCAGAAACAGCTCCATGGCCTTCAGTGTAAAAGTATTGTGGTTCATCATTATCTTGCTTGCTCCATTTTTGGGTTCGATTATTTACCTGATGTGGGGTAAGAATAAAAAGTTTTGATTTCAACATGGTCCGTGTCCGCATGAACCATGTTTGTTTTTAATCAAGAAGAAACAAAGACACCACAAAAATTAAGCACATGAAAGGAATGCGATGGGTTCGCATGACTGATAGCAGTGGAAATCCTTTTTTAATTTTCTTCAAAAAAAGATTGTAACGGATAGCCCGACCCTTTCCCGATTCATCGGGATTAGGGGCATGCCCTAATTATTGCAATAAAAATAGCTGAAAAATAAATTCTGCATGATGATCCCGGTTGATTAAATTTGAGAACTGTCAACTTTCAGGCAAACTCACTATTAAAGTTGAGAGCTTTTTAGCAACTAAGCAACTTTAGTAGTCTGTTCATTAATATCCTGCAAACTCAACTTGGTTAAAGATCGTGTTTTAAACCAGGTAATACCTGCTATAGCTATCGTCATACTTCCTCCAAACACAACTGCAGGGACTAGCTTCATCAGCTTAGCAGTTAAACCCGACTCGAATTCGCCAATCTCATTTGATGAACCAATAAACATACTGTTTACCGCCGAAACCCGTCCTCGCATTTCATCGGGGGTAAGCAATTGCATAATTGTTTGTCTGATGATTACACTTACGCTATCAAATGACCCTTCCAGGAACAAAAAGAATAATGTTAAATAGAAATTTTTAGATAAACCATAGCAAATAATGCTGAGGCCAAATCCGGTTACTGCGATTAATAGGTTGCGCCAAGGTTTTCCCATCGGTGAAAAGCGGGTCATGGCCAACATGGTAATTACGGCGCCCGAAGATGCTGCACCGCGCATCATACCTAATCCAAATGAGCCTAAATGAAAAACATCTTTGGCAAACATGGGCAACAAGGCTACTGCCCCACCAAAAAAGACAGAAAACAGATCTAGGCTCATTGCCCATACCATCATCTTTGTTTTAAAAACAAACTGGATTCCTTCTTTTAAACTATGAAATATATTTTGAGTAGGCACATATGTGGCTGGATGCTTTTTGAAAGTAAATATGCAGATCAATGATATGGTAACAAGCCCTACAATTACACTATATGCTGCTGTTATTCCCCATAACCAATTTACCAGCCCCCCAACTAATGGGCCAATAATGGTGGCCAGTTGCCAGCTGCTACTGTTCCAGGTACTCGAATTTGGGTACAACTCTTTCGGTACAATTTTGGCCATTAAAGAAAATGTTGCCGGGCCAAAAAATCCTCTGGCTAAGCCGATGCAGAAAACCAATCCGTACATGATGAGTACAATGAGGTCTTCCTGGAGGTGAAGATATTTACTGGTAATGATCAGCATTAAAACCGAAGCCAGCCAAACACCTGAAAATATCTTGATTAACAACCCACGTTTTTCACTTTTATCGGCAATGTAGCCGCCATACAGTGCAATCCCAATAGCCGGAATGGCTTCGCATAATCCAACTAAACCGAGTTTTAATGGATCGTGTGTTAAATCGTAAATATGATAACCGATAACAACAGCCTGCATTTGATAAGCGAGCGTAAAAAAGAACCGCATACCCAGGAATGATCTAAATTCTTTATATCGCAAGGCTGCGAATGGATCTGGTTTTGCAATAATGGTGTTGGGGTCTGAATCTGCCACAGGAAAAAAATATATGCAAAACTAAGCTTTGAAAATTAAATACAGGAATATACAAAGACCCAAGATTGCTTGTTTTTCTATTGAAAAGTAAAAATTTGAGATCAGAAATCTCAAATTCTATTACATAAAAAACCCGATGAATATGATTGTACATATCCATCGGGTTATTAAGCGCAATTTTTAGTAGCCAGGGTTTTGCTCGAGCAAATTATTCTTATTTACTTCATCGCGGCTAAACGGCCTAAAATAAAGTTTATCGTTCCAACTCCTATTTTCCTGTGCATTTTCTACAACTGGGGTATAGGTATAATCATAAATGGTATTGTCGTAATGATAAGGGGCAGACATCGTTTTGCCAGGTTTAAACTTACCGGTAACCTTAATATAAGTGGTTTTTCTGCCCAATGTTTCACCAGCGATTAACCACCTGCGGGTATCATGATAACGTTGTTCTTCGTAAGCCATTTCGATACGGCGTTCGTGACGGTAAACCTCTCTAAGTCCATCCTGATCTGTAGCGGTTACAGCTGGCATACCTGCTCTGAAACGGATTTTATTTAGCCACTCTGTCGCTTTATTTAATTCACCAAGCTCAATACTGGCCTCAATGAAATTAAACACGGCTTCGGTATACCTGAAGAATGGCCACGGTACATTCTGCGACATAGAAGCATCAACAATAGTTGGATCCGGATCGATAAATTTATGATAATAGTAACCTGTCCAGCTGCCATTCCAATTTTCAATTGAACTTCCACGGGTATCTAAACCTTTAAAATCAATTCTACCAGAGTTGTCCATTAAATCATAAATACCGGTCTGAATCTGGCTAGCCGGATCAACATTACCCGAAGCTTTATCGCGTGGTTTCCATCCTGCACCATCATATAAAATGGTTGCATAAAAACGAGGGTCTCTGTCCTGATAAGGATTAGCTTTTTGTGTGGCATTTGCCCAGCTAAATTTACTGCCATCTTTCATCTCATAATCATCAACCAATAAGCCAATAGGTGTATTTCCGGCCCAATTATGGTAACCATTCGGACCATTCTGCTGCGCATGTTTAATATTGTTCTGGATGATAAAATAACGGGCAAAAATGAGTTCTGACGCTGCAGTAGCATCTATACCCGGTGCCTTACTTGCTCCGCCCATGGCAATGCTTTTATAATTTAATTGCCCATCTGTTACCGTAGTGGGAGCAGAAAGATTTAATTTATAACCTGTACCCAAATCCATGACGGCTTTAGCAGCTGTTTGTGCCAATCGGTAACGGTCTGGCTGGCTGCCACTCGCATAACTTAAAAAATCTAGTTTTTGGGCAGCAATACCCGTAATTTTAGAAGTAAGTTTTGCTCTGTCATGCAGGTCGCTTGCGGCATAAATTAATACCCTTGATTTTAAGGCCAAAGCAGCAAGCGCTGTGGTACGTCCTTTATCTAGCGTTTTGCCGGTTAACAACCTATTGGCCTCATCGCAATCTTTAATGATGAAGTTTACGCATTCCTCATAAGTATTACGTTTGATTTTAAAATCATCAGTTAGTGCATAGGTTTTGGTAATAATAGGTACAGCACCATAATAACGCAATAATTGCTGATAGAAATAAGCACGTAAGAAATAAGCCTCACCTAACAACTGATCTTTTAACGATTGGCTGCTCAGGCCATTATCGCCACCTACAATTCTTTCAACAGTAGTGTTGCAGGCCCTGATACGGTTATACATTTGTTTGTAAGCCCAGGTATCATCTATCCACCCCAAGGTAGAAGGGTTAATGGTTCCATTATTGATCAGATCGATACCGCGTGTTGGATGTGTAAATAGGGCTTCGTCAGAAACTGAAGCCAGCATCTGTTCTGAAAATCCCCCATTTCCCAACCCATTGTAAATATCGTTTACAAAGGCCTGTGCAAGTGCAGGATCTTTCCATACCAATTCCGAAGATATTTTATCGGGCGGATTTACATCCATGAAATCTTTCTTACAAGAAACTGTAAGAAAAGTAATCGAAACTAATATATAGAGCTTTATATTTTTATTTATTGCTTTCATATTCTTGATTGTAATTGATAAATAGCTATACATTTAAAACGCGGCTTTAATGCCAAAATTGATTACCCTGGCCTGCGGGTAGTACTGACCACTTGAATTGGTTGATTCTGGATCCCAAATTTTAATTTTATCTAGGGTAGCCAGGTTCAATCCATTTGTATATACCCTTACACTGTTCAGTCCCACTTTTTCTACCAGGGTATTTGGTAATGTATAGCCCAACTCTACGTTTTTAAGTCTGATGTAATTATTGCTCCGCAACCAATAGGTATTATTTAGCGCATTGTTGCTATCGGTATAATAAGTAGCTCCACGGTTAGATAAACGCGGATTTACCGAACTTGGATTATCAATACTCCAACGGTTTAAGTATGACCACTCCAGGAAATTGCCAATATCGCCAGATTCGGTTATACCTACAATCTGCATCCCGCCGGTTGCCCCCTGAACGAGTACCGACAAATCGAACCCTTTATATTGCAAGTTTAAATTGAAACCTCCGGTAAAGGTTGGTGTACCGTTTTTATCCAGGCGAATTTTATCATCGGCATTGATTTTGCCATCACCATTAATATCCTTAAACTTCATATCACCAGGGCGTAAGGTGCTGGTTAGCGCACTATAATTTAATGTATTGGCACTAATTTCTGCTTGGTCTTTAAAAACACCATCATAGTCGTATACCAACCAGGAATTGGTTATCCGGCCTGTTGAGCGTTGCCACTCTGGAGCTCCAGGGGTTTCATCCCAAAAAACAATTTTGTTTTTTGCATACCCACCGTTTACACTCACACCAAAATTTAAATCGCCAACCCTATCGTTATAACTTAATTTAAACTCGAATCCTTTATTGTTTACTTTTCCTAAGTTAACAGGCGGTAAGCGGTCTACAATACCCGAACTTTCAGGTACGGAACTTCCTCTACTGATCAGGATGTTTGTTCTCTTGTTATAAAAATAATCTAACTCAAGTGATAGTCTGCTTTTTAGAAAGGATGCATCTAAACCTATGTTCATATTATTGGCTACTTCCCATCCAAAATCTAAATTAGGTACTTTGCCTTCTGTTAGCGTTTTAGTAACAAGATCATTAAACGTATATGTTCCAAAATTCATTAAGCTGAGGTATTGGTATTCTTGCAGTGCATCTCCAAAGTATGCTTCAGCACCCATCTGGCCATACGAGGCCCTTAATTTTAAATTATCTACGAACTTAACATTTTCTTTAAAAAACTGTTCCTCTGATAAGCGCCAACCCACAGACACACCTGGAAAGAAACCAAAACGTCTGGCTGTTGGGAAAATGTATGAACCATCTACCCGCCATAAAAATTCGGCGAGGTATTTTTCTTTATAGTTGTAACCAGCCCTTCCAAAATAGCTTAAGCGGGCTCTATTAAATAAATTGTTAGGATCACCGGGGTTATTTCCTAAAGATTGTTCTTTTTCATCGCCTGCCAATAATTGCTCGATCGCTGATGAAAGAAAATATCTCCTAAAAGCAGTAAAACCGTCGTTGGTTACTTTTTCTCGGGTTACCCCAGCCATTAAACCAATGGTATGATCGTTAATTTTTTTATCGTAATTGATCATTCCAGTCAGGTTGATAGCCAATTGCCCACCAGCAGTTTCCCTAAGCCTTGGATCGGTATATTGCGACCTTATCGTACCCGTTAATACTGGCGTTACACCATCGGCCTGAAAGGTTTTTTTATCCCAATCGTAAAGTGTCCAGGGTAATTGCCAGTTTTTCTGTCTGCCAGAATATTTATCTATCGCAGCAGTTCCCGTTACTTTTAATCCTTCAACACCAGGAATTTTAATTTCAACCTTACCTGTAGTTTGGAAATAATCTCTGACATCTTTATTGTAACCGGTTAAATCTGTAGTAGATACTACCGGGTTATAACCATATTCAATATCCCTTCCCGGCTGACCATTTGGCCATATTGCGATTTCAGTCGGTCTTCCCCTCATTAAAAACCTGAAGATATCACCGGCTCCAACTGTTGGAAAATTACGGTCTTCTTCTCTGGCTGATACCCCTAAAGTTGTGGTAATATATTTGCTCAATTTTGCTTCCAGGTTAAAACGCATATCATATTGCTTATATCCCGTAGCAGAATTTTTATAGTATCCGTCTTGATCCAGATAGCCCAAAGAAACCAAGTATTTTACGTTTTCACTACCCCCGTTAATCTGAACATTATGCCTTTGCTGAGGCGACCAATTTTGAAAAGTGGTTTTAAACCAGTCTGTATTAGGATATCGCAATGGATCTGATCCATCACCTAATTTTCTCATTTCATCTGGTTTATAGGCCGCATTAATCGTTTTTCCACCTGTTGAAAGATAAGAACCAGTTGTTTTAAAGCTATTCCATGCCGCCGACCATTCATTTGGATTAATATCGGAACCAAAGATATTCAGCTCATTCAAAATTTCAGCGTACTGCACCGAATTGGCCATTTTAGGTATCCGCGTAGGCTGTTGTAAACCATAACTAAAATCGTAAGAAAACTGAGGCTTGCCTGATTTACCTAATTTGGTAGTAATTAAAATTACCCCGTTGGCAGCCTGCGAACCATAAATGGCAGCAGAAGCATCCTTTAAAACCGATACACTTTCGATATCGTTTGGATTTAACCTTTCGATACCACCTGCACGATTAGGAATACCATCAATTACTATCAGTGCATTATTGTTTCCAAGCGAGTTTGTACCACGGATTCTGATAGTAGAGCCATCGTAACCCGGTTCTCCACTGCTCTGTAATGCCGTTACACCCGGTAAACGCCCCGCTAAAGAGTTGGTTAAGTTTACAGATGAAGATTTAGCCAGTTCGGTACCTTTAACCGAAGCAACAGCACCAGATACAACCGCTTTCTTTTGTGTTCCATAACCTACTACAACTACTTCCGAAAGATTTTGGTTATTCTCTACTAACTGGACATTAATGTTGGTTTGGTTCTTTACCTGAACTTCCTGATCTACGTAGCCCACATAGGTAAACACCAGCGTTGCATCTTCAGGCACCTTGATACTAAAATTTCCGGAACCATCGGTAACCGTAGTTGCTGTGCCCCCTTTCAACTTCACACTTACACCTGGAATTGGGCCTTTGGCATCTGTAACTTTCCCCTTCACAATAATATCCTGGAGGGGTAGTTTGTAAAAATCAAAAGGTTCCTTTTCATGTAATGATGCTTTGGCAGACATGCCGGCAAGTGGAGAAAAAACGAGACAACCACCGCAAACAAGAAACATGCTACTTCTGGCAAAAGTCCTCAATAGATTTTTTTTCATAGTTTTCAATTTATTTTGGTTAGATATTGATTGTAATACAATTTAATACTCATGAGTAATCATGAACTGTCAATATTTGCATTATTAAAACTTGATCTATTGAGTCAATTACAGATATCAATCACTCTAAGAAAATTAGAGTCTTCTACTTTATTGATCAATAAATCGCTGTTAACCATTATGAATCCCTTATCTGATAAACAAACTACTTAAGGTTAATAAAAACTACTCAATAAGACGTACCCTTATTTAGACTTGTCGACTTAACAGTTCATACTTGGTTACACGCAAGATAGGGATATTAGGGGGTAAAAAAAGGGGGTAAAATAATAATTATAAGGGGTTGACTCGTAAAAAAACAATTACAAAACTACACAAAGTAGAATAAATAATACATTGTTAAATATTATTGTAAAATTAGAAAAATTTGAGGGGTTGATGAGCTAACTTATCTTATCGAAAGAAATGCCTCTCTCTAATTTTTGCAGATAAGCTTTTAAGGTTGCGTTTTCGGGTTTTAACAATTGTGGATCGTTCTCAAAAAGTTCAATTACGGTATTACGTGCTTCAGACAAAATAACCTGATCTTTGGCCAGGTCGGCCAGTTTCAAATCCAATACACCACTTTGCTGTGTTCCGGTAATATCGCCAGGACCGCGAAGCTGTAGATCGATCTCAGAGATTTCGAAGCCGTTGTTTGTCCTTACCATTGTTTCTAAACGAATTTTGCCTTCCCTACTCAATTTATTCCCACTCATTAATATGCAGAAAGACTGCTCTGCGCCACGGCCTACCCTGCCACGCAACTGGTGTAGTTGCGAAAGTCCAAAACGTTCGGCATTTTCAATTACCATTACCGAAGCGTTAGGTACGTTTACGCCCACCTCTATTACAGTAGTAGCTACCATAATTTGGCTTTTGCCATCAATAAACTGTTGCATTTCGAACTGTTTATCAGCATTTGGCATTTTTCCATGTACAATACTCATTTGATACTCGGGCCTAGGAAACTGATAGCTCAGCTGCTCAATTCCAGCTTCGAGGTGCAAAAGATCTAATTTTTCGCTTTCTTTAATTAAAGGATAAACAATATAAACCTGCCTACCTTTGGCGATTTCCTGCTTCATAAAACCGAACATCCTGAGGCGTTGGCCTTCAAAAAGGTGTTTGGTTTCTATAGGTTTTCTGCCCGCAGGTAGTTCATCAATAATCGAAACATCAAGATCGCCATATAAGGTCATGGCCAAAGTACGCGGAATTGGCGTAGCGGTCATCACAAGGATATGTGGTGGAATAATATTTTTCCGCCAAAGCTTAGCACGCTGCTCTACGCCAAAACGGTGTTGTTCATCAATCACAACCAATCCTAAGTTCTTAAACCGAACCTTATCTTCAATCAAGGCATGCGTTCCAATCAGAATGTCGATTTCTCCGTTCTCCAATTGCTCATGCAAAATGTTACGCTCCTTCTTTTTGGTATTTCCAGTAAGAATGGCAACGCGCACCAAATCGTCGGTTACAAGCGCCGTAATAGATGCATAGTGCTGACGGGCCAAAATTTCCGTTGGAGCCATCATACAAGCTTGATAGCCGTTATCATTTGCCAAAAGCATACTCATCAACGCTACCGCAGTTTTACCGCTCCCTACGTCGCCTTGAACAAGCCGGTTCATTTGCACGCCACGTTGTGTATCGATTCTGATTTCCTTAACTACCCTTTTTTGGGCATTGGTTAATTCAAAGGGCAAAAATTCGTTATAAAATCGGTTCACTTTTTCGCCAACCTTTTCAAAAGTTACCCCTTTAAATTTTAACTGGCGTAAATGTTTATTATGTAGAAGCTGTAACTGGATGAAGAATAGTTCTTCAAATTTAAGGCGTCTTTCAGCGGCACTTAAATCTTTCTGATTTTTAGGAAAGTGAATATTCAGCAAGGCCAATCTTTTATCTGGCAGCTGATACTTATCAATGATGTATTGTGGTAAATTTTCCGGAACCTGAGGAATAATCTGATCTAACAAACCTGCGATTAAACGCTGTAAACCCTTTGAATCGAGATTAAATTTTTTAAGCTTTTCAGTGGAGTTATATACCGGCTGCAAGGTTAAATTCCCTCGTCCAACCTGTTTACGCTGATAAAGTTCCATTTCTGGATGTGAAATACTGAATGTTCCGTTAAAGATGCTTGGTTTCCCAAAGGCCACATAAGCGGTACCGACAGTAATATTATCGTCAACCCATTTTAGGCTCTGGAACCAGACCAATTCCATGATTCCGGTTTCATCTTTAAAAACAGCGATAATACGTTTCGCTCTTTTATCGCCTATTACTTTTTTGCTGATTACACGCCCGATAATCTGGATATACTGCGTATCGGGATTGATCTGGTTAATCTTGAAATATTTCGTACGGTCGATATACCTGAAAGGATAGTGGGCAAGCATATCCTGATAAGTGAACAGGCCGAGATCCTTTTTCAAAACATCGGCACGGCTAGGCCCAACGCCTTTCAAAAATTCAACAGGTGTATCTAATACCGAATTAAACAAAATATTTTACTGTTTCTTGTAAACAACACTCTTTAGCAATTGTGCATTAAAAATAACGATCGATAGCAGCAAAAGCAAATAAGCAAAAAGTTGGTGCAGATCTATTTTCTCCTTAAAGTAGAAAAATGCAACGGTAAAAGCAACTATCGGGTTAAGATAAATCAAAATACCCAGGGCTGATGAAGGCATACCTAATAGCGCATACGAATTTAAAAAGAGCGGAATAATGGTAAATACAATGGCAATCAAAAATATATGTAACCAAAAGAAGGTTTCAGTGGGAAAAGGTGCTGCGTTAAAAGAATACAAAGGCAGCATCATTAATCCTGATAAAATTAACTGAACGCCTAAAAAATTAAATTTATCTACATCTTTAATCACTTTTAGCACAATAACATATATGGCATAAAAAGAGGCGATGATAATAGCCCACATAACTTCATGTAAAGAGCCTGTTGCCAATAGGATAATGCTTATAAATGCAATGATCAGGGCAATAACTTTAGCCTTCGTTAATTGCTCTTTTAAAATGATAAATCCGCAGAGTGCAGTTAACAGCGGGCAAACCATATAGGCAAAGGCTGCGGCCTTTAAACTCACACTATTTACAGCATAAATGTAGGTAAACCAGTTTCCTGTAATCAGAAATGATGATATTACAGTAAGCAGTAATAGTCTGGTTTTCTTGCGGGTGCTTAATGATTTTAAGAAATTCAAATCATTTTTTAATGCTTCTCTTCTGAATAAAAGAATGGTAGCCCAAACTACGATTATGGAAACAAATATCCTGTAGTATAAAATTTCGTGAGGTGGAAAACCTTTTATGTTACGCAAAGGTATAGACATTGTTCCCCAGATGATGTAAGGAACAATGCCAGATATAAAATATTTGCTTTTGCTTTCTCTCAAAATTAGCCTACAATGGCAATTACAGAGATTTCTACATTAACATTTTTAGGTAACACCGAAACTTGAACGGTTTCGCGAGCTGGAAAATCAGCAGTAAAGTATTGTCCATAAACTTCGTTTACCTGAGCAAAAGTGCCCATATCACTTAAGAAGATAGTAGACTTTACTACATTATCGAAGGTTAAACCTGCTTCAAGCAAAACGGCTTTAAGGTTACGCATTACCTGGTGTGTTTCTTCTTCAATATTACTAATATTTAATTCTCCGCTTTCTGGATTAATGGCCACCTGGCCTGATACGAATAAAAAGTTCCCAGCTTGTACAGCTTGGCTATATGGTCCAATTGGAGCTGGAGCATTGGTTGTTTTAATAATTTTTTTCATACAATTTGGGGTTATTTAGCAAGCCACTGAATAAGCTTGTAGATGATACCTGCCAGAAAAATTAAGATGGCCAATGCATTGATAAAATGCATAATTCTAAGGTTGATGTTATTTGGCCTGTTGGGATCCTTTTTTCTAAAGAAGTACATAATACAAACTTAGCTAAAAAGCTTAATACAGAAAATTAAAAGGCATAAAAAAAGTCCCGATTTTCATCGGGACTTTTTTAAATCTTATATTGAAATACTAGTTTCTAGCAGTTTCAACACGACGGTTTTGGATACGACCTTCTTCAGTATCGTTAGAAGCAATTGGATTAGCTTCGCCATTACCTTTAGTAGCAACTTGACTAGCGTTAACGCCAGAGTTTACTAAGTAAGTTTTAACAGAGTTAGCTCTGTCTTTAGATAATTTCAAGTTATATGCAGCAGTACCTTCGCTTGAAGCGTAACCGTTTACAGTTACTTTACCACCGTTTTCACGTAACACTGAAGATAATTTATCTAAAGTAGGGTAAGACTCAGTTTTTAAAACTGAAGAGTTGAAATCGAAACCGATTTTTTCGAAACCTGTTACAGTGCTTGGAGCAGTAGTAGGAGCCTCAACTTTTGGAAGAGGACAACCTGAACCATCAACAGCAGTACCAGCAGGAGTTCCTGGGCATTTATCGAATTGATCAGCAACACCGTCACCATCAGTATCTTTTTTCAAATCTTCAACAGATTTCTCAACAGCAGAAACACGATTTTTCAATGCTTCAACTTCTTGACGTAAAGTTGGATCTTTTAACTCATCGTACATAGTAGCTAATGGGTTAGTCCACTCTAAAGTTGGTTTAGCAGAAGAACCTAAAGAGAATTCTAAACCAGCATAACCGTAAGAGAATTTATCTTTAGTTTGACCTTTTGCATAAACTCCATCTAAGTTATCAGCATCAACAAAGTTCATTGTGTAACCTAAGTTAAAGTTAACACGCTCAGAAACTTTGAATTTAACACCAGCACCAACTGGAATGTAGAAACCTTTTACGTAATCTTTAGCATCATGTCTGTCATCAGCAGGACCTACAGCTTTACCTTTCCAGTCAATTTGTGTTCCATTAGATAAATTCACTTTTGGAGCATAAGCCATGTAACCAGCACCAGCAGTTAAGAAGAAACCTACTGAGTTCTCACGACGTAAGAAATCGATAGAACCTACGTTAACAACACCACGTAAATCTACAGCATATTGCAATTCAGTTTCGAAATCTTTAACTGATGAAGTAATACCTTCGTTATTACCTGAAAGTTTACCACGAGTTCCGTTTAATTCTAAACCGAATGAGTGACCTAATTGTTTACGGATGTTTAAACCGTAACCTAAGTTAGCATCCCATTTGTTGAAATCGTTTGAACCACCGATAGCCACAACTGGCATTAAAACACCACCATGTACACCGATAGACCAAGTTCTGTACTGTCCTCTACCGCCAAATACCTTGACAGCAGAAGTGGTTGCAGGTGCATCCTGAGCGACAGCAAGAGAAGCAACTCCTGTTAATGCCACTAAAGAAAGCGCAACACTTTTCTTTAAAGTAGAATAATTCATAATCTTTTTCTTTTTTAAGGGTTAAACAATTTAATTGATTAATTTTTTAGTAATCGCAAAATTAAACAAAATTTTAAATTTTCAAACTTTTATACAAACTCCGTTCCAAACTTCACAGTAATTAATCATTTTATTACATTTGGCCATTACCCTTATAAAAATACCATTTTCATGAAATATCCTACCATCAATCAGTCATTATTTATTTTAAACAGAAAAAACTTCACTAAATACCTAAAAAACAACTCTTTATCTATATTCAATTCAAGTGATGAATTTCCTAGAAGTGGCGATCAGAACTTCGTTTTTAAGCAAAATCCTGATTTATTTTATTTATCTGGAATTGATCAAGAACAAACAATTTTGTTATTATTTCCTGATTGTCCTAATCCATTGTACAGAGAAGTCCTGTTTTTAAGACAGACTAATGATTATATTAAAGTTTGGGAGGGATATAAGTATACTAAGGAGCAAGCTAAAGTGGCCTCGGGATTCAAGCTGTATACTGGTTAGAGGATTTTGATAACATTTTGCATAGCATTGTGAACTATGCTGATCATA
The DNA here is from genome assembly GCF_014692875.1 of Pedobacter riviphilus. Lineage (NCBI taxonomy): Bacteria > Pseudomonadati > Bacteroidota > Sphingobacteriia > Sphingobacteriales > Sphingobacteriaceae > Pedobacter > Pedobacter riviphilus. The sequence goes on along the minus strand of NZ_CP061171.1, from coordinate 5,275,919 downwards.
TTTATTTAAATACAAATGAAAATGACAGGTATGCCCATGAAGTTCCTTATCGTGATATCCGATTTATTGAGAAAATGAGAGCAAAATATCCATTGCATCATTATGAACGCTCTGCACCAATTATGCGAAATTTGCGTGCAGTTAAATCAGATGTTGAGATTGAACTAACAAAAAAAGCGTCGGCAATAACCCGAGATGCTTTTATTAGGGTATTAAAATTTACCAAGCCTGGTGTTAAAGAATATGAGATTGAAGCGGAGATTATACACGAATTTATCCGTCAAGGAGGAACCGGCCATGCCTACACGCCTATCATTGCTTCAGGGCATAATGCTAATATCCTTCATTACAACGATAATAACCAAGAATGTAAAGATGGGGATGTAATACTTTTCGATTTTGGTGCAGAATATGCCAATTATAATGCCGATATGAGCCGCTCCATCCCCGTTAATGGCAGATTTACGCAAAGACAAAAAGATGTGTACAATGCAGTACTGCATGTAATGAGAGAATCGATTAAATTAATTGGCGAAGGGACCATATGGAATACCTACCATGAACAGGTTGGTGAAATTATGACTGAACAACTGATTAATCTTGGGCTCATCTCTACAGTAGACGTAAAGAACCAAACCGCAGCGTGGCCAGCTTATAAAAAATATTTTATGCATGGCAATTCGCATCACCTGGGTATAGATGTACATGACTTTGCAGGAAGATATACGCCATTTGCTAACGGAAACATTCTTACGGTTGAACCAGGTATCTATATTCCGGAAGAAGGCTTAGGCATCCGTTTAGAAAACAATATCCTTATCACCGCAAAGGGAAATATAGATCTAATGGCCGATATACCACTAGAAGCGGAAGAAATTGAGGAGATTATGAACAGTTAGTTCAGTTTTCAGTGAGCGGTTCCCAATTAATCGTTTCAAACAATTAACCATTACGAATAAACTCGTCTGCAAAACGATAAATATTAAAATCATCTTGTTTTAAGGCTGCCTGAATTTTTTCTAGCAGCCTTTTTTTATCTATACCCCTCATTTTCTCATGCTGAATGAGTCTCCATGCTTTCTCTGCAAACAGAAAAGCTTTTCGGTTATGATCAAAAGCAGACGGCTTGATTATCCATGTACAAAGTTCATCAATACCTGTATTTTTATCGGCCACTGTTTTTAATATCGGGATAGTCTTCGGGCCTTGATGAACAACTTTCTTTAAATTATTGGCAAAAACATCTGCACCTTCCCTATCTGCCTTGTTGATAACAAAACAATCAGCAATCTCCATCAAACCAGATTTGATATTCTGAACCTCATCCCCAGATTCGGGGACCAAAACAACAACAGTTTTGTCAGCCAGTCCCGCAATTTCTACTTCCGATTGCCCAACACCAACGGTTTCCACAATAATCAGATCAAAATTAGCTGCTTTTAAAACATCAACCATCTCAATGGTTTTTGCAGAAATACCGCCCAAAGCACCTCGCGTTGCTAACGATCTGATAAAAACGTTTGGATTATTAAACTGACCAGCCATGCGGATTCGATCGCCCAATAACGAACCGAAATTAAAAGGAGAAGTTGGATCAATAGCCAATATGGCGATGCGCTTCCCCTTAGAAGTAAAGTAATTGGTTATGGCATTTACCAAAGTACTTTTACCTGCTCCAGGCGGTCCGGTAATACCTAAAACTGGCACATTAACCCGACTATCTAAATCTCTTAAAATCGAATCGGCTGGTTTAATATCATTTTCAACAAGTGTTAATGTTCTTGCCAAAACCTTATAATTGCCCGCCTTTACTTCGCTTAAAATGGATAGATGCGTATTCATCAATAAAACTATCTTTGTACAAATTAACAAAAATTATTAGCTACAAAGCGCCCCCATAATGAAAGTTACCGGTTTTACCTTTTTAAGAAATGCAATTGTAAACGATTATCCGGCAAAAGAAGCGATACTTTCTGTGCTTCCATTATGCGACGATTTTATTGTCGCGTTGGGGAACTCTACAGATAAAACTTCTGAAATGGTTAAAAGCATCGATCCTAAAATCAGAACAATTGATACCGTTTGGGATGACAACATGAGGGAAGGGGGCCGTGTTTTTGCCGACGAAACCAACAAAGCCCTGGCTCAAATACCATCGGATACTGATTGGATGATCTACATTCAAGGTGATGAAGCCATCCATGAAGATTATCTTCCGCTGATTAAAAAAGAAATGGAGCAGGAGCTTAACAATCCGAATGTGGAGGCCCTCTTGCTAAAGTATAAACATTTTTACGCTTCGTACGATTATCTCGCTGAATCAAGGCGCTGGTACAGAAGAGAAGTTAGAATTATCAAAAACCTGCCGGGCGTACACTCCTACCGCGATGCGCAAGGCTTTAGGATTAATGATAGAAAACTCAGGGTTAAATTAATTGATGCATACATTTATCATTACGGGTGGGTAAAACCACCTAAAGGATTGCAAGGCAAGGTTCGAAATTTTAACCAATTTTATCAAACAGAAGAGTGGATTGAAGAAAACTACCCCATACAGGAAACCTACGATATGCACAATGCCGATCGTTTGGTTCATTTTAAAGGTAGCCATCCAAAAGTAATGCAGACAAGAATTGCAGCCGCAAACTGGAAATTTGAAAAAGATTTAACCAAGGAAACGCCAAAAATGAATTTCCGAAGGAGCGTTTTGCAAAAAATTGAAGATTTAACCGGGTTACGCTTGTTTGAATACCGAAATTATAAAATTGTAAAATAAGCTTCAATTTAAATCTGCCTATATTTGCACCATTAAATTACATTATTAATGAAAAAGCCCAATGTCTTAGTAACCTTCGATTCGATGAAAGATGCCAATTGTGGTTATTTTTCCTTCGGAAAAGGGCTGGGCGATGCATTGATCCAAGAAAACAAAGGGAAATTTAAGCTCAAATTTTATCTTTTTAAACACACTCAATATCTTTTTAATGGTTTGGTTGATATCATTTATCTATCCAGGTTAGATCGGCTATTCTTTAAGGGAAAAAATGACTTTGACGTTGTTCATCTCTCTGATCAAACCTGCAGATTAAGACCAAGCAGGGTAAATGCAAAAAAAATAATGACTGTTCACGACATGAACAAGGTGCATTTAAAATTTAGCAAACCGCACAGAATCCAGGTTTATTTAAAAAAACTTGGTAGACTGGTATCGCAATGTGATAAAATTGTATGCATATCGCAGTTTGTTGCGAATGATGTTGTTAACTACTTCCCTGAAGCCAAAGAAAAAGTTAGTGTTATTTATAATGGTGCAGATAAGTTGATTGCAGATGAAAAACATAACCCGAGCTTTGTTCCACCAAAACCTTTCTTATTTACTATAGGATTATTATCGGTACAGAAAGGATTTCATCTGCTGCCTGCTTTATTAAAAGGGAATGACTTTCATCTCGTTATTTCGGGTAAAGAAACCCCGCATAAACAAAGGATTTTAGAAGAAGCTGAAAAATATGATTGTTTAGACAGGGTACACATCACGGGGCCAATCTCTGATGAAGATAAAACATGGTATTACAAAAATTGTGATGCTTTTTTGTTCCCATCTGTTGCCGAAGGCTTTGGCTTGCCAATTATTGAAGCAATGCATTTTGGGAAACCTGTTTTTCTATCAAAATTCACTTCACTCCCCGAAGTTGGTGGCGATGTTGCCTATTACTTTGATAATTTCGAACCTGAACACATGCAAGATGTATTTAGAGATGGGATGAAAGATTTTGTTCAAAATAACCGCTTCAAAGAAGCAATTGCCCAGGCAGAAAAATTTTCGTGGGAAATAGCAGCCAAGCAGTATTTGAATTTATATCAGGAATGCTTGAATAATAGATAAAAATAGCGTTTTTTCCTTGTTACTTTTTATATCACTTCAGAATAACAAATTCATCAGTCCAATGAATATCAATTTGTCTCCATTGATGTATCATTTTATTATACGGCACGCTCCTTTTAAAATTAGATAATTGTAATTTTAATTGGGTAAAGCTCTGAGTCCTTATTCATATATCTGAAAAACCGTACATTTGCCTGAACTTTATTTTAATTTTTTACGGCTGGGTACTCCCTAAGTTCCGTTATATACCATACTTAATGAAAACTTATTTTCGTTTATTATCATTTGCGAAGCCGATTGAAAAATTTGCAATACCTTATCTGATCACGACATTATTTGCGATTTTTTTTAATACATTCCTTTTTACATTACTTGGCCCGCTAATGCAGGCACTTTTTTTAGGAAAATGTGATCCGGCTAAAGTTGCAGAACAGAAAAGTAGCTGGGATTTATTAGGCCGCTTTAATGAATATATCAATGGAATTATTGCCGATGATAAAATTCTGGCACTAAAAGTAATCTGCATAATAATTATTGCAACGGTATTTCTCGCCAACTTTTTCCGTTATTTTTCGCAGCGTTTTATGGAAGATTTACGTGTACACACCCTATTAAACATACGTAAAACCGTTTTTAACAATGTAATGAATTTACATGTTGGCTACTTTAATAACGAGCGCAAAGGCGATATTATCTCAAAGGTCGCATCCGATGTACAGGTTGTTCAGTTTACCGTAACAAACACATTGCAGGTTGTATTTAAAGAACCGTTACAATTGCTGTTCTTTATTGGCGTGTTGATTTCTATCTCTGCCAAACTAACCTTATTTTCATTATTAGTTATCCCTGTTTCTGGTTTTATTATCAGTAAAATTGTAAAAAGACTAAAACAACAAGCCACTCAGTCACATGAATCTTTTGCAAAAATGATTGGTTTTTTAGATGAATCGCTAAGTGGAATAAAAATTATTAAAGCTTTTAACGCTACTGAACGGGCAAAGGAAAGATTTGATTCTGAAAACAAGTTTTACTCATTTTTAAACAGAAAAATGGCCAGGAGGCAGCAATTAGCCTCTCCAGTATCGCAAACTTTAGGCGTTTTAGTTGTTGTATTTATCCTTTTGTATGGCGGTACGTTAATATTAAGTGGAAAAGGCGATTTGGAAGCTGCAGAATTTGTAGTTTATTTAGCTACCTTTTCTCAGGTACTGCAGCCTGTAAAAGCGCTTGCTGACTCTTTTAGCGGCATCCACTCAGGTATTGCAGCCGGCGAACGCGTACTAGACCTCATTGATACTGAACCAGCACTTAAAAATAAAGCTGGCGCTGAAGTACTGACTGATTTCAATAACGCATTAATTTTAAAAGATGTTTCATTCTCATACGGAGATAAACAGGTTTTAAAAAACATCAGCATCGATATTGAAAAAGGAAAAACGATAGCCTTGGTTGGCCCTTCAGGAGGAGGTAAAAGTACATTAATGGACCTGCTACCACGTTTTCATGATCCAAAATCGGGAGCAATCAAAATCGACGGCCATGATTACAGAGACCTTACCGTAGAAAGTATCCGTTCGCAAATGGGGATTGTTAACCAGGAATCTTTTCTATTTAACGACAGCATTTTTAATAACATCGCCTTTGCTAAACCTGATGCTACAGCGGAAGAAGTAATTGCAGCAGCGAAAATTGCCAATGCGCACGATTTTATCCTCAATACGGAAAATGGTTATCAAACTAATGTCGGCGATAGGGGTAATAAATTATCTGGTGGACAGAAACAACGGGTTTGTATTGCCCGGGCGGTTTTAGCCAACCCCCCAATTATGCTTTTAGATGAAGCCACATCAGCGCTGGATACAGAATCTGAAAAATTGGTACAGGAAGCTTTAAATAATTTAATGAAAAACCGTACTTCAATCGTTATAGCACATCGCTTAAGCACCATACAACACGCTGATAAAATTGTGGTGATTGATAAAGGCGAAGTTGTAGAAAGTGGAAACCACAACGAATTAATGAATAAAAATGGTTTATATAGACGTTTAATTGACATGCAGGCCTTTAACGACTAAACATTTAGATGAAGAAAGTATTATTTTTTATGCCCGATAATCCACTAAAAAAAAATGCGGGGAATAGAACCAGGGCTTTAAGCATGTTGGGCTACTTTAAATCAAGAAATTTTGAAATTGATTTTGTAAGTGAATATTATACCGGACGCTGGAACGAAACAGACATTAAAGCATTTGAACAAGCTAACCTTGCTGATCATACTTACGTAATTAAAAAAAAACCTGCAAAAAAAAACATCTTATTTTACCTGCTTTTTTATAAACTGCCAAATTTTTTCTATTCAAATAAGGCCTGGTTTTTTCCGCTTCAATTCCCGGAGTTGGTTACCTTAAGGTTTAAGCGCGCTTTCAAGAAAATCTTAAAAAAAAACGACTACGATTATATCTTTATTAACTATGCCAGCTGGGCTACTTTGGTAGAGCACAATCCTTTAACAAAAAAAGCAGTAACGGTAATCGACACGCATGATTTTATAACAGCCCAACTTCAAAGAAAGGTTAATATCGGGCAGTCTTTTAAAGAAGAAATCAGAAGGATTTCCTTATTTGATATTGCTTTGGCTATTTCTGTAGAAGAGCAGTATATTTTTAGCCAGTTTTGTAAAAACAAGATTGTTTTAGCACCAATGATGCTTGATAAACCTAAAAGCATTGGCACTATTGAAGAAAAATCATTTGATTTGATATATGTTGCAAGTGATAACATACACAATCAAAAATCTGCTAATTGGTTTTTTAATGAGGTATACCCATTGTTACCAGCCAATGTGCAAATATGTGTGATTGGGCAGATTAACGAGCATCTTTCTATCAAAGCACCCAATATTACCTCAGTAAACTTTGTTGAAGATCTATCAACCTATTACCTTAATGCTAAAGTTGCATTGTGCCCCATGCTAACGGGCACCGGCACTAAGATAAAAGTAGTTGAAGCGCTATCTTACGGCATGCCGGTGGTTTGTAATACCAGAGGTATAGATGGATTGATTGACAAAAACAACAATGGTTGTTTGGTGAGTGACGATGCTGTTGAGTTTAAGAATAACATTATGAAACTGCTAACAGATGCATCTGTGTATCAAAAACAGGCCGAAAATGCTTTGGCTACTTTTAATCTTAATTACGAAAAAGAACACTGTTATAAATATCTCGACACTGTTTTTAAAATAGTTTAGTTTATCCAGTATGAAAAAGGTTGCCGTTATTGTGCCTATTTATAAAGAGCCAACAGCTTTGGAGGATATTTCCTTACAACAGTGTTTCAAAGTTCTCGCTAAATCACATCCGATATTTTGTATAAACCCCACTTCTCTAAATTTTAATACCCCCTATCCATTCGAAAAATTCATCAGTTTTGATGATGCATATTTTAAGGATATCGCGGGTTATAACAGGTTAATGTTAGCCGGCGAATTTTATGAAGCATTTTTAGACTATGAGTACATTTTAATTTACCAATTAGATGCTTTTGTTTTTAAAGATGATCTAAATATTTGGTGTCAAAAAAACATGGATTATATAGGTGCACCATGGCTAAGACATAAATACCCCGATGTTATAAAAGCAGTAAAAAACAGCGTATTGAGTTATGTGCACCGAAGATTCAATATCAAGAAAAAAAACACTTCAGTGCCTACTGATATCCAACGGGAGTACAAAGTTGGAAACGGTGGATTATCTCTACGTAGAACACAAATATTTTATACTCTCACCCAACGCTTCCAGGAAAAAATAAAAGAATATTTATTACATACTGCTGCAAACCTTAATGAGGATGTTTTCTGGAGCATAGAGGTCAACAGAAAGAAAAAAAATTTGAAGATACCGTCATATAAGGAAGCCGTGTATTTTGCATTTGAAGTACCGGTTGATAGGGCTTTCGAACTCACCAATAACGCGCTCCCTTTTGGATGCCATGCCTGGAACAAAAATCTCAATGTCTGGAGGCCGATATTTAAAGACTTCGGATATTCGATTTGATTTATTTACAATCAACAAACTAAACATACCTTACGCTAACATTATCCATTTATGCAAAACCCCAACAGCGAAAACAAACTTAAGGCCATTGCACTTTACCTGCCACAGTTCCATCCCTTTAAGGAAAACGATGAATGGTGGGGCAAGGGATTTACCGAATGGACAAATGTTACTAAGTCAAAACCAAAATTCAAAGGCCATTATCAGCCACATCTGCCAACAGACCTAGGTTATTACGATCTTCGGCTATTAGATACCATGGTAGAACAGGCTAGCCTTGCCAAAACTTATGGAGTTTACGGCTTCTGTTTTTATCATTATTGGTTTAATGGGAAGCTTTTAATGGAAACCCCGCTAGAGCAGATGCTAAAATCAAAAAAACCTGATTTCCCTTTTTGTTTATGCTGGGCAAATGAAAACTGGACCAGGCGCTGGGATGGTATGGAGGCCGATGTTTTGATTAAACAGAACTACGGTCTGGAAGATGATTTTGACCACATTCAATACCTAATGCCTTTTTTTAAAGATGAGAGGTATATTAAAATAGATGGGAAGCCAGTATACCTCATGTATAGATCAGAACTTCATCCAAATATAAATGAGGCGGTAAAAATATGGCGGGACGAGGCAAAAAAAGCAGGGTTTGAAGACCTTTATCTAATTAGAGTAGAGAATTTCAAGCATGATTTTGACCCACAATATCATGATTTTGATGCCAGTATGGAGTTTGCGCCAGATTTTTCTATCCCATTACAGAAATACAGCAAGAAAGAGCCTGTTAGTCATTTCTTAAGAAAATTACTACATAAAACTGCTATTAAAGCAAGTGGGTTATTAGCCAATAAAGTGTTCGACTATGAAGAGATAGTGGATAAGATGACTAAAAAAGCGCCTAAGCCCTATAAATATTTCCGTTCTGTTTTTCCTAGTTGGGATAACTCTGCAAGAAGGGCTAAAGATGCAACAGTTTTTGTAAATTCAAGTCCAGAAAAATTTCAACAATGGGTAACAAATACAGCCAGTTATACAAACGAACATTTTAAAGGTGAAGAGCGTTTGTTTTTTATAAACGCCTGGAACGAATGGGCAGAAGGCTGCCATTTAGAGCCCGATCAACAATACGGTCATCGCTATTTACAGGCCTTAAAAAATGGACTTGAATCAAATAAAGCAAAACCTTAATGGAAAAAACGATAGGTGATCAGTTTCAGGCAAATTTAATCTACATTATTGAGTATATCTTCTAAAATTGACACCTGTTTTTTCACTTCATAACGGGAGGCTTGGCGTTTGATCTCATCTACATTAAACTTCTCCGGATGATTTTTTACTTCCATCATTGCATCGGCAAGGTCTTTTGTTCTCCAGGTATCTACAACGATCCCGGTATCAGTTTTCACAAACTCTTTAATTCCGCCAGAATTGAACCCTACAATGGGCTTGCCTAACGCAGCAGCTTCTAGCATTACCAGCGGGAAAGAATCTTCTCTTGAAAGTAATAGGAAGGCATCCGCAGAATTAAGATAATTATAATATTCTTCACTTTGCGCTCCTAGGAACCTAACCCTCCCCGGAAATTTATTTTCTACAGCCTTTTTTGCATAATAGTATATGCCAGTATCTTCCTCACCCCCTATCCAGATAATCTTGATATTGCCCGGAAGTTCAGGGAGTAATGAAACCAAAAAATCGACACCTTTTATCAATGTTGTTTTACCAGAAATGGCCCAAACAAAATCTTCTCTATCAAAACCTGTATTTGCTTTAACTTCTGCAGCAGTTTTTGTACAAACGATTTTACTTAAATCGATAAAACCATATAAAAGCTTTACATCAGGTCGTCCCATGTCGCTAATCCTATTACATACAGCTTCAGAACAACCAATTAGTGCTGCAGATGATGTAACGATGCTTTCTAAATCCTTATAACCGATAAAATCGTAAGCAAAAGGAAGCTCATGTGCATGAGTAATAACTTTAATCCCTAGTTTCTTGGCAATTGGATAAACCTCAGGAATTACGATGGTATTTACGTACCAGAAATCAACATTATTTTTCTTGGTGATATAATTCAACTGATACTCTAAAGAATCAATTTTAACTTTTTTTAAGACTGATCTCAGAAGCCTTAAAGATCTTTTAGGATTTTCTCTATAAGGCAGAAAATGTTGAATTTCACTTGGCAAAGTATCGATTAACACGCCTTTCCCCTTTGTAAACAATAGTGGCAAAAATTTTTCTCTGTTTAAATTCATCAAAGAATACCAAAGTAGCATTTCTGAACCCGTTCTGCCCAAGTTATGGCTTATAAACAATATTTTCTTCATCTAATCCTTTAATTAAAAAGCTCCTTCAATTTAAATTAGGCGCAATTTAAAGAATAAAAACATGTATTGGCTTTATTTAATCGTAATTACACATCAATATTTAGTTTGTTGGTATATTTGGGATAATCATTTCTTAGCACGTTCGTTATCTCTTATTTTAGCGAACCAAGGCTAGAAAAATTATAAACAACAAGAAAAATAATGGGAAAACCTATAATAACTGTTTTTATGGCCGCATATAATCAGGCTAATTATATCGAACAATCTATAAACAGCATATTAACCCAAAGTTTTTCTGATTTCGAATTGATTGTTGTGAACGATGGTTCTACTGACCATACTGCTGCTATTGTTGATTCTTTTAATGATAGTAGAATCAGATTGGTACACAATGACGGAAATAAGGGATTAATTTATACCCGCAACCGCTTGTTAACACTTGCACGGGGCGAATATATAGCTATATTGGATGCTGATGATATTGCGCATTCAGATCGTCTGAAAATCCAATACCACTTTCTTTTGGCTAACCCAGAAATTGCGCTATGTGGAGGTCATGCCTCAATTATCGACGACCAGAATAATAAAACTGGAGATAAGCTAATGGTGCCAATCAATTACGTTGATTTGTTTATGTTATTCGGCAATCCTTTTGTAAATTCTACAACGATGTTCAAAACCAGTGCTTTTATCAGCATAAATGGCTATCAAAATTATAGTATATCAGAAGATTTCGATCTATTTATAAGAATGTCTGAAAAGTATAAAGTCGCTAATCTAGATAATACCCTTATCGATTACCGTATACACAGTAACAATACTTCTACACTAAATACTGATACAAGGCTAGCAAATGAAAGAAAGATCATTAGCCATATGCAAGAGCGCATAGGTTTGCTTTATAACGAAAGATGGCTAAACCTACATGTAGAATTATTTAATTGGGCGCTTAACAAAAAGCACTTAAATGATTATTTGCTCCTATTCTATGAGCTTACACTAGCCAACAAGATTTCCAAAAGATATAATCCAGAAATATTTAATCGGTATTTATTTAATAAATGGATAGCGATTTTAACATCCAGTCAAATTGATGAATTTACGCTAAAATGGTATCTAAAAAGCAAGATACTTGAAACCGCTTACTTCAGTTTTAAAAAATTTAGACGGGCACTTAAAAACAGTATTAAAACAGTTTTGAACTAAAGCTATTGTCCAACAGTCCATTTCATTTTGGTTTTAATAATTAACGCAGATAGCAAATAGCTAACAGAATATGCTATGATAAACCGAATGATTAACACAGCAGTATTCTCGAGCACATTATAATGCTGAACATCTAATTTCAGTGGTTGGAAAATCAAAGGCAAAAACCTTTCTATAACAATACTATGTAACAAGTAGATTCCGAAGGTAGTTTCGCGGGGCTTAAGGCGATCGAGTATTTTAATATTTCCTATTTTTAACAGAACACCAAATGCCACAAATGAATAGATAATATTGGATATTCTCAGTGTATTATAGGCATCTTTACTTCCTAATTCAATCAGGTGTACCGATTCCCAAATTCCTAAAGCAAAGGTTAAAATCAATAAAAGCCCCCATGTTACCCATCGGGTACTTTTTACAAACTTCATTACTGCTGCATAGTATTTGTTTAAATATACCCCCAGCCACAGATAAAAAACAAAACCGAATAAAGCCGATGTATGCGTTGTTTCGAACCAATTAAAATATAAATTTACACTATATACAAGAGAAATGATGCCGAAGCATATACCTAGCCAATAATTGTAAAGGTATTTTTTAAATAACAATAATAAACTAATACAGATTAAAAATTAAGGATAAACCAATAAGGGCTAAAAAATAGCACCCTAAAAACAAAGTCAGAAATATAGGCCCCAAAATCGGTAAACATTAAATCTCTATCGCTTCCTTTGCTATGGGCAACCCATCTATCCAACATTGTAACGGCAATAAAAACAAACATCCAAAAAAGCCATGGCCTTACCGTATTTTTGAATCTGTTTTTCAGGTATTGACCCGCTGAATATTCCTGAAATTTATGGTTTATCAAGAAACCACCAATTAAGAAAAATGCTATTGTGGAGAATTTAAAAAACTGTATCACACCTGCTTCAGTAATGGTTGAACTCAATGTATTATACATCGGTGCCTGAACTATGTGGCTGTGTTCAAATACAATACCCATCATGGAGATACACCTAATGGTGTTAACAAAATCAAAATTCTTTTTTACAGGCGTAACTTCTTTCGTTAATTCAGTATTCATTCAATGTTTTGGTAGTTGATGGGCAAATATCTATAAAAAAGAGAGTCCTGAATTAATTCAGGACTCTTTTAACATTTATGTACGTAAAATATTACAGTAATAATCAACTATATCGTATGATTCAAATACTTTAACTTAACATCATTTTCTTAATAGAAATAGAATCAAGCATAAATTCAGTCCTTGTTCCTGTAGTTGGTGAAACAATTTTTTCTTCACTTATGATTGGTTTGTCTTTTTTACAGCTGATGTCGCAATTAAATAAAATTGCCGATTTATATGATATGCCGATTTACGAGATCATCATACAATCTGATTTTAAAAAGAACAAAATAATTTCTCTTCAACAAAAAGGGCATCAATATTATTGATGCCGATAAGTTGGTTTATCTTTCCATTAACAAGCTATAACCTGATAGCCGCTATCGAATTATTTTTTGTCAGTATCTTACAAACACATCCTAAATCGAAATCAGGATAGGCTCCCAGAAATTTTTTATACTTGGTTGGCTTAAGCTGAACATCGTTATACTTCACCTTATAAGCAATTCCCTTGTTTAAGTGTTTTTCTACAATAAAATCTACTTCGTTACCATCGGCAGTACGCCAAATGTGCAGATGAGCGGCATAGTAAAGCTGCCTCAATTTGAGCAGCAACTTAAAATTATCGGATATTTTTAAGGTCAAAAATTTATTAGCACAAAAAAAGTGGCCTTAAAAGGCCACTTAAGAATATATTTCTTTTAAAGAATTACAGTTTTCTAGCTATTTCTACTTGTTCGTAAGCTTCTACGATATCGCCAACTTCGATGTTGTTAAAGTTCTGGATGTTTAAACCACACTCGTAACCTTTACTAACCTCTTTCACATCATCTTTAAAGCGTTTTAACGATGCCAGTTCACCTGTATACACTACAACACCATCTCTAACGATACGGATCTTGCTGTTGCGGGTAATCTTACCATCCAATACCATACAACCTGCAATGGTACCCACTTTAGTGATTTTGAATGTTTCGCGGATCTCAACGTTAGCCACAATTTTCTCTTCAAATTCTGGATCTAACATACCTTCCATCGCCGATTTAATCTCGTTGATTGCATCGTAGATGATAGAATATAAACGGATATCAATCTGCTCCGCTTCTGCAAGTTTACGTGCACCTGTTGATGGACGAACCTGGAAACCAATGATAATCGCATCAGAAGCTGAAGCTAGCAATACATCAGACTCTGAAATCTGACCAACACCCTTACTGATGATATTGATCTGAATCTGCTCAGTTGATAATTTCAACAATGAATCGGCTAAAGCTTCGATCGAACCATCCACATCACCTTTAACAATGATGTTAAGCTCTTTAAAGTTACCGATAGCTAAACGACGACCGATCTCATCCAATGTAATGTGTTTCTGTGTACGTAATCCCTGCTCGCGTTGTAACTGCATCCGTTTGTTTGCAATATCACGTGCTTCGGTTTCACTTTCTAAAGCATTAAATCGATCACCTGCTGTAGGTGCACCTTGCATACCCAACACCTGTACTGGTTGTGATGGACCTGCTGATTCTACTTTAGCACCACGCTCATTGGTTAATGCTTTTACACGTCCGCTGTAACTACCTGCTAAGATTGGATCTCCAACTCTTAATGTACCTGCCTGAACCAATACCGTAGTTACAATACCACGTCCTTTATCTAAAGCCGACTCAATTACAGTACCTGTAGCTCTCTTATTCGGATTTGCTTTCAGTTCTAATAATTCAGCTTCTAATAATACTTTATCTAAAAGTAAATCAACATTTAAGCCACTTTTGCTTGAGATTTCCTGCGACTGATATTTACCGCCCCAATCTTCAACCAAGATATTCATTACTGATAATTGCTCGCGTACTTTATCTGCATTTGCACCTGGTTTATCTACTTTAGTGAAAGCAAATACCAATGGTACACCTGCTGCCTGCGCGTGATTAATCGCCTCTTTTGTTTGAGGCATCACTGCATCATCCGCAGCAATAACAATAATGGCAATATCTGCCGCCTTAGCACCACGTGCACGCATCGCCGTAAAGGCTTCGTGACCTGGTGTATCTAAGAAAGTTACTTTTTTACCAGAAGGAGTAGTTACCATGTAAGCACCAATGTGCTGGGTAATACCACCCGCTTCACCAGCTACCACATTCGCTTTACGGATATAATCCAGCAACGAGGTTTTACCATGATCTACGTGCCCCATAATCGTAACAACCGGAGCTCTTTCGATTAAATCTTCTTCGTTATCTTCTTCCTCAATTACATTATCTTCTTCTTCATCTGGTTTAACGAATTGGATTTCGTAACCAAACTCATCGGCAACAATGGTTAAGGTCTCAGCATCTAAACGTTGATTAATGGAAACGAACATACCAAGGCTCATACAAGTACCAATAATTTTGGTAACCGGTACATCCATCATGCTCGCTAACTCATTAGCCGTAACAAATTCTGTTACTTTTAATATTTTCGATTGCGATTCAAGCTCGTTTGCGGCCTCTTCTGCATTTGATGCTACATCATCACGTTTCTGACGACGTAATTTAGCACGCTGTGCAAATTTACCCGATTTACCCGCACCACTTAAACGAGCAAGTGTTGCTTTGATCTGATCTTGAATTTCTTTCTCAGTAGGTTCTTCTTTAGGTCCGCTTGGTGTAGCATTCCTATTTTGGAAACCTGGTCTGTTATTGTTGTTATTCCTATTTCCTTGATAAGGAGTTCCGCCTTGTCCGGCTGGTCTGTTACCTTGGTATGGTGTACCACCAGCTGGTCTGTTACCTTGATAAGGTTGACGAGGCTGTCCTGGCGCGCCGCCCTGGCCCTGACCTGCAGGATTATTCTGTCCTTGCTGGCCTTGACCACCATGTTGGCCTTGTTGACCAGGAGCTCCAGGTGTTTTTTTGCGTTTACGCTTACGTTTAGCGGCTTCACTATCGCTAGATGATGCTACCGGACCGTTTCTTCTATCTGGAGTTGTTGGCAAAACAATTTTACCAATAATATTCGGACCAGTTAATTTAACGGTACGTGCTTTGATAACCTCAGGCTCGTTATTTACCGGTTTTTCTTCAGCTGGTTTTTCTTCCACTTTAGGTTGTTCAACTGGTTTTACTGGCTCAGTTGCTTTAACCACTGGTGTTTCTGCAACTGGTGCAGGTGCAACAGGAGCTTCTTCCTTTTTAACCTCAACCGGTTTTTCTTCCACTTTAGGTTGTTCAACTGGCTTTACAGGTTCTGGCGCTTTAACCACTGGCGGTTCTACAACAGGCGCTGGTGCAGCAGGTGTTTCTTCTTTCTTAGCCGGGCGTGTTTTTGAGTTAAGATCATTTAAATCGATCTTTCCTACAATTTTAACTCCTGGTAGTCCGGTCTCTTCAACTTTACCTTCTGCCTTAGTTTCTTTTACTGGCTCTACTGCTGCCGCAGGTGCTGGTGTTGGCGTTTCTACCTTAGGTGTTTCTACAACCTTTGGTTTCTCTACCGGAGGGGTAAATGATTGAGCATTTTTAATTAAAATCTCTTCATTTTTCTCAAAATCGGTATTTTTCTTCGGCGCTTCTACTGGCTTTTCAGTCTCAGGCTCGTCACGACGTATTTTACCAATCACTATTTGTTTGGCTTCTTCTCTTACGATCTTATCTCCCTGATACTCTTTTAATAAGGCATTATACATGTCTCCCGTAAGTTTAAACATAGGGCTCTTCTCGGCAGAGAATCCCTTTTTGTTTAAAAACTCAACGGCCGTACCCATGCCTATATTAAGTTCTTTAATAGCTTTAATTAAAATGATTGGTTTGTCGTCTGACATTTAGCTCCTGTTATTGTTTTTTATTTAATACAAAAGTAGTGTTTATTTGGCAATTACACCACTTATTCAAATTCTGACTTCAAAATTTGAACCACTTCTTTAATGGTTTCCTCTTCAAGGTCGGTGCGTTTTACCAAATCTTCCACTGTAAGTGCTAATACACTTTTAGCAGTATCGCAACCGATAGCCTTTAATTCATCAATGATCCAGCTATCAATCTCATCTGAGAATTCTTCTAAATCAACATCCTCATCGCTTTCTTCTCCAGCTTCACGGTATACATCAATTTCGTAACCGGTTAATTTACCAGCCAGTTTAATATTGTGTCCGCCACGTCCAATTGCCAATGAAACCTGATCTGGTTTTAAGTAAACCGATGCATGTTTGGTTTCATCATCTAATTTAATGGAAGTGATTTTTGCCGGGCTCAAAGCACGGGTAATGTATAATGAAATGTTATTAGTGAAGTTAATCACATCAATATTTTCGTTTTTCAACTCGCGAACGATACCGTGGATACGTGATCCCTTCATACCTACACATGCTCCAACCGGATCGATACGGTCATCGTACGATTCAACAGCAACTTTAGCACGTTCTCCTGGTTCACGAACAATTTTCTTAACGGTAATTAAACCATCGAAAATTTCTGGAACCTCCTGTTCGAACAGGCGCTGCAAAAATTCTGGTGCTGTTCTCGAAATGATAATTTTCGGGTTAGCATTGATCATTTCCACTTTAGAGATTACTGCTCTTACAGAATCGCCTTTTTTGAAATAATCAGCAGGAATCTGCTCTGTTTTAGGCATTAAAAGTTCGTTACCTTCATCATCTAAAACCAAAGTTTCTTTCTTCCAAACCTGATAAACCTCACCAGTTACAATTTCGCCTACCCTGTCTTTATATTTTTTGAAGATTTCATCTTTCTCCAATTCCAATACTTTAGATACCAAAGTCTGGCGGGCAGCTAAAATTGCCCTACGGCCAAAACTTTCTAAGGTAATCTGTTCTACATAATCATCACCAACTTCTAAAGTGTTATCCAATTTAGAAACTTCAGCAAGCTCGATCTCTAAATCATCATCCTCAGAAAAACCATCCTCCATTACTTTCCTCGTTCTCCAGATCTCCAAATCTCCGTTATCCGGATTCACGATCACATCACAGTTTTCATCTGTTCCGTATTTTTTACGCAACATGCTACGAAAAACTTCTTCCAGCACACTGATCACCGTTGGGCGATCTATATTTTTGAAATCTTTAAACTCTTGAAAAGAGTCGATCAAATTAATTGTTGTAGTACTCATTTTTACTTAAATGAAATTAACACACTTGTTTCTAATATATCATTAAACGGAACATCTGTTTGAATTGCTACCGCCTTTTTCCCTTTTTCTTTAACCGATTCTTCAATCAGCAGATTATTTTCTGTAACTGCCAGCAGTTTTCCTTCTTTTTTCAACCCTTCTTTTAGCTTAATGCTTACCGTACGGCCAATATTTTTATTGTACTGGCGGATTAATTTCAAAGGCTCACCAACACCGGGCGAAGAAACTTCTAAATTATAAGCCTGCTCTATCACGTTTTCTTCTTCGAGATGAAAACCAACATGCCTACTAATGGCTACACAATCCTGTATGCTAATACCTTCGTCGCCATCAACATGGATAATTAGTTTGTTGTTTGGCAACATTTTCACCTCCACCAGAAACAGCTCTGGCCGATCTGCTATTTTTTCCTCAACGAGGGCTGCAACTCTCTTTTCTACCTGCATATTTTAACCTGATTTCATAGAAAAAGGGGACACTGTCCCCTTCTCTTTTCTTCGATTACGATGCAAATGTAGTAATTTTTTAGAAAAAATCAAACACCTGTACTAATTATTATGCTGATTATTACCGTTTAAGTGTTTGTTGCTGTGCTTTTAAATTCTGCTTACCATCCCCCCTAATCAGATCGCCAACAGTTGCAAATTTTATTCCGATGTAACTCTCAACCAGATATTCTTTACCCTTAAGAAAAGGCTGATCGGGATTAAATACGACTGAATCGCCCAGTACCTTAACCTTGCCAGGCACTTCCAGTTCATCCTGTATACTGTCTAAATCGCCCGGTTTTATCAAAACAGAAACCAAATTAAGTGTGTCTGCATTAGCCCTATAGGCATTTTTAACCTGTAAGAGGCTCGCCTCATCAATATTTTTAATTATTATTGATGAACTATCTCTCGAAAACTTAATTATTGGTCTGTTGTTTGTATTTGAACATGAAGGTGCAAATAAGACAACAGCAATTGCGGCCAGGTATTTAAAAAAGCATTTAAACATTTACAAAAATAAACAATTATGAGATTTATTATCGAAATCCTTTTAACAGGACTGGCGTTTTTTATAGGCGCAAAGCTAGTACCAGGGGTAGCTATTGATGGCTTCGGAAATGCCATTATCGCCTCAGTGCTGATTGCACTTGCAAACGCAACGATTGGATTCATCCTAAGGCTGTTAACTTTTCCAATCAATTTCTTAACGCTTGGACTGGTATCATTTATCATTACCGTTTTGATGATCTTATTGGTTGATAATATGATGACCTCTTTTAACACTTCGGGCTTTATTGCAGCTGCGTTTTTGGCAATTGTAGTAGCTTTGATTAAAGCGGTATTTAGTGCTGTAGTTGGGGAGAAGGAATAGTCTTGAGTCCAGAGTCGGCAGTCTTGAGTCAATTAGACTAAGGACTACCGACTTCAGACTGAGGACTAACGAATCACTTCTCTCGATATCACCATTTTCTGGATCTCAGAAGTTCCTTCGTAAATCTGGGTAATTTTAGCATCGCGCATTAAACGCTCTACATGGTATTCTTTTACAAAACCATAACCGCCATGCACCTGTACAGCTTCAATAGTTACATCCATAGCCACTTTTGAAGCAAACAGTTTGGCCATAGAACCAGCCTGAGTGTAAGGCAAGCCCTGATCTTTTAACCATGCTGCCTTATAAACCAATAATCTGGCAGCTTCAATCTGCGTAGCCATATCGGCCAGTTTAAAAGCAATAGCCTGATGTTCAGAAATTGGTTTCCCGAATGACTTACGTTCTTTAGCATACTGTGTAGCTAACTCGAAAGCACCTTGTGCAATACCCAAAGCCTGGGCGGCAATACCGATCCTTCCCCCTTCTAATGTTTTCATGGCAAACTTAAAACCGAAGCCATCTTCACCAATCCTATTTTCTTTCGGCACTTTAACATCATTAAACATCAACGAATGTGTGTCAGATCCGCGGATGCCGAGTTTATTTTCTTTTGGTCCAACGGTAAAACCTTCCATTCCCTTTTCTACAATAAAAGCGTTTATACCTTTATGCTTTAATTCAGGATGAGTTTGTGCAATCACCAGGTAAGTTGATGCAGTACCACCATTGGTAATCCAGTTTTTTGTACCATTTAGTAAATAATAATCGCCCTTATCCTCTGCAGTTGTGCGTTGTGAGGTAGCATCAGAACCAGCCTCGGGCTCCGACAAACAAAAAGCACCGATTTTTTCTCCCGCAGCCAATGGTTTTAAATATTTTTCTTTTTGGGCTTCACTACCATAGGCCTCTAATCCATAACAAACCAATGAGTTGTTTACCGAAACCACTACAGAGGCAGAAGCATCGATTTTAGAAAGCTCTTCCATTACCAAAACATAAGAAATGGCATCGAGTCCGCTTCCGTTATATTTTTCGCTCACCATCATCCCCAAGAAACCAAGCTCTCCAAGTTTTTTTACCTGCTCTGCCGGAAATTTCTGATGTTCGTCTCTTTCAATTACCCCAGGCTTTAATTCTTGCTGCGCAAAATCGCGGGCAGCCTGCTGGATCATTAATTGCTCTTCAGTTAATTCAAAATGCATAACATTTATGTATAAAAGGTTAGTAAATCAAATGTAGCATTTCTGATTGAAATTACTATGGCTGCATAGTAATTTATTTTATCTCGTGGTACTTTTATAATTTATTAAACAATCTTAAAAAAGGAGAAAAACTTATAGACAGCATAAGGATTAAGACGGATCTTCTTCGGACTTTCATCGGACCTTATTGGGATCTCAGACGGAATTATTAGAATTATGCCCAAAGAAAACCCGTCTTATATCCAATTTAATTTTCTTTAACCGGTTAAGCTAATACCCCTTATAGTAGCCTTATCAGAACATGGAGAATAAACTTATAGCGTTCTATTGAATAAGATCTTACACAGGCTCAGGCTGCCTAAAATTAAAATAAGCAGTACCTGCGAAGAGTGAATAATGGTTGAGTAAGCCAGCCCATCTTTAAAAGAAATGGAATAAAGTACCAGCGACTGGGCAACCATCCAGTGGAAAACACCAATACCACCCTGAACAGGGGCTGCCATAGCAAAGCCAGAGAAAACAATTGCAGTAAATGCAGCATTAAAATGTAATCCCGAAGTAGCTTGAATAGATGAAAAGGCGAAATACATAGAAAGTGAGTAGAAAAGCCATATCCCTAGTGTATAAGTTAAAAATAATCCTTTTCGTTTTAACTTACTGTACGAGCCAAATCCCTGGCGCAGACTTACAAAAATGCGTAAGAATTTTTTACTAAATTTTTGACGGAGAAAATATATTGCAACAGCAACGAGCAGCAGAATAACGATACCCAAACCAACCAACCACAAATAGTTAATCGCACTTAATTTTTTAACAAGATTAAGATATATGGTTTGATAAAGAAAATCGGCTACAATATCATACTGAAAAACCAGCATCGCCAAACTGGTAAGAAAAAGCATCAGCACATCAAATAGCCGCTCGGTAATTACGGTACCTATAGAAGCAAACATGGGCACCTTTTCGGCTTTTTGGATAACCGAACAGCGGCCAATCTCTCCGAAGCGCGGTAAAGCGAGGTTAGCCAGATAGCCGATCATTACGGCATGGTAGGCATTCCAGAAACTCACCTTGTAATGAATGGATTTATACAGCATTTGCCATCGCAAAGCACGTAACACATGAGCAATCCATACTGCAAATGCAGAAGTAATTACCCAAAAGTAGTTGGCGGTTTTAATTTCCTGCCAGATCTTTCCTAAATCCTGACCTCTAAAAGCTAAATATAAAACCCCTATCCCGATTAAAAACAGGATGATATATTTTAGCGCTGTTTTGAGGTCGAATATCACAAGGTTATTTTAGCAAGTGGTTATTATCGTCAGGGAAAACCAATATTGGATTGTATTTTTTGGCTTCTTCTATCGGCAATGAGCCGTAAGACATAATGATGAGAATGTCGCCTAGTTGTGCCAAACGGGCTGTTGCACCATTTAAACAGATGGTTCCGGTACCGCGTTCGCCTTTAATTACATAAGTTTCGAAACGTGCACCATTATTATTATTTACAATCTGCACCTTTTCATTAGCGATAATGTTAGCTGCATCCATCAAATCTTCATCTATCGTAATACTGCCTACGTAGTTCAATTCGGCTTGTGTTACCTTAACACGGTGTATTTTCGATTTTAATATTGTGATAACCATTCGGCAAAGTTAGTAATCAGTTTGGAGTTTTCAGTCATCAGTTTGGAGTTTCTAGAAAGCTGAAAGACCAAAGCTTAAAGCTAAAAGAAAGAACCACACAAAGAACACCAAGAAAGATTTTTTCAGCTGGCTTTGGATTCTTGATACTGATGTCTTGATTCTATTTAATTATCATATTATCGATCAGCCTGGTCGAACCTACTTTTGCAGCAACGAGTGCAATCAGGTTATTTTCATGTTTTGATTTGGCTGGTTCTAGCGTATCGCCATTTGCTATTGTAAAATAATCGAGTTCCACGCCATCTATATTATGGTAGAATGATTTGGCCTTATCTTCTAATTCTGACAGTGAATATTCGTTAAAATGATCGATAACGAACTGCAGCGATTTACTCAGCACGAGCGAATGCTTGCGATCATCGGCCGATAAATGGATATTTCGGCTGCTCATGGCTAAACCATCGGCTTCGCGGATAATCGGACAGGTAATAATAGTAATAGGCAGCTTAAAATAAGCCAGCATATTCTTAATCATTAATACCTGCTGGAAATCTTTTTGTCCGAACATGGCCACATCGGGTTCAACAGCATCAAACAATTTTTTTACAATCTGCGTTACGCCCTGATAATGGCCTTTCCTAAATTCGCCTTCCAATAGAAATTCGGCATTCCCCAAATCAATGTGCCAGGCCTCATCGGCCCCGGCAGGATACATCTCATCTACATTAGGCATAAACACCCCGTTACAACCAACATCTGCTAACATAGCTAAATCATGCTCTATAGGGCGCGGGTATTTCTCTAAATCTTTAGGGTCTGTAAATTGCGTTGGATTTACAAAAATGCTACAGATAATGATATCGGCATTCTGTTGAGCCAGTTTTATCAACGATATGTGGCCATTATGCAAGGCACCCATGGTAGGCACAAGTGCTATTTTTTTACCTGATGCTTTTAAGGGTTTTAAAAAAGCCTTAAGCGCTGCTTTGGTTTTAAATATTTCCAATTTGGACAAACTAAATTAAAGCCGTAAAGGTGTAAATTAATCTAAACGAAACCAAACAAATGCTTGCTATATTGATAAATAGTATTATTATGCTTACCTTTGCAGCTCATTATCTTTTATTTAACTTAATATTTTCTTAGAATATGGAGATGGCAAAAACGAAGCTGCTGATTGTTACACACGAGATGTCGCCTTTCCTCGAGCTTACTAAAATTTCTGAAATCACACGCCAATTACCACAAGCAATGCAAGAAAAAGGATTCGAAATCCGTATCTTGATGCCTAAATTTGGCAACATCAACGAAAGAAGAAATCGTTTACACGAAGTAATCCGCTTATCAGGAATGAACATCATTATCGATGACAACGATAATCCTTTAATCATTAAAGTAGCCTCCATCCCAGCTGCACGCATGCAAGTTTATTTCTTAGACAATGAAGAATATTTCCAGCGCAAACAAGTATTTAGAGATGCGAGCGGAAAATTCTTCGACGACAACGACGAGCGTACGATTTTCTTCTGTAAAGGTGCATTGGAAACTGTTAAAAAATTAGGCTGGGCGCCAGATATCGTTCACTGTCATGGATGGATGAGCGCATTAGTCCCTGCTTATATTAAAACGACTTATAAAAACGATCCTACTTTTAAAAATTCTAAAGTAGTATATTCTATTTATGAGGACGGCTTTACGGAGAAATTAAATGCTAATTTTTCTAAGAAAGCAGTAATGGCCAATATGACTGAAGATGATACGAAAGCATTCTTACCATCTGATTGCGACAGCATGCACATTGGCGCGATAACACACTCAGATGCAGTAGTTTTAGCAGATGAAAACCTAGATAAAGATGTGTTAAAATTTGTTAAAGATTCCAATAAGCCAACATTAGCTTTTAACTTAACCGAGAATTTCGAAAACTTCTATACTTTTTATGAAGAAATTTCGAATGATGAACTGGTTTCACTTGCTTAATTAAGGTATTATTATTTTAAATATGAAATTTACAAAACAAGACTTATTAACCCTGTTGATAGGTCTTTTTCTTTTTGCATCATGCAAAAATCCCGATGGTGTGGGTTTAGATGTTGATCCGTCTACAGCCATTACCGGAACCTTGGTCGTATCTCCGGTTAAGTCTCAACTTGTACAAGAAGATCCTGCCAATACCTATGGATTAAACCGTTATCCGCTGGGATATATGGTAGACCCTGTCTTTGGAAAAACCGAAGCCGCTTTAGCATTAACGGTTTACCCGGTGAGTACAAGTTACGATTTCGGTACTTCTCCTGTATTAGACTCGGCAGTTTTGGTATTAAAAATTGATACAACATCTACATTAACCAAATTTTACGGTGATACCACCAATTCTAAATACAGTATTGATGTTTATCAGTTAGCCAATAAGGTTACTACTTATAAAAGCTCTGATGTACAATCGATTAACAATACGCTTTTAGGTAACTTTACGGGTAAGCTGGCGCCAAATACCAAAAGAAAAGTATTAGATATTGTTCCAGGCAAAGCTGATACCTTAAAAACCGTGCCTGCGCAGATTAGAATCCCTTTAAACAAGGCATTTATACAAAATGCCATATTAAACTTAGGTACTGCAGGAACTGCAACAGACACTAAATTTATAGAATCATTTAAAGGTTTATACGCACAGATTAATAAAACCTCTTCTACTGGTGTTGGAGGGATTGCATTTATTAACTTTTCGGGAGCTGACTCTTACCTTCAACTGGTTTGGAAAAAAACCAACTCATCAAACGGTGTAGATACTACAAGTGTAAATTTCCCTATCGGAAGGATGGTTACGAATGGTGCACAAACGGCAAATGTAATTTCCGGTATTGCTGCTAATATTAAACACGATTATGCCGGAACACCCGTACAGGATCAGATTACAACCCCAAATCCTTCGGCTCCATATAGCGTAACTTATTTACAAGGTTTAGCTGGCGTAAAAACCAAGTTAACGTTCCCAGAATTGACAAATTTTAAGGGTACTTACGGGAAAGCAATTATCAATAAGGCAGAATTAGTAGTAGAGCTAGGTGAAAGTGCGCCAGCATACCCTTTTAATGCCGCACAGCGACTTTCTTTATATCGTTGGGATATTGCCCATCAAGCTGCCGATATACCTGATTATACCACATTTTCAAGCAGTGCTTCTGGTGGGGCAGCACTATTTGGCGGTTATTTCGATTCGTTAAAGAAACGTTATATCTTTATTGTAACCAGCTATGTTCAGAGCCTGATTGATAAAAATATTGAAGATTACGGCACATTTTTAGCCCCTACATCTTATACCGACTTTCAGAGAGTATCCAGTGCCACATCTGCTGAAAGATCGATTATAGGTGCTAGCGATGCAACTGCAAATAAGATAAAGCTAAATATTTACTACACTAAAATTAATTAACTATTTTAGTATTGATCAAAAAACTCCTGCCAACAAAACCGGCAGGAGTTTTTTTTTGCATCTTCATTTTAGCGCATAAAAAAAGCTACCTCTCATCAGGTAGCTTTTTTTTATTCATTTAAGCCCTTAAAATTAAAACGGAAGATCTCCATTTTCATCTGATGGGCCAATTGTAAATTCATCATCAATTTTAGTCTCAGCGCTTTGATGCGTTGGTGTTGTTGGACTTTGCTCGAAATCACTTTTTCTACCCAACATGGTAAAGTTTTCTGCTACAATCTCTGTTACATATTTTTTAACCTTTTCTTTATCTTCAAAGGATCTCGTTCTTAGCTTGCCTTCTATATAAACCAACTTTCCTTTCTGCAGGTATTTGGAAGCTACTTCAGCCAATCCCCGCCATAACACAATATTGTGCCATTCTGTTTGTTCTACTCTCTTACCGTCTTTGTTGTATGTTTCCGATGTAGCTAATGGAAAGCTGGCTACTGTTACGCCACCGTCTAAATGTCGCACTTCAGGGTCTTTGCCTAAGTGGCCTACTAAAATAACTTTGTTAATCCCAGACATAAATATTTTTGGTTAGTTGTTTCGTTTTGTAAATGCGCACCGAATAAGATGGTTAGTTACTCCATTTTGTCTTTATAAAAATATTCCAGAACAAAATCATGGATTACTTTTGGTTGCGGTAACTCATCTAACTTAGTTAAAGAAACCCAATTAAGTTCCTTTTGCTTACTAAAGTTAAATATATAATTTTTTAATGCAAAAAATTGTATATGGATAATTTGGTGTGTTAATATATGTTTTTGGGTTTTTATAAATGCAAAATCGGCCTTATTTCCGAATACAGATTTTACCTGATCGACGAATGATGAATTGCTCCACTCGTATTTTTCGGTTGTTTCTAAACTGGGGAAATCATATAAGTGCTGCCATATATCTCCCGCTTGTCTCTCCCTGATTAATACTTTATCATCTTCAACACAAATAAAATAATTAAGGTACCGGTGTTTTTGCTCGGCTTTTCGAATTTTAACCGGAAGTACATTTACCAGGCCGTGGTTATAAGCATAACACTCCTGGCTAAGCGGGCAAATGCCGCAATTGGGCGATTTTGGTTTACACTGCATGGCCCCAAACTCCATAATAGCCTGATTATATAAGGCAGGGTCTTCTTTATACAGCAAATCATTAGCTAATGTATAAAACTCTTTTTTTCCGGCTGGAGTGTTTATTGGCGTAGCTGAACCATAAAACCTGGAGAGCACCCGAAATACGTTTCCATCTACCACAGCACGTGCTTCACCAGATGAAAAAGAAGAGATTGCGGCAGCTGTATACTCTCCAATTCCTTTCAATTTTAAGAGTTCATCATGTAGATTTGGGAAGATTCCCTGGTAATCTTTCACTACAATCTGAGCAGTTGCATGCATATTCCTACCTCTCGAGTAATAACCCAAGCCCTGCCAAAGCTTTAAAACTTTGGCCTCGGTAGCATTGGCAAAATCTGCAACGGTAGGAAAATTTTCTAAAAACCTATTAAAGTACGGGAGCCCTTGTTCTACCCGTGTTTGCTGTAATATAACCTCTGATAACCAGATGGTATAAGCATCATTGGTATGCCTCCAGGGCAAATCTCTTTTGTTTATCAGGTACCAATTGATGAGTTCATTTTGAAATGTCATTGCTGCAAATTACGGTCTATTTATCCGATTAAAAAAAAACTTGCAATTGCCTGATAAGTCTAGTGATAAAAAAATCATCTTTTATTTCCCTATCTCATTAAAAAGCAATACTTTTGCAACCCCAAAACAGTAGTAATATTAAAACATAATAATATAATAAATAATAAAATATGACTAAGGCAGATATTATTTCAGAAATATCAACAAAAACCGGAATTGAGAAGGTTGATGTACAGGAAACAGTTGAGGCATTTTTCAAGGTTATCAAAACCAGCATGATTGGCGGTGAAAATGTATACGTTAGAGGCTTCGGAAGCTTTGTTGTTAAAAAGAGAGCGCAAAAAACTGCGAGAAATATCTCAAAAAACACTGCAATAATTATCCCAGAACACTTCGTACCTAGCTTTAAACCAGCAAAAGTATTTGTTGATAAAGTGAAAAGTAATTCAAAAAAAATTAACGTAGAAGCCTAAGTCTTATATATGAATAGCAACATCAGATCTAAACAAACCATTGTTATTGGAGCGATTGTATTACTTGTTGCATTCTTATTTACAAGAGACATTAAGGGTTTGGTTAAACCAACAGAAGAAAATGGAAAAATGCCTTCAAGTGGCCCAATGGCCGGAGCAGGTTCTCCATCAACAACCTCGGTACTAAACCTCGAAACTTCATCTACTGCTGCAAAAAATGTAATCAATAAAAATTTGGCTACAGATATTACAGCTTTAGAAAACAGCTACAAAGGCGCAAACGGTGCAGAAAAGATTGAACTTGCTAAACAACTGGCTCAGAAATGGGACGATGTTGAACAAATTACTCCGTCTGCACTGTATTTAGAAATTGTGGCCGAAGGCGAACCATCATCAAAATCGTGGTTAGCTGCCGGTAATCAATTTATAAAAGCTTTTGAAAGCACACAAGATAGCATCGCGCAGCCTGTTTTATTGCAGAAAGCCAATCTATCTTATAAAAATGCGTTAGAGAAAGACTCTACAAACATTGAGGCTAAAACAGGCTTAGGTGTAACTATTGTAAACGGCTTAGGCGCACCAATGCAGGGTATTGCAATGTTGTTAGAAGTTGTTGCCAAAGAACCTAAAAATGTAAAGGCGAATATGAATTTAGGGTTGTTCTCGATAAAATCAGGTCAGTTTGATAAAGCAATTCCTCGTTTTAACACCGTAATTGCCGTTGCTCCAACCCCTGAAGCCTATTTTTATTTAGGAACAGCTTTAGAAAATTTAGGCAGAAATAAAGAAGCAGTAAATGCTTACCTATCAAGCAAAAAATTAGCGGCTAACTCAACCTTATCTTCATTCATTGATAAGAAGGTGGCTGAACTAAAGAATAAAAATTAATTAACAGATTAATAAAAACATTTAAAACTTAAAACTATGCCAAGCGGTAAAAAAAGAAAGAGACATAAAATGGCTACCCACAAACGTAAAAAACGTTTAAGAAAAAACAGACATAAGAAAAAATAGTTTCTTATTTTGATAAAGCCAGTTAAACCTCATAGTAAGCACTATGAGGTTTAAATAATTATATGATTTTTTTATTGTATGCTTTTTGGCTATATCACTGTTTTTATTTACTATCCATTTGTTAATAGGCGAAAGCCTTAAATCTGTAGCTGTTGGTAAAAGAATTAATTATCAATTCGACTCCTGCCGGAGTTACCATAGCGTTGATTGAAGACAAACAACTTGTTGAGCTTCACAAAGAACAAATCAATACTAACTACGCCGTAGGCGATATTTATTTAGGCCGCATTAAAAAAATTATGCCTGGACTGAATGCTGCTTTCGTGGATGTTGGTTATGAAAAAGATGCTTTTTTGCATTACTTTGATTTGGGCCCTCAGGTGCAATCTTTAATTAAGCTAACGAAGATCAAGCGTAATGGCTCGGTTACAGGCACATTATTAGATAATTTAAAGCTAGAAGCCGATATTAATAAGGCAGGCAAAATTTCTGATGTGCTGAGTAAAAACATGCTCCTACCTGTACAAATTGCTAAAGAACCAATTTCTACAAAAGGTCCGCGTTTAAGTTCCGACATTTCGATTGCCGGCAGGTATGTGGTACTGGTGCCATTCTCCAATACCATATCTGTATCAAAAAAAATTAAAAGTAATACCGAACGTAATCGTTTAAAAAAGATTATTGAAAGTATTAAACCTCAAAATTTTGGGGTTATTATCAGAACCGTTTCTGAAGGCCGAGGGGTTGCCGAAATGCAAAAAGATCTTTTAGATTTAATTGCTAAGTGGGAAAACTTCATTAAAAAAGTGCCATCTACCGAGCCTTCAAAAAGAGTTTGGGGAGAAATGGACAGATCATCAACGTTAATCCGTGATATTCTGAACCCTGATTTTACAAACGTTTACGTAAGTACACCAGAGCTGTACGATGATATCCGTTCTTATGTTCACGATATTTCTCCTGAAATGGAAAAAATCGTTAAACTGTACAAACAGAAAGAACCCATCTTCGATCATTTTGGTGTAGAAAAGCAGATTAAAAATGCTTTCGGAAAAACAGTAAACTTACCAGGTGGTGCTTACCTTGTTGTAGAGCATACTGAAGCACTCCACGTGATAGACGTGAACAGTGGAAACCGTACTGCCAGTAAAGAAAATCAAGAAGAGAATGCTTTACAGGTAAACAAAGAGGCGGCTAAAGAAATTGCCCGTCAACTGCGCTTGCGCGATATGGGCGGTATTGTGGTAATCGATTTTATCGATATGCACAAACCAACAAACCGTAAAATACTATTCGATTATTTGCGTGAGCTGATGTTATTGGATAGAGCCAAACACACTATTTTGCCTCCAAGCAAATTTGGTTTGGTACAAATTACCAGACAACGTGTTCGTCCGGAAATGAATATTGTTACGGTAGAAAAATGCCCGGCCTGCGATGGGACCGGAGAAATTAAAGCGAGTATCGTTTTAATGGATGATATTGAGAACAACCTTAATTATATCTTAAGAGAGCAGAATGAAAAAGGCGTAACACTTTGCGTACACCCATACATCGAAGCTTACATTACAAAAGGCATTTTCAACCTTCAACGCCGCTGGTTCTTTAAATATGGCCAATGGATTAAAGTTAAGGCACAATCATCATATTATTTAACCGAGTTTCACTTCATCTCTGCAAAAGATGAAGAGATTAAATTATAACTCAAAACTCATTTAGCAGAAAGCCTGGATTTTTTAAATCCGGGCTTTTCTTGTTTAAGCATATTCAAACCTGCAATATTAATTAAGCGACTCGCTAAGTTGCGCTCAGATGACTTAGGCGGTCAATATTTTTGGAAAACAACTGTCCAGTGCGTTTTGGTCACTTAGCCCCGCTATACCTCCAAGTCCTCACTCATTCTTCGCTCCGGGCTTTCCGTTCTATCAGGTTTATCAACAATGGCGCTGCATTTCATAGTGATGTTTCAAACCCCGCAGGTTTTGAAAACCTGCGGGGTTTGAAGTAAAATGCAATTCGGGCAAAGGATTAATTGTTCAAAAAAATAAAAACACTTTCAATCCTGAAAGGTTAAATTCGTAATCTAAAATTTTAATCAATTGGCAAAATCGAAAAGTGCATTTTTCTGTCAGAGCTGCGGCTACGAATCGGCAAAATGGTTGGGTAAATGTCCATCATGTAACCAATGGAATACCTTTGTTGAAGAGATCGTAGAGAAAAGCCCGGCATCGGTACCTACCTGGAAAACCGACAATACCAGCCGAAAGCTTAGCAAACCGAGTAAGGTAGACGAGATTCAATCATCAACAGAACGTAGAATACTAACTGGCGATAAAGAGCTCGATCGCGTATTGGGCGGTGGACTGGTAGAAGGTTCGCTTGTTTTAATTGGTGGCGAACCGGGCATCGGCAAATCGACCTTAATGCTGCAACTGGCTTTAAATTTAAAAGGCAAAAAGCTGCTCTATATCTCTGGTGAAGAAAGCGAACAACAGATTAAAATGCGGGCCGAACGGATTAAAGAAAGTCCATCATCTGATTGCTATATCCTAACTGAGACTTCGACCCAGAATATTTTTAAGCAGGTCGAGATCCTTGAGCCTGAAATCCTGGTGGTTGATTCGATTCAAACATTGCACTCCGCACATATCGATTCAACGCCTGGCAGCGTATCGCAGGTAAGGGAATGTACCGCAGAACTATTACGTTTTGCAAAAGAAACCGGTGTGCCGGTTTTTTTAATTGGCCATATCACTAAAGATGGTGCTATTGCAGGGCCTAAAATACTCGAGCACATGGTTGATACGGTTTTGCAATTTGAAGGCGACAGGCACCATGTTTATCGCATTTTAAGATCTATCAAAAATCGATTTGGTGCAGCAGCAGAATTGGGTATCTACGAAATGCAAGGCAGTGGCTTAAGAGAAGTTTCCAATCCTTCTGAAATCTTGTTATCACAGCGAGACGAAGAGTTGAGCGGAATTGCTATAGCTGCCACTTTAGAAGGCGCCAGGCCGATGTTAATCGAAACACAAGCCTTGGTAAGCTCAGCTGCATATGGCACCCCTCAGCGCTCTGCAACAGGCTTTGATACCAAGAGAATGAATATGCTCTTAGCTGTTTTAGAAAAACGTTGCGGCTTTCGGTTAAGTACGCAAGATGTTTTCTTAAATATCGCCGGTGGAATTAGAGTTGAAGATCCTGCGATTGACCTGGCTATATTAATTGCCATTATATCATCGCATCAGGATATCCCAGTGTCTTCAAAAAATTGTTTTGCTGCAGAGGTAGGTCTATCTGGAGAAATAAGAGCAGTAAACAGAATCGAACAACGCATTGCTGAAGCAGATAAATTGGGTTTCGAAACCATTTACATCTCTAAATACAATTTGAAAGGCATTGCAACAGAAAAATACAACCTTGAGATTAAAGCAGTGAGTAAAATAGAAGAAGTATTCGGTCTTGTTTTTGGATAAAAAAGGAGTGGGGAAATAACTCAACAACATTCCTCACAAAGAAGATAATATTCTACGTTTCTACAACATCTTTGATTATTAATAAAACCAGCATAAAAAAAATAACTTACTGAATACAAGAATATTAATCATAACCAAAGCAAAGATTAAAGTTTTGGTTTTTGGTTTGCCTATAAAATTAATATGTAAATCATAGAATTTGATTTATACAATTATAGGGATGATTTTCCTCGTTAACGGATGTTAGCGAGGATTTTTTGTTTTCACTACTTAGAAAAATTTTAAATAACTTTGAGTAGATCATAACCGGATAATTATAAAATCATGAAAAAAATCATTCTAAGTTTGGGCTTCTGCCTATTTACGGCATTTTCATTTGCCCAAACCGCATATACTGGTCAAAAATTTGGAGAAGAAGTTAAACCAGGCGATGTAAAACCAGCTGCAAAAATGGAAGCTGCTATGGGTGATAAAAAAACTGTCGATATGAAAATCGAAGGTAAGGTAGTAGATGTATGTAAGAAAAAAGGCTGTTGGATGACATTAGAAATGCCTAATGGCGATCCAATGCGGGTAACTTTTAAAGATTACGCTTTCTTTATGCCAATGGATATTGTTGGCAAAAAAGTGGTTTTGGATGGCTTAGCGAAGAAACAGACCATCTCAGTAGAAACTTTACGCCATTATGCCGAAGACGCTAAAAAATCTCCTGAAGAAGTAGCTAAAATTACCGATCCTAAAAAGGAACTGGCATTCGAAGCCAAAGGCGTGGTGATTTTGGATAAATAAGAATATCCTCTTCCCACTATCGTTACCCTGAACCGAGCCTTAGCGAGCTCACCGAAGGTAATTTATTTCAGGGTCTTAAGATGCTGAAATAAATTCAGCATGACGATAATACAAAAAAAGAAACCCCGATGCAGAATATACATCGGGGTTTCTTTTTAAGGTTTCGTATTATAAAACCCAGTTCCAACCAAATTCATCAGGTGCTAAGCCGTAACGGATATCGTTCAGTTTTTTAGCAATACCATTAGAAATATGTCTTGTTGATGGATCAGTTAATTTATAGATCTGACCGTTATAGCCCATTTCGCCTATATGCGTTACTGTAGCTGCAGTTCCTGCGGCAAAAGCTTCGGTTAAGCTTCCGTTTTCGATTCCTTCAATTACTTCTTTAACAGAAACCCTGCGTTCTTCTACTTCTATCCCAGCATCTTTAGCCAATTTAATAATGGTATCACGCGTTACACCATCTAAAACAGTACTGCGAACTGATGGCGTAACCAGTTTACCATTAATTACAAAAAGCAAGTTGGCTGTTCCAGCTTCTTCAATAAACTCATGTGTTACCGAATCTGTCCAGATCAATTGATCGTAGCCTTCTTTTTTAGCCTGCTCGAAAGGATATAACGAACGCGCATAATTTCCAGCAGTTTTGGCAAAACCCACACCACCTTCGTCTGCACGGGTAAATTCAGTTTCGATTTTAACTTTTAATGCATTGCTGTAATATGGACCAGTTGGTGTAGTTAACAAAGCAAATTTATAGGTATCAGATGCCTTAACACCTAAATAGGGATCCATTGCAAACATTACCGGACGGATATATAAAGCATAATCTTCCTGATTAGGTACCCATTTCTCATCAACGTTAATCAATGCAGCCAAACCTTGCATAAAAATTTCTTCGGGAATGCCTGGCATCGACATTCTCGCTGCTGATTTGTTAAAACGTTCGAAGTTTTTATCAGCACGGAAGACACTAATTTTTCCGTTTGGCTGGCGATAAGCCTTTAATCCTTCGAAAATTGCCTGTCCGTAATGAAGTGCGGAAATTGCAGGGCTCATCGGAATCGGCCCATAAGGAAGAATCTGTAAATTTTTCCACTCGCCATCTTCATAGTCGGCAGTAAACATGTGATCGGTAAAAACCTTACCGAACGGTAATTGTGAAAAATCAGTAACAGTCAAACGTGTTTGATCTGTTTTAGTGATTTTTATATCTAATGTCTCGGTCATTGTATTTGAATTTTGAATGGATGAATGATCGAATGATTGAGTGTTCTCCCCACTCATTCTCTAATTCAATAACTCACTCATTCTGTCATTAATTATTTTGCGCAAATTAAGAAAAAACAGGCTTTTTTAATAGCTTTTTGCAATATTAATCTTTGTTTTTGAGTGTTTTAAGTACACTAAGCACCCAGCCTTTACCCCACTCTTCCATTTGCACATCGGTCCATAGAAACGGATAAAAGATTCTCTTCTGAAAACGCGGAGGCAGATACTTTTGCCAGTTAGTTCCACCAGTTGCAGCAATATCAACGGGATCTTTCTCTAAATAACGTACAGCCGATTTGTAGTGCGACAACGGCCATTCTACATTTACATATAAATCCAGCTTACGTAATTCTTCAGCAAGGGCAGAAACATCGGCTCCATTGGCCTGTAATTGATGATATAAAGCCGAGAAGTTAGTTAAAGTACGGTCTTTGGCCAGTTGCAAAAATTGAACTGAATACTTTTTAATAAATTGCTTTAGGGTTAAAGTTTGCTTGCCCGAAGCCAGTTCTGTTGCACCGAATTTCCAATAAATATTTTCGAATTGTTCTTCTATTGTTGCGGTACTTAGTTCTTCTCGTTTTGTTTTGTCTACTAATCGGATGAAATCTGTAGCACAGATCTCGATCATCCGGTACTGGCCTGACTGGAATCCACTGGCAGGTAATAACGACATCCGGAATTTCAGGAACTGTTCTTTCTCCATACCATCAACCATCACCTCAAAAGAGGTAGTTAAGGCATTAAAATAAGCATTGATCCGTTTTACCCGTGCAGTAAAAAATTCGACAGTCAAATTTTCATGCTCCGCAATCTGCCTGCATTCGTGCAGTGCAAGTTTAAAATAAAGTTCGGTAATCTGGTGGTACATGATGAAAATCTCTTCATCAGGTATTGGTGTTTTAGGATTCTGCAAACTCAGCAAAGTATCCAAATGAATGTAATCCCAATAGGTTAAGAAATCGGCATATAAAAGTCCATCGAGGTACGATGCCATATCTTGCCCCATTGCTGTGTACTTTTCCTGTAGTTGGTGGAGTTTGTCTTTTATTTCGGGTGTAAAATCCATGGTTTAAAGTTAGCTGCACAAAGGTGATAAAGATTTTGCAACAAATAACTAAATTTTATACATTTGGAACAATGGCGATGGAGTACCGCCAAAACCGCCAAAACAGGCTGATGACTCCTACGATTTTTATTTAAAATTGAATTCAAATGCCTGTTAAAAAACTAACAGAAGGATTTCTTCTGTCTATCAAACATTTTATTAAACTCGACTTCGGATTACTCTTAATGAGCACTTTAAAGTGGCTGTTAATCTCTGCGATATTGGGTGGGATTATTGGCTCTGCCTCTGCCCTGTTTTTAGAAACTTTAAACTGGGCAACCAACTACCGTGAGCAGCACATTTGGATGATCGCCTTTTTACCAATTGCGGGTATAATTATTGGTCTGGCCTACCATTATTGGGGCGCAGCAGTTGTAAAGGGTAATAACCTCTTAATTGAGGAATTACAATCGCCCAAGAATGTGATTCCCCTGATTATGGCGCCACTTATTTTTGCGGGGACAATTATAACCCATTTATTTGGCGGATCGGCTGGAAGAGAGGGTACAGCTGTGCAAATTGGAGGGGCCTTTGCAGACCAGTTTACGAAACTGTTTAAACTTAAAGTCAGAGATCGAAAAGTGATCCTCATCTGCGGCATCAGCGCTGGCTTTGCCTCTGTTTTCGGAACACCTTTGGCAGGCGCCGTATTCGGATTGGAAGTTTTCGTTATTGGAAGTTTAACTTATGGTTCCATTCTTCCTTCATTTATTACAGCAATTATTGCCGATTATGCCTGCAAGGCTTGGGGTGTTGGACATACCCATTATTCAATTTCCCTGGTACCGGAAATAAATTCGATCAATTTATTATTATCTTTAGGTGCAGGAGTATTATTTGGACTCACGGCAAGATCTTTCTCTACCTTAAACCATGGCTTATCAAGCCTTTTCAGTAAAATTAAATACCCACCGTTAAGGCCATTTATTGGTGGACTAGTTTTAATTGGCATTATTTACCTAATCGGAAATACACGATATATCGGTTTGGGCATCCCTGTCATTTCAGAATCTTTTGTAAAACAAGAAGCGTATTACACATTTGCAATCAAATTGTTTTTAACTGCATTTACCCTGAGTGCAGGGTTTAAGGGCGGCGAAGTTACTCCACTTTTCTTTATTGGGGCCACACTCGGTAGTTTTTTGAGTTTCTTTATCCCCTTACCTCTTGGCCTGCTAGCAGGAATGGGTTTTGTGGCTGTTTTTGCAGGGGCAGCAAACACCCCTTTGGCTTGTATTTTTATGGGCGTAGAGCTATTTGGTGTATCATCGGGAATTTATATCGCCTTAGCTTGCGTTACTGCTTACTTATTTTCAGGCCATACGGGGATTTATCGCTCACAAACCGTAGGGGCACCTAAACATTTGTTGCTAAAGAGGCATCAGTTTTTGAGGTAGCTAACTTTGACAACTTTCTTTGCAATGCAAAGAAGGTTGTCAAAGCCTTTAGTCGACTATTATTAATACAACACCCTAAACTTTATGGTATGCTCAATCTTTTTCAATGATTTAAACAATTGTTTATCATACTGCGTATTGATGTCGGTAATGGCATAACCAATCTCAGAATTGGTCATTAAAAACTGGCTCACAATGTTGATGTCGTGTTTTGCAAAAACAGTATTGATTTTGGCCATAATACCCGGAACGTTTTTGTGAATATGAATTAAGCGGTGCGATTTATCAATTTTTGGCAATTGTAAGTTAGGAAAATTGCTACTTAAATAAGTTGCCCCGGTATTCATAAAATCGGCAACCCGTTTCGGGATAAAATCGATATTACGTGGATTATTTTTAGGGTCATCGAAAACAACAATACCTTGTTTGGTACATAAATCGAGGTCTATTTTATTTTTCGCATTACCTAAATAACCGATAGTTTTTAGTTTGGCAGCGTTTTTTAATTGTTCTGCGTTTATTTTTTCACCATTAGCTAAAAGAATAATACCCACATCCTTTACGTATTTATCTTCAAATGAAGTTTTATGTCTAATTGATAAACCATCATTTTTAAGGATAGAAATCGTTATGGGGTCAACCTCACCAATTACCAGGCAAAGGATTCTGTTTTTAGGATAAGAAATTGCGCGTGGCAGATCGTTTACATACAAAAACTCGTCGAAGCTTGGTGTTACATGGTCTGCTTTAGAAACAATACTTTCACGGGCTATATTCTCGGTAAATGCAAAAAATTTATTGATGATACCACTTTCTCGCAACTGGAAATCAGAATAACCATCACCTATACCAAATAACTCGCCTTCGAGTTTTAAATGCTGCAGTAATTTTACTTTACCACCTTCCTCACTTAAAGGATTGGCATGATCATAATCTATAATTTTACCATCGCCAGTAGTTACAAAGGTATTGGCATAAATATTTTCTTTTTTGATGTGGTATTGGCTCACTACAGGGGTAATAAATTCTTTAAACCCGCCAGAAACAATCAGCACCTCATCGGCATGTTTCTTAAAAAACTCGGCATTACGCGAAAAAGAAGTAGATACTTTCTTTTTTAAATGTTTAATAAGCTGCTTTAAATGATCTTCGTTAGCCTCAAGAAGCTTAACACGTTGGGCTAAACTTTCGGAGAAGGAAAGTTTTCCTTCCATGGCAAAATTGGTGTAATCTTCAATTTTTTGGAAAATCGCCTCTTTATCTGGGTGGTTCTTTAGCGAAATTCGGGCAAGTTCATCAAGTGCTTCTACCTGTGTAAAGGTACTATCAAAATCGATGATGTAATAGGCTTTTTGTTTGGGCATTATCTTAAATGTTGGGTAATTTCTTTTATGCTTTCGGCAACCGGCTTAAAGGTAATGCCTGTTTCCGCTTTTACTTTATTATTATCGTAATAACTTAAGGTTAAACTGCTCTTTGCAGCATCTCTGGTGATGGAAGGTTGCTTGCCAGTAAATATGGATGCGAATTTTAGCGCCCTCCAGGCTATTCCAAGCATCCATGGTTTTGCTTCTTTTGCTGGTGCCTTAACACCAAAACCCTGCGCAATTTCGCCGAACAGCTCTTTGTAATGATAATCATCGGCAGAAATGATATACCGCTCTCCCGAAACTTCGGAATCCATTAACAGAATCATCACTTTGGCTACGTCCTCAACATCAACAAAACCCGAAGCCCCATCTGTATAAAATGGAAAACCACCTTTTACCAGTTTAAAAATTGCTCCGCTCCCTTCAAAGCCTGCATTTTTACCGATAATTACCGATGGATTGACAATAATAGCATCTAAACCTTCAGTGATGCCCCGCCAAACCTCCATTTCGCCCTCGTATTTCGATAAACCATAGGCATGAGCTTTGGCATCGTATTCCCAAAAGTCTTTTTCAGTAATTTTATTGCCTTTTTTAGCATTTCCTAATGCAGCAACTGAACTTACATGCAATAAACGGCAATTATTTTCGGCACAAAGGTTTACAATATTCGAAGTGCCTTCTATGTTTACATGAAAAAGCTGCTTTTTATCTTTCGGATTAAAGGATACAAATGCAGCGCAATGGTAAACTTTGGTAATCCCTGTAAAGGCATCTTCTAAAGTAGAAGGTTCATTAATGTCGGCCTCAAACCATTCAATCAAAGGAATATTTTCGATCAATGCAGGGATTTTAGAGTGCTCCCGTCTCAAGGCCCGAACAGCTAAACCCTTATCGGTTAACTGCTTAATTAATTCAGATCCTAAAAATCCAGTTCCTCCGGTTACCAGTATCATTTTATTTTTTTCGGGCTATATGTGGAAATACGCATTCAAAAATAGATATTTGAGCCGAGAGTTTTAAATATATGTCATTAACGGATTTCTTTTCCCCTATAAACCCCGATAGTTTTACACCTAAGCAAGGATTTTTTACAAGCCAGCTGGGGTTAAAAGCACAGATTTACACCGAATCGTTTCCCGATTTTGAGGAACACACTTACGATCTGGCAATTTTTGGGGTACTTGATGGAAGAGGTGCCGTTAACAATGAAG
Organism: Pedobacter riviphilus; assembly: GCF_014692875.1. NCBI lineage: Bacteria > Pseudomonadati > Bacteroidota > Sphingobacteriia > Sphingobacteriales > Sphingobacteriaceae > Pedobacter > Pedobacter riviphilus. The sequence continues at coordinate 5,236,732 of NZ_CP061171.1, read as the reverse complement.
GCACTGCCCTGGCACCCGATTATTTTAGAGAGAAATTTTACAAACTCAACGAAGGTGCTTTTAATAGCAGGATTGTCGATTTAGGTAATATTAAACACGGCGCAACCATTGCCGACACTTACATTGCCATCAAAATGGTGGTTTCTGAGTTAATCAAAAAAGACATTATTCCGATCATTATTGGCGGTGGACAGGACCTCACCTATGGCCAATACCTTGGTTATGAAGATTTAGAACAAAAAGTAGACCTGGTGGTTATTGATAATCAATTTGATATTGGCGACGATGACCATGAGGGAATTGCTACCCGATCGGATTGTTACCTAAACAAGATTTTCTTACATCAACCCAATTACCTTTTCAATTTTAGCAATGTGGGCTATCAAACTTATTTTGTAAATCAAGAAAGTTTGAGTGTAATGGACAAATTGTATTTTGATGTACATCGTTTGGGCGAGTTTGCCCAGGATATTACCTTAACAGAGCCCATTATTCGCAATGCAAACATGATTAGCTTTGATATTGGTGCTATCCGATCTGCCGATGCTGCTGCAAATGCGAATACCACCCCAAATGGTTTTGATGGCGAAGAGGCCTGTCGCATAGCCCGTTATGCAGGCATGAACGATAAGTTAAGTTCAATTGGTTTTTACGAGTTTAATCCTGCTTATGATAACAACGGACAAACAGCCTTTTTACTTGCTCAAATGGTATGGTATTTTGTGGATGGATATTACGCCCGTAAAAAGGATTTTCCACTAACTCCGAAATCGCAGTTTATGATCTACAGAACCAGTTTAAAAGATGGTTCGGGAGAAATGATGTTCGTAAAAAGCAAAAAATCAGACCGTTGGTGGATGCAGGTCCCTTATCCATCAGGACAATCTAAAAACGAACGTTACCATCTGGTACCTTGCCGATACGATGATTACCAGACTGCTGTTAATGGCGAAATGCCTGATTTATGGTGGAGAACCTACCAAAAATTAAACTAAACTTATGTAAGTTCAAAGTAGGATTAGAAAAATCCTATTATATATGAGGAATGTTATTGGGCGTTAAATAATTAAACGAATAAATCTCATAATTTTACACAGCTATTTACGTTTTAGCCGTACAGATTTCTATATTTGGACGGAATTAAACTAACCTCATGAAAAAAATATTATTATCTGCAATGGCACTATTGCCTCTTGCAGCTTTGGCACAAAAGCCATTTACAGTTAGTGGCGATATAAAGGGACTGAAAACCGGAGATAAGGTTTATCTGATCTATCAAGGTGACGGCAAAAATGTCACCGATTCTGCAACAGTAACAAATGGTGCCTTTGCATTTAAAGGATCATTGTTGAGCCCTGCGCAAGGAAGTCTTTTCTTAAACAAAAACCCTTACGTAAACCGTCCGGCACAAGGCGAGAAATTAGATGCTTTATCGCTATATGTAGAACCAGGAAACATAAAGCTGACTGCGGCAGATTCTTTAAAGAAAGCAACAATTACCGGTTCGCCAGTTAATGACGATGCAAAGAAATTAAAAGCATTAACTAAACCTGTAGCAGATAAGCTTGCCGCAATTAATGCAGAATATGCGGCTTATACGCCGCAGCAAAAACAAGACAAGGCCGTTATGGAGGCTTTAGGTGCTCGTTATGACAAAGAAGCTGCAGCGATGCCCCATTATTGTTACAGTTTGCTAACAGCAATCCAAAATCATTTATAAGCTTAACTTCAATTAGCCAGCTGACTTCAGATCCTGATCAGGCTGCTGCTGCAGAGAAGGCTTTTATTGCATTATCACCAGAATTGAAGGCAACTTCGAACGGTAAAAAAATTGCTCAAATATTCGATGCTGGAAGAAAAACTGCTGTAGGTGCCATGGCTATGGATTTTACTCAAGTTGATACCGCCGGAAAACCTGTTAAATTATCTGATTTTAAAGGTAAATACGTACTGGTAGATTTTTGGGCATCATGGTGCGGCCCTTGTCGTAAAGAAAACCCTAATGTAGTTGTTGCCTATAATAAATTTAAAGATAAAGGCTTTACTGTATTGGGTGTTTCATTGGATGGAGGAAACACCAGAACAACCAAAGCAGCGTGGCAAAAAGCCATCGAGGCCGACAAGTTAACCTGGACACATGTATCTGATTTGAACGGCTGGAACAATGAAGTGGCTCAAATGTATGGCATCCAATCAATCCCGGCTAATTTCCTAATTGATCCAACAGGCAAAATTATTGCTAAAGGCTTAAGGGAACAGGCTTTACAAGATAAACTTCAAGAATTATTAGGAAGTAAATCGAAATAAAAAAGCATTAAAACAAAGAAAGCCCCAATTTTGATTGGGGCTTTCTTTGTTTTATAGGAAAACGTATTAAGAAGATTTTAAAAAATCCAATACGTTAATGAAATAATTTTCAAGCCCTTCGTAAGGGTCTTCTCCAGGTATCCATGATGCGAATTTCCAGTATTCCCAATCGGCATTTTCGCTTATGGGAGGGATTAAAAGGAAATATTGCTCTTCGTCTACTCCACCAACAATAATACTTCTGGCAAGTTTAATAGCCACTTCTAGTAACTCATCGTTTTCTGTCCAAATCTCGATCAGCTGTGGATCAACATCTTTTAAAAACGCTATATCGCTTATTTTGGAAAACGATGGGTCAACGTTTTCATTTGGCGTAGTAAACCCATTGGTAATTAGTAGAAAGTCTTTATAATCCGATGGTAGCGTTAACCCTAGTTTTGTTTCAGCTTCTTGTATTTCGGCTAAGGTGGCAGGTTGGCTACCTAGCCATTTTGCTTCGACCTGCTCGGTTGTAAAACTAAACTCCCCTTGTTTAATTGCTGTTTCGGAAATCTTCTTGAGTACTTTTTTCAACTTATATCCTTTTAAACTAAGTCAAAACCTATATCTTCTCTAAAATATTTTCCATCGAAATAAATCCTGCCAGCATCAGCGGTTGCAGATTGTAAAGCAGTAAACAAATCTTTTTGTAAACTGGTAATTGCAATTACCCTTCCTCCATTTGTTTTCACCACATCATTTTCTAACAACGTGCCGGCATGGAATGCATTCGAATGACGTAAGTTCTCGATTCCTGTAATGGCTTTACCTTTCAGGTAATCGCCCGGGTAACCACCTGCCACAATCATTACAGTAGCAGCTGTTTGTTCAGAAATAACCAAACTTACCTGGTTTAATTGTTTGTTGGCAGTAGCTAAAAACAACTCTACCAAGTCGTTTTCAATTCTAGGGATCACGCTCTCTGTTTCAGGATCGCCCATACGTGCATTGTATTCGATTACAAATGGCTCTTCACCTACTTTAATCAGTCCGAAAAAGATGAAACCAGTGTAATCGATATTATCTTTCTTTAAACCATCAACTGTTGGTTTAATAATGCGTTCTTCTACTTTAGCCAAAAATTCTGGTGTGGCAAAAGGAACCGGAGAAACCGAGCCCATACCACCGGTATTTAAACCTGTATCGCCAATACCAATCCGTTTATAATCTTTAGCAGAAGGTAGTGTAATATAATTTTCACCATCAGTTAAAATAAATACCGAAAGTTCTATTCCGCTTAAAAATTCTTCGATTACTACTGTTGCCCCAGCTGCACCAAATTTACCGCCAAGCATCAGTTTTAATTCCTCCTGAGCTTCTATGGTTTCGGTACAGATTAATACACCTTTACCTGCTGCCAAACCATCTGCTTTTAAAACAACCGGCAAAGCATGGTTTTGCAGATAAGCTAGGCCATCTTCCAAAGTTTCGGGTGTGAAAGATTTTGAAGCTGCAGTAGGAATGCCATGGCGCTCCATAAACTGTTTAGAAAAATCTTTACTTCCTTCTAAGATAGCACCTTCTTTTTTAGGACCAATAACCGGGATGTGCGCAATGGCTTTGTCGGCAAGGAAAAAATCGTGAATACCATTTACCAAAGGTTCTTCCGGACCTACTACAACGAGTTCGATGTTTTCGGCAAGCACTACTTTTTTAATGGCATCAAAATCGTTTACATTGATGTTGATATTTGTACCATAAGCCCCTGTACCACCGTTACCTGGAGCAATAATTAGTTTATCACAGTGCGAAGACTGGCTCATTTTCCAAGCGAATGCGCTTTCTCTGCCGCCTGAACCTAAAAGTAAGATATTCATATGGGCAAAGATAATATTTTAGTAACAAGTAGCGAGTATCAAGTAATAAGACTTGTCATCAAATACTAGCTTCCCTTAGCACTTCTTGTCATTTGTTCGAGCATATCCCACATTTCGTTCGGGATGGCTTCCAAACCATTCATCTGCCCCGCTCCCTGCAACCATTCGCCACCATCAATGGTAATTACTTCGCCATTAATGTAACCTGAAAAATCACTCACCAGAAATGCCGCTAAATTGGCGAGTTCCTGATGATCGCCAACTCTTTTCAGAGGCACACGATTTTTAAAATCAAATTTTTTGGCTAAATCACCTGGCAATAAACGCTCCCAGGCACCTTTGGTTGGAAACGGACCTGGAGCAATAGCATTCGTTCGGATACCATATTTACCCCACTCTACGGCTAAAGACCTTGTTAGGGCTAAAACACCACCTTTTGCACAGGCCGAGGGCACAACATAAGCTGAGCCTGTAAATGCGTAAGTGGTAATTATATTTAAGACTGTTGCCGCTTGTTTTTCCTTAATCCAATGTTTACCAAATGTAAGCGTACAGTTAACCGTCCCTTTTAAAACGATATCGATAATAGATGAAAATGCATTGGCTGATAAGCGTTCCGTTGGCGAGATAAAATTACCTGCAGCATTGTTCAATAATACATCAACCGAACCAAATCTTTCTAAGGTTTTGGCCAATACGTTTTCTACCTGTGCTACTTCTCTAACATCACAGGCAACGGCTAATACTTTGCCACCTGTTTTTTCTTCCATTTCATCGGCAGTTTTTTGCAGTACATCCTGCTTCCTGCTTGTAATTACCAGGTTGGCACCTAATTTCAAAAAATATACGCCCATTGCTTTCCCCAACCCCGTTCCACCACCTGTAATTACAATGGTTTTTCCTTTTAAAGCGTCTTCTCGGAGCATTGGTGAGTTATAGTTGAACATAATTAAAGTTGGTTAATTGGTTAACTGTTTAAATCGGTTAATTGCTAAACGGGTTAAATGTTGATATTGTTATATTGCCAAATTGCTGGGGATGGTTAACTGTTCGAGTAGGTTAATTGCGGTGCAATCACCAGAAACTGAAAACGATCAATTATGAACTGAAAACTACTTCCGCTGCAGGTTGGCTAAAATTGTTTTTAAGATATGGCGCGTTGCAGGCGACCACCACTGTGCTAACATTTTTTCTAAAGTAGCAGATTGATCGGCACTTACGGCAGTAATTAATTCCTCGCGGATATTTAATTTACTTTGCGACCAGGTATTGCTTTCAAGCTCCATGTATTTTTTAATCTTGCGTTCGGCTGCTGTTAACAAACTTTCGTTCTTTACCAGTTCATCTACCAGGCCAACCTTTAAAGCTTCTTCGGGATTATACAACTTACCAGAAAGTAAACTGCGGGTAGCTTCGGCTTTACCGATCCAGAAGGCATACAAGTGAAAAATACTATTGGGTACGATAATACCTACCGGAACCTCGTTTAAGCCAATAATATATTGGCCTTCTGCCATTACCCGATAATCGCAGGCTAAAGCCATTACGCATCCACCAGCCGGGCTATGGCCACTAATTGCAGCTACCATTGGTTTTTTAAAAGAAACCATATTGGCTGTAAAACCCAAAAATAACTGCCAGAAAGATTTAGCTTCTTCTTCGTTATAGTTATAAAGTTCTACCAAATCCAATCCTGCAGAAAAGAAAGGCGCTGTTCCCGTTAAAATTACACCACCAATGTTATCATCGGCGGCAATATTTTTAAGTATATCATCAAGCTCGGTAATCAGCTCGCGGTTTAAGGCATTCGATTTCCCTCTATCTAATGTGATAGTTGCCAAGCGATCTTTAACACTTACTTTTATTGTATTCATATTTTAAATAGTATCAAGATTTAAGAATCTAGTATCAAGATAAATACACTACAGCATAAACTATGCATGCATACTAATTCAAATTTATCTATTTTTATCTATTTAACATCATAAGTATAAACTTTTCTTGCCAAATGCCCTAATGCATCTATTCCTTCTATTACTACGCGGTAGGTTCCAGGCTCATCTGCATTGTAAAATTCGAATTGTGCTTTCCCATCTTTATCTGTAACAACCTGTGGGTTCCAATAAATAGTGGTTCTTAAATCAGTCCGGCTGCTTGAGCTTGCCGCATCATATTTTGGAGAATAAAACTCTCTTGAAATCGTAAATCCTTTTGGATTAAAGGTTACAATACCTGGTGCATAACGAGCAGTACTTCTTCCCCCGTCGCCACGTTTAGTGGTGATAATAATTACACCTCCACTGCCTTGCGAACCATAAATTGCCGTATTACCGATACTTTTTAACAGCTCAATAGATTCTACATCCATAGGGGTAACGTTATCCAGAAAATCGGCCTCCATCTGCATCCCGTCAACAACAATACGAATTGGCGTGTCTTGGCTCCGCATCAGATATGGCACATTCCCTCTAAATATTACACCTGGCAAACGACCCTGTAAACATTGAGATAAGGTAACACAAGTGGATAACTGATCGGCTGTCATAATAAAATCGGCCCTACCCGCACCATTTAAATTCGATGAATTTTTCGCCGGGTTTTTCTTTTCGGTAATCGTAACCTCTTCGAGTTTAATGGTCCGCTCCAGCAAACCTAAACGGGTCATCTCATTAAAATAGTTATCACTTTCTTTAATATATTTCATCAAAGTATTATTCACATTGATATCGATATCGGCTCCATTTTTATTCTTGGTTACAATCTGTCCCGGAACAATATCAAGATTAATATCTACAAATTTCCTTTCTGTTTTAGTTCTTGCCTGCACCACAAATTTTGTACTATCGCCAAAACTTAAATTATCGAAAACAAATTTTCCTTCGGCATTTGTTACCGTATCCAAAATGTACATGGTTCCTTTCGTAGCCATTAGCATTACCTTACCACCAGGCACGGGCTTATTTCCTTTTGTTACCGTTCCGCTAATGGTAATAGACTGTTCGGGCTTGTAGGTAATATTCGGACCAACATTATTGATAATGTTTTTCCAAAGAAATCTTCTCCAGCCCTGGGTAAGCATTAGGTTATCGAGTTCTTTTTGTGTTTGTAGATCATCTTTTAAAAAATAATGATTCGGTTTTTCTACGTAGCCGGTCAGATCAGACGTAAGTAACAACGAGGTGAGTATATTCGACTCATTATCTTCATCAGGTGTTACTTTTGCTGCGTTGGTTACAGCAACCGAAAAACTGCCTAAAACGGGTTTATTATCATTAGTTGCATTAAAAGTAAAAGCTGCTTTTCCTCTTTTCGAACTAGAAACTCCTGATGTATTAATCGATACGTCAATTAACTCGGCCTTGTTATTAATAAAAACCAATCGCTCTGCCAAAGGCTGATTGTTGCTCGAAAATAAAGTAAACTGCACAATACCGGTTGGCAGGTTCTTTTTTGGAATATTGGCCACTAGTACCTGTTTATCCATTTTAGCTTTCGAGCCATAATATACATTGCCACCATGCTGTGCCACAACTTTAAGTTCATCGCCATTCACAAGATCGGCACTTGCCATAATTTTTACCACCACTTTACCTGTATCTAAAGCATTTACCGAAAGTGCATAACCACTTTTAACGGCCACAGGTAGTTTCAAGGTTTTTTCTGATCCATCCTTAAATTTAACCTTTGCCGCATATGACTTGCCGGCCTGATTGTTAAATACAAAGTTACCCATACCTAAATAATTGGTGGCAAAACTGGTTACTTCATTCCCCCTTCGTCTATTATACTTCCTTCTACATCTTCGCCGCGGCCATCGGCATTAACCGCTTTAATGGCAACTTTTTGTGGCAATTCTTCAACAAATGTCCCTCCCTCTGGCAGAAACTGTACGTCAACATTGTTAGACGTGGAAGTGATCGGAATAGATTTGATTACTTTTTGTTTATTATCCAGCGTGATGGTAGCAATAATCTTCCCTGATTTATTTTGGAAAGATTGATTGTTTGTGAAACTAATTACCGCATCACCCGTTAAACTGGTTTTAACTTTACCCTTTGTAACGGTACGATAATCTAACTGGACTTCATAATTTACTTCATTTTCGCTATAAGCAACACCATTTTTATCTTCAAAATGAACTGTTGCAGTTACTTTATCCGCATTGTTCTCTTTGGTAAAATTGTAAGAAGTTTTTGTAAAAACTTTGTTAGCCCAGCTATTTCCGATCTTAATTGTCTTATCGTAAAAGAATTCAGTGCCAAAATTACGCATGTAATTGGTATATGCCCTAATTCTGTAATTGCCCTCGCCAAGTGAATCTGTTAGCTTAAAATCGCCCCAGGTAATCCCTCCCATAATGGGTAATTTAACCAATTTTTTTAGCGAATCTTTTTCATTGATGAGCTCTACATACAGGATCTTGCTAATGCCCGAAGGCGCTGAAGTCTTAGTATTCACAACATAAGCTTTGAACCAAATATCATCTCCAATGGCATAATAAGGCTTATCTAAATGCAAATGAACCTTTTCTTGAGGATATTTACTGGTATAATCTTCTAGTTTTTGTAAGAGCTGGCTAAACGGATCATCATCCATTTTAAATGCACCAAAAACAATAAGCAGAGATAGAAAACTGATTGCGAGAGTAATTTTGAGTTTCATGTGGTTAGGTAACAAATAAATACGTGTCAAGGTACAAAACCTAGGGCATACTTTTATGAAGTTACCATGAAATTTAGTTGGACTTCTAAGTTTTTAGTTAACCACTACAAATTTGCTTTATTTATTAAATGGCAGCGCTATGAAGGTCATTATAAGCTAATTTTCATTTAGATGAAGAATTGTCACATGTTAAGTAGTTTAGAAACGAATGGTCTAAAGCATTTGACAACGTCAGTCCCGTTCGCTTTAATCGGGTTTAAAAACAAGGGGTTGTAATCCTTGCAACCCAACACATGAAATACTGCTGTAACCTCCTCCCGTTGCAGCGTTACCCTACAGCAACAAGGCACGAGAAAGCGAAGCGTAAACAGGTAGAAACTTTTTGTTGTGCTGAAGCATTGCGCTTCAGGTGATATTAGTGCTTTAGGATTAGGAAATGAGTGGCCTGTGGTGCTTGGAGGTTGGCAGCCCCGCTTTACGCTTTACTGCGTTGCACTCCGTGTTCGCTGCAATCGGGTTTAGGAACAAGGTTTAATGCCTGAAAGCAGACCGCCAATCATAAAACCCGACAGCAGCGGCGGCTTTCGATTCTTCCATCGGGACCACAGCGAATGGCGGGACTACCGCAGCCACAGCACACTGCCTGTTAATTTCCAAAAAAGAAAAAGATACCATCTTTCAATAAGCTATTGGCTACTAACCGATTAAGCAATCTCTAAAACCTATTCTTCCACATCATACTTTCTACCGGCCTGGTGGTTTTATTATTGTACTTAGCGTTACCTTTTGAATTATACATTGTTTCAATCTTACCTTCAACAACAAAATAAATCAATTGGCCAATAGGCATTCCGGCATAAATTTTTACAGGTTGTGCTACCGAAATTTCCAATGTCCAGGTGTTACAAAAACCAACATCACCTTTACCTGCTGTGGCATGGATATCGATGCCTAAACGGCCGGTACTGCTTTTACCTTCTAAAAAAGGCACATGCCCGTGTGTTTCGGTGTATTCTACAGTAACACCAAGATAAAGGGTTCCTGGGTAAAGGACATAACCATCTTTAGGAATTTCGAAATGTTCGATTTCGTTGTGCGCCTTCGCATCGAGCACACGACTTTTATATGTAGCCAGGTATTTACCTAAATGAACATCATACGAGTTGGTTCCTAAACATTCGCGTTTAAAAGGCTCTATGATGATTGTTCCCTTCTCAATTTCTTCTAATATCCTGCTATCAGATAATATCATTTTTATACGTATTTTTGGCCTAAATTATCATTTATTTAAGATAATTTTGCATGTAATTTCCAATTTAATCAATGCCAATAATTTACAACAAAAATATTGATCAGCATGCTGTTTTAGCAATTTGGAAAATTGAGGAAACAGAAGAAGAATTGTTGGCCGGACTGCAGCTTAAGCAGCATGAACATGATATTATTTCATCATTAAACAGTGGTAAGCGGTTATTACATTGGCTAAGCACAAGGTTGTTATTGAGAACAATGCTGAATACTACCGAGTATATCGATTGCCAGTTTGATGAACATGGCAAGCCCTATCTGGTGAATTTCGATTATCATATTTCGTTAAGCCATTCTTATGATTATGCTGCCGTAATGATTAGTAAAGAGCATGCTGTGGGTGTTGATATTGAAATGATTAAGCACAAAATAAAAAGCATTAAGCATAAGTTTTTAAGCGATGTAGAGCTTGCCCAAAAACAGATCGGAGATAATACCGATGGCTTATACGTGGCCTGGTGTGCTAAAGAGGCTATTTATAAATGGCACGGAAAAAAAGGTTTAGAATTTAAACAACATATCCATATTAAACCTTTTAAGTTAAAAAACGAAGGCTCTTTAAATGCATTGGTAGAGCTACCAACGGGTACGCGGGAGCTGACCGTTAATTACTTTAAAACAAAAGACGGTTACATGCTAGGCTATGTTGCCAGCAATTCTTAAAATAAATGGAGATGAACGATACAGCGGAAAAAGCAATTGCAGCAGGTTTAGTGCCAACTACTTTTGCAGACTGGGGCTTAACAGACTACCAGGAAGCATGGGATAAACAGGAAGATTTACTAAATAAAACGGTAGCCATTAAAACAGAAAACCGCGTAAACAACACCAATAAGTCTACGCCAAACCATCTGGTATTTTGTGAGCACCCACATGTGTACACTTTAGGCAAAAGCGGGCATCCCGAAAATTTATTATTAGATGACCAGGGATTAAAGGATAAACATGCGACTTACTATAAAATAAACCGCGGTGGCGACATCACTTATCATGGCCCAGGACAGATCGTGGGTTACCCGATTCTTGATCTTGATAATTTCTTTACCGACATCCATTTATATTTACGTACCCTAGAGGAAGCCGTTATTCTTACCTTAAAGGATTATGGAATAGAAGCTGGCCGTTATCCAGGTTTTACAGGGGTATGGTTAGATGCCGATAACGAAAAGGCCCGTAAAATATGCGCCATGGGCGTTCGTTGCAGCCGTTGGGTTACCATGCATGGTTTTGCCTTTAATGTAAATGTAGATTTAGATTATTTTAAAAATATTGTGCCCTGTGGCATTGATGATAAAGCGGTAACTTCTTTAGCAAAAGAACTCGGTTATCATCTCGATATGGAAGAGGTAAAAGGAAAATTAAAGAATCATATTGCCGAACTCTTTAAAATGCAGCTGATTTAATTGACTGGATAAAACTAAACCGAGCGCTAATTCGTAGATTAAGCTATGAAGATTTTATTAAGCGCCATTTTAATTTCTTTCTTAACTTCGGGCTGTACAAAACAACAGCCTATGCCTACTGAACCAATTATCGATCGATCAACAGTTTCACCAAATGGAGAACGTAATTTCACTTACCTCGCACTTGGCGATTCTTATACCATTGGCGAATCGGTTAAACAGGCAGAATCTTTTCCTTATCAGCTTCAAAGTTTATTAAAAACTCAAGGCATCAGCATAGCTGATCCAAAAATTATTGCGGTAACCGGCTGGACAACAGACGAACTTCAGGCGGGTATAAAAAAAGAGAATTTAACAGGAACCTATAGTTTTGTTACGCTTTTGATTGGCGTAAATAATCAATACCGGGGTTACCCAATAAACACTTACAAAAAGGAATTCACAGAATTGTTACAAACAGCAATCGCTTTTGCAGGAGGTAACAAGAATAAGGTTTTTGTAGTTTCTATTCCAGATTGGGGGGCTACGCCCTTCGGTAAAAACTCAGGGCGAAACGCACAAACGATTGCTAATGAAATTGATAGCTTTAATGCTGCAAACCAAGAAATCACGCTTTCAGCAGGGGTAAATTATACCAACATTACCCCTGCATCTCGAAATGCTGCAACAGATTTATCGTTGGTGGCGAGCGATGGATTGCACCCAAGTGCTAAAATGTATACAGAATGGGCAACTGCTTTATTACCAAAAGTGGCCAATGTATCGAAATAATTAAACGTTTGTTTATGCTGTTTTTAAATTAAAAAATTTATTTTAGTTCAACTATTTAAATTAATCACCTTTAAAAACAGTAAATTATGAATGAGTATGAATCAAGTGGACTAGCCGCAGGTATTGGTCTGGTAGGCGGAATTATTTACCTGGCGGTAATTGTTTTGTTGATTGCCGGAATGTGGAAAACCTTCGAAAAAGCTGGAAAACCAGGCTGGGCTGCTATTATCCCCATTTACAACTTAATTATTTTGCTTGAAATTATTGGTAAACCAATGATCTGGATTTTATGGATGCTTATCCCTTGCGTAAACATTGTATTCGGAATTTGGGCAACGAACCTACTAAGCAAGAGCTTTGGCAAATCAGAAGGTTTTACTGTCGGTTTGGTTATCTTTCCATACATTTTTTGGCCAATTTTAGGTTTTAGTGATGCTAAATACTTAGGGCCATCGGCAGCAGAAGCACAAAATGGTGGTTTTGGCAACAATCCTTTCAATAACCCAAATAATCCATTTAACAAACCATTCGGCAATCAAGACACTCCAAACGATACTCCTCCACCTACAGTTTAATTCTGGATGTTTATCATATTTATATTTTGCAGCTTAATCAACCTGGTTGATTGGCTGCAAAATCATTTAATCCCCTGCCCATTTAAAGCTTTAACAGGAATCGATTGTCCGGGTTGCGGCTTTCAAAGATCTTTTATCGCCCTTATTCAAGGTGATTTATCAAAAAGCTGGTCGCTCTATCCGCCTACCATTCCGCTGTTGTTTTTGTTTATCTCAGCTGGCTTACTATATAAACTTCAAGTCAAACAACGTTCTTTTATCTTTAGAATATTGGTTATCGTAATTGGTAATTTTGTAATGATCAGCTATTTACACAAAATGTTTTTTAGCTAAACACTCATATTGGCTGTAAGGTGATTATAATCCTTTAATACGGTCTCTAAAAATTGTAACTCGTTCATCCCACCCGGAATAGTTACAAAAATGTGTTCCTTGGTTTTGGCTGCCATGGCATAAATTAAATCGGCATTTCCGGTTTGGTAATAACCAGTCAACACCTCATGAATAAGCTCTATATCTCTGTCATTTAAGTGCAGTACTTCCTTAAACTGTGGTTCATATTCTTCAGGTAAATTAAAACTGAAGGCCACATTAGAAAATTCGGTTCTTGGTTTAGTTTTGATTAGCGTTGTTTTAGCCAGTATATCGCCCAATCGTTGATGATTTTTTGTTACCACTACAGAAACCAGTGCAACAACGCCCCAGCCAAAAGGAAAGCCAAAATCGATCATTCGAAATAACCACCTAAAAATATACTGCCCAATGGTTGGCTGTGTACCATCAATGCTTATTACCTTTATCTTTAACACCTTCTTTCCCAAAGTTTGGCCATCCATGGTGATTTCGCAAACCAGATCGTAGAAAGCAAAAATTGCCAGGAAAATAAAGAAAATAACTATTGCAGCACTTCCAGACATTGCCATTTGGGCAGCTCCCATTATCACCAGGGTAATTATAGCAAGAATTAGAAATCCAGCCAGATCTATACATCTTGCGGCTATACGCTCGCCCAGGCCAGCAATTTCGTAATCAATATCAATATTTTGAGCCGTGCTAATTCTGATGCTATCCATATTCAAACATAATTTTTTTTAAAGATAATAGCGGTAGATTGATCTTTATTTTTTTTAAACTAAAGTTTTCTTATATTTTCATATTTGGATTGTTCATCTACGTATATTTGTTCTGGTGGGTTAAGCAATTTGAAAACAATATTGGTTTCATTTCCGTAAAAAATTAGCTATTTTAACCCAAGATTTGGTAAGGTCTATAAATGAGAGAAGCATTATTTGTTAAACAGAATTCGAAGAAGTGGCAACATTATGATTCCATGCAACCCGCAAATCCTGATGAAGTGGCCAACCAGTTTATCGAAATCACTAACGATTTAGCTTACTCAAAAACGTTTTATCCTAATTCGAAAACAACAGCCTATCTTAATGGCTTAGCTTCTAAATTACATCAGTCGGTTTACAAAAACAAAAAGGAAAAGTCGAACCGGTTTATCCATTTCTGGAAAACAGAACTCCCCTTAATATTCCTACAACACAGAAAACAGGTATTTTATGCATTGGCATTTTTCTTGGTTTCTTGTGCCATTGGTGCTTTATCGGCCAAATACGACGACACTTTTGTACGATTGATTATGGGTGATGGTTATGTAAACATGACCAACGAAAACATTGCCAAAGGCGATCCGTTCGGGGTTTATAAACAAAGTAATGAGTTTATGATGTTCATGCAAATTGGGGTCAATAATATTTATGTTGCGCTTTATACCTTTGTTTTGGGTATTATATTTTCATTTGGCTCCATTGTTTCATTATTCAGAAATGGAGTAATGCTGGGCTCGTTTCAATATTTCTTCTTTAGCAAGGGCTTGGGTTTTCAATCGGTTCTGGTGATCTGGATTCACGGAACATTAGAAATATCGGCAATTGTTTTGGCTGGTGCAGCTGGTTTAATTTTGGGCAATAGCCTTTTATTCCCTAAAACCTATACCCGTATGGCTTCAGTTTTAAAAGGGGCCAAAGATGGATTGAAAATTGTAATTGGCCTGATACCGATTTTTATAGTTGCGGCATTCTTTGAAAGTTTCGTTACCCGACATACTGAAATGCCTTTATGGCTAAGCATGTTCATTCTGTTATCTTCTGCAGCTTTCATTATTTGGTATGTATTTATATACCCCATAAAAATCTACAATAAACAAGCAACACTAAATTAACATGCTAGGGAAAATTGAATTTAAGAAAAGAAGAGATTTCGGACAGGTGATCAACGACACCTTTACCTTCATGCGTCAAAATTTTAAGCCACTCATTAAAATATATTTCACATTTTGTGGCTTATTTGTACTGGCTAGTATGTTAACCATGTTATTGCAACAATACAAAATGGTTAACATCATCAATACCATTGGTAATGGAAGGAATACCAAAGGCTTAGGTTTTTCAGCTTTATATGGATTAGAGTATTTCCTATCTATTTTATTCTCTTTAGCAACATATGCCAGTATGAGTGTCGCCATACTATCTTATATCGCTATATACGTGCAGAAAGGGAACCAAACGCCAACCACCGATGAAGTATGGGGATACTTTAAATATTATTTTTTCAGGATTTTTGGCAGTTCTATCCTATTAATTATCCTGTTATGTATTGCCTTTATGTTTTGCCTTGTACCTGGCTTCTGGCTATTCCCCTATGTGGCCATGATGTTCCCGATAATGGTAATTGAAAATGGTTCATTAGGTTATTCATTTAACAGGAGCTTCAAAATTATTAAAGATAATTTCTGGATTACTTTCGGTACGCTGATCGTAGTATGGATTATTGTTTATGCCTGTATGAGCATGATTGTTTTACCTACAAGTTTATTCAATATGATTGGTATGTTTACGCATAAAACCCCACATATGTCTTTAACACTTACCATGATTACAACTGTTTTGCAGTCGTTATGCCAGGTATTTACCATCATTCCCATTATTACCATTTCATTGGCTTATTTCAGTTTGGTTGAACAAAAAGAAAACACCGGCCTAATGGAACGGATTTCTAATTTTGGCAATACCGAAAAACCTGTAGATACCAGACCTGAAGAATATTAAAATGCAGCGTGCACTATTCCGATATCTTTTTGTTTCTCTTTTGTTTTTTATTCCGGTAATCAACAAGGCGCAGACGGCTAAACCCAAGCCTGTAACTGCTGTAATTAAAACCGATAGCAGTAAGGTTGTGGCATCAAAATTTGATAAAGAGGCCATAAGCAATTATAAAGAGCAAAAAGAGTTTCAGTACGACGAAATAGGCCAGCAACAGCTATCACTTTGGGATAAATTTTGGTTATGGTTCTGGAATTTAGTCGGCGACCTCTTTCAAGGAGCAGCATCTAACATTTTTTCCAGGTATATTTTTATAGGCCTTGGCATAGCGCTGATCATATTTATCGTGGTTAAAGTTATCGGTGCTGAAAAAATCTTTACTAAAAAACCGAAAGAAACAATCCTTCCATATGATGTAATTACCGAAAACATCCACGAGATAGATTATGAACAAGAATTACAACGATTAGTTGCCGAAAGAAAATTCCGTTTGGCTGTTAGGCTTTTGTACCTGAGAGCCTTAAAAAAATTGAGTGATGCTGAAATTATCCAATGGCAGCCCGATAAAACCAATTATAATTATTTAATGGAAATTAGTAAGCCAGAGCTGAGAAACGATTTTAGCCAGCTTACCCTACAGTTCGATTATATCTGGTATGGCGATTTCCCTATTGATGAGGTGAAATTCGACCCTATTAAGCAATCGTTTAACCAGTTTAACAACCAAATTAAATGAAGGGCTACAAATTATATCTGATTATTGGTTCCATTCTAATTTTGGGTTATTTAATTGCGCAGTATAACAAGCCTACGCCAACAAACTGGGCGCCAACATATGCTACTAAAGATAAAATCCCTTACGGAACATATATTTTATACAATAGAATCAAAGATATTTTGCCATCGGCAAGTGTTCAACAGTCAAAAACTGCTGTTTACACCACTTTAAAATCTAAAAAATTCAATAAAGCCGCTTATATAATTGTTGCGCAAAAGACAGACATTAGTAAAACTGATCTTGAGCAGTTGATAAAATATATGCGCACAGGTAATGATGTATTTATTGCTACTTACGATTTAGGAAAAATAAGTAAGGAACTTAAAATACAAACTTCTACCACAATGTCTCCCGAAGGAAGCACCTTAAATTTTACCAATCCAGAATTAAAAACAGATGCAAACTACGGCTTTGAAAGAGGGATTGGCAGCCAGTATTTTAGTAAAGTTGATACCAGTAAAACTACAATACTTGGGATAAATGCCGATAACAAGCCTAATTTTATCCGCTATACTTACGGTAAGGGTAATCTTTACCTGATTGCCGAGCCAGGTTTTTACACTAATTTTAACCTGCTGAATAAATATGGTGCAGAATATGCCGCTAAAACCTTAAGTTATTTGCACGGAAATAAGCAGCTCATTTTTGATGAATATTTTTCTGCACAAAAGAACACTACTACCGATATGCTCAGGGTATTCTTTAAACATCCTGAACTGAAGTTCGCCTATTATCTGGCCATATTTAGCTTGATAATTTTTGTCTTGTACGACATTAAGCGCAGGCAAAGAATTATCCCAATCGCCGATCCACTTACCAATTCTTCATTGGCCTTTGTTAATGTGGTGGGCAGTGTTTATTACCACGAGCGGAACAACCTCGATATAGCCTTAAAAAAGATCAATTACTTTATGGAGTACTTAAGGAGCAGGTATTATCTAAAGACCAACGATATCGACAGCAAATTTGCTCAGGTACTCATGGAGAAAACAGGCATTAACGAAGCCCTGGCCAAAACCCTGACCAAACATTTTATCCAAACGCCAACAATGGGCGATTTAAGCGATACCCAATTGATTAATTTAAACGAAAGCATAGAACAGTTTTATAAAAATACGCAAAGCAATGGAACAAGAACAGTTTAACCCACGTACCGATTTAAGTGCCTTAAATGAAGCGGTAAATCAAATCAGAAATGTACTTGGAAATATCATTATCGGCCAAAAACAGGTTATTGATTTCTTAATTGTTGGTTTGCTTGCCGACGGGCACATCTTAATTGAAGGCGTACCCGGAGTAGCCAAAACACTCAGCGCAAAACTGCTTGCAAAATCGATAGATGCGCAATTTTCGAGAGTACAGTTTACCCCCGATTTAATGCCTTCAGATGTTTTAGGAACCCCGATATTTAATACCAAAACAGGAGATTTCGAATTTAGGAAGGGTCCTATTTTTGGCAATATTATTCTTGTTGATGAGATTAACCGTGCGCCTGCAAAAACCCAATCGGCTTTGTTCGAAGTAATGGAAGAACGCCAGATAACCATTGATGGGCATACTTATATTATGGATGAGCCTTTTATGGTATTGGCCACACAGAACCCGATTGAGCAGGAAGGAACATATCGCCTCCCTGAAGCACAGCTGGATAGGTTTTTATTCAAAATAGAGATTAAATACCCTTCGCTAGAGGAGGAAACCGCAATTTTGCTGGCTCAACACACCTTAGTTAATAAAACATTATTAAACGAAGTAAAACCTGTATTGTCTGTTCAACAGATAAAAGAGGCTAGGGCAATCATCCGCAGTTTATTTGTTGAACCAAAATTATTGGAGTTTATCGCTAAAATCGTAAACGAAACCCGGAACAATTCATCACTTTATCTGGGTGCTTCGCCAAGAGCATCACTAGCGATTGCACATAGTGCAAAAGCCTTTGCTGCTATTCAAAACCGCGATTTTGTTACACCTGAAGATATTATTGCAGTTGCGGGCCCAGTATTGGCTCACCGGATATTATTATCACCAGAAAAAGAAATGGAAGGCTTAACCACAACCGATATTATACATCAGATCATTAAAAAATTGAAGTGCCAAGGTAGGCTAGTTTATATTTATCAGTCGACAATTTTCAGTTTACCGTTGGCTACTACAGTTAACCCGTTTAAACAATTAACCGATTAACCAATATTTACAATTAACCATACATTGAAAAAAATCTTTCAGCAATATTATAACAATCTATTCCTAACCGATCGTTTATTCGCGGTTTTAGGCTGCTGTATTGTACTTTTTTTGTTGAAATTCTTTTTTGCCTGGCTGGGCGATATCCCTGAAATTGCCACTGGCGCCGTATTTGTTTTATTTTTTATAGATATTTTTATTCTATACCGAAATACCCAAGGGATTGATGCCAAAAGAATTACTTCGAAACGTTTGAGTAATGGCGATGAAAATCCGATACAGATCGAGATCAGGAACAGTTATGGTTTTGGGATAAATGCCAGGGTGATTGATGAAGTGCCTTTTCAGTTTCAACTCCGGGATAAAGATTTTAAACTTCACCTAAAACCTGCTGAAGCAAAATCGATCTATTACAACCTGCGTCCAACAAAACGTGGTGAATATGATTTTGGCTTTATTAGAGCGTACATCAGCTCGCCCCTGGGCTTAATTAACCGCCGTTATAATTTTGATGGTGCCAAGATCCTGCCTGTTTTTCCTTCGTTTATTAATCTCGGCCAATACGAATTGATGGCCGCTTCACGCTATCTAACAGAATTTGGGATTAAAAAAATCAGGAAAGTTGGACAAAGCAGTGAATTTGACCAGATTAAAAATTATGTTGGAGGCGACGATATCCGCACCATTAACTGGAAAGCGACGGCCAGAAAAGGTGGCTTAATGGTAAATACCTATACAGACGAGAAATCGCAGAATATTTATTGTATTATTGATAAATCGCGTGTAATGCGTATGCCTTTTGAAGGTTTGAGCCTACTCGATTACGCCATAAATGCTACGGTTGCACTTTCGAAGGTGGCCATGCTCAAAGAAGATAAAGCAGGTTTAATTACCATATCTGAAAATATCGGCGCTGTTGTACCAGCAGATCGTAAAGCTTCTCAGCTTGGCAGTATCATGAATGTGCTTTACAAAGAAAAAACAAGATACCTGGAGAGTAATCTCGAGGCATTATATTCTGCGGTACGATCAGTCGTGAAACAAAGGGGCCTTTTGGTTTTCTTTACCAATTTCGAAAGTTTGTCTGCCCTACAAAGACAGTTGCCTTACTTAAAAAGAATCGCTAAATATCACTTATTGGTTGTGGTATTTTTCGAAAATACAGAACTAAAAGAATTAAGTACAGAACCTGCAAAAGATGTAGAAGGCATTTACCATAAAACCATTGCCGAGAAATTTATCTACGAGAAAAAACTAATGGTTAAGGAACTCAACAAACATGGCATTTTAGCCATCCTTACCCTCCCCAAAAACTTACTGTTAATGTGATTAATCAGTATTTGGCGTTAAAGGCACAGCAAAGGATTTAGTCCTAAGTCTTCAGTCCCGAGTCCAAAATCGACTTCACAACCGATGATCAAGCTCACGCTAATCCTCGGTCTGTGTCCTCACAGACCGAAATAGAAATAAAGCTACAGAAGATCCCTATAATCAGTTAAAAAGCCAAAATTATCTATTCCAGTTTCATAAAATTTTGCTGATGACCATTCGTAATCTTCCGGCCTCTCGCACAATTGCCATCTTTCCTGTAATGGATTGAGATGGA
This sequence comes from Pedobacter riviphilus, assembly GCF_014692875.1. Classification (NCBI taxonomy): domain Bacteria; kingdom Pseudomonadati; phylum Bacteroidota; class Sphingobacteriia; order Sphingobacteriales; family Sphingobacteriaceae; genus Pedobacter; species Pedobacter riviphilus. The sequence goes on along the minus strand of NZ_CP061171.1, from coordinate 5,216,175 downwards.
TATAGTCTATTTTCTGTTCAAGCTTATCCAGAGTATCCATAAGAATAGCTAATGGATCTCTTTGCCATAAACGAAAATTTCTTTCTCCATCAGATACTTTAAAATATGGTAATATATCAAAGTGATGAAGTTTTAAGTCCTGAAAAATTTGATGGGAAGTAAATTTATTAAAACTTGCTTGAGGCATTTCTTTTCCATTTAACGCTATCATTTGCCATACCAAGTGCAAATGATTTGGCATAATTACAAAAGCATAAACAACAACCTTTTTTCTATTTACAAGTTCCCTAAAAGTATCGATTAAAATTAATTTATACTTATCGATAGAAAAGATTTTTTTCCAATCTTTAACCGTGTCTGTCCAAAAATATACTCCATCCAAAAGCATTTTTGAGTTGCGGTCTTGTTTGAAAATATTTTTGTTTTCCATTATTAAAAATAGAAAATAAAATTCAGTTTCGGTCTGTGGGGACACAGACCGAGGAAATGGGATTTAGTCATGAGTCCTTAGTCTGTAGTCCAAAGTCGGACTCATGACTGAAGACTATGGACTATAGACTAAAACCTACTCCTCTTCCCTAAAATACACCTTATAAAAGTTCATCGATTTATCATCGTCGTAACCTTTTTCGATCATATCTTTATTGCCATGGATATAAATGTGGAAGTTTTTATCCAGCTTTAACACGCTTTTGTAGGCACGGGCCTGTTTTTTAACAGCAGATTCGGCTATTTCAAAATGATCAGCTATCGGACTTTCGAACTCCTGCTCATAGTTTTTCTTGTAATTTTTGAACGATTCTATCCCTTCAGCGTTGCCAATTACCTCATTACCGAATTCTTCAATATCAAAGGTTTCTTTCTCTTTGAAATACTTCATCGAGCGGTTTAAGAGATCTATTTTATCAGCTTTGCTGATTTCGTAGTCATCATCCAGCTTCTGCGTGACGAAATTTTTATAAACTCCCAGCACATTATTGGTCTGGTTATAACTATCGTTCCTGATTTTCAGCTTCAAGAATTCATCCTTCCAGTAAACGGCAGAATCGTTGCTGCTTTTCGATTGATCCAACACCACCACTTTGTAACCTTCTTCTTGATCAACGTTAAAAATCAGGCAGCCTTTATCCAGTTTATTAATGCTGATGGCTTCTTGCTCGTAACTTACATTAAAGCCATCCTGTTCAGGGTAAACTTTTAGGTAAGTATCTTTTGTTTCGGATTTAAAAACGCCGATTACGTCCAACTGCTCCCCTTCTATCTGCACTTTTTCGAAATAAGCTACATATAATTCACCCGATTTAATTTTTGGGTGGTTGGCAACATCGTATAAATGTTTGGCGAGTTGCTGCGAATCTTCGTGAAAAAGCTCATTGTTTTCGAAAATTTCATGCGCAAAATGGAATACTTCGTTCAGTTCTAAATTATCATTAGGATGATAAAAACGGTAGACTTCATTTACCTTTTCGAAAGGCTTTAAGAAATACTGCATCAGCAGGTTTCCCAGTATTTCGTCATCAATTTTTAAAGGTGCATCAGATAATTTATAATACTCTTCAAGCAATTTATTGCCTGTATGGTGGATAGAAAGTTGCTTAAGTGAAGCCTCGAAAAATGAAATCATGGGAGCAAAAATAGTAAAATCATTGGTTAACCTTCTCCGTCATTCAATCATTCTATCCTTCACTCATTTCTTAATATAAACCTCTGCTCTTTCTAAGAAGCTTTTTTCTCTTAAGGTTGCTTCAACTTCATCTATGGCCTTCATTAAGTTATTTTGAGTATTCGTAATTTCTGCTGTTGCTTTAATAATCACATCCCAAACAGGCTCCATGGTAGAAAGAAGTGCCGTGCCCTTTTCTGTAAGCTCAACCAAACGTTTACGGGTATCTACTTTATCTTTTTTAGACCGGATCAGTTTCTCCTTTTCCAATTCTTTTAACAAACTGATGGTAGAAGGATGTGCATAACCGATTTCATCTGACAGCGAAACCACATTCATGGTTGATTTTTTATATAAAGTATAAAGCACAGGGAACCATTTGGGTTGAAAATCAATTCCGAATGCTTTATAAATCAACAGGCCATCTTTACGGATCTGATCGCTGAGCCTTTGCAAGCGGGTAGAAATGGCCAATAAGCCAGAAGCATCAATTACATTTTGTTCCATTAAACAGATTTTAAGTCCAGGCTATAAAAAACATTGTCTACAGCCATCCGGGGGAAGTAAACCGGTAAATTTTCCATTGCAACTGGTTTAAATCCATTACGTTCATAAAAACGGCAGGCCGCCTGCAATATGTCTTTAGTGCCCAAATATACCTCATTCAGATTATTACCCTCACAGTAGGCTAACAGTGTTTTCAATAAAGCCTGTGCAACGCCCAAATCTTTCCCTCGGAATTCCTTTTTCACAAACATTTTTCTGATTGCCCCCGATTGATGCTCAGGTACGGCAATTAAAGCAATAGTTCCAATCAATTCACCATTTAATTTTGCACCCCAGAAGGCACCGCCAGAGCCATCGTAGTTTTTTTCGATATCCAACAAATCTGGCTGTGCTGCCAGGTCTATATCTACATTAAATTCTATTTGTTGGATGGGCAGAATTAACCCAATAATCGCTTCACAGAATTGATTATCTAACCGTTCAATTTTAAAGTCGTTTTGCATTGCTAAATATTATCCAACAAATATATGTAGTTAACTACATATATTATAAATAGAAATATCATTTGAACCTCAAATTCTAGGAGGAATCAGGAATGTTTTGGTTACTGCATAAGTTATTTTGTATTCTTTAATTTATTAAGGAAGTCGACAATCTTTTTATCTGCATAATTAGCCACACCCTCATGCCTGAAAGACAATCTACCTTGCTTATCGAAAATAACAGTTGTAGGCAAAGCGCCAGTAAATACTTTTTCAGGAATATCGCTTTCTACTTTATAAACCGGCATTTCATATTTACGATCGGACATAAATTTGCCTGATTTCGCAAAATCTCCGTCAGCATCGGCAAAAATGAATACAATATCTTTATCGTTTTTAAATTGTGCGTAAAGCTTGTTAATCGAAGGCATTTCGGCCCTACATGGCGGACACCAGGTTGCCCAGAAATTAAGAAAAATAACTTTCCCTTTTAAATCGCCAAGATCAATCACGTTTCCTTTTAAATCCTTAAACTGAATTCCATTAAGGCCCATCGTGCTTGCCATTGGGTGTTCAACTTCTGGCGAATAAAAACCGATTTCCATTAATCCCCTAATTAAAAATGCTTTTGCATCAGGTACAAAAACAATTACCAAAAGCATGATGAGCAATAGCGCATTGAATATATTTTTCCTGATAAATTTCATTAATTCTTTATTTCAACCAATAACGGAAATAGGTTTATAATTGGTATGGCTATAATTTTTTAAGATTTATATCTTCTTTTGATTAAACCATCGACTAGATCTCAGGTCATAGCAGTATAAATACAATGTTACTTTGTAAATATATATAATTGCTTAGGAATTACTACTTTTGGCCTGTTGAAAAAGCATAGACAAAACATTAACAAATATTTATCGGCATTTATGCTGATCGTATTTGCTATTGCTTTAACTCCTTGGAGTGTACTTCACCACCATAACTCGCTTCCGGTTGTGCAGAAAGAGGTCAACTGTAAACATGTTAGCCATGTGCAGGCCCATGGCGATACCTGTTTAATCTGTAATGCTAGTTTTGAAAAAAATTATGTGCAAACGCACCACATTTACAGAATCTTCTTATCAGCCAAAATTTTTAGCCGAACCGAGTCTACCTTAAAGAATGCCTTTACCGAAATAAAGCGTACTTGTTTACGAGGTCCCCCTTTAGCTTAATTTTTTCTTTTCAAGCGCATCCGTGCTTAATCAAATTATTTATATGAGAAACTAAAACCAGCTTCATTATGCTATTGCTTTGGTTTTTCAATCATTTTTATTTACTACAACACATGAAAAAATTACAGCTTATTGGCTTAGTAATTCTATATACATTATTAAGCAGCACCGTTTTTGCTGCCGCTTTAAAGAATATAACAGGTAAGGTTATTGATGCAAGCACTAAACAAACGTTGCCAGGTGCAACCATTTTTATTCCTGATTTAAAAGTTTCGGCAGTAACCAACAATGACGGAGAATTTACGTTGAATAACCTTCCTTCAAAAGGAAGTTATCTGGTTGAGGTACATTATGTAGGCTATAAAACAGCTACACAGGTGGTAAACTTTGCCAGCGCAACTGGATTAGCGTTTTCTTTACAACCTACTGCAATAGAAACAAAGGAGATTGTAATTACCGGAAGTTTGATCAGCAGTACCAGCAAAAGAAATAGTGCTTCTTCTGCCGTAATTGGCAAAGATCAGCTTTTACAGCCTTCAACCAATTTAATTGATGCGTTAACTAAAATACCCGGTGTATCACAAATTACTACGGGCCCATCTATTTCCAAGCCTGTAATCAGAGGCTTGGGCTATAACAGAATTGTAACTTTAGATGATGGTATAAAACAACAAGGACAGCAATGGGGCGATGAGCACGGTATTGAAATTGATCAGTTTAAATCAGACCGCGTTGAAGTTTTACGTGGCGCAGCATCGTTAATGTACGGTTCTGATGCACTAGGTGGCGTAATTAACCTATTAGAGCCAAGTACCGCACCCGAAGGGCAGATTAAAGGTGAATTTATTACCAATTACTCTACCAATAATGGCCTTACTGCTAACTCGTTAATGTTAAATGGTAACGAAAACGGATTTGTTTGGAGAGCCCGTGGAACGTATAAAAATGCTTACTCTTTTAAAACACCAACAGGTTACTTCCCTAATTCGGGCTTTAACGAAACCGATTTAAGTGGTATGGTAGGTTTAAATAAAAGCTGGGGTTATACCCACTTAAATGTTTCGAACTTTCATAACAATATTGGCTTTTATGAGCCAACTTTAGACGACAATGGAAATTTTGTGAAAGAAGACGGTAGTGCTTTTACCAACGATGATTATAAAAACCGTGCGTTAGAATACCCTCGCCAAGATATCCGACACTTTAAAATCGCCTTAAATAACAATTTCATTATTGGTAACGGTAATTTGAAAGCTGATTTTGGTTATCAACAAAACCAACGTCGTGAATTAGATGGACCAGATCCTGCCCTATTCTTCGACCTTAAAACTTACAACGCAGACCTGAAATACTATATCCACGAAACTAATGGATGGCAGCCCGTTTTTGGTGTAAGTGTAGATGATGCACATAGCCAAAATAAAGGAACAGAATTTTTAATTCCAGCTTATGATACTTTTGGTTTAGGTGCTTTTGCTTATGCGAAGAAAAATTGGGAAAATAGCACCTTTAGTATTGGTGCCCGTTACGATTTTAGAAAAAACAACGGAAAACAATTGTTTGATGATGGAGAAGAGCTTTTTGCACCTTTCAAAAATAAGTTTTCCAATGTAAGTGGCGCATTGGGTTTTACCCATCAGTTTAATGATGAGCTGAATTTTAAAGCCAATGCAGGTTCTGCATTCCGTGCGCCAAACCCTGCAGAGCTAGGCTCGAACGGTGTACATGAAGGTACATTTAGATACGAAATCGGTAACTCAGGTTTAAGTCCTGAGCGCAGTTACCAGGTTGATGCTGCTTTGGAATACGAAGGAAAAATTGTAAGTGCAAGTGCAAGTATTTACAACAATTACATCCACAATTATATTTATGCCTCCAACAATGGCGAACAAAGAGTAGCTGACGGTACACTTTATGATGTTTACCGTTACGGACAGGTAAACGCGAATCTTTACGGTGCTGAAGCAAGTTTAACCATCCACCCTGTTCCGTTTATCCACTTCGAAAATACATTTGGATACGTTCATGCACAGAACAATACGTTAAACAGACCGCTTTCATTTATTCCTGCCGGAACATTGAGAAATGAATTACGTTTCGAACCTAAACTTAAAGGCACAAATGATGCATATCTTTCTGTGGGTATCAACTCGGCATTTAAACAAACCCGTGTGGATGATGTTTTTGAAACGCCAACCAGTGGTTATACGCTATTAAACGCAGGCATCGGTGCTACATTTAATTTAGGCAAACAGCCAATCAAACTATCTGTTTCGGCCAATAACCTGTTAGATCAGAAATATTACGATGCTTTAAGCAGATTTAAACCAGGCCGTTTTGATCAGGAGAATCCTAATTTAGGTGTTTATAATACCGGCAGAAATATCACTTTCGGATTGTATGTTCCTTTTACACTGGTAAAATAACAAACAATAGAAAAAAACCGGGCATCCATTTATATTGGATTGAGGTTCTATGTGCCAGCCACATCATAATTGATTTAAAAGGGAAAAAGCCGACAAATGCCGGCTTTTTCCCTTTTTTGGAACCAATGATTATTTCTTAAACGTATCCCTCTTAGCCCTAACATACTGATTTGGCCATTCGGTATCATCGCCAAGCACTTGCGCTGCATGCGTAGGGAAATAAGCATCACGTAACGATTCGCGGGCAATAAAAATCAAATCAGCTTTGCCCTGCTCCAAAATTTCTTCTGCCTGCTGCGCCTCAACAATTACACCTACTGCACCTGTATAAATCCCAATTTCATTTCTAATCTTATCAGCAAAAGGAACCTGATAGTTTGGTCCTGCAGGAATAAAAGCATCAGGTACATTTCCTCCAGATGAGGTATCAATTAAATCTACACCGCGATCTTTTAACACAGCCACTAATTGTAATGAATCGTTCTCGTTCCAGCCGCCTTCCGTCCAGTCCGTTGCAGAAATGCGAACAAATAAAGGCAAGTTCTCTGGCCATACCGATTGTACGGCTTCAACCACATCGATTACCAAACGAATCCGGTTTTCGAAACTTCCACCATAAACATCTGTACGTTTATTGCTCAATGGACTAAAAAACTGATGTAGTAAATAACCGTGTGCAGCATGTATTTCTACTACTTTATAGCCGGCATCAAGGGCCCGTTTTGCCGCCGCTCTGAAAGCAAAAACAATATCCTGAATTTCTGAAATCGTTAATTCATGCGGTTCAACCTGTCCTGGCTTAAAAGAAATTGGAGATGGTGCAACTGGTTTCCAGCTATTTTCACCTGCAGCTAACTGCTCGCCGCCATTCCAGGGCACTTCGCAACTGGCTTTTCTACCTGCATGTGCCAATTGGACGCCAGCGATAGCACCATTATTATGAATAAAAGAAACTATCTGTTTCAGTTTTTCTACATGTTCATCTTTCCAGATACCTAAATCAGCATAGGTAATTCTCCCATCGGCTGTTACTGCAGAAGCTTCCTGGATAATTAAACCTGCACCACCAACGGCACGGCTTCCTAAATGCACCAGGTGCCAATCGTTGGCAAAGCCATCAACAGCAGAATATTGGCACATGGGTGAAATAACAATTCTATTTTTTAAGGTTACATCCTTTATGGTAAAAGGAGAAAATAATTTAGACATATATTGTTTGTTTAACTGCGAAGGACGCAAAGTTTTTTCGCAAAGAAATCGAAGACTTTAACCGCTGTGTTCCTTCCTTTCTTTGCGGTTGAAGTTTAAAAACCAGCGTTCTTTAATTCGGTATTGATGAACTGAATTTCTTCAGCGTTTAATTTTACGTTTATGGCTTCTGCATTTTGTACAGCTTGCTTTTCATTCCTTGCGCCAACCAAAGCAATGGTTATGCCTGGGCGTTCAACCGTCCAGCGTAACACCAATTGAGATAGAGTAGCATTTTTCTCGTCGGCCAACGGTTTTATTTTAGCCAAAAACGCATTTGTTTTTTCGATACTTTCTGGCGAGAAAAATTTATTCCCTTGACGGTGATCACCTTCTTCAAATTTATAATCGGCAGTCATTTTTCCGGTCAATAAACCGCGCTCCATCGGACTATAAGCTAAAACTGATTTATTTTTTTCAATACAATATGGAACAATTTCCTCCTCAACACCGCGGTTTACCATGCTAAATGGAATCTGGTTGGAAATAATTTCTAAAGTCTGATCTGCTTCTTTTAATTGTGCCACATTATAATTGCACACGCCTGCATAACGTACTTTACCCTGTTCAATTAACCTGCTCACGGCTTCGAAAGTTTCGTTTATCGGTGTTGTTGTATCTGGCCAGTGGATCTGGTAAAGATCTATGTAATCAGTACCCAGGCGTTTTAAAGATTGCTCACATTCATAAATCACACTTTCTTTTCCGGCATATTTATAAATATCGATATCTTTTCCCTCATTGTTTTTGCTCTTAAAGCCGAAATCGCCTTTGGCCAGGTCCCAACGCATCCCGAATTTGGTTACCAGTTGTAATTTATCGCGCGAGATCCCTTTTATTGCATTGCCTACGATTTCCTCACTATCTCCCTAACCGTAAATTGGAGCGGTATCGATTGATGTAACCCCTAAATCGTAACCTGCTTTAATTGCGTTAATTGCATCGTTTCTATCTGTGCTTCCCCACATCCAGCCTCCAGCTGCCCAGGCGCCGAATGTGATTACCGAAAGTGCTAAATCTGAATTTCCAATTTTTCTGTATTCCATAATTATTTTTTAATGATTTTGTCAACCGCATAACTGTTATGCGACAGGTAAGCAAGTAGTACCGATAAAAATGCGACATGGATGAGTTGAGAAGGCAGCGCATCCCAATTTTCAATTACCGTTGTTCCGAAAATCAGTGCTAACGAAATCACTCCGGCAAATAATAAGCCTTGCCTAGTAAATAAGCCCAATATGATCATTAAGCCTGCTATAAATTCGGCAAACGGCAAAATATAACTAAAGGGAATAATCAATGTATCAGGTAAATATGATTTCGAAAATTGCCCAACCATCCAGCCACTAAAACCTGCAAGTTTTGGTAAACGCACCAAACCATGTCCGAAAAAACTCAATCCTATTGCCAAGCGACTAAGTAAATATGCCCATTTTGTATCCATACTATATCAATATACTACAAACATACAATCTCCACATTAAGGATGTTTTAATGCAACAATTATTAGACTGATATTTTACCTTCCCGTGGCGTAGCGCGATGAGTGTGAAAACGCTAACCCCTATTCGCTCAGCCCAAAACTTTTTTCAAAATAATTTGGAGATCATCAAACAACAACATACATTAGTGTATTATTTAACTAATACAGTAGATATGATAAATATTAACAATCTTAATTTTGGCTACAGCAAGCATAAGCCATTATTTAAAAATATGAGCATGCGGTTAAGCAATGGCCATATTTACGGTTTGCTTGGAAAAAATGGAGCCGGTAAATCGAGCCTATTAAAAAACCTGGCCGGTTTGGTATATGCACAGAGTGGCACATTAGAGGTGATGGGCTTTAACCCCGCCAAAAGACAACCTGCGCTTTTAGAGCAGATTTGTTTTATTCCAGAAGAATTTTATTTGCCTTCAGTAAAAATTGAAGCCTATTTAAAAGCAAACGCTCCATTTTACAAAAATTTCGATCATGATTATTTTACAGATCTGATTAAGGAATTTGATATTCCTGTTGAACAGAAACTCATTAACATGAGCTACGGGCAGAAGAAAAAAGTAATTATTGCTTTTGGCCTGGCTACACAGGCGAAACTGGTGATTATGGATGAGCCTACTAACGGTTTAGACATTCCTTCTAAAGCTCAGTTTAGAAAAATTATGGCTTCTGCTATGACAGATGAACGTTGTATCATCATCTCTACGCACCAGGTTAGGGATTTGGACAATTTGATCGACACGGTGATTATGCTTGACGAAAATGACGTTGCGCTTAAAGCTTCAGTAGAAGAAATTACAGCAAAGTTAACCTTTAAGAAAGTCAAAGAAATCGATGATAGCATCATTTATGCAGAGGCATCACTTTCTGGTTATAATGCGGTAATGCCCAACTATCACCAGGAAGAAAGCAAATTAGATATGGAGCTACTTTTCAATGCCATACTTGCAGAAAAAATCAAATTTAAACCTTTATTCAGCTAAGCAATGAACAACACATTTAATATCAATCGATTTGGCTTATTGCTTAAAAGACAGTGGCTGGAGTTTGGAAAAATTTATTTGATGAGTTTGATAGTGCTTACCGTAATTGTAGTGGGCTTCTATCTCTTTAACATCCCTCGTTTCAACCAATCAAATTTTGTATGGAATGATAACGGCCATGCTCAATTAGCCTTTCGTATGCCTGTTTTTCTTTCGATCGGTTTTTTGTTTTTAACAATTGAAGCCAGCACCTATTTTAGTGCGTTAGGGCAAAAACCGAAAGCAATTATGGAATTAATGACACCAGCCTCTGTTACCGAGAAATTCTTTTGCGCAATTCTTTTCTCCGTAATTCTCAGCTTAGTAAGTTACCTACTTATTTTTTATATAGTTGATTCTATATTTCTTAACTATATCAACGAACTATGGAAAAATCAAAAAGCGCTCGATTATAACACCAATAAACTAACATTGGTGAGCTTTAGCTCTTTTTATGATGATTTAACCGTCGATAACAGGTCTAAATTCCTATTTGCTTTTCCACTTTTCTTCTCTAGCATTTTTCTTCTGGGATCCGTTTATTTTAATCGCTTTCATTACGTTAAAACCGCTCTATCCTTAACAGCCTTATTCACACTTGTGATCTTTTTAGGCTTTAAAACTGCGAAATGGTTACTGGAAGGTAAGTACAATACAGGCACAAATGAAGGAGACTTTGTATTCATAATACTATTTGTGGCTAGCATCTTAGTCACCTTATTTATCTGGATAATTACTTACGTCCGCTTAAAAGAAAAAGAAGTTTAATTAAAAGGTATAGATATGGAATTTAGAGATAACAAGGCGATATACCTTCAAATTGCAGAATACGTTTGTGAACATATTTTGCTCGGAAAATGGAAAGCCGATGAAAAAGTTCCTTCGGTGCGGGAACTGGCCGTAGAAATGGAAGTAAATCCTAATACGGTAATGCGTACCTACGAGCTGCTACAAAACAAGAACATCATCAACAATAAAAGAGGAATTGGTTTTTTTGTAGAGGAAGCGGCAATAGACAATGTAAGAAACTACCGCAAACAACAGTTTATAACAGATGAACTGCCAACCTTTTTCAGGAATATTTACCTGCTTAACATTGGTTTTGATGAACTGGAAAGCCAATACAAAATGTTTGTAAAAGAAAATTTTAACGCCTAAAAAAATGAAAACAAGCAATAAATTATTAATCACCCTTGCTGCACTGTTCATTATTGTTCCAATAATTGTTGTGGCCATAAATGCCAAAATAAATTATAAGCCATCAACTAGTGGTGGCTTTGTTGAAGAACAAGAAATAAACGCGGAGCCCTTTGATAAGGAAAGCCAAGGCAGAACTGCCGTACCTATAAAAAATCCGTTTACCAGTATTAACATTCCAGATGCTAGAGGTAATGCTCTGCAGATACATTTTATTAAAAGCGATGTATTCGGGGTAAAAGTACCTACTGAGATGAAAGACGCCATCAATTTTAGTGTAAACAATGTGGGCGTACTACAAATTTATTTTGATGATAAAGCACAGCCATCGCACCATCATAGATCAGATATAACAATACTGGTATATTGTCGGAATGTTGACGAACTCAATTTAACTAATTCTTCAGAGCTGATTTTAACAGCCAAAAGTGATTCTTTAAATATTAACATGAAAAATGCCGGCCAGCTCAGTTTTGGCTCGCCCATTACATTATTTACAAATAATGGAAAATCGAGCAAAGTAATTAATCAACCCGACATTAAACAGTTAAACATCAACCTGGATAGTACAACTTTTTATTCGGAAAACAACTCTTATAAAAAGTTAAATATAAGATGCAAGAATTCAACCGTTGATCTCGGAGGAGAAGAAGATAAAAGCAACATTGGCAATTTAACGATTAATACTTTCGAAAAATCGGAAATTAAGATTGACAAAGTTAATATCGATAAAATTTCTGGTAGTCTATCAGATGAAACAACCATTGCGATGCCCGTAAAATATTTGAAACAGATGCTCAAAGATTAATTCAAATCGCCATGGCACTTACATTTAATTGCTGATTATGTAAAAAGGGCATGATTTTTAAGCTAACTAATTGGCAAAAGTCTAACTTGGGCCAATTAGCTTTTTAGTTTTTACATCATTACCAATCATGAAGAGATATTTTCTTTTACTTGCCCTCAGCCTGTTCGTTTTTACCCTTGTACATGCACAAAAAATAGATACGCTATCTATCACCCTTGATAACGTTAAATACCCGTATCCCGTTAAATACTTTCCTATTAATACCGAAGACCAGGATATTAAAATGGCTTATATGGATGTTGCACCAACTGCAGCAGCCAATGGAAAAACGGCAATCCTTTTCCATGGGAAAAATTTTGGAGGTTATTACTGGGGCAATGTAATTAAAGCCTTAACCAACATCGGTTATCGTGTAATCGTACCTGACCAGATTGGTTTTGGTAAATCATCTAAAGCATTTATCCATTACAGTTTCCACCAAATGGCTAGCTGGAATAAACGACTGCTAGATACCTTAGGCGTTCAAAAAACCGTGGTTTTAGGTCATAGTATGGGCGGTATGCTGGCTACGCGTTTTGCTTTGATGTACCCGGAAACAACTGAAAAACTCTTGCTCGAAAATCCAATCGGACTGGAAGATTATAAAACTTTCATTCCTTATATCACTACTGCGCAACAGTATCAAACGGAACTTAAAACCACTGCTGAGAGCGTACGAAAGTATTACCAAGGCTCTTATTTTACGTATTGGAAACCTGAATACGAATACCTGGTGGGCATTGCGGGAGGGGTAACCAATAGTTCCGACTACCCGCGCTGGGCTAAAGTTGCCGCGTTAACTTATACCATGATTTATGAACAGCCTGTAGTATACGAATTTCAGAATTTAAAGGTACCTACTGTTTTGTTTATTGGTAAGGAAGACAAAACAATCGTCGGCAAAGGCCTGCTTACGCCAGATCAACAGGCTTTACACGGTCAGTATAAACTTTTGGGAAAGCAAACCGCAGCCAAAATTATTGGTGCTAAGATTATTGAGTTTGATGCTTGTGGCCACATTCCACATATCGAAATTCCGACTGAATTTTTAGTGGCATTAACAGGTAGTTTGTAATACGAAGAAGTCAAATCAAAAAAGATGTCATCCTGAGCTTGTCGAAGGAAAATCTTCGTGATTTTTTTAAGAATAAGGGTCTTCGACAGGCTCAGACTGACAGCAGGAATAGCGAACTTAATTTCTAATTAACCTCTTTCCCTACAATTTTATTAATGCCTTGCATTTCGAAATCGATGTCCTGCCCCATCGATTTCATTTTGCCGTAAAGTTCAACGCGCAAGTGGCTGTTCAATACTATACCCGTTTTTAAATCGACAGCTGTTTCTCCGGAGTTTGTACCTTTTAAATCGGTTTCCATGTGATTGCCCATCACTTCAAAATTTCCTTTCGAAATTAAGCTTCCCTTTACACTCAAAATGGCAACACCATCCTTTACCTCTTTTAATGTGTATTGCGTAATCGTTTCAATGGGCATGCTCATTTGCATTTTGGTATCAACGGTCCAGCTATCGCCTATTTTGATCAATTTTTCGGGATAGATTTTAAAAGACGATTCCATGGTTTGTTTAACCATATCGGCACTAAATTGCTTTCCTAATGCACTTTTTATGGCCTTCAGCTTAACCGTATCGGTAGTCATTTTTGCCGCTACGCGATCTAGCATCATGTCAATGCCAGCTACGGTTTTAATTCCGCCGTTTGAAGCTACTGTCATATAAAAAGATGCGCCTTTAAAACCTGCAAACGGACCTTTTTTGGTACTGTCTGCCTCATCCGAATCCAGGTTCATGGTATTCCCCATTGCAGTCGATTTCATAAACAACCTGTTGTAGGTTACCTTTATATCTTTATCGCCATTGTGCCCTTCTGTGATATCAAAAGTATAATCGGTACCGATGGCTTGCGTTGAATTAATGCTCCTACTACCAATTTTCTGTTTAATAAGCTGATCTGAAATAAACGAGAAGTTATACTTATTCCCTGTCGGGTAATTTTGCCTTAGCACATAGGTTTTCTGCGCAAAGGCGCTGATGGCGATCAAACTACAGATAACTGTTGCAAATATTTTCATTTGTTAATTTATCATTTTTAACCTGCAGGCTGTTGCGCAAAAATACGGCTTAACTGAAAGTACAATTCAGGGTGCTTATCTTTAAGCTGTTCGGGCTTTTCGAAAAAGTATTCTGAAACTACGGCAAAAAATTCGGCCTCATTCGTGATGGCATAAGGATTAATATCCGATTTATTTTCTTCAATCTTTTCAATTTCCTCACGCATCATTTTAATCCAGGGCAAAGTATATTCATGGGCCATTAAATTTTCGGGTACTCCATCTGTTGCACCGTCTGATTTATCTAAAAGGTGCACAAACTCGTGGATTGCGGTATTCTCTTTCCCTGCACTTTTAGAAAAACCATGGCGCAGTGCCGATCGAGATAAAATCATTTGCCCGTTCATATAACCTGTACCCACCATACCCATAATGTTTCTTTCACCCCCTTCAAACTGAAAATCCTTGTTAAAGGCATCGGGATATAACAAAACGCTGGTTAAGTTTTTGTATTGCCAATCGTCGAAACCAAAAATCGGGATCACAGCACTAGAGGCAATCAGCAGTTCATCCAGTGTGGTCATTTCTAAACCTACCGGCTCAATTTTAACCGTACTGAAAAATGCAGCTACTTTCTCTTCAAACCTCAGTTTATCTGTCGAATCCAGATTATGGTAATAGCCTACATAGTCGTCGAGTATTTTTTTATCAACATCGGTTAAAGGCTCTATCGCAACTTTCTTTTTCTTCAGGATTAAATAAAGGGCAATCAAAAAAATTGGAATCAGGTATACAAATGGGAGAGAATTCATGATCAGGCTTATGCGGTTATGGGGCTTTCTATAATTTCCATTTGTGTTAAAACATCTTCGCGGGTCACAGGATAAGGCTTATTGTTAACAATGCCTTGATAAACAGCTTCGAAAAGTGGCAGATAGCTACCTACTTCGGAAGGAATGGTTTCCTCCGTTTTATTGCCATCTGCATCAATAGTAGTTAACACACCATCTTTGCTTTCAGATTCGATACCATAAGCCGGATCGCTTAATTTCATACCCGCCAAAAGTTGCTCTTCCTGAATATCGGTTCTCTGTTTAATAAAACTTCCGTTCATGCCGTGTAAAACAAATCCTGCCTGCGGGCTTACCACCAACATACTCGAAGTAACAAAAACATTCAAACTATCTGGATAACTTAGCTGGATCGAAAAGTAATCATCAACCAAAGTACCTACCCTATTTTTACCTAAAATTTTGTGGTAACTTAAAGGTTTGCCAAATAAACAGATCACCTGATCTAACAGATGTGGGCCTAAATCGTATAAAAGTCCGCTAGCCTCTACCGGATTTTCTTTAAATACCTTTGGCCCGATTACATTGCGGTAACGATCGTAACGTAAATGAACCTCAATCAGTTTCCCCAGCTTGCCACTTTCAATTACCTTTTTCACTGAGGTAAAGTCGCTGTCCCAACGGCGGTTCTGATAAAAAAAGATTTGCTTTCCTACACTATCGGCAAGTTCAAAAAGTTCTTTTGCTTGTGCAACCGTTGCCGTAAATGGTTTTTCAACCAGAATATGTTTATGTGCATTTAATGCAGCTTTCGAATGTTCATAATGCAGGTTATTTGGGGTATTAATTACCACTAACGCTATTTCCTCATCATTCAAGAGTTCATCAACACTATTATAACTTGTAATATTTGGATAATCATTCACTGCGTTTTTATGGCTGCGTTCTACTATTGCCTTTAAATTAAATCCGCTGTGTCCCTGCAAAAAAGGAGCATGAAAAACTTTTCCTGACATGCCATAAGCTAATAAACCCGCATTAATTGTTTTATTGATATTCGTATCCATAGGTTATAAATGTAGTTAAAAATACAATTACCAATCAAGCTTTAAGTTAAAACCGCAAAGCTTTTACTTAGGCCTTACACCTTTTTACCTTATCTTTGTCAGATATGAAGCCGTCGGAGATTAATGCCAAGTGGAAAGTTTTACAGGAAAGGATTTCAAAGGAATTTGAATCTGATTTTCCTGATTTAAAAGTAATGCTTTTTTTAATCGGCGTTCAGGAGCTGGGCAAAGGGCCAAAGAAATACAGCAAACGCCAAAAAGAAGAGTTGATGCATATTGCTACCTGTCGTTTATTGAGTGAAATGGGATTCTATGAGCTAGAGGGCCTAGATCAGGACGGCTGGCCGCATTGGAAATTAATTAAAGCCATTCCACCTTATACCATGCTTGAGCAGGAAATGCTGATGAAATCGCTTGTGGTAAGTTATTTCGAAGATATTTATTCTTAGAACCTATCGTGGTGTTGGATCTTACCATCCGACACGATCTATTTATAGGTTTTGGAAAGCAGGGCCATCTACTTTTTTTAATATCAGCCGGGCTTTTCGCTGTATCTCCGATTCCGATGAAAAACCGGAACGGAGGATGCCGCTTCAATCCCGTTTAAATTCGGGGGGCTGGTGCAGCTATTTAGGGTTGCAGGTGCTAGAAAAACTTACAAAGTTGCCCCACGGCCAGCGCAGTAATCCAACCCTCCCCAAGCGCCACCGCCTTAAGTTAACCAAACCCGACAGCAGCGGGCACCGAACGCAGAGAGGTAAAGCGAATGGCGGGACTATCGAAACCGATACACACAGTAACCTGCTTTTCAAAACCAACAGGAATATACAACCTTGTGTTAGATAATAGGGCGCGCGCAACCGTTTATGCCATTTGTCGCACAGCAGCAACATCACAAAACACAAAAAAACCCCGGTGAATGTACACCAGGGCTGCATTTATAATGACCTCATAGGTAGAGGGAAATTGCGGTATTATCCTTGTTTTTGTGCAGTTGCTTTTAATGCATCGTTGGCAACGATTACAATCTCTACACGACGGTTAGCTGCACGGCCAGCATCAGTTTCGTTATCAGCAATTGGTTCAGAAAAACCTTTACCAATTGTAACTAAACGATTTGAAGGAACACCTTGCGAAACAGCGTAAGCTTTTACTGCTGCTGCCCTTCTTTCAGATAGGCCCATGTTATATTGTTCGGTACCGCGGCTATCGGTATGGCCAATAATTTTAATATCAGTATCAGGATATTGATTTAATGAAGAAGCTAAACTCTGGATGTTTGTTTTAGCTGCATCTTTCAAAGCGGTTTTATCAAAATCGAATAAAATACCACTATCAAATTTCACAATAATTCCTTCACCTTCACGAATAACTTCTGCGTTAGGAATAGCTTTCTGGATTTCAGCTGCCTGTCTGTCCATTCTACGGCCGATAAAAGCTCCCGCTGTACCGCCAATAGCACCACCAATTAGGGCTCCTACTGCTGTATTACCGGCTTTTTTACCGATCAATGCACCAATAACACCACCAGCTGCAGCACCAATACCAGCTCCTTTTTGTGTTTTAGTTAAACTATCACAACTTTGGAATGCCATCGATCCTACTGCTAACCCTATACTTAATGTTGCTATTCTTACTTTTGAAATACTCATAATAATCTAGATTTATAATTTCTACCCGTTATATTCAAACACAATGCCAAAAAGTAACCAAACTGTATTTTCTGTCCATTTTGACCAAAATTCACTAAAAACACAAACAATACACATATAAAAAAAGAGTCCCGATAAATGGAGACTCTTCTATAATGTATCATTCTTAGTACAAAAACTAGGCAGAGAAATAATTCTCTAATTCCTTTAATGTATTTTCGTCTGTTTTAAAATCTTTAATTACCTGCCCTTTTTCAACTAAGATAATACGGTTACAAACATCGGTAACATGATTTAAATCGTGACTAGAAATAAAGGTAGTCATGTTGCCTGTTTGCTCTTTCAGTAGTTTCTTTAAACGTATCTGTGTAGTTGGATCGAGGTTAGCAAAAGGTTCATCTAAAATTAAAATTTCTGGCTTTTGCATCAGTGCAGCTGCAATACCAACTTTATTTTGATTTCCTTTACTAAAATCGCGGATGTATTTTCCACTGTTTAATATTTCTCCATTAAAGAACTCGCCATATTGGCTCAGGTAAGCCGAAACATCAGCTACACTTAAGTTATTTAAACTTCCAATAAAAATAAAATATTCTTCAGGGGTTAAATAATCGATCAGAAAACCTTCATCCAAAAATGATGCAGTATAATTCTTCCAGTTATCGTTGTGCATTACATTTTCGCCTTTTGATAAAACCTCGCCATTAGTTGGGCGGATTAAATCTAAAAGCATTCGGAAGAAAGTGGTTTTACCAGCGCCGTTATTTCCAACTAAGCCAACGGTTTCGCCAGCAGCAATCTGCAAATCTTCGATGTTTACAACGGTTTTATCGCCATAAACTTTTTGTAAATTCTTAACTTCTAAAATCATAATTATTCTCTAAAGCCTTCGGCTATTTTATAACGTTGTAACTCTAATCTTTTTGCAATATAATTCACCCAAAAGCCGCGTAACAATAACATCGCAAGGCCAAAAACAGAAACGGCAACCAATCCCCAATAAGGCTTGTTGAGTATACCAAATGGCACATAAATTAATATTGGGGTAAGCGCATAAGGAAACATTAACAGCCATTGTGTAGCGCCTGTGCCCTGGTAATTAAAACTTGCCGCCTTGGTAATATCTAATCTTTTATAATTTAGGGTAGCAAGATAAAGCACCACTACCGTTCCAAAACCGATGTTATATAAATAAGCAGCCAGGTGTAAGAGTAATAGCTTCGGACTTAAAAATCCGTAAAAACTCGCTAATAAGGTAATAATGGTACAGCCAATGGTAAATAGTAAAAACTTAGCCTTGATGTAATCTTTAAAATTGATTTTATTGGCTAATATTCCATCAAAATGGGCACTTTGCCATGCAAACATAAACTGGCCATAAATAATGATAGAAACACCTGTCATGAAAATAGCACCAAACATCATTTGCCCGAAAGCATTGTGATTTATTGCTTTTTCCTTATAAAAAATAAACCCGTAAAAGAGAAAAAAGAACCCCATAATAACCGCGGAGCGGGGGCGTTTGTGACGGAGAATTAATTTTAACTCTAAAGCAGCCAGTTCGCCAACCTTGCCAAAACGGTTCAGGAAAGCATAATCGGTACTGCCTTTCTTCTCCTGTTTGCTGCTTAATTCTTCTACATATAGGTTTTTACGCAAGAAACTGGAGTTGAAATAAAATATACCTATAGCAGCCAAAGTAAATGCAAAAGCATAATAAGGATGAGCTGCAATGGCCCTGAACACAAAATCGGAACCGGCCATGATTGAAATAATCTTATAATATTCTAAAGCAGCAAACGTAGCAATAACAACCAAGCCCAAGAAGGTATAAAGTGTATTGGTGATCGATTTCCGCTTGATATACAACACCATATAATTGTTAAAGATCATAATCGAAAATATCGAAACGATATACATGATGGTGGTAACTGCACCAAGGCTCGGTGCAATTTTGATGAAACAGAACGGAAGAAAGATAAAAAATGGCCAAAGGTTAAATGCCGAGAACAGTGCCTTAACATTTAAAAACTTAATAATCTTACTCTTTTGTATTTTGAGGTGCAGGTACGGAATGATACTCAACGTTGGCAACTCCTGAAACTGCATGCGCATGATAAAATCGAATGCAAAATAATAGAGAATAATGCCATTGAAGCTTTTAATTACATCTTGATTTGGGAAAAAGTAGGCCAATAAATGAGACATGCCAAAACCGGCACCAAGTGCCAATATGAAAAAATATAGCATAAAAAAACCCAAAACAATTTGGCCAGCAATGCTACTGCCCCTGTTTCGCGAACGCCAGAAAGATTTTCTTTGATGGCTTAAAAAAGTACTCAGCATATTTAGTTTAGGTGTTTGATTTTAGTCAATATATCTATTAGTATGTATTTGAGAGAAAATGTTACACTAATATTTGTATTTGTCTTTCCAATTTTGCCTTAGCTTTTCGCGCAGTTTCTCTTCTGCAGCGTTTTTCCCCGGATCGTAAAGTTTGGTACCGCTTAATTCTTCTGGAAAATATTCTTGTGGCGAAAAATTACCTTCATATCCGTGCGAATATTGGTAATCTTTCCCATAGCCGATATTTTTCATCAGTTTGGTTGGTGCATTGCGGATATGCAGCGGTACAGGTAGGTTTCCTGTTTGTTTAACCAAAGCCTGTGCTTTGTTAATGGCTTCATAAGATGCATTACTTTTAGGCGAACTGGCCAGATAGGTTACACACTGCGACAAGATGATCCGCGCCTCCGGGTAGCCAATTACATTTACTGCGGTAAAACAGTTGTTGGCCAAAAGCAGGGCATTAGGGTTGGCATTGCCAATATCTTCTGAAGACAGGATCAATAACCTACGGGCAATAAAAAGTGGATCTTCGCCTCCTTCTATCATCCGGGCCAACCAATAAACGGCTGCATTCGGGTCGCTGCCACGGATGGATTTAATAAAGGCCGAAATGATATCGTAATGCTGCTCTCCCGCTTTATCGTACAGCGCAAGGTTCTGCTGTGCGTGTGCCAGCACATTTTCGTTTGTGAGTACGATTTTATTCCCACCAATGCCGTTAATGGCAATTTCGAGCACATTTAATAATTTCCTTGCATCGCCACCCGATAAACGAATTAAGGCCTCATGTTCTTTTATGGAAATATTCTTCTCTGAGAGAATGCTATCTTTTTTAATGGCTGTTTCCAATAAACCCGCTAGCTCCGCTTCGGTTAAGGATTTTAAAATATAAACCTGGCAACGGGAAAGTAAAGCGGAGATCACCTCAAAAGATGGATTTTCGGTTGTTGCGCCAATTAAGGTAACCAAACCCCTCTCTACCGCACCCAACAAACTGTCTTGTTGCGATTTGCTAAAACGGTGAATCTCATCGATAAACAAAATGGGTAGGCCTAAAAAACTATCCTTCAGCTGTGCGGCCCGATCGATTACGTCCCGAATATCTTTCACACCGCTGTTAATGGCGCTTAAGTTAAAAAACGGACGATCTAATGCCTGCGAAATGATATAGGCCAAAGTTGTTTTACCTACGCCTGGAGGTCCCCAAAAAATCATGGAGGGTAGCTGACTGCTCTCTATCGCCTTGCGTAACACCGCACCTTCTCCAACCAGATGTTGTTGACCAACATATTCATCTAGATTTTGAGGGCGCATACGTTCGGCTAAAGGAGGCAGGTTTTGCATAATGGTAAATATATAAAAATTGAGTATTTTGTTTGTCGATAATTTACTAACCAAATATCGCAAGCATAAATCCTTAATATTGATTTAACTAAAACAAAAGGACGAATGCTTTAGTTCTAATTTAATTATTATGGACATTAAAAACTTAGATCATCTTGTATTAACGGTTGCCAATTTAGAAAGCACCTGTAAGTTTTACAGCCTTGCCTTAGGGATGGAAATTGTTGAATTTGGCGAAAACAGAAAGGCTTTGAAATTTGGGAATCAGAAAATTAACCTGCACCAATATGGAAGTGAGTTTGAACCAAAAGCTTTCAAACCCATGCCCGGCACAGCTGATCTTTGTTTTATTACCGATCTTCCACTACGTGAGGTGATGCAGGAACTTAAAGAAAAATGCATCGAAATTGAGGAAGGGCCCGTAGAACGCACCGGCGCCAATGGGAAAATTATCTCTATTTACCTCCGTGACCCGGATATGAATTTAATTGAAGTGAGTAATTATTTGTAGGCTCCTAGAAAGTGCTTCGGTTCCGCCGGCCCCGCCATTCGCTACAATCTTTTTGTGCCTGTCTTCCTGAGTTTATCGAAGGATCAACAAAAAGGATTTTCGCTACTGTTGGGTTTATTCCACCTATAGCAGCAGCATTTGGCCACCTAAACCCAATCAAAGCGAGATGCCGATATTTCATGGCAGAAGCGGGAGCGGGACTGCTCTTGCCCAAAGGCTACCGCAACTGCTTTCCAAAAAATAACGGTTTTAAAAAATGATTAAACTATTCGAGAAATCTGCAATTACATTTAACAATGGGTATTTCTCCATTCTGTTGCACTCCGCTCGAAATGACGACAGATGGTACAAAAAGTCTAATCTTCAATCTTCGAATGGTGTTTCGTATCTTTCATAGTAGTATATAAAATCAGGGAGATTAAAATACATCCGGTTACATACCAGTAGAAATAACTCTCGTGTCCGATATTTTTAAACCATAGCGCAAAATATTCTGCAGTTCCGCCAAAAATGGCAACAGTTAAGGCATAAGGTAAGCCTACGCCCAAAGCCCTGATTTCGGCCGGAAACAGCTCTGCCTTAACTACTGCGTTGATGCTCGTATACCCGCTCACAATGATCAAAGCGCCAATCATCATCAAGAATATGATAGTGGTATTGGTTTCTCCTGCCAAGCCTGTTAAAATTGGATAGGTACATAGACTGCCCAACACACCAAAACCGATTAATAAAGGTTTACGCCCGATTTTATCAGATAACAGTCCAAACAGCGGCTGCATAATGGCAAAAACCAATAACGAAATAAACGACAAAGTTGTGGAGGTTTCTTTGCTGAGGTGGACCGTATTGACCAGAAATTTCTGCATGTAAGTACTAAATGTATAAAAGGCAATCGTTCCGCCCAAAGTTAAGCCTACTACGGTAAAAACTTCCTTTGGATATTTCATCAGTACCGCAATGCCCCCTTTTTTGTCTGCTGAGTTTTTGCTTTTAAACGCCGAGGTTTCGTCGATATGTCTACGCAGATACAAAGCAATAAAAGAGAGTATGGCGCCGATAAAAAATGGAATCCTCCAGCCCCATTCATGTAGTTCGGAAGGTGTAAGCAACCAGTTCTGTAAGATTAACTGGATACCCAAAGCCAACAGCTGTCCACCAATCAAGGTTACATACTGAAAGCTTGAATAAAATCCGCGGTGTTTTTTGGTGGCCATTTCGCTGAGGTAAGTGGCAGAAGTTCCATATTCGCCACCAGTACTCAAACCTTGGATTAATCTGGCAAAAACGAGCAATAATGGGGCTGCAATTCCAATCTGTTTGTAACCTGGGGTTAAACCGATAATTAATGATCCTATTGCCATAATCAGTACAGAAAGTGTCATCGAACGTTTTCGGCCTAATTTATCGGCAATACTGCCAAACAGCCAGCCACCAATAGGCCGCATTAAAAAACCTACAGCAAAAATACCTGCGGTATCTAATAATTGGGCAGTAGGATTACTGTTCGGGAAAAAGACAGGAGAAAAATAAAGCGCAAAAGCAGAATAGGTATACCAGTCGTACCACTCCACAAGATTACCAACTGAACCACCAAATATAGATTTCAGCCTATATTCTACATCCTTAATTCCGTCCTGTTGTAATGCTTTTTCCATATTAGAAAATAATTGTGTTGAATATTGAATGAATGAAACTTAAATCAACAGTAGTTGTTAATCAAAAATATAATAATTTTATAAAGAAAGAACGGGATTATTTCTCAACTTGACGCCATTCTCACCATCCAACATTCAGAATTTCATCATTACAACAATGAAAGATAACTTTTCTACCCAATCTGCCGATTACGCCATTTACAGACCAACTTATCCACAGGAAATGTACGATTATCTGCTTAGCATGGTAAAAAACAAAGAAACAGCGTGGGATTGTGCTACAGGAAACGGCCAGGTTGCCCGTGTATTGGCCCAACATTTCGATGCCGTTTATGCAACGGATATCAGCGAAAATCAATTAAAAAATGCTTTACAATTGCCAAATATTACCTACAAAGTTGAACCTGCCGAACAAACCTCGGTTGGTAATGATAGTTTCGATTTAATTACCGTAGCGCAGGCCATCCATTGGTTTAATTTTGAGGCATTTTACGCCGAAGTAAAAAGAACACTAAAACCAGATGGCCTTTTTGCAGTGATTGGTTATGGACTAATGTTTATCGATAAAAAAGTGGATAAGGCTGTACATAAACTTTACGAAGATATTTTGGGTAAATATTGGGATAGCGAACGCCGTTATATTGAAGAAGGTTATAAAACCATCCCATTTCCCTTTGAAGAGATCATTGCTCCTCATTTTCAGATTAAAACCACCTGGAATTTTAACCAGTTAATTGGCTATTTAAATACCTGGTCTTCTTTGCAGCATTATAAAAAGGCGAATGAACGCAACCCATTAGAGTATATGTTTACAGAACTAAAAGAAGCCTGCGGCGATGATGCGGAGAAAGATGTTCGTTTCCCGGTTTTATTGCGGATTGGGAGACTCGCTTAACCGCAAAGGAAAAGAAGGCAAGCGCAAAGTGCACAAAGCGGGTACATAACCGATCCTCTGCGCTTCTTTGCGAAAACCTTTGTATACTTTGCGGTGAAAACCGACGTTATTTCAACAACTCCAGAATACCCAAAACAGTAAGTTTCTTCTGCTCACCGCTTTGCATATCCTTTAACGTAAGTTCGCCACTAGCAATCTCATCACCACCAATTAAAATTACATAAGGGATGTTCTTCGCATCTGCATAAGCCATTTGTTTTTTTAGTTTCGCAGAACTTGGGTACAACTCTGCTGAAATCCCTGCATTTCTAAATTGCTGAACAATCGGCAAAGCATATTTTTCAGCTTCTGCATCGAAATTGCTGATCAACACTTTTGTGCCAACTTCTGCTGAGGCAGGGAAAAGGTTAAGTTCTTCCAATACATCATAAATGCGGTCGGCACCGAAAGAAACACCAACTCCCGTTAAATCTTTTAAACCGAACATACCGGTTAAATCATCGTAACGACCACCACCACCAATGCTGCCCATAGCCACTTCGTTGGTTTTAACTTCGAAAATACAGCCGGTATAGTAATTTAAGCCGCGTGCTAAAGTGATATCGAGTTCCAATTTAGCCGTTAAAGGCAAACCATAAGCAATCAGGCTATCTACATATTCAAAAACCTGTTCTATTTCGGCAATACCTTTTAAACCGGTTTCTGATTGAGCTAAAACTTCTTTCAAGCTGGCCAGTTTTTCTTCATTAGAACCTTCTAACAAAATTACCGGGCGAAGTTTTTCTAAATCCTGTTCGGTAAAACCGCGCTCTAAAAGTTCTTTACTTACACCATCTAAACCGATTTTATCCAGTTTATCGATGGCTACTGTCATGTCTATAATTAAATCTGGTTTACCAATAATCTCAGCAATACCTGATAAAATTTTTCTGTTGTTGATTTTTACGCTGAAATCTTTCAAGCCCAGTTTGCTTAAAGCTTCATTGTAGATTAAAATAAATTCAGCTTCGTTCAATAGACTTTTTGAGCCTACCACATCCACATCACACTGATAAAATTCGCGGTATCTACCTCGCTGAGGCTTATCTGCTCTCCAAACAGGTTGGATTTGAAATCTTTTGAATGGTAAAGTAATATCATTTTGATGCATCACCACGTAACGGGCAAAGGGAACAGTTAAATCATAACGAAGGGCTTTTTCGGAAATATCTGTAAGAACAGTTTTACTTATATTTTTATAAAGGGATATTGCTCGTTGTAGTTTAGTAAACTCTTCATTATTTCCAAATACTACAGAAGCATTTCCTCCTATTACTATTTTGTCAGGATTAGAATCATCATTTTCAGCAAGGTAGCCTTGTGCATCTTCAAATTCTTTTTTTAGATGACTAACTTTATCTAAAACTTTTTGGCTCAAATATTCCCCACTATTTAAAATTTTAAAAATCAGTTTGTCGCCTTCATCGCCATACTTTCCGGTTAAAGTTGAAAGATTTTCGAAACTTGGAGTCTGGATTTCGGCATAACCGTATTTCCTGAAAACCGTTTTAATGGTATCGTAAATAAAGTTGCGTTTTACCATTTCAACCGGAGTAAAATCGCGGGTACCTTTTGCTAATGAGGGTTTAATAACTGACATAGCCGCAAAAGTACAAAAATGTAATGTTTAAAAATAAAGTTTCGTCATTGCGAAGAGGAACGACGAGGCAATCTTAAGCACGAATCAGTTGTTGTAAGATTGCTTCGCCGGCTGAAAAAGCCTTCTCAGCAATGACGATCAAAGAAAAAACTACTTTCCCAAAATTTCTTTCACCAATTCCCGGTTTGGTTTACTCACCGGAATTTTATCGCCACTATCCATTAAAAGCGTTCCACCATCTTCCTTAAGCCAACTTTTCACAAATTTCGGGTTAACCAAATGGCTTTGATGTGTCCGCACAAAACCTTGTGGTTTAAGCAGATCTGAATATTCTTTTAATGATTTTGAAATCAGCAGCTGACCGCCGTCGCTAAAAAAGAAGTTGGTATAATTGTTATCCGCTTCACACCTTATAATTTCATCAATATTAACATACCTGATTTCGTTCTGTTGAGGCAAAGCAATTCTGGCATTTACTTTTATGGTTTCTTTTTTACCACTTTTTTCCTCAACTGTAGGGTTTTGATAAGCAAGTGGAGATACAAAGTTTATGGCTACTGTATTCGGAGCAGCGTTTAACGGCGTATTACGATTTTTTTTAATCAAAAAGTAGATCAGCATAAAAATGCCACCAAAAAATCCAAAAAAGACAAGGCCTGCAACCAGGAGCATTATTATTTCCGCACTCCCCATATTTAGAAAATCGGCGTAGGCAATCTGAATATCGTAGGCAAGGATAAAAACCAACCCAAAGATTATCTTATTTTTCATTTTTAGCAGACTTAACACGTCCAATTAGGTATAAACATAAAAAAATAAAGCCTACAACGAAGGTCAAAGCAAAAAAGCCTACAACCAAAAGCATTATTATTTCTGCCGCACCAAGATTCAAAAATTCTGCATAGGCAGCCTGTAGGCCGAAAGAAATGATAAAAAAGAATAAAAATAATAACTGTTTCATATTGATTGATTTAAATGTTTAGCGAAAGTAGTTTCTCGGTATACATTTAAAAACCAATATTGAGTATTGGGTAGGTTTTGATGAGGATTAAGAGGGAGTTTTTTAGTATCTTAAGAGGACGTCAATTTCGAGGGGGAACAACGAAGCAATCTTTCATACTCGCGATGAATGCTAAAAAAGATTCTTCGACTACGCTCAGGATGACACCGCTTTTAATTATAATTTAACCATATTATACTATCCCCGGCTTTCTTCACTTTATACCCATCCTTCTGCAAGATGCCCATTACTTTATCGCGTACATCGCCCTGGATCATGATTTCTCCGTCTTTAACAGAGCCACCTACACCACATTTGGTTTTAAGCATTTTGCCTAATACCTCTAAATCTTCAGTACGGCCTTTAAAACCTGTAATTAAGGTTACCGCT
Organism: Pedobacter riviphilus; assembly: GCF_014692875.1. Classification (NCBI taxonomy): domain Bacteria; kingdom Pseudomonadati; phylum Bacteroidota; class Sphingobacteriia; order Sphingobacteriales; family Sphingobacteriaceae; genus Pedobacter; species Pedobacter riviphilus. The sequence goes on along the minus strand of NZ_CP061171.1, from coordinate 5,188,703 downwards.
TTACCACCTCGGTTCTTTTTATCGAGCATTACCCTTAAATCCTGCTGGTTATTCGGCGAGGTAACGGTATTATCAACTTCTTCTTCGTATTCAAACTCCGGATTGGTAGAATACATAATTCCGCCAAGATCGCTTAAACTGTTTTTCTTTGGTTTCATGTTTTATAAAAGGTTCATTGGCTCACTGGCCATTGGTTCATTAGTTTGGGTGCATAGTTTAAGAATTTGTAGTAAGGCTAGATTTGAGCGCACGAGGCAATATACTCCGCCAACCACTAAACGCCACATGCTAAGGCACAATCACTTTGAGCGAGAGTGGCTTTATCTTCGCTTCTATCGCTGTTCCCATCTGCAAAGGTTCGCCATCAACGTGCACTGCACCCGCCATTTCCCTTGTAATTTTAATATTTTTTCCTTTAATAATCTCAATCATATCAGAGCTTTCTGCCTTGCCCCTCAACATTACATAACCCAATATTGGTAATTTTATTATCGGGAAAGGCTTAATAATGCACACATCAAGCAATCCGTCTTTTACCGAGGCATTTGGCGAGATATAAACATCGTTTCCATACTGAGACGAATTGGCAATGCTAATAGCAAAAGCTTTTTTGGTGTATTCAGTCCCGTCGATATTAAGCTGATAGGTTTGAGGCTTGTAATTAAAAACCTCCTTGAAACCCAATTTTACATAGCCCGAAAGCCCGCGTTTTTTATCTTTTGAAAAAACAGCGCTCAAATGGGCATCAAATCCCATACCGGCCAGATTAAAAAAACACTTGTTATTAAACTCTGCAGTATCAATCTCATCAACCTTAAAATTATTGATCAATGAAAGTGCATATCTTAAATTTTTCGATATCCTTAAAAACCTGGCGAGGCCATTTCCCGATCCAAGCGGTAAAATCCCTAAAATTTTATGGTGTTTTAACACTTTACTGGCTACCTCGTTAATGGTACCATCGCCACCTGCAGCTACGATTACATCAAAATTTTTAGTCGCCGCTTCATCTGCCAGTTCGCCGGCATGACCAACATATTCGCTAAAAACAAAGTTTGGGCTAAATTTTTCCTTATCCAGATATTGATCAATAAAATCGGGGATGCGCAACTTCCCTCTCCCACCAGAGATAGGGTTTATAATAAAGAGGATATTAATCTTTGTGTGCAAAGTGTAAGAATGAATGCACAAAATAATCTATAATTTTTGAAATAAAGAAAATATGCTAATTTTGCACCAGTAAAAAAGTGGATTGATTTGCTATCCCGACACCTCGGGACCGGATTGCAACCACTTAAAAAAATTGCTAATGCCTCCTTTCAATCATTTAAACACCTGTTTCCAAGGGGTTTGGCAAGTATTAATTTGTTTATTTACCATTAATTTATTTAATAAATGTCATATTTATTTACATCAGAATCTGTTTCTGAAGGCCACCCGGATAAAATCGCCGATCAAATTTCGGATGCATTAATTGATAACTTTTTAGCTTTCGATCCAGAATCAAAGGTTGCTTGCGAAACTTTGGTAACTACTGGTCAGGTTATTTTGGCTGGTGAGGTAAAATCTAAAACATATTTAGATGTACAACAAATTGCCCGCGATGTAATTAAGAAAATTGGTTACACCAAAAGCGAGTATATGTTTGAGGCCAACTCTTGCGGAATTTTATCGGCAATACACGAGCAATCTCAAGATATTAACCAAGGTGTAGACAGAAGCAACAAAGAAGAACAAGGTGCTGGCGATCAGGGTATGATGTTTGGTTATGCTACGAACGAAACCGAAGACTACATGCCTTTGGCATTAAATCTTTCTCATAAGTTATTACAGGAATTAGCTGTTTTACGCCGCGAAAATAACGAAATTACTTATTTACGCCCTGATGCAAAAAGCCAGGTTACTTTAGAGTACGACGATAACAACAAACCAGTGCGTATCGATGCGATTGTAATTTCTACACAGCACGATGATTTTGATGAAGAGGCCGCAATGTTGGCTAAAATCAAAACTGACTTAGTGAATATTCTGATTCCAAGAATTATAAAAGCCAACCCTGCTTACGCACATTTATTTAATGATAAAATTGAATACCACATTAACCCAACCGGTAAATTTGTAATCGGCGGTCCGCATGGCGATACTGGTTTAACGGGAAGAAAAATTATTGTTGATACTTACGGCGGTAAAGGTGCACATGGCGGTGGTGCTTTCTCTGGTAAAGATCCAAGTAAGGTAGATAGAAGTGCAGCTTATGCTACACGCCATATTGCTAAAAACTTAGTGGCAGCTGGTGTAGCCGACGAAATTTTAGTTCAGGTATCATACGCTATCGGTGTTGCTAAACCAATGGGTATTTATATCAATACTTATGGCACTGGTAAAGTAGGAAAAACGGATGGCGAGATTGCTAAAATTGTAGAATCGATTTTCGATATGCGCCCTTATTTTATTGAGCAACGTTTAAAATTAAGAAACCCAATTTACAGCGAAACGGCTGCTTATGGGCACATGGGCCGCACACCAGAAACAGTTACCAAAACTTTCAGAACACCAAACGGTGAAGAAAAAACAGTTACTGTTGATTTGTTTACCTGGGAAAAATTAGATTACGTAGATCAGGTTAAAGCTGCTTTCGGCATTTAATTCTTCAAATAATTTTATAGAAAAAGGCGTTTTGCAAATATGCAGAACGCCTTTTCTTGTTTTAGACTTACGAAGTCGACAAGGGCTAACGGCAATAGCAGAATTCATAAGTATCCAAGCGTTTTTTTTGAAAAGCAGGGTTCTGCGCACATCGGTTCCGAAAGCCCCGCCATCCGCTTTACCTCACGGCGTTCGGTGTTCGCTCCTGTCCGGGTTTAGTTAACCTGGGCTGGTGGTTCTTGGGAAAGAAATCTTACTAAGAAATAAATACTCTCGAACTGTGCAGACCTCCGTTAATAGTAGCAAAAGCCTAACCTACCCAAACCTGATTGACGCGGTAGCTCCCGATTTTTTTCTAATCGGGACTACAAGCAAAAAGCAGGACGAACATTAAAAAGACTTACTGCAATTGCTTTCCAAAAAAAACAATATAAATATCTAGGCTTTCTCCCTCCGCTAAACTAACGAAGTTTCCTAACACTCGTACCCTCCTAACTTCGTTAGTTAGGCCAAATGGTATTTCAGTTCCTGGTGGCTGCCCTGCTCTACCACTACACCTTTATCCAATACAATAATTTTATCGGCATTATTCAGTGTACTCGATCGGTGGGTTATTACAATTACCGTTTTATGCTCTTCTTTTAAAAGTTCGATCATCCGTTGTACATGCTGCTCAGAAACCGAATCTAGCGATGAGGTGGCCTCATCTAAAATCAGAATTTCAGGATCGCGATATAAAGCCCTTGCAATGGCAATACGCTGCCTTTGCCCGCCCGATAATGATGTACCATTTTCACCCAAATAAGTTTGAAATCCTTTAGGTAAAGCCTCAATAAAACCAATTAAACCCAATTTAGTGGCAATATCAATAATCCTTTGCATATCGGGTTCTTCTTCGCCAATAGCAATATTATCGATTACATTACCTGCAAATAAATCAATCTGCTGGGGCACTACCGATACCATTCTACGAAGCGACGAATTGGTAATGTATTTGAGATCGTATTTACCTATGCGCACATTGCCCGCCTGAATAGGATAAATATTCTGTAGGATAGACATTAAAGTTGATTTCCCTGATCCGCTCTCGCCCACAATGGCTGTAAATTTACCCTGTGGAATGGTTAAATTTAGGTTCTCGAAAACGGGCAACCTCGCCCCATAGCGGAAAGAAACGTTTTCGAAGTGTATATCGCCAACTTTATCAGTACTTAATTCAATTTGGTTCTCATCACTTTCACGTTCCAGGTCCATAATTTCGAACAGCCTATCGGCCGCAATAACAGCATCTTGTACGGTTTTATTCATTCCGATTAAAGAGGAAACTGGTCCCGTAAAATAACCGATCAAAGTATAAAACGACAGTAATTCTCCTGGTGTAATCGAATTGCTTAATACGTAACCTGCACCTACCCAAAGCAATACAATTGTAATCATGCGTGAGATAAACTCGGTAGAAGTACCCGATACAACAGCATTAATATTCGATTTAAAGCCTGCCTGGAGCAATTTAATGAAACGGGTTTCGGTTTTGTCGTTGGCATGATCTTCTAAGCCGAAACGTTTAATGGTACCTACCGCGTTTAAGCTTTCTACCAATTGAGATTCGAGCTCGGCAGCATCTTCCATCAACCTCCGTTGCGTACGTTTGTTAAATTTATCGGTAATTGCATAAATAATCAGATACAGCGGGATAACGGTAAGCGTAATGAGTGCCAATTTCCAGTAGTACGTAAACATCATGATGAACGAGAAGAAAACAATAAAAATGTTGACTACAAAATTTACGCATACATCATTTAAAAACGTTCTGATTTTTACGGCATCATTAATCCTCGAAATAATTTCGCCCACCCGCATGGTATCAAAAAACTGCTGTGGCAAACGGAGCAGGTGTTTGTAGTAGCCTAAAATAAGCTGCGAATCGATTAGCTGACCAGTTTTTAAGGTAAAAATTGTTTTTGCCGAGCCAATAAACAACTGTACCATCAGAATAACCATCATGGCTATACTCATGAGGTTTAGCAGGTTATGGTTACCATCTACCAGCACAAAATCGACTAGCTTCTGAACAAAAATAGAGGTTGATAAACCCAGTACAGTATAAACAATAGCACCAAATAAAACTTGCGTCAGAATGCCTTTGTGCGGTTTAATCAAACTCCAAAATCTACCCTGGATTGATTTTTTTTCATTGCCGATCTGAAAATCTTCTGATGGCAACAATAAGACTAAAGCACCAGTCCACTCCTTTTTGAATTCATCATGTGTTTTACGGTGCACTTTCCCATCTATAGGGTCCATCACCTCTATAAACTTGCCATTTACTTTATAAATCACTACATAATGCTGAAGGATATCATTCACAATGATATGTGCTATAGCGGGCGTAGGTATTTTAAACAAACTATCGAAAGGTGCTTTTACCCCTTTCGCTTCAAATCCTAATTTCTGAGCCGCTTCTACAAGTCCTAAAACGGTCGTACCTTTTTTATCGGTTCCGGCCAGCTGCCTGATGCGGGCAACGGCCAAATCCAGCTTATAATGAGCAGCAATTGAAGCCAGACAAGCCGCACCACAATCTGTTATATCTCGTTGCTTAACCTTTGTACTCATTGCCTTTATGTTTTTTGGATTAAGTTTGGATTAACCCAATCATCTACCTTATCGTAAAGTAATTGGTATAAACTACGGTCTGTTACTTTAAAGCGGGCGGTAAAATTCATTCCTTTTTTGAGGTATCCTTTATAACCATTCTTTAACATCAGAAAATTTTTATCCATTAAACACTTTACTTTAAAAGCAGGCTGGTTACCATTTAAAATAACAATATCATCTGAAATATCAATCACTTTCCCTATTGCCAAACCCCACTGATTATAATTATAAGCATTAATCTGGAAGTGCACTTCCTGTCCTTTTCTAATGAGGCCGATATCTGAAGGGTTGATGTAACAATAAGCGGCCAAGCCGGCATCTGGTGAAACCTCTCCTATTTTTTGGTTCGCAAATACATACGCACCATTTTGCAAGCCGATTAAACTCTGCACAGAACCATCAATCGGCGCACGTAGTACATATTGTTTTTTCTGCTCGTTAAGTTCTGCCTGCTGCCCAGAAAGCTGGCGCAGTTCGTTGCGGTAACCATTGGCTTCCGTTTGCCATTGCGTTTTATATTTAGTACGTACCATTAAGTAAACCGATTCGGCCTGCTCGAGTTCGTATTTGTATTTTTCATATTCTGATTGCGTTAGCACTTTGTTCTGATAAAGTTTATTGTAACGCGCAAAGGTGCTGGCGGCCTGTCTTTTCGCAATACCTGCGTTTTTTAATTCTTGCACATATTGTTGCCAGGATGCCACATATTGCCCCGTTTGTAAGCTCGATGAGCCGCCATTAAACGAGAGTAACGTACGGATATCCTGTAAAAATTGGGCGATCTGATTTTTTCGCGTTTCAACCAAAGCATCCTGCTGCTTGGGTAAACCGGCATCAATAGCTAAAAGCGTATCACCTTGTTTAAGTCTTTTATTATCCGAGAGGCGATATTGTATCAACCGGCCATTAACCGGGACAATAAGTTCTGTTTTTTCGATGGTTGATTGTAAAATACCTGTACCATTTATACTAATGGGTATTTTAATAAAGGGAAGGGCAATCAAAACAATTAAAATGGCTGCCACCGCAACAACATAAATTAACTGGCTTGATTTACTAATTTGAGAACGGTAAACGAGAGCGGTATTTGAAATTCTTTCTGTAGAGTAGCTGGTTAGCGCCATAATATTGAAATCGTAAAGCATCCGCTATTCTGAAAACCAGAACAGCGGACGCAATAAATTGCTTATAGACTCCAAACAAGTTTCAAAACATTGGTTACTGTTTTGCTTAAAAATGCTGAAGTGTCTGCACCAACTGCATTTAAAGTTCCTGCAAGAGAAGTTAAAAGTTCGTTTAATGTATTATTAATAATACCACCACCTTCAACTTGAGACATTTCAGTTGTGTTCATTTCTTTAACACCAAGATTTTTTAATTCTAAACTTTTCATACTAGATTTTTTTTGAGTTTTAAGATCCTACTCTTTTAAAGGCTTTTCGGGATGCGCCTGATGCTTGGCCAAACACTTCGACGAATGTAATAATATTAGCTATACAGATGTAGTATTAAACATCTAACACAAACCTAACATTTCTATAATACTGTTAAAAAACACCCTTAAAGTGGCCAAAAACCAAGTGTTTAGTAAAAGCATAGTGTACAATTTACCCTATTCAATTTATTCATTAACATTAAAACGCTTTATATTCTTTTTATTCGCTCTATTTTAAGTATAGTTACAGTAAGAACCGACCATTTAAAGACCATTTATTTTCATAAATGCGATCTCTTTTTCTACAATATGATCGTCGTCAATGGCGTATGATTTAATATTGGCAATCTTCATTTCGTCAATTACATCTACAAAATTCTGGAACTTGGCGGTTTTGCCAGGTTTGATAATCACGATCATATACTTTGATGGATTATTGTGATGTGTTTTAGCTACAAGTTTCTCATTTGCAAAAATTTCTTTCTGAATGTTAGCTACCGAGGCAACTTTCATGTTTGCCTTTTCTATTGTGCCCATGTAGCAAACAGCCTTATTGTTTTTACCAAGCAGAATGGTCATGGTACGTGACTCGGGATAATTTTCTACGATATTGATATCCGTTTTATCGGGCTTCGCAATATCTGCCGCATTTAAAGATCCTAATGAAGTAGTGAGCATAAAAAATGCAGTCAATAAAAACATCAGATCTACCATTGCAGTAAGATCTACCCTTGGTGTTGTCTTGTTGGTTCTTCCTGCAGCCTTGCCACTTTGAGATTCGTTTAGTGTTGCCATAATAATTTAGGTTTTTAATGATGATGACAAGCGGAATCAAATTGCATAAAAAAGCGGTTAAAAATTTAACCGCTTAAAGACTCCAACAGAAAATCGCCATCTCGACTGAAACGTAGTGAAATGGGGAGATCTTTAATAGATTCCTCAACTACATTGCACTCCGCTCGAAATGGCGATCAAACTAAATTAAAACTTTACTTCACTGCTTCAATTACACCACAGCCCACCCGCGGACCTGAGTTACCGGTTGGTTGTGTAGTATAATCATCAGTACCACCATGTACAATTATTCCACGACCGATAATATTTTTAACATCTCCATCTTTAATGCTCCATCTATCGGTAGTAACCGAAAGGGTTGCATGGCCTTTATGATCTAACATAATGTTGCCAATATCTCCGCTGTGGTAAGCGGCAGATCCCCATTTGCCATGAGCTTCTTTCGTTGGGTTCCAGTGGCCATGTGTATTTTCGCCCATATTACCGCAATCGCCATGTTCGTGAAAGTGGACCGCAACATTACTATCTGCACGTGCTGCAAAATTCATCTCGATATCCATCTTAATTTTTCCGTCACTCAGTTCGTAAAACTTTGCTGTTCCAATGGTTTTGGTATTATCTGCTGTTTCGGTCAATGTAGCCTGGGCAACTTCTTTGTCGGTTTTAGCGCAAGCACTTATAAGTGCTACGCCTGCTATAGCTAAGCTAAAAAGATATTTTTTCATTTTACAAAAAATTAGTTCACATAAGAAACAGATTGACAATCATTTAGTTTGCTTTAAAAAGAAGGATAGCAAAACCATTTCGAATGCCACTTGTTTAACCAGTATAAAATCTTATAACTATGGAACAGCCAATTGCAATGAACACTTTAAGTCAAATTTTGGAGAAATTGAGGCTGAAAGGAAAAGATAACGAATTAAAAATGTCTGATCATGGTAAGATGCAAAGTAAATCGCTCGGAAAAATTTATAAACCCGAGGATTTAACCATTGTTAAAACTTATCGGTTTGAAGGAGATTCAGACCCGGCAGATAACTCTGTGCTTTACCTACTGGAAGATCAGGATAAAAATATTGGATATATATTAGACGCTTATGGCATTTATTCAGACAATGAAGGACCATCGTTTGATGATTTCCTAAAAAAGATTCCTACCGAAAATAGAGACGAACAGGAATTATTCAGCTAATAAAATTTTAAAGGTGGTCCGGTTAGCAGGACCACTTTCTATTTGTAAAAAACCAGAACTTTCATCTTTCTGTCCTGTTTAACCACGTCTAATCCGATATCATTAATCGATTTCAGAATACTTTCTCTATTTCTCATGGCTACATTTGTTTTGATATTGTACCGCTTTGTTAAGCCTGTTTCATCTACAACGGGTAAACTAAATTCATTACTTAGATAATCGTTGGCAAAATTGGCTAAGGTAGCGCCCTGACCATCGTAACCTTGCCCACTAAAACTATAGCTCAGTTTTTCATCACTTGATTCTTTTTGCTTAAAGTTTTTATTGATTAATGTATAAACAGGCATTAGCCTATATTCTATCCTCGCCTTAACCGGGAGCAATACCCGAAGTTTATTTTGTAGGATGACCATTAAACTATCCCTTTCCTCGGGTTTAACCAACAAGTCTAAAGAATAGAGTGTCTCTTTGTTATCAAAATCAGAAACTTCTTTTTCCGGAAGTTCGTAAATCAATTGTTTTTCAGAAACTATACCATAAGCATCTTTATACAAGGAAGCCATCGAAGCATTGGTAAAGCTAATCCTACGGCCATCGAAAGCGCTTTTACCCGTATACCGCCTACTGCCCGAATGTTGGCCCTTTATATAACCACGTAGGGTAAAACTGTGGATTAAGGTAGAGTCAACAGCAAAAATATCATCGTGGTTATTTACAGGTTTCTCCTTGATTTCTGCCGTAGATTTTATTGTTAATCCTTTTACTAACCGATCTATCATTTTCTGGTTAATCGAATCACTTTTAACCAGGGCTACAACCTTACCTTTAGCATCCACAATTGCACTTTGCCCTACGTATGCAAATGCAAACAGCTTGTAAAAAAATTCGGACGTATCACTACAGAGCCAAACCTTTGATGTTTTTTTTATTAGGTAATTTTGGAGCCTAGAAGGCTTTTCGTTAGAAATGCCAATTACCTGAATGCTTCCTGGATTACGCAACTGTAGTTTGGCCAGAGCGTCCATTTCGGGAATGCAAGGACTACACCAGGTGCCCCATAAGTTTAAGATATAAATCTTATTATCGTGTTTTTGTCCAAGCTGAATAGCTTTAACAGGGGAGTTGATTAAGTTTTTGATCAATACATCCGGGAATTGATCGCCAGCTTTGATCTGAACACCCTGTGCTAGCGCACTATATGTACATATAGATAATAATAGATTAAAAAATATTGCTTTCATAATTTTTTGTTTAACCAAAATTGAGCAAAACCAATTTTAAACTCAGTTATCGGAGATGTTATTTTAGGTTATATTATGTTAATGCAATATTTAGATTTAGGGATTTAACATACATTTGATGATGCGAAAAAGTGCCAATATTTTAATTACAATCTGTTTTTCGGTAATGGTGGCACTTTTATCGTTGCAGGTATATTGGATTGTTAACTATTACAAAACGACTTTAAAAGATTTTGAAAAGGAAGTTAACCTTGCTTTCGAAGATGGAATAAAAAAAGAGCTCGACTTACGCTGCGATACGATTCAAAACATTATTGAACAAAAACTTTTAGATACCAATGCTTTTTTGATTAGTGCCAGATTTGATAAAAAAGACAAAAAATATATCTACACGGTAAGTGCAAAAGGTAATGAGAAAGATAAATTTTCATCTTCATTTAGCTTATCAGATTATAGTAAGGCACTTCCAAAAAACAAAAGTGATACCAGTGTACGCAAACATGTTGCTGGCCACCTTGCACTCTTAATGAGAGAAGAAGATTTGGAAACACATACCATTTATTATAGAACGCAAAAGCTTGGTCTTTTTATGAATGAACAGGCCAATAAATACCAATTCGACACCGCTCGTTTAAGGC